>NZ_JBHTJQ010000010.1:0-341733 GCF_042676105.1 Winogradskyella aquimaris | reverse complement strand
CTGTGGTAACGAGACCGTGCATACACAGACCATTACCGTTCAGGATACTGTGGCTCCAACATTTAACGAAGCACTTCCTGCTGATGTAACTGTTGAGTGCGATGCGGTACCTACTGCTGAGACCTTAACGGCTTCTGATAACTGTGGTACGGCTACGGTAACTTTTGAAGAAGAAATTACTAATGGAGCATGTGTCGGCGATTACATAATAGAACGTACTTGGACTGCAATTGATGCCTGTGGTAATGATACTATTCACATTCAAATCATAACAGTACAAGACACAACGGCTCCGACCTTAGTGACTCCTCTTGATGAAAATGTGACAGCTTCATGTGATGATATTCCTCAAGTCCCTAATTTAGTCTTTGAGGATGCATGTTCTAATGACATAGAGGTTTCCTTTAGTGAAGATACAACTCAAGCAAATGACTTTGAAGATTATACAATCATAAGAACCTGGACTGTGACAGATGATTGTGGTAATGTTGCTACATTCACTCAGAATGTTAACGTTGAAATTAGTAATATCATTAATGCATTTGATGCAAGTCGATGTGTACTTGATGCTGAATTTGATCTGTTCGATTTATTATCTGGTGATTTTGATATGAATGGCACATGGAGTGTAGTTTCTGGAAATGCAACTATTGATGGGAGTTTATTCGATCCATCCTCTGTAGATGTTGGTATATATACTTTTATGTATACTATAACTGAAGGACCTTGCCCTACAACAGTTGAAGTAAATGTGACTATTGATGATGATTGTGTTGTATTAGCCTGTGGTAAGGATAATGTGGTAATATCCAAAACTGTTACCGCAAATGGTGACAATTACAATGAATTCTTTACAATTACAGGAATCGAAGATTGTGGATTTGTTATTGAGTTACAAATCTTCAATCGATGGGGTGCTGAAATATATAAGAATAATAATTACCAAAACGATTGGAATGGCGACGCTCATGGCTCGTCTGTAGGAAGCTCTGGAAAAGTCCCAACCGGAACCTACTACTATGTTATTAATTTAAGAAATAGTGGGTTGGAACCATTTGCTGGTCCAATCTACGTAGCAACTGATAAATAAACTTAACCGAGATGAAGTTATCTAAATCATTAAGTATTGCAATTATAATATTAGGTACGTCTTCTACCTTTGCACAGCAGTTACCTCAATTTACGCAATACATGTTTAACACCATTTCTATTAACCCAGCTTATGCAGGTAGTAGGGAAACATTTAGTGCTGTTGGTTTGCATAGAAGCCAATGGGTTGGATTAGAAGGTGGACCTGAAACACAAACATTATCTGTTCATACTCCGTTAAGGAATGAAAAGATTGGTTTAGGTTTATCATTCATAAATGATAAATTGGGTTATGAAAATTTTTCATACATCTATGCAGACTTTTCATATACCATTAGAACTGGTGTAAATTCTGAGCTAGCTTTTGGTATAAAAGGTGGTTTTACACATTACAACCTAGATGAAGAATTATTGAATGATCCTTCAGTAGTTAATGACCCATTCTTTAATGATGTTTCAAATCGTTGGAGTCCAAATGTTGGAGCTGGCTTATACTGGCATTCGCAACGATGGTATGTTGGCCTTTCAGCACCTAGAATTTTAAATACAGATTATAATAATGGTCGTCAAGGCCAATTAGATTATATTGCTTTGGAACGCATTAGCTATTATGTTACCGGTGGTTATGTATTCGATTTGAGCGAAACTACTAAGTTAAAACCTTCTGTATTACTTAAGGCTACAAATGGAGCACCATTATCATTTGATATTTCTGCCAACTTCTTATTCAATGAAACATTTTGGATTGGTGGAGGTTACAGAATAAATGAAAATGCAGCTGCAATTGGTGGTATTGCTGATTTTCAGGTATCAAAACAATTGCGAATTGGATATGCTTATGAATACCCAATATCAGACATAAGACCTTACACAAGTGGCACACACGAAGTATTATTGATGTTCGAAGTATTTAAAAGTAAACGTATAAAATCTCCAAGATACTTCTAAAAGAAACGCATTATGAAAACAAGACTATTAGTTATAACTCTTATACTTAGCTGTTCGTTATCGTATGCGCAAACGAAGTTAGCTGATAAATTCTTCAAAAATTATGGCTACATTAAAGCTATTGAACTTTATGAAAAAGCTGTAGAAAACGGAGATAATAGCGCTCATGTCCTTACGCGTCTTGGTGATGCCTACTACAACAACTCAAACTCGGAAAAAGCTGCTTATTGGTATGGAGAGGCCTTAAAGGAACATAAAAAAATAGAGGCTGAGTATCTATATAAATACATTCAGTCGCTAAGAAGTATTGGCAATTACGATGAAGCAGACAAATGGTTTAAAGAGCTGAGTGCGGCTCAACAGGGAGACAGTAGGCTTAAAGGCTACAATCCCGATGAAGTTGATCTGTATGCTAAATTGACTTCAAAAAATGAAGTTATAGTAAAAGTTGAAAACCTGTCTTTAAATTCTGAAAATTCTGATTTTGGATCTTATTTATTTGAGGACAAGCTCTACTTTGCCTCTGCTAGAGGTGATGATGAAAAAGTGTACAGCTGGAACAAAGAACCATTTTTAGATTTATACGAAGTTATACTCTCGGAAGATAATGGAGTCGTAAACTATGGTTCAGTAACCCAACTTTCTGAAGATATTAATACTGAATATCATGAAGCATCAATAGCCATTACTAACGATGGTAAAACCATGTATTTTACAAGGGATAACGTTAATAAGCGTAATCGGTTAAAGTATGACAAAAAAGGAACAACACATTTAAAACTTTACAAAGCTACACTAGCCAATGACCAATGGACTAATGTTGTGGAACTACCGTTTAATGATGACGTATTTTCTACTGGTCATCCAGCATTAAGCCCAGATAATAAGACGTTATATTTTGTGTCTGATCGCGAAGGTGGACTAGGCCAATCTGATATTTATTCCGTCACCATTAACGATGATGGCACCTACGGTATACCTGAAAATTTAGGTGAAAAAGTAAATACAGAAGGGCGAGAAATGTTTCCTTTTGTAGCCAAAGATAATACACTCTACTTTTCTTCGGATGGCCATTTAAACTTAGGGCTTCTCGATATTTTTAAATCCGATATTTTAAAAGGCATTCGAAATGAGCCAGAAAATATGGGCTCCCCATACAATAGTGGATATGATGACTTCGCGTTTTTTATAAATTCTGACACTGAACGTGGTTACTTTTCTTCTAACCGACCTAATGGTAAAGGTAGTGATGACATCTATAGCTTCAACGCTAAGGAGTGTAAAGAGATCATTTCTGGAATTGCTAGAGATAGCAAAACAAATATCATTCTTTCTGGCGTTACGGTACGTTTAATTGATGAAACTGGAAAAGTAATAGATGAATACTTTTCTAAAGATGGTGGTGAATATACATTCACAGTAGATTGTAACAAAACCTATACGGTAGTTGGCAGTAAGCCAGATTATAAAGATGATCAGAAAAACATTACTACAACTACAGAAAATGAAACCGTTCATAGGGTTGATTTAAATTTAGAACCGTTGATAGTTGATAATCAAATTGTCATTAACCCAATATTCTTTGACTTTGATAAATGGAATATAAGAACCGATGCACAATACGAGTTAGAAAACATTATAGATGTCTTACGAAAACATCCTGCGATGATTATTAAAATCGAATCTCATACCGATAGTCGTGGTGGTGATAGATATAATATGAAATTATCGGATAGACGCGCAAAATCCACGAGAGATTATATTATTTCTAGAGGTATTGATGCTAGTAGAATTGAAAGTGCAATTGGATATGGTGAGTCTCAACTCCTTAACAAATGCTCTAATGGTGTAAAATGTACAGAAGAAGAACACCAATTAAACAGACGTTCTTACTTCTATATTGTAAACGAATAGTTTTACCCTCAAAATTATATTTAAAAGCAAGCTATTTTAGGCTTGCTTTTTTTTAATGCCACTATGACCGGAATCTAATTATAACATTGTTAAATCATCATAAAAATCATACCGAGACAATACTTCAACCAGAGAAACAAAAATCCGAATACTCTCATCTAAAAACGAATGATTAAAACCATTTCAGTGGTTTGTCCGAACTTTAATACTGTGCAATTTCTTAATCTATGAATAGCCTAAAAGACCTTAAGCAATTCCTAATTCGAAATGATAACGACAAAATGAGAAGCGAGATATCTCCTTAAATATTATTTTTATTTGTCAACAAAAAAAGCCATGACTAACGTCATGGCTCTTAGGGGCTATTAATCAACTTTTATTGCGGTCTAACGCTTAATGAAGATATTAGTGAAGTACCATTTACCTTCATTATTTTTTTCGGCGGAGATATCAAAATCAGTAAAATCGCCTTCTATATTTTCTCTATGACTTGGACTGTTTAACCAGGCGTTAACTACAGACTCAGCAGAGCTAAATCCATAAGCAACATTCTCTGATACAATATTAGCATTAGCGTTGAGCTGTAAACTTTGTTTTCTCTGAAAGAAGTTATCGTGTGATACATTATTTACTTCAACCATATAATCTGTATGCGTAAATGCGACAGCTTTCACTGTACTATGATCCTGTAATGGATCTAGACCTTCATTTATTCTATGGGCATTGATGAGCTCCATGATTTCGATTTCTATTAACTTGGCTTCTGGTGCTAAAGGAACTTCTATAGAATTTATTTTATCCTCAGCAGCGCTATCTGTAGAACAAGATGTAAAGCCTAAGAGGGCAACGATAGCCAATAAAGGCATTAGCTTTTTAGCTTTCATAAGTAGGTTAAATTTAGGTTTGGGATTACTAATTTAACAGCCTACTTATGTCTATTTGTTAAAGAAATGTTAAAATCGATTAAAAACACGTCTTTTGTCGATTTTTTATGTAAAACATCGATGAAATGCACGTTGAAACTAAAATTTTAGTGTTTTAAACGATGATTATTACACTTTATCGGATAATAATCAAGGAGAGAGACGTTCTATCTTCCAATTATAATCCTCTTGCAATTGGTAGCGGATCCTATCGTGCAATCGGTTAGGTCTTCCCTGCCAAAATTCCATTTCTACAGGTCTTACAATATAACCACCCCAATATTTTGGACGGTCTATATCCTTACCTTCGTATTGAAGCTCTAATGCCTTTAGCTTATCCTCAAGTACTTTTCTGTCAGCAATAACTTCGCTCTGATCAGAAACTAAAGCTCCCAGTTGACTACCTCTAGGGCGAGACTCAAAATAACCATCACTCAAATTTTCAGAAATTTTTTCTGCTTTTCCTTTGATAATGACTTGTCTTTCTGCAGCGTGCCAAAAAAAAGACAAACAAACATTTGGGTTGGCTTCTATTGCCTTTCCTTTTTCACTATTGTAGTTGGTATAGAATATAAAACCTTCAAAGGTGTATTTTTTTAAGAGTACTACCCTACTCTTAGGAAAACCATCCAATCCTAAGGTAGATATTGTCATAGCATTAGTTTCATCTATATCAAAATGATTCTCCACCTCCATAAACCAATCTCTGAACAATTCAATAGGATTATCTGATACATTCTCTAAAAGAAGTTCACCTTTTTCGTAAGATTTTCTATAGTTACTTAAGTCTTTTTCCATGGTCTTGCGAAGTTATATCAATATTTTGTTTATATCAAAAAAAGTGTAGTTTTGGGTACCCTTAATTTAATAATAGCCCTAACATGCATTTTGAAGATTCTGATTTCTCAAAACATTTAAACTATACAAAAATCGATTTAAACTTTGGATTCCTGTATTTAACTGATGATTTCTTCATTATGGAAGTTAACGAAGAGGAACACTTTAATTGGGATAAATTAAATACGGTTTTAGACTCATTAAGAAACCATTATGGCAATCATAAAACCTTGGCTTACATTGCTAATCGGGTTAATTCTTATTCCATAGATCCAGTCCTTTGGTCTTATTTTGATAAGGATGATAGTATTTTAATTGGAGCGTCAATTGTTAGCTACAGAGATTCTTCTTTTATGAATGCCAATATTGAAAAACAGATGGCCTCAATACCTTTGAAAAGAGCACACAGTTTGGGTGAAGCTATAAATTGGGTGCAGCAATTAAAAGAGTTTAATTAAAACTCAAATGACTTTCCGTCTTGGGCTAACAAAACGTTATCAAATTCCTCTTTTGCTTCGGATATAAACCCGTCATAGCCATCGTAGCGCGTAGAAAAATGGCCGAGAATTAGTGCTTCTACATTTGCTTTTTTTGCAATGATACCAGCTTGTCTTGCAGTGCTATGCTTCGTACGCTCACAAAGATTTTTATTTTTATCTAAAAATGTGGACTCGTGATATAATACCGTTGCCTCTTTTATGATAGGAATAATATCCTCGTTATATACCGTATCACTGCAATATGCATAACTTTTTGGTGGTACTGGGTCTTTTGTCACCAATTCATTTTTTATTAACACACCATGATCATTTACCACATCAGCCCCTTGTTTTAATTTTCTGTAATAGGCTTTATTTACATTAGCATTTAATACCGCATTAATATCTAATTTACGTTCGTTGTCTTTTTCTTTAAATAGAAAGCCGTTTGTATAAACACGGTGTTTAAGCGGAATTGTGTAGACTTCGACTTTATCATCCTCAAAAATCAATTCAGACTTATTTGAGGTTAATTCATGGAAAATCAATGGAAAATTGGTCCATGAATCAGATAGTTTTAATTGTAATATTATAACTTCTTTAATACCCTTTGGACCATAAATATGAAGTTCTGTTTCTCTGGTTAACAACCGAAACGTACTAACCAAACCTATCAAACCAAAATAATGGTCGCCATGAAGGTGTGAAACAAAGATATGTTTAATTCTGGCAAACTTTATTTTGTTTCTTCGAAGTTCTACTTGTGTCCCTTCGCCACAATCTATTAAAAACATATGATTTTTAATCTCCAATACTTGAGAAGTAGGATTGGTATTGGTACGTGGTGTAGCGCTATGACAGCCAAGAATAGTGAGATTCATGATATTAGAAACCTAGATCACGTTCAATATCCTCCATCTCTATAATATCATAAGCTTCTTGTATAGAAGGTACTACTACAATTTCATCTGGCATTTGATCTAAATCAGCATTTTCGGTAACAACAACGAACGATTTTTTGTCTGATCTATGTGTGTTGCTCAGTCTTAGAAATTCTATAATATCTTCTAATTTAATTTTATCAATACTCGATAAATTAACTATCAAATGATAATTTTTATACTTGTCATAAGCTTGCTCAATATTATTTACTAAAGTTTTTACAGAAGCCTTTTCTTGTGTAATAATCGTAATATTACCGTCTCGATCTATAATCATAACTTACTGTTTTATTTTAGATGCCAATAAATATATTACAGCCATTCTAACAGCTACGCCATTTTCCACCTGATCCAAAATTATAGCTTGCTTTGAGTCCGCAACATCACTTGTAATTTCTACACCTCTGTTTATTGGTCCTGGATGCATTATTATAATATCCTTTTTTAGGCTATCCAAAAGCTCTTTATTGACACCGAATTGTTGAGTATACTCTCTAGTTGTTGGAAAATAACTAATATCCATTCGCTCATTCTGAACTCGAAGCATATTTGCAACATCACACCATTCCAAAGCTTTTCTCAAGTTTGTTTCTACTTTCACACCTAAATCTTTGATGTACTTTGGTAACAAGGTCTTTGGGCCACAAACCATAACATTTGCACCTTGAAGTTGCAGCGCATAAATATTAGATAATGCTACTCTACTATGTAAAATATCGCCAACAATAACCACATTTTTTCCTTTTACACTTCCTAATCTCTCTCTTATAGAATAGGAATCCAATAAAGCCTGTGTAGGATGCTCATGAGCTCCATCACCTGCATTAATAATACTAGCCTTAACATGATGAGATAAAAATATGCCAGCTCCTGGGTTTGGGTGACGCATCACCACCATATCTACCTTCATGGATAGGATATTGTTAACTGTATCAATTAATGTTTCACCTTTTTTTACAGAAGATTGTGAAGCGGAAAAATTTATAACATCAGCTGAAAGACGCTTTTCGGCGAGTTCAAAGGATAATTTAGTTCGTGTAGAGTTTTCAAAGAATAAATTGGCGATAGTGATGTCTCTAAGTGAAGGAACTTTTTTAATGGGTCTATTAATAACCTCTTTAAACTGATCTGCCGTTTCAAAAATCAGTTCTATATCTTTTTTAGTAAGATATTTTATTCCCAATAAGTGTTTAACACTTAGTTCACTCATTCTTAGTTAATTTTCTATTTATCAATTAAATACACCACATCTTCTCCACCATTTTCAACCCAATTTACCTTTACTTTTTGATTATCTATAGCGTCCACTTGTCTTCCCTTATAATTAGGTTGAATTGGTAAGTGTCTACTAAATCTTCTATCTATTAATGTTAGCAATTCTATATTATTAGGTCTTCCAAATGACTGTATAGCCGTAAGTGCAGAACGAATGCTTCGACCAGTATATAGGACGTCGTCTATAAACACGACATTTTTGTCTTCTACAATAAAGTCAATCTCAGTAGTATTCGCCTCTAAAGGCTTATCCCCTCGTCTAAAATCGTCCCTAAAAAAGGTTATATCCAAGTGACCAATTTTAATGTCTTTGATTTTATAGTCCTCTTTAAGAATGTGTGCCAAACGATCGGCCAAAAACTTTCCTCTTGGTTGTATACCTATTAAAACAGTTTCTGAGAAGTCATCGTGGTTTTCAATAAGTTGGCAAGCCAATCTGTGTAGCGTGATATTGACTTCTTTAGAATTGAGTAATACTTTTTGACTCATGTAGTATCCAAACGTTATTGCTAGGCAAAGTTAGGATAAATTATCAGAGTTTCAAACTAATATAATATCATTAAAAAAGCCTTTCAATTTCTTGAAAGGCTTTAGCGTTTATTTTAAAATGAAGGGTTCTTATTTCTTCTTACCGTCCATTTTATCTTTAAGTGCCTGTAAAGCATCATTTGCATCACCTAAAGTTGGTTTAGCTTCTGCCGCTTGTGCTTCTGCTTTCTTAACAGCTTGCTTAACGATTTTAGCTTCTTCTTCTCTAAATACTGCAGTGTGAGACGCTACAACTCTTTTGAATTCTTTATTGAACTCAATAATTTTGAATTCTGCTTCTTCACCCTTTTTAAGTTTAGAACCATCTTCTTTCTCTAAGTGTCGTTGTGGTACAAAAGCAACGATATCTTCGTTAAAATCTATTGTTGCGCCTTTGTCTACTATTTCAGTAATAGCAGCAGTGTGAGATGTACCAACTGCAAATTCAGTTTCGTACTTATCCCAAGGATTTTCCTCAGTTTGCTTATGACCTAAAGATAACTTACGCCCTTCAACATCAAGTTCTAATACTACAACATCTAATTTATCACCTACGTTACAGAATTCTGATGGGTGCTTAATTTTCTTAGTCCAAGATAAATCAGATATGTAGATCAGACCATCAATACCTTCTTCTAATTCAACAAAAACACCAAAGTTTGTGAAGTTACGCACAATACCTGTATGCTTTGATCCAACAGGGTATTTAGATGTAATGTCTGTCCATGGGTCTGGTGTTAATTGCTTAATACCAAGCGACATTTTACGATCTTCTCTATCTAGAGTTAAGATAACTGCTTCAATCTCATCACCTACCTCAACAAAATCTTGAGCAGAACGTAAATGTGTAGACCAAGACATTTCACTTACGTGAACTAACCCCTCTACTCCATCAGCAACTTCAACAAAAGCACCGTAATCTGCAATAACAACTACTTTACCTTTTACTTTGTCACCAACTTTAACGTCTTCACCTAAAGCCTCCCAAGGATGTTTAGATAATTGCTTAAGACCTAATTGTATTCTAGATTTATTTTCATCAAAATCAAGAATTACAACATTTAGTTTTTGATCTAACTCAACAATCTCATTTGGATGGTTGATACGTGACCATGATAAATCTGTAATGTGAATTAAACCATCTACACCTCCTAAATCAATGAACACACCATAAGACGTAATGTTTTTAACAATACCTTCTAATACTTGTCCTTTTTCTAATTGGCCAATGATTTCTTTCTTTTGTTCCTCAATATCAGCTTCGATAAGCGCTTTATGAGAAACAACTATGTTTTTAAATTCGTGGTTGATCTTAACAACCTTGAATTCCATAGTTTTATTTACATATTGGTCATAATCTCTAATTGGTTTAACATCAATTTGAGAACCTGGTAAGAATGCCTCGATTCCGAAAACATCCACAATCATACCACCTTTAGTTCTGCACTTAACAAAACCATTTACGATTTCACCAGTTTCATGAGCCTTATTAACTCTATCCCATGCCTTGATAACACGAGCTTTTCTGTGAGATAAAACTAGCTGACCTGTTGCGTCTTCACGAACATCAATTAATACTTCTACTTTATCACCAACTTTTAAATCTGGATTGTAGCGGAACTCATTTAAAGAGATCGCTCCTTCAGATTTAGCATTGATGTCAATAATAGCATCTCTATCGGTGATGTGGATCACTTCACCTTCTACCACTTCGTCATCTAATGTGTCAACAAAGTTTTCAGATACTAATTTTTCAAATTCTGCAAGTTTTTTGTCACCTACCTCTTCGATTCCTTCTTCATAATTGTGCCAATTAAACTCTTTTAAGAATTTTTCTGGATTTGCTTGAGCTTCAGAAACTACTGGAGCTTCAACTGTTTTTGCTTCAGTTGCTTCAACCTCAGCGTTATTTGTTTTGTTTTCAGCCATTGCTGATTAAAAATTTGTATTCTGTTTCATTTTGAAAGTGATGCGGAAAATGCTACAGAAGTTAATTAAAATTTATCTTATCTTCCCTTTTTACTTTCTAAAGTCCGCTAAAAAGGAGCGCAAAATTAATCATTTCCAATCAATTAACAAACAATTCTTAATATAAATCATGGAATTAAGAATTTAATAGATTATAGAAACTAAAGGAAAATAATTTGTGACTAAATGTTGTTTCTTTTGTCTTATGATTGAGTTCAAAATTGATACCCAAAAAATCTGATTTTTAGCATTTAAATTGGTATATTTATATAACTATTAATACTTAAAAAAACTTAAAAATCATGGTTAAAGCTAAATACCAAGACGTACTAGATTTAGGTGAACAACTAAACATTAAAGATGGTAAAGTTGAAGTCGATAACGATAAGTTAAAAGTTTGGGGAACTGCAGCGACGCAGTACGAGAAAAATTTACTTTGGGATAAAATAAAGGAAATTGGAGGTGAAAACCCTTCTGATATTATGGCAGACATCAAAGTTGCGGATGAATCTGTTTACGCAAGACACACCGTAAAGTCTGGTGAAACTTTAGGGAAAATTGCCAAACATTATTATGGTGACGCGTCTAAATATCAAAAGATTTTTCAGGCGAATACCGACAAATTAAAGAATCCTGATTTGATTTATCCAGATCAGGAATTAGTCATTCCTAACCTTTAAAAACTTGGATAATATAAAAAGAAAGCGACCTAATGGTCGCTTTTTTATATTTTAGATTTTACTAGTTTTAATAATGTCTCCACCTGCTCTTCAATAGTTAAATCCGAATTATCAATTTCTATAGCATCTTCAGCTTTAACTAAAGGGGAATCTTCTCTTGTAGAATCAATGCGGTCTCTTGTGGTTACATTTTCCAATACTTCTTCGTAACTCAAATCATGACCTCGCTCAATTAGTTCTTTATAACGTCGTTGAGCTCTGGTTTCGGCAGAAGCGGTCATAAATATTTTTAGTTCGGCATTAGGAAAAACCACAGTGCCAATATCTCTACCATCCATCACAATACCTTTGTCCTTACCCATTAATTGTTGTTGCTCCACCAATTTTTTACGGACTTCAGAAATGGTTGCTACCGGACTAACATATCTTGAAACTTCTAAAGTTCTAATAGCCTTTTCAATATTTTTTCCATTCAAGTATACTTCAGAGAAACCAAGTGACTCATTAAACTTAAAGGTTATCTTTATTTCACTGAGACTTTCTATAAGCTCATCTGAAAGAAAAAAATCGTCACCAATTAAATGATGCTGTAAGGCATAATAAGTTACCGCTCTATACATCGCACCCGTATCTACATAGATGTAATTAAGCTTCTTTGCCAATTGCTTGGCAATCGTACTTTTTCCGGTTGATGAAAATCCATCTATGGCTATTACAATTTTTTTCATAGTAATGTTCTTATCGTCTTCTACCATCTAAATCAATTTGAAGTCCGAAAAAACTCGTATTAGATGCACTTGTGTATCTGGCATGTGTATAACTAAAGCGCATTGAGTTAAGTCTTATACCAACACCAACTGATAACCCTGAAAAATTCCTTTGGTCTACTATTCTTAATTCTTCTGCACGTCTAAAATTGTAGCCTAATCTAAGATTAAATCCTCGTTCAGGCCAAAGTTCGGCACCTAAAATTAAATGACGTAATGCATTATTAAAAAAGCCAACCTTTTCTTGTGTTTGATTTCCATCTAAATCTGTTGTAGCTCTAGCAGGATTTGACACACCTATTGGCCACTCTTGAAGATTTTCCAAAGTTAAGTGCCATCTAATAGGAACATTTTCTAAGGTCTGCGACATCCCAAAATTGACTTCAAAAGGTAATGGTTCGTTTTGGCCTGCATAAGTTGTAAACTGAGTACCTAAATTTCTTACGGTTAATGCTGCATGAAAATCCAACTTTTCATTAATATACATGATGCCCAAGTCTACAGCTCCACCAACCGAATTGTACTGCTCTAACAAAGAGGTGATCACCTTAACATTGGCGCCTACATAAAAATCGGTAAATGGAATGTTATAATTATAGCCTGCCGAAATAGCAGCTTCATTTCCACTAAATGTTCCGGTAGAATTTCCATTAACGTCATAGCCATCAAATGTTCCGTAGTTAATATAGGTCACACCAAAATGAAAGGTTTGAACGTGTCTATCCCATGTGTAAGCATATGCTGCAGTACCATAAGTAATTCCACCTAAAAAACTTGAGACATTAACGGCCAATTGATTGTGCATTTGCCAATTTATAGACGCAGGATTGTAAAGTGCCTCTGTAACGTCATGATCAAAATTGGTGATGATTTTACCGCCTAATGCAGCTTGTCGAGGTGAAGATACGAGATTAAGAAATTGATAAGTAGATTCACCACCCAATTGTGCAAACAACGGTAACGCTAAAAGCATAATACAGAATTGGGTAACCCTCTTTATCATAGATTTTGCAAAATAAACAAATCTATCTTAAAACGCTGATATGATTTTTTTATTTTTTGGGCCATATGATTCTTACTGTAGCTTCAAAATCTGTCCAACTAAAATGAGCGTATCCGTGAGGCCATTTAAAAATTTGAGTTCCTCAACTGAAAGCTTGTTTTTTCTGGCAATACTATACAATGTATCACCCTTTGACACTATCCATTCGGATGAATTAGATAAATTGTTTGGTGAGCCTAGGTCTGAAATTCGCAACTCCTGTCCTACCTTAATTAGGTTGGACGTTAAGCCGTTTAAACTTTTTAATTCATCAACTGTTAGTCCATATTTTTTGGATAAACTATATAAAGTATCATCTTTTTCAACAATATGGAAATGGCTATCAGCTTGACTTAACATTGTCGTTGGTGCATCATTCACGTTCTCATCTTCTAAACTCTCAAAATTTCTAACCTTAAGCCTTTGGCCAACATCAACTAAAGTAGTCTCTAGATGGTTGGCGTCCTTTAATATCGATAAAGTTGTTTGATATTTATTGGCTATATCTAAAAGTGTTTCGTTTTCTTTTACAGTATGATAAACAGGTTCTAATTGGTTTATAATTGAATCACTAACCGTGGTATCGGATGATTTTACTGAGACATCATTACCAGTATCTACGGTTTTATCTTTTGTATTAACTAAAGTTATTTCGCCAGTAACTAGATTAAGTTTTGCAGGTTTACCATCTAAAATAACATCTTTTAACTGACCGTCTTCTTGACTAAAAGCCATAATAGAAGAACAGATTAAAAGATTCAGTGCAACAACTAACTTAAAGCTTTTTAGCATTTTTTACTTTTTGATTTGTAATTGCTATATCCAACACTTCACTCATATCTTTCACATAATGAAAGGTTAACCCTTTAAGATATTCTGGTTTAATTTCGTCGATATCCCTTTTATTATCCTCACATAAAAGAATCTCTTTGATTTTGGCACGTTTAGCAGCAAGTATTTTTTCTTTTATGCCGCCAACTGGCAACACTTTACCTCTTAAAGTAATTTCACCAGTCATAGCCAAACTCTTTTTTACTTTACGTTGGGTAAATAAAGAAACCAAAGAAGTAAGCATCGTAACACCAGCACTTGGACCATCTTTTGGTGTTGCACCTTCGGGCACATGAATGTGAACATTATACTTGTCAAATATTTCAGGGTCTATTTCAAACTTATCAGCGTTAGCTTTAATGTATTCCATGGCAATTGTAGCCGATTCGCGCATAACCTTACCAAGATTACCCGTAATGGTAAGGTTACCCTTGCCCTTAGATAAAATAGATTCAATAAACAAGATATCACCACCTACTCTGGTCCAGGCTAAACCTGTAACCACTCCAGCAACATTATTATTTTCGTATTTATCGCGCTCTAGTTTAGGAGCACCCAAAACATCGATGATATCCTCATTGGTAACTTTAACATTATAGTCTTCTTCCATCGCAATATTTTTGGCTGCATACCTTACCATTTTTGCGATTTGCTTTTCTAAACCTCTTACACCAGATTCTCTTGTGTAACCTTCAACTATTTTCTCGAGTTGTGGTTTTCCAATTTTAAGCGCTTTACTATCCAAGCCATGTTCTTTCAGTTGTTTTGGCAATAGGTGGCGCTTCGCAATTTCAACCTTTTCTTCAATGGTATATCCTGTAACGTTAATAATCTCCATACGGTCTCTTAATGCAGGCTGAATCGTATTGAGACTATTAGACGTTGCGATAAACATTACCTTTGAAAGGTCGTAACCCATTTCTAGAAAGTTATCATAAAACTCATTGTTCTGTTCTGGGTCTAAAACCTCTAACATGGCAGAAGATGGGTCACCTTGATGACCAGAAGATAATTTATCAATTTCATCTAATACAAATACGGGATTGGAAGTTCCTGCCTTTTTCAAACTTTGAATAATGCGACCTGGCATGGCACCAATGTACGTTTTTCTGTGACCACGTATTTCAGCTTCGTCACGCAAACCACCGAGAGAAATTCTCACATATTCCCTACCTAAAGCTTCTGCAATAGATTTTCCGAGTGAGGTTTTACCAACACCTGGAGGTCCATACAAACATAATATTGGGGACTTCATATCATTGCGCAGTTTAAGTACTGCCAAATATTCTATGATTCGTTTTTTGACGTCATCTAAACCAAAATGATCACGATCTAGAATTTGTTTTGCACGCTTTAAATCAAATTGATCTTCACTAAACTCATTCCAAGGTAAATCCAAAAAAAGATCGAGATAGTTTCGCTGAATCGAATACTCCGCCACTTGCGGATTCATTCGTTGCATTTTAGCCAATTCCTTATCAAAGTGCGACTTTACCTTATCATCCCAATGCTTCTCTTTGGCACGCGCTTTCATATCCTCAATTTCTTCACCAGAAGATACACCACCAAGCTCTTCCTGGATTGTCTTCATTTGTTGGTGCAAGAAATATTCGCGTTGTTGTTGGCTCATATCACTCTGTACCTTACTCTGAATATCGTTCTTTAACTCTAGCTTTTGATATTCTAAGTTCATGTACTTTAAAGTCTGAAGTGCACGTTCCTTAAGATCGTTAATCTTTAAAAGTTCTTGCTTCTCCTCTACTTTAAGGTTCATATTAGAGGACACAAAATTCACCAAGAAAGAATTGCTTTCAATATTTTTAATGGCAAAGGTTGCTTCGGTTGGAATATTTGGGCTTTCCTTTATAATCTCTAAAGACAAGTCCTTTATAGAGTCTATGATGGCATTGAATTCTTCATTATCTACTGTTGGCTTAGACTCTGGTAAATCTGAAATGGTAGCCGTTAGATATGGCTTTTCTGAAATGATTTCATTAATCTGAAAGCGCTTTTTACCCTGAATAATAACTGTAGTATTTCCGTCGGGCATTTTTAGAACCTTAAGAATACGTGCAACTGTACCGGTTTTATATATATCGTTCACCGATGGTTTTTCTACACTCTCATCTTTTTGTGCAACGACACCAATAACTTTTCCTCCTTTGTTAGCGTCATTTATCAGCTTTATTGAAGTATCCCTACCTGCCGTAATTGGAATTACCACACCAGGAAATAAAACCGTATTTCGCAATGGTAATATTGGTAGTGACTCTGGTAAAGATTCATTGTTAATTAATTCTTCATCCTCAGGTGTCATTAACGGAATTAATTCTGAATTTTCGTCAAAATCCTGTAATGACAAACTGTCAAGACTTAAAAAATTTGATTTCTTCATATTATTTTTAAGCCATTCTGTCATTAAATAATAACAAAATAGCATTTGTTTAAATGTATTAATAATTAACTTTATATTGAATATCAGTAAATTAGAAGATATTCAAAGTTATTCACATCCAATCTTGTTCAATTGTTATGCCATTACCTTTAGAACATTTTAAAAGTTTTTTTGTTATAAGTGTAACAATGCATCAAAACTTCTATCTATAGAATAAAGCAATTGTTTTTTTGTCGCCAACCAATCAAAATATCGAACAGTTACTAGAGCTTTGTAAATCTTGTAATCAACGTGCGCAGTTAGAAATTTACAACAGATATAACAAAGCCATGTATAACACAGCTTTGAGAATTATAAAGGATTCTTATAAAGCTGAAGACATTATGCAAGAGTCATTTTTAACGGCTTTTACAAAACTGGATACTCTAGAGGATTCCAAATTATTTGGGTCATGGTTAAAACGTATTGTGGTTAATAATAGTATTGCCTACCACAATAAAACCCTGAAGCAACAAGAAATTCCTTTAGAAACCATAATGTATAAGGTTGAGGATGACAACGGTATTGAGGAGCATAGCCAGGAAAATGCCAAAGTGAAAGAAATCATTAATACAATGAAGACCTTAAAGCCAAATTATAGTTTAGGGTTAACACTTCATCTAATTGAAGGCTATGATTACGAAGAAATTTGTGAGATCATGCATATTTCATATGCGAATTGTAGAACGTTGATTTCTAGAGCCAAAGAAAGTTTACGTAAAAAGTTATTGCATACCGCTTAAAACTGAAGAATTATGAAGAAAGATACTTTAGACGAGTTATTTAAAGACCTTAGAGGTAAGTTTGATATCGACGAACCAGCGATAGGCCATAAGAATCGTTTTTTAGACAAACTAAGTACTAGTGGTGTTGCTTCGATTAATAACAGAAAAGTTATAAACCTTAACTGGAAACCTTTTTTTGCGATAGCCGCCTCCGTAATTATTTGCTTGGGCGTGTTTACAACCATAAATGCGCAACCTGAAGTTTTGGATTTGGCCAGTGTTTCTCCGCAAATGGCTGAAACACAAGATTTCTTTACAACAACGATTAATGCTGAATTAAAAAAACTAAACAATGAGCGATCACCTTTAACGGAGCAAGTTATTACAGACGCTTTAAACCGAATTAAACTATTAGAAAACGACTATCAACAATTAAAAACAGACTTAACTGAAAGTAATCAAGATCAGCGTGTTATCTATGCGATGATCAACAACTTTCAGAACAGAATAGATGTTTTAAACACAGTTCTAGAACAAATAGAAACTATTAAAGAATTAAAAACCAACAGTGATGAACCAAAAAATACAATTTAAAATTGCCCTTCTTTTTTTACTAATGCCCTTTATCGCATTAGCAAATACAGGTAAAGGGGTCATTAAAACCACGAAAGAACGAAACATTAAAAAAACCTTTAATGTTGCTGCAAATTCGACCTTAAAAATTAATAATAGTTACGGAAACCTTGATATTATTACTTGGGACCAAAACAAAATCGATTTTGATATTACAATTAAAGTCACCGGAAGTAATAATGAAAAAGTTGAGGATCGCCTAAAGGACATCGATGTGGAATTTTCCTCAAGTAACGATTATGTTTCAGCCATTACTAAAATTGGTAAAAACAATAAAAGTTGGTGGAATTGGGGTAAACGAAATAATCTTAAACTAGAGATTAACTACATTATAAAAATGCCAATGTCTGGAAATGTAGATCTTAGTAATGACTATGGTGCAATAAATTTGGATAGATTAGAAGGTAATGCGAAAATAGTGTGCGATTACGGTAAAATTACGACTAAGGAATTGTTATCAGACAATAACGACATTCGGTTTGATTATACCAATAATAGCTACTTTGAATATATTAAAGGAGGAAGAATAAACGCAGATTACAGTGGCTACACTGTCGCCAAAACAGAAAATTTAAAAATCAATGCAGATTACACCACATCTGTTGTAGAAGCGGCTGAAAATGTAGAGTATAATTGTGACTATGGATCTTTGAAGATAGAAAACATCAATAATCTAAACGGTAACGGTGACTATTTATCACTTAGACTAGGTAATGTTTATAAAAGTGTAAAAATAAAAGCCGATTACGGGTCATTAAAGATTGACAGAATGGCATCAAAGGCCAAGAATATTGATATTGATTCGGACTATATGGGAATAACCATAGGTTACGATAGCAATTACAATTTTGATTTTGATATTGATTTAGGCTATGGCTCATTGAGAGATTCAGAGGCTTTCAACTTCACGAACAAAGAGGTAAACACTACAAATAAAAAATACAACGGTTATCATGGTTCTAAAAGCTCTGGTAACTATGTGAAAATTAAATCAAATTATGGAAGCGTAAGCTTCAAACAACAATAATCAAATAAACGAATAGTAACCAAACAATAAAAACATGAGACTATTACAATCAATTGCTTTAACCGTATGCCTCCTTAGTATTACAACATCTTGTGCACAATGGGGAAAAGGGAAAAAAGTTAAGGGAAATGGCAATATCACCACAGAAAGTCGAACCACAAGTGAGTATGATGGTATAAGTGTTGCCGGATCAATGGACTTTAAACTAGTTGAAGGCAGTGAAGGAGATATTACCATTGAAGGTGATTCTAATCTTATAGAATTTATCATTACCGAAGTAAGAGACGGTAAATTAGTTGTAAAAGTTGAAGAGGGTATTAATCTTAGACCTACAAAAACCATAGTCATTAATATTCCTTACGAATCCATTAATACGGTATCATTGGCAGGTTCTGGAGATGTTAAAAACTCAGGTACTATAAAAGCCGACAGTTTTGATGTTTCGCTTGCTGGGTCTGGAGATATAGATTTAAGGATCAGTACGAATTCTGTAGAAAGCAGCATTGCAGGTTCAGGAAATTTGACATTAAATGGTACAACAACCAACTTAAAGACCAATATTGCTGGCTCTGGAGATTTTAATGGTGCAAATCTAAACAGTGTAAATGTCTCTGTAGAAATCGCTGGCTCTGGAGATGCTAATGTATTTTGCGATGGTGATTTAAAAGTTAGAATTGCTGGTTCTGGTGATGTTACCTACTCTGGCAATCCAAAAAGCAAAGATACTAAAGTGGCTGGTTCAGGTAGCGTTAGCAATTAGTATCCAATAATTCGACCAAAAAAGAAGAAAGGACAAGTTAAGACTTGTCCTTTCTTTATTACATAAAATATCATACTGTAATTATTAAACAGGAAATTTTTTAAAGATTTCGTTTATCATTCGAGTCATAAGAGTTGGGTCTGAAATATGAGCTCTAAAGTTTTCTGCCATGCCTACCCATACAAGTTCCTTGGTTGTCTTATTAAATACTTGAACAATTAATGTACCCTCTTTGTAAGGCTGATTATTAAGTGCATCTTCACTACTTCTAAAATACCTTTTATAATCTGTAGCAGTTACAGAGGCATAATTAGGACTGTTGCCTGAAGTAGAGCCGCCATCAGTTGGTGCCTGTTCATAATAGTTGTTGCTTCTTCCTCTTAGATTACTTCTTATTTCATTGGATGTACTTAATAAAACCAATAAATCAGGGTTGTCAGTATCTACAGAAAACCCTTTTTCAATCATTTTGGTATTCATTGTAGCGATTAAAGATTCCTCAATAGATTGATCTACTTTCGCATTAAACTCATTTAATTCTACTGAAGTATTAGGCAAATAGGCAAATGTCTTAAACGTCTTAAAATCATCATCGGTGTACTTTTTTGATGTCACGTTTGATGCACAATTGACTAAAGTTAATAGTCCGAAAAAAACTAAGATTTTTGAGATGGTTTTCATAGCATATCAGTTATTAAGTTAAAGAATATTGATTTTTACCAGTACTTACAAAAATAATAGCTAACTGATTATCAATAGAATATAAACTGTTATTTTTATGTTAATGGGAATCGAGTACCTACAAAAGATCTCCAGTATTCAAATAAAGTCCATGATACTAAAAAATCAAGTAGACTTGAGGTATTTGAAGAATTGACAATTTGATTAAAGCTTTAGATGAGTATCGCGATGGATGTTTTTAAAGCTTGTTATATACAAAAGTTATTCGTTCTGTTATTACAGAATCATCAACGGTACTCTCTGCATAAAAAGCGTCATCAATGGCGGTGTATAGGTTTCCATTTTTAAAAAGACTTAAACTGGTGCCATCTGTAAAAAACATGGTTACACTATTAATGGTTTCAGTCCATGTAAAAGTTTTGTCTTCCATGATTTCAGTACAGTTGGTAAAAAAATCTTCGCCAGTTGCCGTTGGTGTAAAAGTAAACTCCGCAACGGACCTCAAGAACATGGTTCCTGTGCCATCGGCATTAAAATCTATAGTTTCATTATCATAGCAGTCAATATCGTCTAAATAATTATTGGTAACAATACCATCATTATTTAAATCTCTTAGTTCGTCTGTAATCCAAGACACTAATTTCCAAGTCCCAACAACGTCCACTACCTCAGGGACACAATCACCCAATTCATCTAAAGTGGATTGCAACGTACCATCATCACCACATAGCGCAATCTGGTTTTGTAATGCCTCCTTATAATTATTACACAGTGCTTCTATAGTTTCACCTGCTGCACTTTCATAAATTATTCGGGCTAATTCAGTTTCCGCAGTTGCCTCTTCACAGGGATCTAATTCTTCGTCACAATTGGCTAGTTCCTCCAATAGGAACTGCAGGCTTCCATCCTCATCACCACAAATATCAATTTGATCGAGTAATGCCTCTCTATAAACAAGACATAACATAACATAATTATCTGAATTAGCAACCAGGAAGTTTTGCGCTGCTATTTCTGTAGTTTCAATAGCCTCTTGACAGAGGTCATCATCAGTGATAATTTCACCTTCATAAGGTTCATTATCACAATTTATTGCCATAAAAAGTGTGGCAAATACAACTAACATTAAAATTTTCCTAACCATAGCGCTATAAAGTTAAGGAATTTTTAGAATTAGTTTCTTTTTTAACTTTCTGACATTTTATTGGTTTTTATAGTACTCAAAATAATAAGACCAATGACGAAAAAGGTAATTAAAAACAAAATTGAATAACGCATACTGCCAGTAATACTAGCAATAAAACCATATAAAAACATTCCTATTACAATACCTATTTTTTCAGAAACATCATAAAAACTAAAGTAAGAGGCGGTGTCTTCCGTATTTTCAGGAATCAATTTGCTGTAAGTCGATCTAGATAAGGCCTGTATCCCTCCCATTACCAATCCAACCGAAGCCGCAGTAACATAAAAATGTGTTGGTGTGGTTATGAAGTATGCAAAACCACAAATCAGAATCCAGATACAAATTACCCAAATCAAAGCCTTAATGTTTCCTATTTTTTTAGAGAGTTTTGCTGTATAATTAGCACCTACAACAGCTATCAGTTGTATAAGTAAAATACTAATAATTAATCCTGTGGTTGAGTCTTGTTTACCCCAGTCCAACTCTTCAACAGCAAAATAGGTTGCCGCAATCATAATGGTTTGTACAGCCATACTGTAAATAAAAAACGCTGATAAATAACGTTTTAATATCTTATTTGACTTTAAGGCCTTCCATATTTTCTTCAATTCATTAAAACCCGACAGCAAAACCGTTTTTGTTACTTTGTGTCCTTCGTTAGTTCCTGTTGGCAAATATTTGAAGGTATATTGGGCAAATAATATCCACCAAATACCAACCATGATAAAAGCTATTCTTGTAGGCTGTGCTTCGCTTTCAAAACCAAAGGTGTCGAAGAACAAAATCATCACTAGATTAACCACCAACAAGATAACACTGCCAATATAGCCCAATGAAAACCCTTTTGCACTTACTTTATCCTGTTGTTCTGGGTAGGCAATATCAGGTAAATAAGAATTGTAAAATACCAGACTACCCCAAAACCCTACTAACCCCAGAACATAGCATATCATACCAAAGAGTAGGTTTTCTAAAGAAAACCAATATAGACCAATACAAGACAAGGCTCCCAGATAACAAAAGAATTTCATAAACCCTTCCTTATTACCTACGTAATCAGAAATACCAGAAAGGATTGGTGATAAAAAAGAAACAATTAAAAAACTAAATGCTGTGACATAACTGATTAAAGAATCATTGTTAAATTCATATCCCAAAAAAACGACTGTATCATTTAAAATTTGACCTGTTTCTTCATCTTTAATAATTGTTAATGCACCATAGAAAATGGGAAAAACAGCTGAAGAAATGACCAATGGATAAACCGAATTGGCCCAATCATAAAATGCCCAGGCATGAAGTAGTTTTTTACTTCCCTTTTTAAGTTCACTCATATATTTATAATAAAAAAACTGCTCAAATTGAGCAGCTTCTAAAGTAATCATTTATTTTTTAAGCTCATATTAATTTATGGGCCTGTAAGAAGTCACACCATATTTCTCGGCCTCTGCTTTTGCCTTTGGTGCTAATTCTTGTAAATTCTTGATTCTGGAATCGTTGCTTGGATGCGTACTCATAAATTCTGGTGGTGCTTCTCCTCCACTTTTTGCTTTCATACGTTTCCAAAGTTCTGCTGCTTCGTCTGGATTATAGCCGGCTATGGCCATTAAATATACACCTATTTTATCAGCTTCTGTTTCATGTGCTCTGCTGAAAGGTAACATTCCTCCTACATTACTCGCCAAACCATAGGCTTGCATCCACATTTGCTGCTTTTCAGCACTTTGATTTCCTGTTGCCACTGCAACAGCAACACCTCCCGCCTGCTGTAAGATTCCAGAACTCATACGTTGTTGACCATGGTTAGCTAACGCATGAGCTACCTCATGCCCCATAATGGCAGCGACACCTGTTTCATTTTGGGCAATTGGAAGAATACCTGTATAAAACGCAATTTTTCCACCAGGCATACACCAAGCGTTAACTTGATCCGATTCAATTAGTTTATACTCCCATTTATAATCATCTAAATAACCTTGGTAACCATTAGCATTTAAATACCGTTCTGCAGCCACAGCTATGCGCTGACCAACTCGTGTAATCATCTCAGCATCTTTTGTGCCTGTAATCACTTTACTTTCACTTAAAACCTGATTATACTGTGCAAATGATGAAGGAAATAATTGGTCATTTGATACAAATGCCATTGTTTTTTTCCCTGTGAAAGGATTTGTTGCACACGACACTACGATGGCTACGATTCCTAATATTGATACTCCTTTTTTTAAAGTCATGGCTAAGGTTTTTAATTTCTTCTACTAAAATAAGAAAAATTATTGGTAATTATATGACTCTCTTTTGTGGGAAAAGTCATTTTGAATTCACCTTTTTTTGTCCTAAAATATGAAGCTCCGAAAAGTTCTTATCAACTACAAAAGAGTCTGTACCATTAGACTTTAAATGCTCTAAGGAAATTATCTCATTGTCTAATTGAATTTCTTCAATATCAAAAGGTAAACCATGAATTTTTATTTTAAAGGTTTCGTATGTTGTAATAAACTTACCTTCCTTATGCTGATTAATTATTAATTCATTATCACGTCCCGTCAAACTGAAACTGCGCAGACTGTAACGCCCTTTGGTATAATCATAACCATCGTTGGCATCACTAAATAATTCACTTACTTCTTTACCTTTTTTGTAGTATACATCTAAGGTAATTTCCTCTATCTCCTTTTCACCAACATACTGCTGAACAGGATATTTTGGGATAACAGCACCCTCTTTAATGAAAATTGGCATACTGTCGATATCTGCATCTACCCACATTTCTTTACCTCCTTTAATAATTTCATCTGTCCAGAAATTGTACCAGTTTCCTCTAGGTAAGTACATTCGTCTTCCTTTAGCATTTGGTTCTAAAACAGGGCAAGCTAAAATTTGCTCACCAAAAATAAATTCATCAGTCCTATAATGGGTTTGGACATCATCTTGATCAAATAACACTAACGATTTAAGAATAGGTGTACCATGATCGGCATAATTCCAAAAAGCAGTATACAAATAGGGTAACAATTGATATCTTAACTCAATAAATTTTCTTACGATATCTGTAACATCCTCATCGAAAGCCCATGGTTCTTGATCACCATGATCGCCAGAAGAATGTACTCTAAAGAATGGGTGAAAAACCCCTAACTGAATCCAACGTGTAAACAGTTCTCCTTGTGGCTGTTCTGCAAAGCCACCGATATCACTTCCTGCGAAGGAGAAGCCTGACATTGCTAATCGCTGAGCCTGTATATTTGCAATCCATAAATGTTCCCAAGTAGCTACATTATCACCTGTCCAAGTAGATGTATAACGTTGTGTACCTGAATATGCCGCTCTGGTTATCACAAATGGTCGCTTTGGAAATGAATATTTTTTAAGTCCTTGGTATGTGGCACGTGCCATTTGCATCCCGTAAATATTATGTGCTTTTCTATGGCTACATGGATTACCATCATAATCATGTCTCACGTCATCTGGAAATGTTTTGTTGGGCACTTCCATTACGGCAGGCTCGTTCATATCATTCCAAACACCTTTTACTCCTATTTCTTCTATCAGCTCTTTAAATAAACCAGACCACCAATCTCTTACCTCTGGGTTTGTAAAGTCAGGGAAATAACATTCGCCTGGCCATACCTTACCTTTCATGTAAGGTCCATCGGCGCGTTTACAGAAATAATCATTTTCTAATGCTTCTTTAAAAACAGAATAGTCTTTGTCTATTTTTATTCCTGGATCGATTATTGCTACGGTCTTAAATCCTTGAGCCTTTAATTCATCAACCATTCGTTTTGGATCTGGGAAATACTCTTTATTCCAAGTAAAACATCTAAAGCCATCCATATAATCTATATCTAAATAGATGGCATCACATGGAATTTGTAATTTTCTAAAAGTAGATGTGATTTCCTTAACCTTACTTTCTGGATAGTAACTCCACTTACATTGATGAAACCCTAGTGCCCATAACGGTGGTAAATGATGAGGCTTACCAGTAAGATCTGTATAGCTTTCGACCACATCATTCATTTTTGGGCCATAGAAAAAGTAATAATTCATCTCTCCTCCCTGTGCCCAAAAACTGGTAACATTACGTCGCTCTTGAGCAAAATCGAATGAACTTCTAAACGAGTTATCAAAGAAAACACCATAGGCCTTACCATGATGAAGCCCTGTATAAAAAGGAATGGCTTTATAAATTGGATCCGTGTCTTTACCGTATGCGTAAGAATCCGTAACCCAATTGTCGTAACGCTTCCCCTTTAAATTTAAATGGTTTGGTTTATCTCCAAGTCCGTAGTAACTTTCTCCATCGTTTGAGACTTTACTCATCTTTACGATATTACCACCATACTCGTAACTTTCTTCCCAATGAAATCCAATTTCATCTTGGTTAATTAAAACTCCATCCTTAACATCAAATAAGGATATACGAAGACTTTCCTTAGAAATTTCACAACGTAACTTCGATGTAATTACAACATAGCAATCCTCGTTTTCTTCAATTTCTAATTTGTTGTAACCTATACTGGCATATTTGGTGATGGCATAAGAAAAATCGTTTTCAAACATACCAACTGTGGTATACCGAAACCTTAACAAACTATCCCGAACAACGGTTAACTGAAGAATAACATCATTTTCTGTTGAAAAATAGAGTTTGTCTACATCTTTCCTAAAGCTTATTATTTTTGAAGGAAATTGATTTCCTTTATTTTCTAATTCTGTATTTGTAATCATATCATCATCTTTTCAAAAAAGCACGTAAAAAAACGGAAAAATTAGAACTTTAGAAAGTGTAAAACGCAGTATTTAAATTTAATTTTAAACTCAAACGATTTCGTTGCAGTAGTAATCTGATTATTAGACTTAAGAGTATTAAAAAAGGCTTCCATTATAGAAGCCCATTATAAATTGAGTGGAAGAAATTATTTTATTATAATTTTTCGTGTTGAGACATTGTTTCCTGACGCTATTTTAATGATATAAATACCATCTGATTTGGATGACAAATCTACTAATACATTTTTATCATTAGTACTTAGTAATTCTAAGCGCTTTCCTGAAATGTTATAAATTTCTACTGAATTTACAGGTAAACCACTCTCAATTGAGACTACTTTTTCGTTAACACTTACAATCAAATTATTTTCGAATAAATTGTCATTGTTTGAAAGTGTGCTGCTATCCTTTTGAGCATCTACCAAATCTATGTATAGATCCAGACTCTGATTATTGCTATTGCCATCATTAGCACTAAATTCATTTCTAAATATCAGGTTATATCCAAATATGGTTTCACCATCTGGCACTGTAGCATATTCTTCAGTAAGATTAATCGTGATGCTGTAGGTATTTGGTGCTGTATTGGTGTCTGTATCTGAAGGAATTAAAGTGGCAATGGGTTGACTAGCATTATCAAAAAAATCTGATGGTGCACCTTGAAAACCTCCTGAAGAAGTATCCAAACCACCATAAATATATAGAAATGTTCGTCCTTCAGTATATAAGTTATTAATGATATCCGAATCTTCAAACACTATGGTTATTTCGTCATTTACCGTAGATGTTGTAGCTGTAATATTTGTTGTACCTGCCCCGTTATAGCCACTGAAAGTAAGTACTTCTTGAGACATACCTGCAAGTGAAATTAACAAACTAAAGAATAAAATGTAGTTTTTTTTCATAATAATATAATTTAAAAAGTTTATGTGAAGTTTATGTTTTTGTTTCCATAAAAACTATGATTGATATTTAAATACCACCATTCCCAGTGGTGGAATTGTTATTGTTACCGAATGGTCTCTAAACTGCCATGGTTCTGCTTTTGCACTCTGTATTTTGTTCTTGTATGAGCCTGATCCGAAATACTTCTTTAAATCACTATTAAATAGTTCTTTAAGCTTTCCTTTTCTCGGCACTCCCATTTTATAGTCTTCTCTCGGTACTGGTGTCATGTTACACGCAATTACCAAATCATCTTTAGAATCATTCCCTTTCCTAATATAAACTAACACTGAGTTTTCTGCATCATTGTAATCTATCCATTCAAAACCTTCGCCTGTAAACTGCTTTTCATATAGTGCAGGCTCTGTTTTATAAAGAGTATTTAAATCTTTAATAAACTTTTGCACACCTTTATGCGGTTCATATTGTAATAAGTGCCAATCTAGACTTTGCTGAAAATTCCATTCTTCACTCTGACCAAATTCGGCTCCTTGAAATAGCAATTTTGTTCCAGGATGGGTAAACATATAAGAATACAACAATCTTAGATTTGCAAAACGTTGCCATTCATCGCCAGGCATACGTCCTAAAATAGAATGTTTGCCATAAACAACTTCATCGTGACTTAAAGGCAGCATAAAATTTTCAGTAAATGCATAGGTCATACTAAATGTTAAATCATTCTGATGATGCTTTCTGTAGATAGGCTCTTTTGCAAAATATTGCAATGTATCGTGCATCCATCCCATCATCCATTTCATTCCAAAACCTAAGCCTCCTATATAGGTTGGCTTTGAAACCATAGGAAATGACGTCGATTCTTCAGCAATAGTTTGAACATCTGGAAAAGCACTGTAAACAGCTTCATTCATTTCGCGCATAAATGCAATGGCTTCTAAGTTTTCTCTACCGCCAAACATGTTTGGTTCCCATTCTCCCTCTTCCCTACTATAATCCAAGAACAACATTGACGCGACCGCATCCACTCTGAGTCCGTCTGCATGATATTGGTCTAACCAAAAAATAGCATTACTAATAAGAAAAGATTTTACCTCATTACGGCCGTAATTGAAGATTAAACTCTTCCAATCAGGATGATACCCTTTTCGTCGATCTGGGTGTTCGTACAATGCAGAGCCATCAAAAAAACCCAACCCGTGTGCATCTTCCGGAAAATGCGATGGCACCCAATCGAGTATAATACCAATATCATTTTGGTGTAGTTTATCAACTAATAACTTAAAATCTTCAGGATATCCGAAACGAGAAGTCGGTGCATAATAGCCAGTTAATTGATAACCCCATGAAGGATCATAAGGGTATTCCATTATAGGCATAAGCTCTACATGGGTAAAATTCATATCCTTAATGTATGAAACCAGATCATCTGCAAGTTCTTCATAGGTCAAAAATCGATTTTCTTCAACTTTTCTTTTCCAAGATCCTAAATGCACCTCATACACAGAAAAAGGGGCATCTATAGCATTGTTTGCTTGACGCTTTTTCATCCACTTTTTGTCGTCCCATTTATAGCTGTCGTCCCATACAATAGAGGCTGTATTGGGTGGAAGTTCGCAACGTCTTGCATAAGGATCAGCCTTTTCTGTCTTGATGTCATTATGATGACTATGTATCTTGTACTTGTAGAGATTACCCTTACCCACACCTGGAATAAAACCTTCCCATATACCACTTTCATCCCAACGCACATTAAGTTTATGGTCACCCTCTAACCAAAAGTTAAAATCACCAATAACAGAAACAGACTTTGCGCTTGGTGCCCAAACTGCAAAATAAGTGCCTTCAATACCATTTACTGTGGTCATATGTGAACCGAACTTCTCATAAAGACGATAATGTTTACCAGATTTGAATAAATTAATATCAAAATCGGTGAATAAACTGTGAGCTATAACTTCTGCCATAAATTAGTGATTGATAATGTTTGAAATTCCCTTTAGAGGGATAACTGCCCAAAGTGGTCTAGAATTAAGCTCGTATCCTAATTCATAGACTGCTTTTTCTAATAATGAGTATTTTAATAAAAAGATCCGTTCTTGCTGGTAGCCAATATTTATATTGGCATTCTGAATTTCTACTACATAGGTTCCCAAGAATAACCCTATAAAATATTGATATAAAATTTCACCAGCCTCAAAAAGTTCTTCCTGTGAAAACTTATACTTATCTATATTGTTAAAAATAGTGGCATATATGGCGTAGTGGAATGATCTAAATAGACCAGCTACATCCTTTAGTGGTGGTTGCTTTACTTTTCTATCTCTAATGGTACTCTCTGGTTCTCCTTCAAAATCGAGTATATAAAAATCATCATTTCTTACCAATATTTGGCCTAAATGATAATCTCCATGAACTCGTAGACGTTCCCCTTTTAGTTTGGTCCAATCAAAATTGACAAACCGCTTTCTAATTTCATTTTTGCGCTCTAAAAACTCATTGGCTAATTCTAATGCCAAGCCATCTAATTTATGCAGATTGTTCTCTACAGCGTTTAACCTATTTTGAAACTGATAGAGCAACCTATTTTTTAACCAAACGGTATAATCACCATTAAAACGTTCTGGTGTAAAAGATGTGTCTTCAAACTCAGAGCCTAATGCAATATGCATCTCAGCTGTACGCTTAGCCAGCACCTGAATTTTTGTAAAAACATTTAGGCCAACCCAATCAATGATTTGTGCAGGAATATCTCTGATGGTCAATCTTTCAAAAGGTTCCGTTTTCGGAAGACGTCCAATATTAATGTTTTTATATTCTAAATTTGAAAATACTTTATGAAGCTCTTTTAGCATATAATCCCATGCATCACCCTCATTTGGCACCAACTCATTCATTAAAGCTATGGTAATGTTGGTATTTTCATGATCTTTTATTTGCATACTCCCTAAATATGCTGGTGTGTTTTTAAAATCTTTCTTTTCAGATAGGAAGCGACTCATTTCATAGTCTGGGTTGCGGTCTGCATAAATACGTCTGAAAAATTTTAAAACATACTTGTCATTGTAAACTATGGATGTATTACTTTGTTCCATCCCCATAAATCGTGACGACTCGTACTCACAATCTGCAAATAACGCACTCTTTTTGTACTGAACGCGTGTACGATCTTTTGGAACCGCACTGAGAATGCGCTCAAAAACTACCCTCCTAAATGCTTCAAGGTTTATGGCGTCTATTATAAAACCTTCTTGATTTTGAATACTAATCGGAAGAATTCTATCATCATTGGCAAAGCTTTCGTCTGAAACAAATGCGATTGGTAAAAAGTAATGCTGATAAAATGCCTCATAAAAATTTACTTCTAAAATAAGGCCGTAGTAGACTTCTTCGTTTTGCTGAATTCTGAAGTATTCAGCCAATTCTATATATTTCAGCTTACTCGATTTCCCTCCATACCAACGTTGTTTTATGATATATTTTTCTAAAACGTCTGATAGAAAAGTTTTAACAAAATCTTCATTCTCCATCAATTCCTCCCACTGGACATCAAAGTTGTACGGTGTTTTAAGATTAACTGATGTAGACTTCTTCTTAGACATTTCTATTTGTTTATTTTAAATATATGAAATGGAAGTGTTGGGTGCAATTCTATAAAATTCCATTCGTTATGCCAATTGTAACTGCTTCCTGTAACCAAATCAGTAACAGTTATTTGTTGACCAGCGTTAACTGCTAAATCTTGCAGAGGAAGTTGGACTGTTCCTTGTTGTAAATAGTATTGTTCTAAACTCACAATAATCAGTAATTCATCTGTTTTAGAGTCATTCCACTTGTAATATGCCAGTAAATTATTATTCTCTATGTGACAGAACTTTATATTATTGGTTTGTTGCAAAGCTTCGTGCTGATGACGGATGGTATTGACTTTAGATATAATAGCCGTTAATTTGTTTTGAACATCCCAATTGTAATGTTTAACCTCAAATTTTTCCGACATATAATACTCTTCTTTACCTGGGATTGCATCATCGATTTGCTGTTCAAACACCGGACCGTAAATTCCAATATTAGAACTTAAGGTAGCTGCTAAAACATAGCGCTGAATATATTTAGATTCATTAGCACCTTGTAAGTGATACGGATTAATATCTGGTGTATTTGGCCAAAAATTTGGTCGCATGTATTCGCGCTGATCCGTTTGGGTCAACTCTGTCATGTACTCCATTAACTCATGTTTTGTATTTCTCCAAGTAAAATAGGTATAGGATTGGGTATAGCCTTGCTTAGCCAATTGCTGCATTACTTTAGGCTTAGTAAATGCCTCAGCAAGGAACAATACATCTGGATATTGCTTTTTTATTTCTGCAATGATCCAATTCCAAAAATAATAAGGTTTCGTATGTGGATTATCTACTCTAAATACTTGGATTCCACAATCGATCCAGTACATTAAAACATCCAAGCATTCTTTCCAAAGGTTCTTATAATCTTTACTTTCCCAATAAATAGGAAGGATATCCTGATATTTCTTCGGAGGATTTTCAGCGTACTGCACAGTACCATCGGGTCTCCACTTAAACCAATCCGGATGGTCTTTTACCCAAGGATGATCAGGAGCTGCCTGTAAGGCATAATCCATGGCCACTTCAATGCCTAAATCTTTTGCTTTTTTAATTAAGGATTTAAAGTCTTCAACGGTCCCTAATTTAGGATGAATGTCTTTATGGCCTCCATATTTAGAACCTATGCCCCAAGCAGAACCAACATCCCCTTCTTTTGCATCAGTCGTATTGTTTTTTCCTTTACGATTAACTTCTCCAATCGGGTGAATCGGAGGGAAATATAAGGTATCAAAGCCCATTTCTGCAATTCTTGGCAGTAGACGTTCACAATCCTTAAATGTTCCGTGCTCACCTTCATTTTGAGAAGCAGATCTTGGGAAAAATTCATACCAAGTACTGAAAAGCGCCTTTTTTCTATCAACGTAAACTCTTAGCACTTTGGATTCATTAGACAAGTGCTTTTCAGGATACTTCATGAAAATATCATGAAGCGCATGGGATTGTGCTTCTTGTATGGCCTCATTATACTTTTCCTCATTCTGGAAACAATCTATACAATAGTTTAGATAGTCTTGTTCTTCTTTTGTGGCTTTCTTAACTATGGGTTTAAGATAAGTAATCCCTTCTAGAAGCTCAGATTTGACATGTTGATTATCGTCTATCTTACGTTCAATGCCATGCTGCCAATTGAGAGCATAATCTACCCACCCTTGCACTTTATAATCATAAAACCCTTGCTTTTCAACAACAAATGAAGCACTCCATTCATCATTAACAACATGATGCATTCTAACTTCATTCCATTTTCGTTCTTTTTCGTGCTTATATAATACCGAAGCTGCTATAACATCATGTCCATCTACAAGAACATGAGCATCTACATTGATATATTGATTGACAACACGTTTAATAAAAAACTCACCACAATTAATTTGTGGGCTAACTGCATCTATAACTACACGTTCTTGTTTTAGCATACTATGGATTGATGGTTAATTATAACGAAAATAACACACATTATTGACATTTAAAAAGATTACATGTTGTTAATTAAACTACATCGTTTGAATTCATATTTTACATATTTTCCACCTGAAAAAAGGATAACCAAAAGGTAACTTATGCCAATACATCCTTAACTTCTGTGTCCTTTGTAACCTTAGAAAGATTAATGGCAGTTTCTATTAAGGCGAGATGCGAATAAGCTTGAGGGAAATTACCTAGTAAACGTTTGGTTTTAAAATCCAAATCCTCACTAAATAGCCCTAAGTGATTACTATATGATAATAGCTTTTCAAAATGCTTTACCGCTCTTTTTTCTTCACCGATTTTATACAAGCTATTGATAAACCAAAATGTACAAATCGTAAACGAAGACGATGGCAATCCGAAATCATCTTTGTTTTTGTAGCGGTATAAAAGTCCATCGTTGGACAGTTCTCGCTCTATAGCTTTTACGGTACTCACATATTTAGGATGCTTGGCATCTATAAAGCCATAGGACTCCATCAATAATACAGAGGCATCTAAATCCTCCGAACCATAGGATTGTGTAAAGGCTTGAGCGTCGTCACTCCATGCGTTAACCATAATATCTTCTCTTATGGACTCCTCCAGTAATTGCCAACGTGCTAATTTTGAAGTTTTACCCAATAATTTGGCAACTTTAATGGCCTTGTCAACAGCGGTCCAACATAACACTTTAGAAAACGTAAAATGCTGGTCTTCTGACCTGAATTCCCATATTCCTTTATCTGGTTCTTTCCAGTGTTTATTAACCACCCAAACAATGCCTTTGGTTATATTCCATAAGGCTTCCCCATTCTCTATATCATTACTAAAATTCAATAGCAATTGGTAAATCATATCCATTAGAATACCATAGATGTCGTTTTGCTTTTGTTTATAAGCTGCATTACCAATTCTTACTGGACTAGAGTTTTCATATCCTGATAGATGTTCAAGAAACTCTTCAGTCAATTTCTTTTCCCCATTTATACCATACATTATTTGAAGTTTTTCGTCCTTATCTGGCATAAGGTTTATGATAAACTTCAAATAACGCTTTGCAATATTTTTATGACCTAAGGTTGACATGACCTTAATGACCATTGAAGCATCGCGAATCCAACAGAATCGATAATCCCAATTTCTTACCTCACCAATGGTCTCTGGTAAAGATGTTGTTACCGCTGCTAAAATTGCTCCAGTTTTATCATAACTCAACAATTTTAAGGTCATAACACTTCTGGCTATTTCTCGATTGTATTTCTTGTAAGCCGTCGTACGCTCCATCCAATTTAACCAATACACCTTAGTACGCTCATACTCTAAGTATGCCATTTTTAATGTTGGTACAAATAGTTTTTCATGATAGCCCACTAATAAAAAGTGGTCTGATGTGATTTCAAATAGTTCACCATTTACTAATTTCTCTTTATTAAAATCAGTATACAAGAACAACGTATCATAGGTTTCTTTATCGGTTAAGCTAACAACAAAATCGTTCTTTATATAGGTTTTGGTTTCACCCTTGGCATATTCAAGTTTGGGATTATATATAACTTTCACAGTTGGTTTACCCGAAATATGCTTAATATACCGTATTAATTCTGGAGGTGCGTGATAGGCTCCATTTTCCTTATAATATCTAGGCATGAAATCCCTGACTTCAAATGCGTCTAGGCCATTACTAAATTTAGTAACCAATACTACTGTATTCTCAATATATTGTTGACTTATACGATAACTATCATCAACCTCAAACCCAAAAGAACCACCTATATTTTCATCCAATAATTTTCCAAAAACAGAAGGCGAATCAAACTGTGGTAAGCAGCACCAATCTATAGATCCACTTTTCGAAACTAAAGCTGCACTCCTGCAGTTGCCAATTACACCATAATCCAAATTGTTCATCAAAATCTTTGTTTTTTTTGTTCTAAAACCTTTTATTCTCCTTAAATTAACGAAAACCTATCTATAAGCACAAATAATCTTTATGAATAAAACTATAATTGTTTCAAATCGTTTACCGCTTCAAGTTTCAATACAAGAGAACTCATTAGAAATAGTCCCTAGTGTTGGTGGCTTAGCTACTGGAATGAAATCGGTTCATTCTGAAGGAAACGGTATTTGGATAGGCTGGTCCGGTATACCAGAAAACGACTTGAGTCCTGACCTCTCGAAAAAAGTACAAACCAAAATACGCAATGAAAAGTGTGTTTCGGTTCCACTTACCTCGCAGGATATCGAAGAATACTATGAAGGTTTTAGTAATAGGGCTTTGTGGCCGCTGTTTCATTACTTTATGGAATATACTGAATTTGAGCAAAATGAATGGGATGCCTACAAAAGAGTAAATGAAAATTTTGCAAAAGTAGTTTTGGAGAACCTAGAAGATGGTGATACCGTTTGGGTACACGATTATCAATTATTGTTATTACCACAACTCATCAAAGACCAAAAACCCAACACAACTATTGGATTCTTTTTACACATTCCCTTTCCGTCATACGAAATATTCAGAACATTTCCTTGGCGTGAAGAAATTTTAAAGGGTATGCTAGGTTCAGATTTATTGGGCTTTCATACTTATGATTACGAACGACATTTTCTTAGTTCAATAAAGCGAATACTCCGACTTGAAGTTCAATTCAATGAAATTAATTATCACGACCGTACAATCAAAGTGGATTCGTTCCCCATGGGTATTGATTATGACAAATTCTATAATGCTGCTCTAGAACACCAAAAAAGTTCTATAGAAAAATCTGATCTAAGAAAACGACTAGAAGAGCACATGTCGGAAGATAAAAAATTGATTTTGTCCATTGATCGTATGGACTATACCAAAGGCATACCAAACAGGATAAAGGCCTTCGAATATTTTTTGGATAATTATCCTGAATACAAAGAGCATGTGAGACTTGTAATGCTTGCTGTGCCATCGCGCTCTAATGTGCCGCAATACCAAAAACTAAAGCGAGAGACAGACGAACTTGTTGGAAGAATCAATGGAAAGTTTGCCACCGTAAGCTGGACACCGATTTGGTACTTCTACAGGTCTTTACCATTTGATGATTTAATAGATCTTTATATCTCTTCTGATGTTGCACTGATAACACCTATTAGAGATGGTATGAACCTTGTTGCAAAAGAATATGTAGCCACAAGAACAAATGGTGACGGTGTACTCATACTCAGTGAAATGGCAGGTGCCTCGAAAGAGATGAATGAAGCCCTTTTAATTAACCCTAATAGTTACAAAGATTTTGCAGCAACTTTAAAACGAGCCTTAACCATGCCTCAAGATGAACAAAAAACGCGAATAAAATTTCTACAGAAACGTTTAAAACGTTACGATGTAGAGAAATGGGCTACTGAATTTTTCAAAGCCTTAGAAGGCACAAAAAAACTCAGACAAGGAAAAGTTACCAAAAAACTCTCAGGTGATTATGAGGCTAAGTTTTACCAAGATTTTAAGGAAAAAAAGAAAAAGCTCTTGCTTCTTGATTATGATGGTACATTGGTTGGTTTTAAAGATAACCCGCAGGATGCCAAACCAGACAGTGCTTTATTCAAAATATTAGATAAATTACAAGAAAAAACAGATTTAGTTTTAATTAGCGGTAGAGACCAGGCCACTTTTCAACGATGGTTTGGAGACAAACCTTACACTCTTGTGACGGACCATGGAGTATGGATACGTGAAAACAAAGAATGGAAAACAATAGAAAGGTTAAAAACAGACTGGATGCAACACATTAGGCCAATCCTAGAAACTTTCGTGGACAGAACTCCAGGTACATTTATTGAAACAAAAAATTATTCCTTGGCATGGCACTACAGAACTGCAGATCCAGAATTGGCCAAAATAAGAACTATGGAGCTAAATACGGTTCTTACAAGCTTAGTGGCCAACAATGGTCTATCGATTTTACAAGGTAATAAGGTAATAGAAATCAAGAGCAGTAATGTTAACAAAGGCCGTGTGGTTAGTCGATTACTTACCGAAGAAAACTATGATTTTATTACGATAATAGGTGATGACTGGACAGATGAATACATGTTTGAAGAGGCACCAGATTGGGCATACACCATTAAGGTTGGTTTTACGAAAACCAAAGCTAGATTTCAAATAAAAGATCCAGAACACGTCCGTGAATTACTTGAAAAATTGATATAAGTTCCCTTTAAGTATAGATTTTAGTTTGACGGTTTACATCAAGCTAGATGATGGTACCATGTGGAATCACGGCATCCTTTTTAAGGACGACAATTCCATCTTTAATCACATAAGTATCTGTTTCTGTATCTTCTAGGTGGGTTCCACCATTTATTCTAACATCATCCCCTATTCTACAATTCTTATCAATAATAGCATTTTTAATAAAGCAGCGCTCACCTATTCCCATTAGTATCTCGATCTTTTCGGATTCTATATCCTCCAGTGACTCATAAATATCGCTACCCATCATGTATGTATTGATAACGGTCGATTCTTTTCCAATTCTGGACCTAATTCCAATAACAGATCGTTCAATTGTTGCGGCATGAATTAAACAGCCTTCTGCAATGACCGCTTTATTTAAGGTTGTACCCGATATTTTTGAAGTTGGCAGTATACGTGCATTGGTATAAACCCTATTATCTAAATCATATAGATTAAATTGTGGTATTTCGTCTGTTAAGCCTAAGTTAGCTTCAAAGAAAGAATCAATATTACCAATATCAGTCCAATAGCCTTCGAAAGGATAACTGATTACCTTGAGTTTATCAATATTTTGTGGAATAATTTCTTTTCCGAAGTCTACCGTTTTTTCATCCTTCATCAATTCAACAAGAAGATCTTTGTTAAAAATGTAAATCCCAGTAGATCCTAAATATTCCCTACCCTGTTGTTTCATTTCCTCACTGACATCAGATTTCCAATCTACAATAACATCAGCTGAAGGCTTTTCTATAAATGCTGTGATTTGATTGTTTTCATCCGTTTTTAAAATACCAAATGAAGTTCCATCCTTAACATTAACCGGATAAGTCGCAACTGAAATATCTGCTTTAGCTTCTATATGGGCCTCAATCATTTCATTGTAATCCATTTGATACAACTGATCACCAGACAATATTAGGGCATATTCAAAATCGTGTTGTAGAAAATGATGCATGCTTTGCCTAACAGCATCGGCCGTTCCTTGAAACCATTTATCACTTTTCATAGTTTGCTCGGCCGCCAAAACATCTACAAAGGCCGAACTGAAAAAGCTAAAATGATAGGTATTCTTTATATGCCTGTTCAAAGACGCTGAATTAAACTGAGTTAAAACATAAATACGCTTTAAACTAGAATTTATGCAGTTTGAAATTGGTATATCTACTAATCTATATTTACCTGCTATAGGTACAGCCGGCTTAGATCTTTTCTCAGTTAAGGGATATAATCGGGAACCTTGTCCTCCTCCTAAAATTATACTTAAGACTTTATTATTTAACATTATTATTATTTAATTAATGATTGATATATATCTTTAGTTTGTTTTGCAATTGCTTTCCAGTCGAAAAATTCTTCTACACGATGTCTACCGTTTTTAGCCATTTTATTCCTAAGCGCTTTATCCCTAATAACAAGGTTAATACCTTTTGCTAAATCTCTTGAAAACTGATCTGGATTTACAGGCTCAAAAGGAGCTTCCTTTTGTTGCTCTAAATGAACTAATAAACCAGTTTCTCCATCTACTACAACCTCTTTTATACCTCCAACAGCACTTGCAACAACGGCTGTTTCACAAGCCATAGCCTCTATATTAATAATACCAAAGGGCTCATAGATTGAAGGGCAACAAAATACGTCTGCATGCGAATAGAGTTGAATAACATCCTTTTTGTCTAGCATCTTATCTATCCAAAATATATTATCACGCAATTGAGATGCTTCTTCAACAGCATCTTCCATTTCTTTGGCGATATCCTCTGTATCAGGAGCTCCAGCACATAATACAATTTGTGTATCTTGATCTATATACTTTATGGCATTCACCAAATGAATAATTCCTTTTTGTCTAGTTATTCTACCAACAAAAAGCACATATGGTTTATCTTTATCGATACCATAAGTTTCAAGGACATCGGTTTCTTTAACGACAGCATACTCTTTTAAGTCAATACCATTGTAAACCACTTGAATTTTATCTTCGTCAACGTCAAAGTATTTAATAATATCTTCTTTGGTTTCTTCAGATACAGCAATTAGGCAATCCGCCATTTCAATTGCAGTTTTTTCTATCCAAGACGACGCATCATAACCTCTGCCTAACTGTTCCCGTTTCCATGGTCTTAATGGCTCAAGAGAGTGCGTGGTTAATACCAATGGAGTACCATAACACAACTTGGTCATTATACCTGCAAAATGAGAATACCATGTATGGCAATGTACAATATCTGCTTCTACATGATCAGCATTCATGTGCAATCCCGTACTCAAAGTTTTAAAAATTGACTTAAGCTTACTATCACTATTTTTAAAAACACCATCTTCAAAGGGATATCCCTTAATCCGTAAATGGTCATTGGTTTTATCTTGATCGCCAAAAGCCCTAACCTCAATTTCCATTAATTCCGACAATTCTTTGGCCAGATATTCTACATGAACACCTGCACCGCCATAGACATAAGGAGGAAATTCTCTTGTAAGAAATAATGCTTTCATCTGCTAATATTCATAGTTTTTATTGTCTGATGATGGCGATAAACAACATGTAAACTGATTTTTTGAGTTCATTTTTTAGAGAACTCAAAACCTGTAGAGCACTCAAGTAATCGCCTCTGTAAAGTAACAAAATATAATGGTTTTGGCAATACCATAAACTGCTATCTAAATATTAAAAATAAGTTAAGTTTTGTAATGTTTGCTCATATTCTACGTCAACTTAAAGTAAAAATACTGTATTTTTAAGCTATGAAAAAGATATTATTATTAGTCATTGCAGGGTTTTTATGCAACTGTAATGGTTCTGCACAGAAAAAAGAAACGAAAGAAAAAGAATCCTTTCCAATTACAAAAACCGATTCCGAATGGAAAGCCGAGCTTACCGAAATGGAATATTACGTGTTGAGAGAAGCCGGAACCGAACGTGCCTTTTCGAGCCCTCTTAACAAAAATTATAAAAAAGGGGTTTATCATTGTGCTGCTTGTGATACCCCATTATTTAAAAGTGAGCATAAATTTGATTCAGGCACTGGATGGCCAAGTTTTGATAGAGAGATTGAAGGTAATGTTGCTTTCTCTACAGATTATAAAATTGGATATGCACGAACTGAAGAACATTGTGCAAATTGCGGTGGCCATTTAGGTCATGTTTTTAACGATGGTCCAAAAGACACGACTGGCAAACGACATTGCATTAATGGAGTGGCGCTAAAGTTTAAACCAGAGTAATAAAAAAACCTTCAATGATTGAAGGTTTTTTATGATTTCAAAATAAGGTTATTACTCTTCGGTCATTGCGCTTGTTGTATAGTAACCCATTTCGTTATAGATTTTACCTTCATCATCAAATCTATGCATTAGTAATACAGGTATTTTAACACGTTTGTCGTCTGACTTACGTTTCAAACGCATATTCCACCATGACTGCACAACCTTAGTATCGCTAATTTCATACTCTAAGTAGTCTGGATACCCAACAACATCAATACTCTCTATTTCCCAGACCTCTGCCATTTTTTTAAAATTTTCTTTTTCTTCCTCTACAGTATTAAATTCACCCTCTTCCATGTCTAGGTTTCTGAAACGCGCGTTTTCAGTGAAATAGCTAAAACTTTTATCAATATCTCCGTGCTCTAAGGCGCGAACCATTTTTCTTACAGTGTTGATATTTTCATGTGCGTTATACAAATTCCCATTTTTCCGTGTATTAAATGCTTCACGCATGGTGGTCCAAACATTTCCATCATCATAGGTTATCATCATTTGGATTTTGTTGTCATCATTAATTTTAAAAATTCGATGTATGGGCATAGTCATTTTAACACCAGTAGTTTTATGAACACCCTTTAGCATGTCCCAAGTTTGAACCCACAGACCCGATTCTTTATATTCAAGTGCATCGGGATAACCACCATACCTGGAAATACTGAGGTAATCTACGTTGTTTTTCCAACCCCTTGAAGACCTAACAAATTGACTTTTGGTCATACCTTCATTATCCGGATCGGTTTCCATACCATTAAAAGCTCTAAAGTCTTCTGAAAGATAGCTCGCTACTTTTAATGTATCACCTTCAACAAAAGCTTGTTGCATTTCTTCTACCATCTTTATGGCAGGATGATCTTGGTAGATTGTTCCATTTTTTTTCTTTTGAGGATGCATAATGAAGGTCACCATCATCATGACAAGGATTAAATAATTTTTCATAATAAATAATTGATTAGTTATCCTCTTAAGATATGGAATAAATACCAATTTTAACACTTGTAAACTGATATTCAACACTTTATATGTTATTTTTCTTACATATAATTTTGTCCTGTATATGATTACTTACAAATTATACGCATTTCCTGTAGTTGAATAATTGTCGATTTAAATCTTAGTCTTTAATTCTTGATTCTTAAATTGAAATTGCCTAAGTAGCGTTAAGAGTAAATTATGATATACAAATTTACAGCAACCTTTAATATTACGTTTTGGTTTCGTAAATTCGTACTCTCAAAATTCAACAAAAAAATTACTCATGAGTAAATACGATATCATAGTATTAGGAAGTGGTCCTGGTGGCTACGTTACAGCGATTAGAGCATCTCAATTAGGTTTTAAGACGGCCATCGTAGAAAAGGAAAGTCTTGGTGGTGTTTGTTTAAATTGGGGCTGTATCCCAACAAAAGCATTGTTAAAGTCCGCCCAAGTTTTTGAATACCTTAAACATGCCGAAGATTATGGATTAAAAGTTAAAGATGCTGAACACGATTTTGATGCCGTTGTTAAGCGAAGCCGTGGCGTTGCTGATGGTATGAGTAATGGGGTAAAGTTCTTGATGAAGAAGAACAAAATTGATGTTATTGAAGGTTACGGAAAGGTGAAACCGGGCAAAAAAGTTGACGTTGACGGTAAGGAATATTCTGCTGACCACATCATAATTGCCACTGGTGCGCGCTCTCGTGAGTTGCCTAGTTTACCTCAGGATGGTAAAAAAGTAATTGGATACAGACAGGCCATGACTCTAGAAAAGCAACCTAAAAAAATGATTGTTGTGGGTTCGGGAGCCATTGGTGTTGAGTTTGCCTATTTCTATAATTCCATGGGCACCGAAGTAACCATTGTAGAATACATGCCAAAAATTGTTCCTGTAGAAGATGACGAAATATCAAAACAATTAGAGCGTAGTTTTAAAAAATCTGGGATTAAAATTATGACATCTGCCGAAGTGACTTCTGTTGATACTTCAGGAAGCGGTGTTAAAGCTACAGTAAAAACTAAGAAAGGTGACGAAGTTTTAGAGGCGGACATTGTTTTATCTGCAGTTGGTATTAAATCAAACATTGAAAATATTGGATTGGAAGATGTTGGTATTGCTGTTGACAGGGATAAAATATTAGTAAACGATTATTACCAGACTAACATTCCTGGCTATTATGCTATTGGTGATGTGACTCCTGGTCAAGCGTTAGCTCACGTAGCTTCCGCTGAAGGTATACTTTGCGTAGAAAAAATAGCAGGCATGCATGTTGAAGCTTTAGATTATGGTAACATTCCTGGGTGTACCTACTGCTCACCAGAGGTGGCTAGTGTTGGTCTTACCGAGTCACAAGCGAAAGAACAAGGTTACGATATTAAAGTCGGTAAATTCCCGTTCTCGGCATCTGGTAAGGCTAGTGCAGGTGGTAATAAAGATGGTTTTGTGAAGGTAATTTTTGATGCCAAATATGGTGAATGGTTAGGCTGCCACATGATTGGTGCTGGTGTTACCGATATGATTGCTGAAGCTGTTTTGGGTCGTAAATTAGAAACAACAGGACATGAAGTTTTAAAAGCGGTTCATCCGCACCCAACAATGAGTGAAGCTGTTATGGAAGCTGTAGCTGATGCCTATGATGAAGTAATTCATCTTTAATTGGGAATAATAAACAATACATTATTTAAAAGCGATTCGATTGAGTCGCTTTTTTTATAACCTATAACCTAATCCAAGAAATAAAACATTAGGTGATAACTCTTCTAAACCAATAGTATATTTCATATGCATGCTTAGTTTTGTTGTAAAGTCGTAGTCTAAACTTAAGTCCGCTCTTACTTTAAACTTATTGGAAAAGAAATCAAAAAAATAATTTAAACTCGGTCCAATTAGAATATGAACCGTATCATAAATGTCATATTTTAAATATATGGGCGCATTTAAAAATCTAAAATCCCCTACTCCTTTATACAACACTTCTGGCTGTAGATGAAAACCATTATCTATAGGAAAATCTACAAAAACACCTCCATAATATCCCGTTTCTATATCTGGGTTGGTACCAAAATCCCCTTCGATAACCTTAAAAAAGGTAAAGTTTAAACCACCTTTAACACCAAATTCCGTTTGAGCGGATACCAAGACAGTAAAACAAGCTATTAAAAATGTAAGGTAGAATTTGTTCATACTGAAAAGATAAAACTTTCTATAGCCAAGTCATAACTTTTGAGTCCAAACCCTAAAATAACACCTTTAGCATTGGGCGAAATGTAAGACACATGCCTAAAGTCTTCTCTCGCATAGGTATTGGATATATGCACTTCTACAACTGGAGTCTCAATAGCTTTTACGGCATCACTTATACCAACAGAGGTATGGGTATAGGCTGCAGCATTTAAGATAATACCATCATATTTAAAACCCACCTCATGTAGTTTATCAATGAGTTCCCCTTCAATATTAGATTGAAAATACTCTAATTTACATTCACTGTATTTAGATTGAAGGATATCTAAATAGTCTTCGAAGGTCTGATGACCGTAGATCTCTGGTTCTCTTTTACCCAATAGATTAAGATTGGGGCCATTTATGATGATTATGTGCTTCATAAAGTAAAGATAGAAAAACCTGACTATTGTCAGGTAGGTTAGCACATAAAAAACCGAAGACTATGCTTCGGTTTAGTTATTAGTTAATATATCTTTTAGAGTTAGAATTCAAAAAGAACACCAACGTTTATATTGCCCCAGTTTGCTGCATCCGATATGTTCTCGTAAGAGGCATTTAACTCAATTGTATCTGCTATATCAATACCTACTACCGGTCTAAAATAGAATCCCCCGTCAAGACCATCAGTAATTCCAAGAGCATAGCCTATGTCAGCTCCTCCAGAAACAATACCAAATAATTTTAAACGAGCTGCTGCTGCTAATGGTACAAATTGTGCATCATCAAACTCAACAGTTTGTCCTAAGACCTCGATTTCATCACCAAAAAAGTTTCTAAAACCTGCTGTAGCACCTATTTCTACAGTGTCGTCAATATCAGTAAAGTAATAATAGGCATCCAGACCAACTACAAGTGTTGAAATGTCCGCTGCATCAGCTGCGGGCAAACCAATGGTTGCACCCACTTTAAACGTCTGTGCTTGCAGAGCAAAGGTTGACATCATGGCAAATACAATAAAAAACTTAATTTTCTTCATATTTTCTTTGGATTAAGATTAATAGATAACTAAGATAGTTAAAATTATAAACAACTGATAATTACAAACATAAAAAAACCGGAGCTTTCGCTTCAGTTTTTTAAAATTTCTTGATTTTGTTAGTTAAAGAAATAGCCAACGCCAATTTGAATTACACTATTCTTAAATGCCCCGTCTGAATCGAAAAACTCAGGATCATCGTTGCCATCGGTTAAACCTAAGTTATAACGCACATTGAAGTTTAATCCATTATCAAGTTTATATCCCAGACCAAAATTTAATCCAAAATCAACACTTTTTACGGCATCCTTAATATCAAGCGTTCCAGATTCGTTAAATGACATTCCATCTCCAGATTCTGAAAATTCATAATCAATTTCGGCATTTAGCAAGAATCCGATTTGTGGACCAGCCTCAATACTAAATCCATCGGTTACATAGTATTTTGCCATTACCGGTAGAAGCAAGTAATCTAGTTTGATATCAAGATCTTCAGAAAAGGTCATACCAGAAAATGATTCAGTATATGACTCTTTAGCACCTTGTCTAGAGTACAATAATTCTGGTTGGATCGAGAATACGTCCGAAATTGGAATCTCCGCTAAGACTCCAATGTGGAATGATGTTTTACCATCTACATCACCAAGATCATCACCAGTTATGGTCGCAAAATTAACACCTGCTTTAGCACCAAAACTAATTGGTTTAGCAGGTTCATCCTGTGCAGTTACAGTTCCAAAAACAAAAATGAACGTAAACGCACTAACTAATAGTCTTTTCATAATATATTAGGTATTTGATTCAATATTATTTATGAACTAAATCTATAACCCTTAGTATTACTATGAAATGACGACTATCAGTTTTACAACATGTTATAGTCATATAAAAAATTCTCTCAGACGTCATAAACCTTGGACCTCTAGTATACTTCTTATGTGGGACGATTTATACTTGAGTCAACTTTAATATTATTTGCTTTCTGAAAATAAGATATAAAAAAAACGGAACTAGAACCCAGTACCGTTTTTTTGATAATGTTTAGAATAAGCTATGGTTGAAAGATTACTCCAACGTTAAAAGCAGATGTTGCATTGAATACGCTAAACTCATCAAGACCAAATAAATCAATAAATCCATTATAGCCTTGGTACTGAATAAAAAGCTCTGTGTTTTCAGAAACATTAAACTTATAACCTATACCTACACCCAAGCCAATATCAAAACTACTTTCAAGTTCATCTTTAACATCAAACTCACCCTCAGGTGTATCTGCCTTAGCACTTAATAAAAACCCTAAGGTTGGTCCAAAATTTAAGAACCAATTTCTTTTAGAACCAAAATGCCAGTTTGCATGAATTGGTACTGCTAAGTAATTGAGTTTATCAATATACTCTTCACCGGATTCTTTAATTTTAGTTCCTTTAGAATCATAAAATAAACCAGAACGAAGACTCCAACGGTCATTAAGGTAATATTCGCCCACTACACCAAAATTAAAGGCTGTTCTGATTCTATTATTTAAATTCTCAGAACTTGTATAATTTGATAAGTTTAAACCAACTTGGGGTGCTAATGTAAAATCACCTGAATCTGATTGTGCATTTACATTAGTTAAAAAAAATACTGCCACAGCAGCAGAAAGTAATAATTTTTTCATTTGTGTTTGTTTTTAATAGTTTATTAATGGCAAACGTAGTTTTTTACTTACATTCTTAACAACTATAGTTGTTAAATTTTCTTACATTTTATCGATTAAAAGAACTTTAATTAACCCGTTAAACAAAACGCACAAAAAAAACCGAGGTTAATGCCTCGGTTTTTTTATGTATTTAATTATTCTTAAAAGAACAATGTGAAACCAATATTCACTTGGAATACACCTTCATCAGTAAAATCCTCATTTAAAGAATGGTTATATCTTAAACCTGGTTCAATTGCAACCATGTCACCAATAAACCATGCATAACCAGCACCAATTCCTAACCATAATGGTGTCTCTCCTAAACCGTTTTCTGCACCGTCACCTGAAGCGCCTGTTAAATCTAACGTAACAGGAATCATACTATTCACATAATATTTTGCACCTAAACGATAAGAGAAAGAACTCACACCGTCACCTTCGTCTGGGCTAAAACTATTATAACCTAAACCAGCCTTAATGGCTAAATCGTCCATGATAAAGTATCCTCCATCTAAACCTAAGTTAAATTGAGAATTACCATCAGACGACGTAAAGTAAATACCTGTAGTACCTAACATAGCATTACCAGTATTAGCTTCGATAAGCCAAGTACCTTCTGATGTTTGACCACCAGTACTTTCGTCCTGCGCATTAACACTTGCAAAAGCGAAAACTGCAAAAGCAGCTAAGAATAAATTTTTCATAATCTTTTAAGTTTTAAAATTGAATAATGCAAACTAAAACCTTTTTCTTGAGATATTAAAAATTTTAACTGTAGTTATTAACAATTTTATAAACATAGATATTTAAAATACTGTATTTTAATACTTTATAATTAGTAGTTATTAACAATTTTTGATTGAATTTGACTTTATATTTAATATTAGAGCCAAAAAAACCACTTTAAGGGTCATTTTTTAATAATATCAATTGTTGTTATTTCACTAACTTTGAGGTTTGTAATGGTTTTTATGTTATTGATCCCATCAAAAATCTCAATATAAGTGGTGTTTTCACCAACTGTGCCAACAGAGTTAGATTCTATGGTGATTCGAGATGTTTTACCCTCCAATGGGATTTCAATGACTTTTTTTGTATTGGATATTTCGTATTTATACAATAGGATCTTGCCATTCTTATAAACCGTAATAACATCTTGGTCAATTTGTCCACCATCATAAATGGTACAACTCACAGAATTGGCTTTGGTTAAGATTGAAGTGACTTCATCCTTTTTTAAAATATTTAGATTAAGGGTATCTACAAGTTTAATATTATCTAGTTTCTGCTTTATACTATCTGGAACGCGTCGCGACTTTTTCAGTTTCTTTGTGAATTTTGTAACTCTTTTATCAATTTTTTCAATTGAATTCATGGCAATTTCACCATTAATACATTCAGTACCATCACTAAACTTTCCTTTAAAATTTCCCATTAGCTTTGAACCTCCCCACCTATATTTCGTTGGCTCTAGGTGAATATTGCAAAAATCCTCTTCGGCCCATGTAGATTTAGTATAGATTAGTTCTGTTTCTTTAAATGATAATAGGTTTTTATCTTCGTCATAAAAACCTTCAATTTTTGACTTTGTCTCGTGTTCTCCACCAAAATCTGTAAGACTATAACCAATTATTTTATCGTTTTTTTGCTCGAATTCAACTTTGTATTTTATTAAAAGTGAATCTTGAATCTTTATAAATCCCATGAATGTTTCTTGAGACCAAGACCCACCGCAAAATCCAACTACAAACAATATTGTGATTATAAAATTTGTGATATTTGGATTTGATTTTCGATTTGTCATACTTTTAAATTTTAATGAGATAAGGTGAATTTCTTTTAACATTTTATAAGTAAATATCAAATATTGTGAGATTTTTTTTAATTTAGGCTAAACTTAAACCAAAATTTTATGAAAATTAAATTATTCTTCTCAGCATTATTTGTAATGCTTTCGCTAAGTGCTTCTTATGCGTCATTCCCTGTAAAGAGAGCCGTAACTGCAACAACTACAGAGAATATTACTTCATCTGAAGAAATGACCGAAACTACAGAAATGACAACTCCAGTGGCAAGAGCTGGTCAACAAAGTAAGGGTATTGCCTTAATTCTCTGGTTTTTCCTTGGTGGATTTGCAGCACACAGATGGTACCTTAAAAGTCCAATAGGTTGGAATATTTTATTTATTCTTACATTAGGTGGATTAGGAATTTGGTGGATTATTGATCTTATTGATATCTTCACTGAGAATTATCCAAGAGCTAATTTTAAAAGCGAATTCTTTTAGAAATCTGATTTCTTAAAAAATAAAAAAACACTTTACTGTTATTGTAAAGTGTTTTTTTATTTTTAACCATGAAATGGTCTCAGGCAATCAATGATTATAGACATTACCTACAAATAGAACGTGGATTATCTCATAACTCCATTGAAAATTATAGCTATGACATTAAAAAGCTCATTACCTATTTAGAGGAACATGACGTTAATGTATCACCAGAGAAGATTGACAAAGAGCTTATCAAGCAGTTTATTTACAACATCTCTAAAACTATAAACCCTAGTTCTCAAGGTCGACTAATTTCTGGTTTAAGAAACTTTTTTGATTATCTGGTTTTTGAAAACCACAGAACATCAAATCCAATGGATTTGATTGAGTCTCCAAAAATTGGTAGAAAACTTCCAGATACGTTATCTGTTGATGATATCGATCTATTAATCAATACCATTGATTTAAGCTATCAATACCAAGGAGTTAATCTTGGTGAACGCAATAGAGCCATCATAGAAACCCTCTATAGCTGTGGCCTACGTGTTAGCGAACTCATTGAATTGAAAATCTCTGACTTGTTCTTTGATGAAGGCTTTATAAAGGTTACAGGAAAAGGGAACAAACAGCGTTTTGTTCCTATTGGTGAGTCAACAAAAAAATATATTGACATATGGAAAGCCATCAGAAACCACATTAATGTACAGCCTAAATCTAAAGACATTCTGTTTCTTAACTATAAAGGAAATAAGCTCACCCGCGCCATGATTTTTACCATTATTAAGAACTTGGTTACAAAGTCTGGTTTAAAAAAAACGGTGTCTCCTCACACCTTTAGGCATTCTTTTGCAACACATTTGTTAGAAAATGGTGCTGATCTTAGAGCCATACAAATGATGCTTGGTCATGAAAGTATTACTACCACAGAGGTTTATATGCATGTAGACCGCTCGCATTTAAGCGACGTCCTAAATAAGTTTCATCCTAGAAAATAAAAAGGTGTCCTAAGTTATTAGAACACCCTTTTACATTACTTGAGTTAGTTATCGTTTATTTAGCAATATTCACTGCTCTTGTTTCTCTAATCACTGTTACTTTTACTTGACCAGGATAGGTCATGTCCGTTTGAATTTTCTGTGAAATCTCAAAAGATAAGCTAGCCGCTTTTTCATCAGATACCTTTTCACTCTCTACAATCACACGTAATTCTCTACCAGCTTGAATGGCATATGCTTTTTTAACACCTGTAAAACCAAAAGCAACATCCTCCAGATCTTTGAGACGCTGTATGTAGGAATCCAATACCTGACGTCTTGCACCTGGTCGAGCACCCGAGATTGCATCACAAACCTGAATAATAGGAGACAACAACGTCGTCATTTCTATCTCGTCGTGGTGCGCACCAATGGCGTTACAAACCTCTGGTTTCTCACCATGCTTTTCTGCCCATTGCATACCTAAAATAGCATGAGGTGTTTCTACATCCGTTTCTGAAGATGGTACTTTACCTATATCATGCAGTAAACCTGCACGTTTAGCCAACTTTGGATTTAACCCTAATTCGGCAGCCATGACACCACAAAGCTTTGCAACTTCCCTAGAGTGCTGTAGTAAGTTTTGTCCGTAAGACGAACGATACTTCATACGTCCTACCATTTTGATTAATTCTGGATGTAATCCGTGAATTCCTAAATCAATGACCGTACGTTTACCAACTTCTATGATTTCCTGTTCAATTTGTTTGGTGGTCTTTTTAACCACTTCTTCAATACGAGCTGGGTGGATTCTACCATCAGTCACTAATTTATGAAGTGATAATCGAGCGATTTCACGTCTTACAGAGTCAAAACAAGATAGGATGATGGCTTCTGGAGTGTCATCAACAATGATTTCAACACCAGTTGCGGCCTCAATAGCTCTAATATTTCTACCTTCTCTTCCAATAATTCTTCCTTTAACATCATCAGATTCTATGTTAAAAACAGAAACACAATTATCAATAGCTTCTTCCGTTCCGATACGCTGGATCGTATTGATGATTATTTTTTTTGCTTCTTGTTGTGCCGTCATTTTGGCCTCCTCTATACGATCTTGTACAAAAGCCATGGCATCCGTTTTAGCCTCTTCTTTTAAGGACTCTACCAATTGCTCTTTGGCCTCTTCAGCAGACAATTGGGAAATAACTTCCAACTGTTTTATTTGGCTTTTATGCGCCTTTTCAATCTCATCCTTCTTTTTCTCCAGAAACTCAAGTCTGAAGTCATAATCTTTTATCTTATCTTCTAAGGACTGATTTGATTTCTTTGCCTTGGATAGTTCGTTGGAAATCTGAGATTCTTTATCTCGAATTCGTTTTTCGGCCTCGGCCATTTTTTTATCTCTCGATAAAATAACCTTTTCGTGCTCAGCTTTGAGCTCAATAAACTTCTCTTTAGCTTGAAGGATTTTATCTTTCTTTAAAGCCTCAGCGTCTGCTTTAGCTTGTTTTAAAATTGATTTGGATTCGCTTTCCGCATCAGAAATTAACTTAGAAGCCTTACCCTTTTCCAGAGCTTTGGCAATAATATAACCAAGTATTAATCCTAATACCACTCCTCCAACAATATATAGTATTGTGTTAGTGTCCATGATTTATGTTTAGTTTAATATATAAAAAAAGCCTACATCAGCTCTGATTTTGTATAAACTCCTTAAAAACAAGTTTAGGGCTAACAAACTGATCAAGGATCTGCCCAAATACAAACGTATTAGCAGCATGCTTTTACAATTTAAACTCACCCTTTTTAAAGAATTAACGTTGAGTTTATCAAAAAATATAACTAATGTAGGCAGTAACCTTTTTGTATTTTAAAGAACGTACGAGCTAGATATGCTGATCCAGAAGCTCATTTAAAGCCTCAAGCTTTTCCTGCACTTCTTCGTTAACATATTCTTTGTCAATCGACTTTTGCTCTACCTGAGCTGCAAACTGCAAGGCACACATTGCCAATACATCTTGCTTATCTCTTACAGAGTAATTTTGCTCAAACTGACCAATCATGGCCTCAATCTTTTTTGTGGCCTTGCGCAAACCTTCTTCCTGCTTAGGATTAATAGTCAATGGATACACTCTATTGGCTATTGAAAGTTTAATTTTTAACTGATCTGACATCTAGTCTAAATTTACAACATTATTCCGAGAGTTGAGCAATACAATGATCAATATCTCGAATAAGTGCATTTATTTTGAGCTTCGTTTCCCTTTTATTTTCGTCACTACCAAGCATTGAATTTGCTATTTTGAGTGTTTCATATTTCTCGGCCCAAGAAGCTATAAGTTCTTGTTGCTCCAGAAGTTTTTGTTGTTGGTCTTCAAGCTGTTGAGACAATCTAGCATTGGTCTGTTTTAAAACTTCCTGCTTATGCAAAACCTTGCTGACTTTATTCTCTAGCGCATCAACAATTTCTTCTATTTTACTCATTAAAGTAATTCAATACTGTTGAAACAAATTTAACATACCTATTGAAAAAATACAATTCTTTTACAATTATTTTTAGTTCGCATAACAACTTAGAAATTAAACCGTTCAGAAAAATAATACATATTTAAGGTTTGCATTTTTTATGCAATTTGATATTTTAGCCGTAATCGTAGTCCGTATGAAAAAAATATTGCTTTTCTTTTTAATTAGCAGTTCTCTTTATTCGCAATCTGAATATCCTCAAGACTATTTCAGAAGTCCTCTAGATATCACTTTAGTGCTTTCCGGTACATTTTCCGAACTTAGATCGGCTCATTTTCATTCGGGTCTAGATATAAAAACTCAACAAAAACAAGGATTAAAAGTTTATGCAACTGCAGATGGTTATGTAAGTCGAATAAAAATTTCCCATTACGGCTATGGTAAAGCCTTATATGTTACGCATCCAAATGGCTACACGACCGTCTATGCACATCTGCAAAAATTTTCTGATCGTATAGAAAAGTACATCAAGGAATGCCAATACGAAAAAGAAAGTTACGAGGTCGAAGTTTTCCCCAGCACACAAGAGCTTTTAGTCTCAAAGGATGAGGTCATTGCCTATTCTGGAAATACTGGTGGCTCAGGTGGTCCTCATCTGCACTTTGAAATTAGGGACAATCAAGAACGCCCTATAAACCCTATGCTATTTGGTATAGATATTAAAGACTCGAAGCGTCCATTTGTTTCAGCTGTTTATGCTTATCCCAAGGATAATCATGCTGTAATTAATGGCAAAAATGAGCGAGTACCTTTACGTCTTATTCCGCAAAAGAATGGCGACTACGACGTTGAAAAAATTAGAGCCTACGGTCAAATTGGTTTTGGTGTGACGTCTTACGACAAGCAAGATCTAGCCCCAAACAATAATGGCGTCTATAACATCCAGACCTTTTTTAATGGCAATAAAAGTCTTGAAATTGATTTTAGACGTTTTAGTTTCGATGAAACAAAACACATTAAAAGACTTATAGACTACGAGTACTTAAAAACTAAACGATCTAGAATCCAGAAATTATTTATTGAAAAAAACAACCCTCTAAGTCTTTACAAAGACGCCTATGACAATGGTTATATAACAGTTGAAGACAGTACTTCTTCCGTTTATAAAGTTAGAATAAGAGACTTTAAGGGTAATGAAACATGGGTAAATATTCCTATTGAAGGTAAATATGAAGCTGTGGAATCCAGTACTGAAGACGAATCAAATAAAACTCTGATTTATGCTAACCAACCAACTGAATTAAAATCTGGTTTGGTAACAGTTAACTTTTATGACAGCACCGTTTATGAAGATGTTGCTATAGATTTTAGAGTGAGTGCCGATACGCTTTTCTTACACGAAGACCACATACCACTTCAGAAGAATTTTTATATCAATTACGATTTAAGCCAATATAAATCAGAACATCTTGATAAAATTTTTATTGCAAGACTATTCGGATATTATAAAAGACCTAGTTATGTCAATACCAAACGAAAAGGTAATGTTCTGAGCGCCGGAAGTAAATTTTTTGGGACGTACACCTTGGCCATGGATACTGTTGCACCAACCATCACTCCTGTTAACTTCAAGGATAAAAAATGGTTGAGCAAATACCGCTATCTCAAGGTGAAAATTGATGATGATTTATCTGGGATTAGTAAATATAGAGCGACGGTTAATGGTCAATGGATTTTAATGGAATATGACTACAAAACCAATATGCTAGTGCACGATTTTAACGATAACGTCGTTAAGGATACCAAGAACGATTTAAAGATAATTGTTACTGATAATGTTGGAAATAGTTCTACATTTGAGGCAACCTTTTTTAGAAAATAAAACTAAACTCATTGAAACGCTTATTTTTTACTCTCCTCCTTTGCCTGCTATTTAGTGTACTTTCTTTTTCACAATCTGCAATCATAAGAGGTGTTATTTTAGATGAGGCAAAACTCCCTATTGAGAATGTGAATATAAAAGCTTCAACGGGAGAAGGTACGGCTACAAACACTAATGGTTTCTTTGAACTCAGAATACCATCTGATATTGAGGTCACTATTGAGTTTACCCATCTTGGTCACAAAAGGGTTATTCAAAAGTTTAATCTAAAAAATGGTCAGGAATTAGAATATAATCCTGTAATGAAGGTAGAGGCCGAACAATTTGCTGAGGTGGTCATTACCACCAATACAAGGCAAAATGAAGATGGTGTTGTTACAATATCACCTAGAACTTTACGAACGATTAAAGGTGCGCAGCCTGGTATAGAAAATATCCTCAAAACACTTCCCGGTGTTAATATTTCAAATGAATTGAGTACGCAATATTCGGTGAGAGGTGGAAATTTTGACGAGAATCTCGTTTATGTTAATGAGATTGAAGTCTATCGTCCGTTTTTGATTCGCTCTGGTAATCAGGAAGGACTAAGCTTCGTAAATACCGATTTGGTTTCAAATGTCGACTTTTCCGCTGGTGGCTTTCAAGCTAAATATGGAGATAAATTATCTTCGGTTTTAGACATCACCTATCGCAATCCTGTGGCTTTTGGTGTTCGAACCGATTTGAGTTTACTCGGTGGAAGCGTTGCAGCTGAAACGGTATCCAAGAATGGTAAATTTTCAGGTATAGCTGGTGTACGCTACAGAGACAATAGCTTAATACTAAACAATCTGGAAACCGAAGGTAATGTTGAGCCGGTTTTTGCTGATGCACAAACGTATTTAACCTATCGATTCTCGGATAAGTTTCACTTGAATTTTCTAGGGAATATTTCGCTCAATAGATATAATTTTCAACCAGAAAACAGACAAACTAACTTTGGAACATTACAAGAACCGGTTGCCTTATTGGTATTTTATGATGGTAATGAAGAAGACGAATACCAGACCTATTTTGGGGCATTAAAGGCAAATTACTTTGTTAACGATAACCTTACACTAAAATTTATTGGTTCTGCCTATCATACCTTAGAACAAGAATACTTTGACATTTTTGCACAATACAGATTGGGTGAAGTCAATACCAACATTGGTGATGAAAATCTAGGAGACGTTGAATTTAGCGAAGGGATAGGTTCGCAATTAACCCATGCGCGTAACGATTTAGATGCCTTTATTGTTAATGCTGAGCATAGAGGGGATTATAATATTGATGAAGAATCTACAGTTGAATGGTCTGTAAAATATACACATGAAGACATCAGAGACCGACTTGTAGAATATGAAATCATAGATTCGGCAGGTTTCTCTATTCGTCCACCAAACTTTAGCATTCCAAACCTACAGCCCTACGAGCCATTTGAAGGTCCCCTTACAGCTTTTGAAAATATTAGAGCGCTCAACCGCGTTCAAATCGACCGTATGCAAGCATTTGCACAATATAGTAAACGCACAGAATGGGGAAATCATGAGGTATTCTACAATGCTGGTGTCCGAATGCATAACTGGACTGTAAGTGGAGATAATATAGAAAATAAGACCCAAACAGTATTTAGCCCAAGAGCACAATTTGCCATTAAACCGGATTGGGATAAAGACATGCTCTTTAGAGTTGCTGGTGGTTTGTATTATCAGCCACCCTTTTACAGGGAATTAAGGGATTCCTCAGGTGTGGTGCAACCAAATGTTAAAGCACAAAAGTCGTTTCACATCGTTTTTGGAAATGAATATAGTTTTAAAATTTGGGATAGGCCCTTTAAATTGGTTACGGAAGCCTACTACAAAGGCTTAACTGATGTTAACCCTTACACATTGGAAAATGTTCGGATACGTTATAGAGCAGCCAATAACGCCACGGCTTATGCGTACGGTTTGGATATGCGCTTAAACGGTGAGTTTGTTCCTGGGACAGAATCCTGGTTCAGCTTTGGCTACCTAAAAACGGAAGAAAACATCAATAATCGTGGCTATATTGCCCGACCTACCGATCAGCGTTTAAAGTTTGGCGCCTTATTTCAAGATTATGTACCAAACATGCCTAACCTTAAAATGTACCTTAATTTGGTTTACAATACTGGAGTACCTGGTGGTTCGCCAAGTTATGCAGATCCTTATGATTTTCAGATCAGGCTCAGGGATTACAGACGTGCAGATTTAGGCATCCAATTAGAATTGGTCAATCCAACCAAAACCTACAACGCTAAATGGAAAAAGGCATTTAGGGAACTTTCACTTGGTTTTGAAATTTACAACATGTTTAATAACCAAAACTCAATCACCAACACTTGGGTAAGGGATGTTTATACCAAACGTCAGTTCGCTATTCCTAACTTTTTAACACCACGAGTTTTTAATTTGAGGTTTTCGGCGAGATTGTAATTACCCTAACTAATTTCAAATTTTTAGCGAAACGGCAAATATCCTCGTTGTATTGCTCCCTACCATTTCATAAAATGTATAAATTTGTAACTGTCTAATTCACTTTAGGTTACCCTACTAAGCTATAGTTATAAATTTATTCAGCATGAAAACTACCCTCATCGCATGCCTATTGCTATGCTTCAGTATGGCTTCGGCACAATCAGATTTATTTGTAAGTAATGGAAGTTACATCTACATTGATGGTACAGGGTTTTCCAGTGGAACAGATGTTGCTCCGCTTTATGTTACAAATGATGTCAACCTAGAAAACAACTCGCACCTCTATTTACGAAACGATGCTCAGTTACTTCAAGGAAATAACGTGGGTAATTCTGGCACTGGTGAATTAAGTGTTTATCAAGAAGGTAATGTAAATAGATGGAGTTATAATTATTGGTGTTCGCCAGTTGGTAATACTAATGCAGATGATAATTCAAATAGGCAATTTATATTTCAACAACAAATTACAGAACCAACTGGTCTGATTACCAATGTGACTCCTACTTTTACGTTTAATGTTGATGGCAATAATGCCACAGATCCAGTGACAATTTCGCATCGATGGATTTATTCTTTTGTAAGTTCAGAACAGTATACAGGTTGGGACTACATTGGAGATGCGGCGGATGTATTGGCACCTGGTTTGGGGTTTACCATGAAAGGTACCAGCGGAAACCCAATTGTTAGTCAAGCCTATGATTTTAGAGGAAAACCAAACAATGGCACTATCTCCAGTCCAATTGCTGATGGTTTGTTTACGTTGATTGGTAATCCTTATCCATCTGCAATAGATTCAGCAGCTCTCATCCATGACATAGATAATGTAATTGAAATTGAAGGTACTATATTATTTTGGGAACATGCGACTTACGTAGAATCTCATGTACTCGCAGACTATATTGGAGGTTATCATGAGTTCTCTATAGATCCGCTTGGTAATATTATATCAAATACGCCAGCTGTATTTCAAACCTATGATGGTGCAGGAAATATAGTAGGGCCAGTTCCTCCAGGACCTCCAGGTGCAAGTAAAAGAGCCTATCGTTATATCCCAATTGGACAAGGCTTTATGGTTGAAGGTTCCACAGGCATTGGTCCGGGAGCAGTAGTGACTTTAAAGAACTCCCATCGTGTGTTTGAAAAAGAAGCGCCAGCAAGTAGTGTTTTTTTTAGAAGTAATAACCCAGATTCATCAACTAGTGGTATTCAATACCAAGATAATGGCTTGTCACTTGTTCCTGATGATTATAAACGATTTAGAGTCAATGTAGACTTTACAGTTGGAGAGGCTGAGTACACGAGACAAATATTGTTAAATTTCCATGATACGGCCACATTTGAACATGATAGGGGTTTAGAATTAAAAAGAGCAGTCAATCTTGACTCTGACGCCTATTTTGTACAAGACAGTAAGAATTATTCTGGCCTGGCTTATCCCTTTAGTCAAGACCTAAGAATTCCAATTGTTGTTGACATAGAAGAACAACAACCATTACGTTTTAGAATATTTGATATTCAAAACTTCGATGAATCCCAAGGCATTTATATTCACGATACCTACAATGATGTATATGTAAATTTAAGAGATCAGGATTACGAACTCAATATAGAACCAGGCAACTACACTGATCGTTTTGAAATTGTATTCACACCTGGTCAAGCACTTAGTATTAACGACCTTGAAGTTAGTGACTTAATCATTCGTCAGGATAACGATATTCACGAATTATCTGTCATTAATCCCAATGGTTTAGATGTAAAAACTATTGAAGTTTTTGATATGACTGGTAAGCGAATGTTGAATCAATTATACGATTCTGTATCTAACCGTTATCAGTTATCTACTGTAAACTTAAGTGATGGTGTGTACATTGTTAATGTCACCTCAAAAAACAATACGGTATCATCTGAAAAGATAATTGTTAAGCATTAAAGATATCTTTCAGAACATTTATGGTGTAATCAATCTCTTCTGTCGTTGTAAATACACTAAAGGAAAAACGGACAGATGGATATTTTAACTTTTCTTCGTCTAGGATTTCTGCAAGCACATGAGATTGTTGGCTGCTACCGCTTTGACATGCACTGCCCTTTGAACAAGCAATTCCTTTAAGGTCTAGCTGAAATTGAAGCATTGGAGTCTTTGAAGGCTCTAGTGGTAAACAAACATTAACCAAAGTATATGTACTTTTTGTAGTATCCTCACAGCCTCCATTAAAACTTACTGAAGGAATGACTTTTTTCAGCTGATTAATAAAATAGGTTTTAATTGAAGTGATTTGTTCTTTTTCAGCATCAAGATTATCATAGGCTATTTTTAAAGCTTCGTCCATACCAACAATATTATGGATAGACTCTGTTCCTGCCCTGTGCCCTCTCTCCTGCTCACCGCCAAAAATCAAAGGCCTTAAACCCGACTCTTTTCGTACAAAACAAAAGCCTACCCCCTTTGGCCCATGAAACTTATGCGCACTCGCTGCTAAAAAATCAACTGGGATGGTCTGTAAATCCAATTTAAAATGACCAACGGATTGCACACCATCAGAATGAAACAAGGCATTGTTTTCTTTACATAACTTCGCAACGTGTTGGATATCTAAAACATTTCCTATTTCATTATTTACATGCATCAAACTTACCATGGCCTTATCTGATGCTTTTAATAAGTCTTCAAGGTGAGTGTAATCTATCATTCCACACCCGTCAAGATTAACATAGCTTATCTTTATATTATATTCATCTTGTAGTTGTTCAGCTGTATGTAAAACCGCATGATGCTCTATTTTAGAGGTAATTATTTCGGTGACTCCCAAATCCCTAACAGCACTTCGCAACGCCAAATTATCAGCCTCTGTACCACCAGAAGTAAAAACAATCTCAGAGGCGGACACATTAAAATAAATCGCAATATTTTTACGGCACTGTTCTAAAAGTGCTTTGGCCGAACGTCCAAAACTATGGGTTGAAGAGGCATTACCATAAGTATTGGCAAGCACTTCTGTCATGCGGTTTATTACTTCTGGTCGCAAAGCTGTTGTAGCTGCGTTATCTAAATACACTTGCTTCATACTGCAAAAATATCGTAAATAAAATTATTTAGATAATGCGACGTTATAATTTTACAAATCCCTTATTTTTGCTCAAAATGTAAGTATATGACGCGTTGGTATTATGTAATTTTTACGCTTTTTATTTTAACTGCCTGTGATGATGGTGATATTATTACAGTAGATTTAGAATTTGATAAGGAATTGGATTTATGTACTAATAATACGGACTCCTTTCTAATTTACGATACGAGACAAGACCCAAATGAATCGTTATCTTTAATTATACCAAGAAGTAATAACGAAGCGTTTCCGTTTACGGAAGCCACTCCAGTTGGCAATCCACAGGAATTTCCAATTAATGAATCAACCACACGCTTTCTATATAGAACCTACAATAGAGCACTCGCTTCTGGTGAATTATGCAATCCCGTGCCACCAGCTGATTTGAACATTGTAAATGATTATGAAGCTCCATCAGGGTCAGCCTTTGCTACTGTTACCATTGAAGATGACGACAACGATGGCATTCCATCGGATTTGGAAGGTAGAGGTGAAATGGACGAAAATGGCAATTATCCAAATGCTCAGGACAGTGATGAAGATGGTATTCCTGATTATTTAGATCAGGATGATGATAATGATAATGTGCCAACAAGCAATGAAATTGACAATGATGATCTAGATGATGACGATGACCCAACAACAAATCCTTTAGATACTGATGGAGATGGCACGCCAGACTATTTAGATGAAGATGACGATGGTGATGGTGTCAATACCATCTTAGAAGATGAAGATCAGGACCAAGATCCAAGAAATGATCTTAATGCTAATGCTGATGGCAATATTGTTCCACATTACTTAAATATGCTAGAAGTAACGGAGTATGATAACCCAGGACTTTCTGGTGGAAATACCTACACTAGAACAATAATCATTGACTTTTTAATTACTGGTGTTAATCTCGATATTTTATCTGCGCAAGAAATTGATTTTGGTACTTTAACTTACGCCATAAATTTCACTGAGGACAATTAGACAATTAGGGTTCTACATTTTGAAATATTCGAACTTCGGTAGCACCATTACCATAGGTTTTATAATCGGCATCATAATACTGTACGTTATTATAGCGCCCTAAAAGCGTTTCTAACTCTTGTCGTAGGACTCCTTCTCCTACCCCATGAATGAATACCATTTTGGGAATACGCTTACGAATGGCAAATTCGAGTTGTCGTCTTGCTGTATCCAATTGTAAATTCATCATATCAAAGTTGGTCATACCCTTTGTAGAATCAGTAAGTTGATGAATATGTAAATCCACCTCAAATTTTGGCGCATGACGTTCTTTTGGTTTAACTATTGGTATAGTCCTTCGTTTTGAAGTTTCTTTTTCTTTTTTAATAATTTCTATATCAGAATCATATATAGCATTATCTAGAGTTTTATTTGAAGTTATAATCACCAATTCGTTTGCTTCAAACTGAAACTCAAAACCATCCACATCCTCAATGGTAACCATTGAACCTTTAATGCTTTTAACAGTTCCTTTGATGGCATCATCTATAGTTTCAACAATATCACCTTTTTTCATTGTCTTCTATTGTTTCAGATTTTACAAAAGATTCTTCTTCTTGTCTTTCATACTTACTAGGAATGTTTCTTGATGTTCTGTAGATACCAAACATCAGCAGTATAATACCACCAATCAATACATAGGTGTTTTGTTGTTCACCAGCTTGTGCATAAACTGCAACACTACCACCTCCTATTATAAAAATAAGATTTATAACCCTAGAAACCGTCATATACTTTCAAATATTACCATACAAAAATAAGGCAAATGAAATTTTAATATAAGCTAGAGTAAGTGTAATTTATTAATTTAGCTTTATGGTTCTATTCATAAAAAATCTTGAGGATTATATGTTGCCCTGTGTCAACAAAACATTGTTTGGGTACGAATGTATGGGCTGTGGCTTGCAACGTTCTGCAGCACTGTTGCTTAGAGGTCAAGTTGTGGAATCGTTTTTAATGTACCCTGGACTTTACACTTTAATGGCATTATTTGGTTTTATTGCGCTTAATACAGTTAAGAACTTTAAAAATGGTACTAAAATAATTGCTATATTGGCTATACTGAATGTGGTAGTGATTATCATTAGTTACTTATTAAAACTATATCTCAAATAAATTTAATTATGGAACAACAAAAATTACCTAATGCAACGGCATCAATAGTTTTAGGAAGCATTTCTTTTATCTGTTGTTGTTTTAGTATGGGTATCGGTGGTTTATTACTTTCCGGTATTGCATATTATTTAGCCATGAAAGATGAAAAATTATATGCAGAACAACCCGAAATCTATAGTAATTTTAGTCAGGTAAAAACCGCTAAGATTATTGCCATCATCGGCTTGGTTTTGGCAGTAATAGCTTTAATAATGTCTATATATACTATAGTCTCAGCAGGTGGATGGGATGCCTATATGGAACAATCCAAAGATGTATGGAGACAAATGGGTGTAGAAGTTGAATAAGGATAATTATTAAATAAATAAAAAAGCGATTCAATTATGAATCGCTTTTTTTATATGGTTATATCTCAAATTCTTTCAATGTCTCTGTAATAATAGAGACACAGTCCAGTAATTGGTCCTCTGTCATTACCAATGGTGGTGCAAATCGTATAATATTGCCATGTGTTGGTTTTGCCAATAACCCATTATCTCTAAGCTTCAGGCAAATATTCCAAGCGGTATCACTATCCTCATCATCGTTAATAACAATAGCATTTAATAATCCCTTACCTCTAACAGAGCTTACAATAGTACTTTCTTTGATATATTTATTCATTTCAGCCCTGAATATCTTCCCTAGATGGTCTGCGTTCTCGGCAAGCTTCTCATCTTTTACAACTTCTAAAGCAGCTATAGCCACTGCCGCTGCGATAGGATTTCCTCCAAAAGTACTTCCATGATTACCTGGTTGAATCACATTCATAATGTCGTTACTTGCCATTACAGCCGATACTGGATATAAGCCACCACTTAAAGCTTTACCTAAAACCAAAATATCTGGTTTTACATCTGGTGTTCCAGAGCAGTCTTTATTTTCGCAAGTACAATTCCCACAAGTAGCCAATAAACGTCCAGTACGAGCAATACCTGTTTGCACCTCGTCCGCAATAAACAAAACATTATATTTTTCGCAAAGGGCTTTTGCTTCTTTTAGGTAGTTTTCACTAGGTACATACACGCCTGCTTCTCCTTGTATAGGTTCAACCATAAAACCTGCTACATTAGGGTTGTTGCTAAGTACCTCTTCTAATTCTTTAAGATTATCATATTCTACCTTTATAAATCCGTCCGTATATGGCCCAAAGTTTTTACGAGCTACTGGGTCGTTAGAAAATGATATAATAGTTGTTGTTCTACCATGGAAATTATTTTTACAAACAACAATTTCTGCCTTGTTTAAGTCAATACCTTTTACCTCATATGCCCACTTTCTACAAAGTTTTAAAGCGGTCTCTACAGCTTCTGCCCCAGAATTCATAGGCAACATTTTATCGAACTTAAAATACTCTGTTGCGTATTTTTCATAACGGCCAAGCATATCGTTATAAAATGCCCTTGAAGTTAAGGTTAGTCGTTGTGCCTGTTCTGTCATGGCATTGACTATTTTTGGATGACAGTGTCCTTGGTTTAACGAGGAATATGCCGATAAAAAATCGTAATATTTTTTACCTTCTACATCCCAAACATAAACACCTTCCCCTTTACTTAAAACTACTGGTAAGGGATGATAATTCTGAGCACCATATTTATTCTCTAGTGCCATCGCCTCCTGAGACGAAATGTGGTCTAAAACAGCCATTTTGATAAATTTTAAATGTTGAAAAAATAACCATTCCTACTCTACCTTTATTTTTTCTCAGGCTTTGCGCATCCATGTTTAGAAGTTATGGTGAAGCCCTGAAAAAGCAGCGTGGGAGAGAAATCACCCCTAGATGCCTGCAAATTAATAAATATTTATGGAATATCTTACTCAAAGATGATATCAAATTCTTTGACCCCATTTCTAAAATGCAACTATATTTGCAAACTAATTTAATATTGATGCCAAGACGAGAACGCAACAAGTTTGTAAAACGCGGAGAGATTATTGAGATTTTAATTGAAGATTATGCTTTTGGTGGTAAAGGCATTGGCCGTATTAAAAATGAACATGGAGAATTTGTTGTTTTTGTTCCCAATACATTACCTGGTCAATTGGTTAAGGCTCAAGTGAAAAAATCCAGTAAAAAATATGCTGAATGCAAACTAATCGATATTCTAAAACCCTCTGAAGACGAAGTAGAAATTCCTTTCCAAGACATTCCTGGTGCTCCATACATTCAATTACCAATTGAAAAACAACATGACTATAAAAAGCAGAGCACTTTAGAGCTTTTTAAACGTATTGGAAAGATAAAAGATATTGAAACTAAGTTTGATGAATTTGTAAATTCACCAAACACCTTTCATTATCGCAATAAAATGGAATATGGCTTTTCTGCCATTGGTTTTGATCGCGAAACCAATACCGATATTGACAAGTTCACCTTGGGCTTTAAACGTAGAGGACTTTGGTGGTGTGGTGATAATCTAAATGGAGATTCTGGTCTTTTCGATGCATCGGTAGAGAACCACTTAAAAGATATTAGAGCATACTGTAAAAATACAGGTTTAGCACCTTGGCATGGACCAAAAAAGGAAGGTTTCTTTCGTTATTTCGTAGTTAGAAAATCGTACAAAACAAATCGACTACTTTTCAATCTTGTGACGACATCGCGTGATTTAGATCAGTTTGATTTAAATGCCTTTGCTAATTATTTAGTGACACTATTTGGTGATAGAGCTGCAGGCGTATTACATACCATAAACGATGAGGTTGGTGATAGAACCATAGCAACGACAGGAAATATCAAATTGGTGTATGGTGAGGATAAGATTGTTGAAGAATTGTTAGGTCTGAATTTTGAAATTAGTATGAAAAGCTTTTTTCAAACTAATCCTAAATGTGCAGAAAAACTCTATTCTAAAGTAGTTGACTATGCTTTAGAAAATAAAGATGCTATAGATAATACTGTTGTTTTAGATTTATTTTGTGGTACAGGAACCATTGGACAAATTGTGGCGAGCAAAGCCAACAATACAAAAATTGTGGGTGTAGATATTGTAGCCTCAGCGATAGAAGACGCTAAAGAAAATGCCAAACGAAATAATATTAAAGGATTAGAATTTTATGCAGCAGATGTAGGTAAGTTTTTAACGGAGCATCCCGAATATAGGAATAACATACGAACTATCATTTTAGATCCTGCCCGAGCTGGTATCGCACCAAAGACCCTTAACAAAATAATAAACCTCAATGCAGACCGTTTAGTTTATGTATCTTGTAACCCAGCAACACAAGCAAGAGATACAGAGCAATTAATTCTTGCAGGATATCAATTAAAAAAGTTAAGTTTGGTCGATCAATTTCCACATACAGCTCACATTGAAACCGTTGTTCTGTTTGAAAAATAATTAATGAAAAAGTTAAAGTTTATAATTCTGTCTCTTTTAGTTGCGCTCATCAGTTGTGAGCGAGATGATATTTGTGCAGAAAGTACACCAACGACTCCTCGACTATTGGTTGAATTTTATAATATCAACGAACAGGATGAGTTGAAAACTGTACCACGCTTAACGGTTTATGGGGAAGGTTTAGCGCTTAACCCAACAGATGATAATACCGATGGCACCTTGGTTTATAACACAAACGCAAGCTCAGTTGAGTTACCATTAATTGTAGGTGTTGAAGATGAAACCACTACCACGCGATTTGTACTTGAAAAAGACACTAATTTAAGATTGGACGACAATTCCAGTACCAATTCTAATATTGATATTATAACCATATCCTATGAAACAGAGTTCGTATACGTATCGAGAGCTTGTGGTTATAAAAGTATATTCAAAAATCTAGAAGTTACCTTTGAAGCCTTTGATGGAAGCACATGGATAAGCAACATCATTGAATCCGTAGAAAATGTAGAAAATGAAAATACAGTACATGTACAAATTCTTCATTAAGAGTATGGTTTTTTTGTTGTTATTTTCTACAATAGCAACCGCTCAGGAAAAAAAGAAAACTGTAAAGGACACTTTAGTATATAAACAAAAGTATGGCCTAAGGTTAGGTTTGGATGTTAGTAAACTGGCATTCACATTTTTTGACGATAACTATACCGGTTTTGAGATTATGGGAGATTATCGTCTTACAAAAAAAATATATTTAGCTGGGGAAATAGGAAATGAAGAACGCACTTTAGAAAACGAAGTGCTTAACAACACTACCAAAGGAAGCTATTTTAAAGGTGGTATAGATCTTAACTTTTACAAAAACTGGCTAGATATGGAAAATATGATCTATGTTGGTTTTAGAGGTGGAGCAAGTACTTTTAGCCAAACCTTAGATAGCTATAGAATTTATGACGTTAACCATCAATATTGGAATGACGATTTATTTACTGTAGAAGAAGGAACGGAGTTTTCTGGTCTAACCGCGATTTGGGCCGAAATCATCATAGGAATTAAAGCCGAAGTGTTCAATAACTTTTATGCTGGTATCAATGCACAACTCAAAGGTCTTATTACAGAAACTGCACCCGATAATTTTGAGAATCTTTATATACCTGGTTTTAATCGCACTTATGATAGTGGACGTTTTGGTGTTGGCTTTGGTCTAAACCTCTCTTATCTCATTCCTATTTTAAAGAAGGATAAAATTGTAATTCAAGAAAAGGAAGAAGAGTAGTCAAGTCTAAAAATAAACGCGTACGCAATCAACACAACTTTCAACAAAAATCCCTATCTTTTCTATAATTAAAAAATTATATGGACAGAAAAGATATTGCTGATCTTATTGATACTAAGCATTCCGAGTTAATTCAATGGTTAGAAGCACAACCTCTTGAATCGTGGACTCAAGGTCCTCAAGGCAAATGGACACAAGGACAACAAGCACTCCATCTATTGCAAAGTATCATTCCGCTCAATAACGCTTTAAGCTTACCAAAATTCTTAATTCGCTACAAATTTGGAAAAGCCAACCGGCCTGTTAGAGATTATGATAGTATCGTTAATCGATACCACGAACGATTAAAAGGTGCAAGAGGAAAGACCTTTAAAGGCTCGCAGAACATGAAAGTTCCTACCGTTAATGAAAAGCAATATATCCTCAATCGCCTTCAAACCGAAAGCAAAAAACTACAATACAAAACAAAAAAGATCAGTGACAAGAATCTAGACAAATTAATCTTGCCGCATCCCTTGATGGGTAAAATGCCCATACGAGAAATTATTATGTGGACCGCATATCATGTTGAGCATCATACGGAGAATTTGAAAACCAAGTATTAACTAGTCAAATATTCTAAAACATTAGCTTCTATTCTACTCTGAATATTTGAAACATCAGCTTTTACAAAGGCCTCACCAGTAATGTTTTCATATAACTCAATATAGCGATCACTTACCGTTTCTATGTACTCATCACTCATAAAAGGTACTTGCTGACCTTCTTTACCTTGAAAACCATTAGCGATTAACCATTGGCGGACAAACTCTTTAGAAAGTTGCTTTTGAGCTTCACCGTTATCCTGACGTTCCTGATAGCCATCCGCATAAAAGTATCTTGATGAGTCTGGTGTATGGATTTCATCAATTAATACAATTTTTCCATCCTTAGTTTTACCAAACTCGTATTTGGTATCCACCAAAATTAATCCACGTTTTGCCGCTATTTCGGTGCCACGCTGAAATAACTTTCTAGTATAATCCTCTAAAACAATGTAGTCTTCTTCAGAGACAATACCTCGTTTTAAAATGTCCTCACGAGAAATATCTTCATCATGGTCACCCTTTTCGGCTTTGGTTGCAGGTGTAATTATAGGCTCGGGAAATTTATCATTTTCCTTCATTCCTTCTGGCATTGGCACTCCACATAGTAATCGTTTACCAGCTTTATATTCTCTTGCTGCATGACCAGACATATAACCTCTTATCACCATCTCAACTTTAAATGGCTCACACAAATGACCTACTGCCACATTAGGATCTGGCGTGGCCACCAACCAATTTGGCACCAGATCTTCCGTATATTTCATCATTTTGGTCGCAATCTGATTTAGGATTTGCCCCTTATAAGGAATTCCCTTGGGCATCACCACATCAAAAGCACTTAATCTATCAGTAGCAATCATCACTAATTGCTCGTCGTTTATATTATAAACTTCTCTGACTTTTCCTTTATAAACACTTTTTTGATTTGGAAAATTGAAGTTGGTATCTATTATGGTATTGTTCTGGCTCATTAATCTCTATTTTCTATACTCTTATAGGCTGCGATGACCTTTTTCACTAATTTATGACGAATCACATCTTTATCATCTAGATAGACCATCCCAATACCTTCAATGTTCTTAAGAACCAGTAAGGCTTCCTTTAATCCAGAAATGGTACGACGAGGTAAATCCACTTGTCCAGGATCTCCCGTTAATAAAAACTTAGCATTTTTACCCATACGCGTCAAAAACATTTTCATTTGTGCATGTGTCGTGTTTTGCCCTTCGTCCAAAATCACAAAGGCATTATCTAAGGTGCGACCGCGCATAAAAGCCAGTGGTGCTATTTGTATCACTCCTTTTTCTATGTAGCTTTCTAACTTTTCATGAGGAATCATATCACGCAGAGCATCGTACAATGGTTGCATATACGGATCCAATTTTTCTTTTAAATCACCTGGCAAAAACCCTAGGTTTTCACCAGCTTCTACAGCTGGTCTAGTTAATATAATTCTTTTTACTTCTTTACTTTTCAAAGCTTGTACAGCTAAAGCTACTCCAGTATAGGTTTTACCCGTACCAGCAGGACCAATGGCAAACACCATATCGTTTTTTCGTATACTTTCTACAAGCTTTCTTTGATTAACGGTTTGTGCCTTTATGAGCTTACCCCCTACACCGTGCACAATAACATCACCACTCGTTGCTGATGTCGAATAATCTTCACTGCTATTGCTTGTTAAAATACGTTCAATCACGTTTTCATCGAGCTTGTTATACTTACCAAAATGCTTCATGAGCATCATCATACGGGTATCAAACTCTTCTAGTAAGTCTTCATCACCATAGGCCTTGATTTTATTACCGCGAGCAACGATTTTAAGTTTAGGAAAGTATTTTTTTAGTAGTTCAATGTTGGCATTTTGGGCACCGAAGAATTCTTTTGGAGTAATTTCTTCTAATTCTAGAATAAGTTCGTTCAAAAGGCTAATGAATTTAGTGTGTTAATCTGTTTTCTTTTCTTAGTTTTGTGTAACGTTTGTGCACAAACAAATCTAACAATTTTACAATCTCAATTCTAAAAAAAATATCAACAATTAATCCATGGCAATTATCACTTTAACCACTGATTTTGGAGAAAAAGATCACTTTGCTGGTGCGATTAAAGGGGCAATTTACAGTGAATTGCCTGAAGTTAGAATTGTGGATGTATCACATTCAGTGTCGCCATTTAACATTTCAGAAGCAGCTTATATCATCCTAAATGCTTACAGCAGTTTCCCTAAAGGGACTATCCATATTATAGGAATTGATTCGGAGTTAAGTCCTGAAAATAAGCATATTGCAGTTAGTTTAGACGACCATTACTTTATATGTGCTAACAATGGTATAATGAGTATGATTTGTGCTGAAATCGCACCAGATAAAATAGTTGAAATCAATATCCATGATAAAATTGAAACTAATTTTCCAGTTCTGGATGTCTTTGTAAAAGTTGCATGCCATATTGCCAGAGGAGGCACGCTTGAGGTTATAGGAAAAGTTATTAACACTATTAAACCTATCAAAAATTTGAATCCATTTGTTAATGACGACAAAAATCAAATTATCGGAAGCGTTATTTATATAGATAATTACGGCAACGTGGTTACAAACATAAAAAAGAAGTTTTTTGAAGAGGTCCAAAAAACACGTGAGTATGAAATCTCAGCTCGAAACCATAAGTTTAAAAAGATTTACAGTAAGTATAGTGACATCGTGAATTTTGAAATTGAAGAATCCAAACGTAACGATGAAGGTAAAGGCCTCGTTGTTTTTAATTCTTCTGGATATTTGGAAATTGCTGTATACAAAAGCAATTGCAGTACAGTTGGTAGTGCCTCTACACTGATGGGTTTAAAAACAATGGACACCGTAACGGTTAACTTTTTAAAATCTTAGGTAGTGTTAGTAAGAATTGTAAAAATGAGTTTTGAACCGTCGAAAATTGAAGAATTCTTGGCTAATTTTGAAATCAATAAACAGAAGATTAGGGCGTTTGAAGGTTGTCAATTTTTAGAATTATATCGCGATCTGAACAATACCAATATTTTCTTTACTTATAGTTATTGGAACTCTGAAAAGGATTTGAATAATTATAGACATTCTGAATTATTTAAAAGTGTCTGGTCCAAAACCAAACCTTTGTTTAACGCAAAACCTGAAGCTTGGAGTGTAGATAAGCTTCATAGTCTTGAATAAAGTTATAAATGTTAGCAATCTTAAGAAAAGAAATAAATACCTTCTTTGCCTCACCAATTGGCTATTTGGTTATTGGTGTATTTTTATTGTTAAATGGGTTATTTCTATGGGTATTTAAAGGCGATTTTAATGTGTTGGATAATGGTGAAGCCAGCTTATCCTCGTTCTTTTTGTTAGCACCATGGATTCTTATTTTTTTAGTTCCTGCCGTAACCATGCGCAGTTTTAGTGATGAGAAAAAACAAGGGACTTTAGAACTTTTAGTTACAAAACCGATTTCCCATTTTCAGATTGTGTTGGGTAAATATTTTGGTGCTTTTATACTCATCCTGTTGGCATTAATCCCAACACTTTTATATGTTTATACAGTGTACCAATTAGGTAGTCCAGAAGGCAATTTAGATATGGGTAGTACAATTGGGTCTTACTTTGGGCTATTATTTCTTATTGCCGCATATACATCTATTGGTGTGTTTGCTTCTACGCTTTCAGATAATCAAATCGTTACGTTCATTATTGCAGTTTTCATTTGTTTCTTTATGTATTTTGGTTTCGAAGGGCTCTCAAACTACAATATATTTGGAGATTTAGTGTATATGGAAAACCTAGGAATGTCGGCACACTATAATAGTATGAGTCGAGGAATCTTAGACACAAGAGATTTGGTTTACTTCGTAAGTATTGCTCTAGCCTTTTTATTTTTTACAAAACTTAGAATTCAAAAACAATGATTATAACGCCCTTTTTAGTCATCTTCATGAGCGTCGTCTTTGTACTTCTCTTCTTGTTTTTAAATACGGTAGATAGACGCAAGTGGTTAACTGCATTAATCAGCTTAGTTTTAACACCATTTGTTTATTTCTACATGTTTTATCCTTTTGTGAATATTGTGAGCAATTATCATCATCAAAAGTATTTTGATAGCGGAGCATGGATCGAAAAACCAGCCTTACGCTATGAAATGATTGATAATACTATTGAATCGGATACACTTATTGGTGTCTCAAAAGAAAAAATCAAATCTCTCTTAGGGAATTATGAATGGCTAACATGGGATGAAAGTTTAAAAGCACACAATGATAATAAATGGAATTATGCCCTGGGTATAGAACCAGGTGCTTTTAATGGCGAAAAAGAATGTGTAGAAATCATTTTTAAAGATGATAAAGTGACCGAATTACGTCATTATCAAGAAGAAATCATCTACGAGAAAACGAAGAATGAAGCAGAATAAAAGTTTAATTTACATACTCGCTGTCTTAGTTGGACTTATAGTGGTTAATGCTTTATCGAGTAAGTTTTATGGCCGTTACGATTTAACCAAAGACAAGCGCTATACGCTTTCTGAAGCAACCAATACTATCATCGATCAAATTGACGCTCCTTTAATCATAGACGTTTTTTTAGAAGGAGACTTTCCATCTGAGTTTAGATTACTCCAGACCGAAGTCAAACAAATTATTGAAGAGCTTCAGCTAAAGAGCAATAATATAAGGGTTAATTATATCAACCCCATTGAAGACGAAACTACTCGGGAACGAAATATTAACGAACTTACTCGCTCTGGTTTAGAGCCTTATATTAATACTGATAATAGTTCTGGAAAGGTTACACAGGATATTATCTTTCCCTGGGCCTTTGCTAGCTATAAAGATCAAACCGTTAAAATTCCATTGCTCAAAAAGAGCATAACGCAAAGTTTGCCCGAACAGATCAACAATTCTGTTCAAGGCTTGGAATATGCCTTTGCAGATGCCTTTAGCAAACTCGTTACTTCAAAATCTAAATCTATTGCCATTATAAAGGGTAATGGTGAACTTAGTGATGCTTATATAGCTGATTTTCTTAAAACCGTGCAGCCCTATTACAATATAGCACCATTCACTCTAGATAGTGTAGTAAGTAATCCACAAGGCACGCTGGATAATTTAAAACAATATAATTTAATCGTCGTAGCAAAACCTACTCAAGCCTTTACGGAAGAAGAAAAACTGGTTTTGGATCAGTATACCATGAGAGGAGGAAAAAGTCTTTGGTTAGCCGAATCCGTAATCATGGAGAAGGATAGTCTGTACAATGATTCTGGCTCATCGGTTTCTACAATGCGCGATCTAAACCTTAACGATTTCTTTTTTAAGTATGGTGTTAGGATTAACCCTAGTTTGGTTAAAGACCTCTACTCTGCACCAATAATGCTAGCGATTGGTGAAGGTAGCCAAGCCCAGCTACAACCTATCCAATGGCAATATTCACCTCTTGCATCCTCAAATCAAGATCATCCCATTACTAAAAATTTAGAACTCGTAAAGTATGATTTTGCAAGTCCTATGGACACCCTTAAAAATGAAATCAGCAAAACTATCCTTTTACAGAGTTCCCCAAAAACTAAATTAGAAGGTGTGCCAACGCTAATATCCTTAAATGAGGTTACCAAATCGCCAGATGAAAGTCTATACAATTCAGGAGCTCAAAATTTAGCTGTATTATTAGAAGGTGAATTTACTTCTGTATATGACCAACGCGTTTTACCATTTAAAGTTAAAAATTTTCAATCAAAAAGCACACCGACAGCAATGGTGGTCATTTCTGATGGCGACGTTATAAAAAATGATGTTAGACGGAATAGACCTTTGGAGCTTGGTGTAGATTACAGAGGATTTCTTTACGGAAACAAAGAATTCCTGTTAAACACCGTAAATTATTTACTGGATGACTCCGGACTTATAAACATTAGGGCAAAAGAAATAAGCATTGCCTACTTAAACCCAGACAAGGTAAAAGAGCAACAAGGTACATGGCAGTTTGTAAACATTGTATTACCATTAGGGTTACTTGCCTTATTTGGTTTTGCTTTTAACTTCTATAGAAAGAAAAAATACACCTAGAATTTGTTAATAAGTTTGTTTTACAAAACCCTTCTATTGAGATATATTTGTAAGACTTAATCAATAGGAAAAACATTAATTCAATCCAATGAAATTTATAGTTTCAAGTACATATTTACTAAAGCAACTTCAAGTTTTGGGAGGTGTTATCAACAACAGCAACACCTTGCCTATTTTAGATAATTTTTTGTTTGAACTTAGCCAATCCAAGCTTACGATATCGGCTAGCGATTTAGAAACCACTATGTCTTCTACAATCGATGTAGATAGTGACTCAGAAGGCAGTATTGCGTTGCCAGCACGTTTATTGTTGGATACCCTAAAAACATTCCCAGAACAACCACTAACCTTTGTGGTTGAGGACAACAACACCGTTGAGATTAGCTCTAATCATGGTAAGTATGCTTTAGCCTATGCAGATGGTGCTGAATTTCCTAATGCAGTATCTGTTGAAGATGCTAGCAAAACAACCATCATGGGAGATATCTTGGCGACCGCTATTAGCAAAACTATTTTTGCTGCTGGAAATGACGATTTAAGGCCCGTTATGAGTGGTGTGTTTTTCCAATTTTCAACAGATAACTTAACGTTTGTTGCTACGGACGCTCACAAATTAGTAAAATATACAAGAGACGATGTGAGTGCAACTGAGCCTGCTGAGTTTATCATGCCTAAAAAACCATTAAATCTTTTAAAGGGCATTTTAGCAGGAAGTGATGATGATGTACTGGTTGAGTATAATGATTCTAATGCCAAATTTACGTTTGAAAATTCAGTTATAATCTGCCGTTTGATTGATGGAAAATATCCAAATTATGAGGCCGTTATTCCAAAGGAAAACCCAAATAAATTGGTAATTGATAGAACACAATTTTTAAACTCGGTACGTCGTGTGTCTATTTTCTCTAACAAGACTACACATCAAATTCGTTTAAAAATTGCTGGTGCTGAATTAAATATCTCTGCTGAGGACGTTGACTACAGTAATAAAGCTGAAGAGCGTTTAACCTGTGATTATCAAGGTGACGATATGCAAATAGGATTTAACTCACGTTTCTTAACAGAAATGATCAATAACTTAAATTCTGATAATGTACAGTTAGAAATGAGTTTACCTAACAGAGCAGGAATCTTGACTCCTGTTGATGGTTTAGATGAAGGTGAGCATGTAACGATGCTAGTGATGCCTGTGATGCTGAACAATTAATATAATAAATCTTATTCATAATTAAATCAAAAAATGCTCATCATTTAAAGATGAGCATTTTTTATTATCTCTTTTAATGAAATACCGAAACGTTCGGCACGAGTAACTAACTAATAAAACTAAGAGATAATGGGTAGCTAGGTAATTCTCCATTACTAGCTTTTATGGCATTTATAATTGGCATTATAAAAGATAAAATGCAAACTAATATAAGAGGCAATACCCCTATTAAAAATACAGGAATTAAAATAATACTAATAATAAAGTAGATTATCATACTCAGTTGAAAGTTCACAATGGCCTTACCATGCACATCCATACCGTCTACTCTATCCTTTTGTGTTGCCCAGAGAATCAATGGCACAATTAGACCACCAAAACCCGTAATATAAGTCAACATCTGGGTAAGGTGAGTAATTACCAATAATTGGTTGTCTGTTCGTTTAAGTGTATGATAATTTGATTCCATGATTTTATTTAATTACACCTATGTGACGCAAACATTATTAAAATGTTACAGATTTATACCAACTTTTTAATTGAAATCTTACCAATGAGGTTATAAAAAAACTTCCTGAGTCATCCTCAGGAAGTTTCATGTGAAAAAGAAAATGTTAGTGTAGTACGGATTTTATAGCTGCTTGTGCAGAAGCAACTCTCGCAATCGGAACTCTAAATGGAGAGCAGCTCACATAATCCAAACCATTATTATAGCAGAATTCTACTGAAGATGGTTCACCACCATGTTCACCACATATTCCAACTTTTAATTTTGGATTTGTACTACGGCCACGTTGCGTACCCATGGTAACTAACTGTCCTACTCCTTCTTGATCCAATACTTCAAAAGGATCGTGTTTTAAAATACCCTGTTCGAGATAGATAGGCAAGAATTTACCAGCATCATCTCTAGAGTAACCAAAGGTCATTTGTGTTAAATCATTGGTACCAAAAGAGAAGAAATCTGCGCGCTTGGCAATTTTATCTGCCATTAACGCTGCACGTGGAATTTCAATCATTGTACCTACAAAATACTCAATCTTATCTTTTCTTTCTTTAAAAATAGCCTCAGCGGTATCTCTAATGATGGTTTCTTGAGCTACAAATTCATCAAACGTACCAACTAATGGCACCATAATTTCTGGTTTAGTCTCAATACCTCTTTGTTTAAGATTTAAAGCTGCTTCAATGATAGCACGTGTTTGCATTTCTGTAATTTCAGGATATGTATTTCCTAAACGGCAACCACGATGTCCTAACATTGGATTGAATTCTTCTAAATCCGCAACTTTAATCTTAACAGATTCTAAAGACACGTGCATCTCATCTGCCAATTCTCTTAAAGTGGCTAATTGGTGAGGTACAAACTCATGTAATGGTGGATCCAATAGTCGAATCGTTACTGGAAGACCCTCCATAGCCTCAAAAATACCTTCAAAATCTTCACGCTGCATTGGAAGTAATTTTGCCAATGCTTGTTTACGACCTTTAACGGTATCTGCTAAAATCATTTCTCTCATGGCTTTAATACGGTCTACTTCAAAGAACATGTGTTCTGTACGAGTTAAACCAATACCAGTTGCACCAAAATTACGCGCTACTTTTGCATCCTGTGGTGTGTCTGCGTTTGTACGCACCTTCATACTACTGTATTTGTCCGAAAGCTCCATGATTTTAGCAAACTCACCAGTTAATTCAGGTTCTACTGTCGCAACCTTACCTTCTATAATATTACCCGTTGATCCATTGATAGAAATCCAATCACCTTCATGGTATTCTTTTCCTTCTACCCACATCGTTTTGGTTTTATAGTTAATTTTTAAAGCCCCTGCACCAGACACACAGCATTTACCCATACCTCTCGCGACAACAGCAGCATGAGATGTCATACCACCACGAGCAGTAAGTATACCCTTGGCCAAATTCATTCCTTCCAAATCTTCTGGAGAGGTCTCAATTCTTGTAAGTATAGAGTATTTAAATTTACTGGCATCCTCAGCAAAGAACACTAATTGACCAGTAGCAGCACCAGGAGAAGCTGGTAAGCCCTGAGCAATGACATGAGCTTTTTTAAGAGCTGCCGGATCAAAAATAGGATGTAATAATTCATCTAATTTATTAGGTTCTATTCTCAATAACGCTTCCTCTTCTGAAATCAAACCTTGTGACAACAAGTCTATGGCAATTTTAACCATAGCTGCACCAGTACGTTTACCATTACGTGTCTGAAGTATCCATAATTTTCCTTCTTGAATGGTAAACTCCATATCCTGCATATCTCGATAATGCTTTTCTAGGATTTGCTGATAGCCATTTAGTTCTTTGAAAATTTCAGGCATGACTTCCTCTAATGACGGATATGAATTTTTTCTTTCTTTTTCTGTGATTTGAGCTAATTCTGCCCAACGTTGGGAACCAATTTTAGTAATTTGTTGTGGTGTACGAACACCAGCAACCACATCTTCCCCTTGGGCATTGATTAGGTACTCACCATTAAACAAATTCTCACCAGATCCAGCGTCACGAGTGAAGCATACCCCAGTTCCTGAATTTTCACCCATATTACCAAATACCATGGCTTGAACATTTACAGCCGTTCCCCAATCTGCAGGATATCCATGCATATTTCTGTAGTAAACGGCACGTTTACCATTCCAGCTATCAAATACAGCCATAACTGCTAACCATAATTGATCCCATGGATCACTAGGGAATTCTTTTCCTATACGTCTATATATAGACTTTTTGAAATCGAAAACTAAATCCTTTAAATCCTGAACTGTAAATTCAGTATCTAATGTGATACCTCTTTTTTCTTTTAAGTTCTCAATGATTTCTTCGAATGGATCTATATCTTCCTTGTTTATAGCTTTAACACCCATAACAACACCACCATACATTTGCACAAAACGTCGATAAGAATCCCAAGCAAAACGTTCGTTTTTAGTTTTTTTGGCAAGACCTTCAACCACGTCATCATTCAAACCTAGGTTCAATACGGTATCCATCATGCCTGGCATAGATACTCTAGCACCAGAGCGAACTGATAATAGTAATGGATTTTTAGCATCACCGAATTTGGTGTTCATGGTTTTTTCAATCTTAGCCACTGCTAATTCTACTTCACGCTTTATAAGCTGAATGACCTCATCCTTTCCTAAAAGGTTGTACTCAGTACAAACCTCTGTAGTAATGGTAAATCCTGGTGGCACTGGTATGCCAATGGCGCTCATTTCTGCTAGGTTAGCACCTTTACCACCTAGCAAATTACGCATCGAGCTGTTACCATCGGCCTTTTTGTTTCCGAAGGTATAAACCCTTGTTTTAGTTTTATTTGCGAGTTCCATAATAATGAAATTTTTAGTTTCTAATTAATGCATTAAAGGTACTAAGTCAAGTATCCATATATTATGATATTAGTCATGTTTACACCTTTATTCTAAATTTTTATACATAAAAAAAGTCCAGTGCTTATAAAAAGCCTGGACTTTCAGAAACTCTATTAAACTACGAATCAACCACAAGATTCTTTCGAATCCTTAATGCCTATCTTTTTCAAAATATCTTCCATTAAACACCATTTGGTAATGGACGACTGTAATAAATTTGCACCAACAAAAATGGTAAACCACAACCAGTTTTCGTTAACGTACATACCTAAAAGAACACTGATAATAACAAATGTTCCTGCAATTGCTCTTATATACCTATTTATCATAATTTTAAATTTAAATGTATTTTTCAATTGGTAAAACAACTCCTCGTATTGGGTTGTTAGTTTCAAGTGTAGAATTAAATTCTGCTATAAGATGAAATAGGCGCTCTATTTGCTCTTCTTCGGTAAATGAGAAAAACATATGCGATTCACTACCACCCTTAACACTTGGAAACCAACTTGATGTTGCCAACAAGCTGGGCGCTTCCTTGTATCCATCAATATCTGAAGTACTAAAACTTTCAATTTTAGCTTCTTTAAAAAGCCTTAAAGCCTCTTTATGAAACTCCTCAACAGCTGTTACAATCACTAATTTCATCTGCTTTATTTATTTATAATTTTTACGTTCTATCATATAATATACCAATGGTACTACTAATAAAGTAAGTACGGTACTTACTATTGTTCCACCCATTAATGAAATAGCTAAACCTTGGAAAATAGGATCAAAAAGAATTACAAATGCTCCAATAACCACAGTACCAGCTGTTAACAATATCGGTGTTGTTCTTACGGCTCCAGCTTCGATAACAGCTTGTTTTAATGGAATACCCTCTGCTAATCTTAAATTGACAAAGTCAATAAGTAATACCGAATTCCTAACCATGATACCAGCCAAAGCAATCATGCCAATAAAAGAGGTTGCTGTAAAAAACGCTCCGAGCATCCAGTGCCCTAATACAATACCAACTAATGACAATGGTATGGCTACCATCATGACCACAGGAGCTTTAAAGTTTTGGAACCAACCTACAATCAAGATGTATATGATAATGATAACACCCAAAAATGCGATTCCTAAATCTCTAAACACTTCTAATGTGATTTGCCATTCACCATCCCATTTTACAGTATAATTATCTTCGAACTCAGGCTGTTTTATGTACAACTCATCCATATTATATCCTTTTGGCAAGTTGATCTCTTGTAATTTATCAGACATACCTAAAATAGCGTAAACCGGACTTTCCAACTCACCAGCCATATCTGCTGTGACGTAAACAACACGCTTCTGGTTTTTACGGTAAATACTCTTGGGTTTAGCTCCTTCTTCTATGGTCACTAAATCTACAATCGGAACTAGATGCCCATGATGTGATTTCACCTTTAAATTAGCAATATCCTGAAGTGTTGATTTTTCATTTTCATCAAGAGCCAAGATCAGCTCTACTTGATTTGAAGCATCCTCATCATACAGGTGCGTTATCGCTCTATTGGAAAGAGCCATGTTCATGGTATAGGCAATTTGTTGTGGTGCAATACCATTTAGCATGGCTTTTTCCTTATCTATTTTAAAATTGAATTCTTTCTGATTGGCTTCCACCATCCAATCAATATCTACAACATCCGTTGTACGTTTTAAAATAGACTGAACCGAATCTGCCACACGAATTTGTTCTTTATAATCTGGACCATAAACCTCTGCCACAATCGTGGATAACACCGGAGGACCTGGAGGTACTTCAACCAATTTAACGTTGGCATCATATTTTGAAGCAATCTTTTGAATCTCTGGACGTAATAATTTTGCAATATCATGACTTTGTTCAGATCGATCATGCTTATCTGTTAGATTAACCTGAATATCCGCCATATTGCTACCACCACGTAAATCGTAATGACGCACCAAACCGTTGAAGGTGATTGGAGCGGATGTCCCAACATAACTTTGATAGTTTACCACTTCTGGTCTGGTTGCCAAGTACTGCCCTATTTCTTTAGCCACCAATGCTGTGCGTTCTAAGGTTGTACCTTCTGGCATGTCAATGACCACCTGAAATTCGTTTTTATTATCAAATGGTAACATTTTTACCGCTACTGTTTTGGTAAAAAATAAACCTACAGAGCCCAACAGTAAAATAAAGGTAATACCCAAAAACAACCAGCGTTTCGTTTTATTTTCGATTAGCGGAGTTTCAAATTTTGAATAGATTTTGAATATCAAAGAATCGGAAAGACCAGCTGTTTCATCATCATTAATAGCCTCTGCTTTTTTATCTTTTTCCCTAAGAAAAATATAGCCCAAATAAGGGGTTATGGTTAAAGCTACAAACAAGGATAATAACATAGCAATTGATGCACCTATAGGCATCGGACTCATATAAGGTCCCATTAATCCAGACACAAATGCCATTGGTAATACTGAGGCGATAACCGTAAATGTTGCTAAAATGGTTGGGTTACCCACTTCATTAATGGCGTACAAGGCGGCTTGCTTAAATGGTAAGCGTTTCATCTTAAAATGCCTATGCATATTTTCGGCAATGATAATGGAATCATCCACAACAATACCGGTAACAAATACCAAAGCAAACAATGTGATACGGTTTAATGTATAATCGAGTAAATAATAGCTTAACAAAGTCAAGGCAAACGTTATTGGCACTGATAAGAATACCACTAATCCACCACGCCATCCCATAGCAAGCATTACCACGATTGTTACTGCGATAATGGCACCAATTAAGTGCATCAAAAGTTCAGATACTTTTTGGGAAGCTGTTTCCCCGTAGTTTCTTGTTATTTCTACATGGACGTCATCTGGGATCAAAGTGGTTCTTAAATGCTCAACTTTGTCAATAATGACATCAGAGATTTTCATCGCATCTGCACCCTTACGCTTGGCCACAGAAATAGTAACTGCAGGATACTCGGATCGGTAATCCTTTATTTTTTCACTTGCCGAACCAAAACCAAGACTAACATAGTTGATAGGTACTTGTGGTCCATCTACAACTTTGGCAACTTGATTTAAATAAATCGGTTGATTGTTAAACACACCGACGACCAAGTTTTCAACATCTTCTTTTGTTTGAAGAAACTCTCCTGTTTTAACAAGGAATTCTGTATCATTTCTGTCAAAACTACCAGAGTTTAGTTGTTGATTATTAGCCTTAATCATTTCGGCAACCGATAAGAAATCCAATCCGCTAGACGCTAATTTGTTCTTATCTAAAACCACACGTAATTCGCGGTTTCTTCCTCCTATTTTTTTGGTTACAGCAACATCATTAACTTTCTCTATTTCGTCAGTTAACTCCTGTGCAATTTGCTTCAGTTGGTAGTCGTCATAATTCTCACTCCATAATGTTAGTCCAAGCATTGGTACATCGTCAATCGCACGTGTTTTTACCAATGGAAACGTAACACCTTGCGGCATGATGTCCATATGCTTATTGATCTCGTTATAAAGTTTTACGAATGAACGCTCAATATCCTCTCCCACATAAAACTGCACGATGACCATGCCCTGCTCTTGCATGGATGTAGAATACACATACTCTACACCTTTTATGTTGGTAATAAGCTTTTCTAATGGCTTTATAACCCTTGACTCTACCTCCGTTGGGCTCGCACCAGGATATCCTACAAATATATCGGCTATTGGCACATCAATTTGTGGTTCCTCTTCTCTAGGAATTAAAAACGAACTGTACACTCCAATGACCATAAAAACAATCATCAACAGCACCGTAAGTTTAGAACTTATGAAGCCTTTGGCAATTTTTCCTGCTAAACCTTCTTTCATGTTTTTTTAATTTAAATTAATTGCTTACTTCGATTGTTTATTGAATACTTAGTTTAGCACCATTATATAATTTCTCCTCTGAGGACAGAATATAAGATTCATCTTCTGACAAACCAGATAATACTTCTACTTTATCCCCAAAAGTCTTTCCAAGTCTCAACCAACGCAATACTGCTGTATTTTGTTGACTTACTGTATAAATCCCAGTTAATTGACCATTGGTTATTATAGCCTCTTTCGGAATCATAATGGTTCCCGTTGAGCCGGCTAATTGATTTTTTATATTCGGAAATTGCACTGAGGCAAACATACCTGAACGCACATTCTGATTTTTAGAATCTAAATTCACTTTTACCAAATATTGTCCACCAGAATTTGCCGAAGATGTACTCACTTCTGTGACGCTACCTGGTAATTCTACATTAATGGAAGATACTACTACATTAACGGCTTGACCATTCTTAATTTTAGAAATCACCGCTTCTGGAACTCTAGCGACCACTTCAAAATTTTGTGGTGACTCTATAGCCAATAAAGGCATACCAGGATTAGCTAATGAACCTTCGTCAATGAATTTGCCAGTAACTACACCGCTAAAAGGTGCTTTTACATTAGTATAGGCAAATTGTGCATTAATTTCATTCTTCATCTGTTGTGCAGATTCCAACCTTGCTTTTGCCATGTTGTAATGCGCTGTCATATCATCCAACTCCTTTTGAGATGCCGAGTTTTCCTCAAATAGGTTCTTATAACGGTTGTAATCCTTCTCGGCAATATCAAAAGCTGCTTGAGCTTCAGAAATCCCTGCATTAACTTGTGCTCTTTTGGCTTGTAAATCACTATTGTTTATGACAATTAAGGTTTGCCCTTTAGTGATCTTGTCTCCAACTTTAACGTTTATGCGTTCTACATAACCCATTAAACGTGTGCTTAGATTTGCACTATTAACGGCCTCTACGGTTCCACTAACAATTAATGGCGAATTGTCATTATTTGAAGTTACTTTTGCTACAACTACCGAAACAGGATTTGATGTATCTTTCATACCTTCTTTCTGATCTTGCCCACAACTCAATAACCCAAGTAAAGTAAGTACGGCAAATAATTTATGTATAGATAATGTCTTCATTTTAGTTTATAGTTAAAAAGTTTAAATATGCTTTAGTGCTATTATATTCATATATAGTTTGATAATACTCAAGTTCCTTTTGTGCAAATTGTGTTTCTGCAATGAGCAAATCTGTAGTCTTTTCTAAACCTTCTTTAAAACGGTTTGTTCTAATTCTCAAGGCTTCATTTGATTGCTCCATAGCCAATTTTGACAACTGTAATTTGCTTTCCATATCTTGAAGCAAACGTTTGATTTTGTTCAGCTCTAATTGACTTTTAGAGACATACTGCTCATATTCGAGTTTTGATTTTTCTAAGGATGCCTTAGACTTTTTAGCTTTACCAAAACGTTTGGTACCTTGTAGTATGTTCCATTTAAGTTCGGCACCGATTAAGTAACCATCAGCTCCAAACTGAAATAGGCTATCGTCGTACAACTGGTAGCTACCAAAGGCATTTAAGGTAGGCAGAAAAGTCATCTTATCTGACTTATACATAGTTTCCCTTGCATTCGCTGCCAATTGCATGGCCTTGATATCTGCACGTTCTTCGCTAAGTCCATTTTCAGATTCCAATATGGTTGCTTCAAGCTGTAGCGTGTCTTGAGGTTTCAATACTACATCAGAAGTATCATTCATTAAAAAAGATAGATAATTAGAAGCATTTTTTACATTACTCCTTGCGGTTTGTAATTGGTTTTTTACTTCAGTCACCCTTACTTTAACCAAGAGTACATCAGATTGTTGCAAATAGCCTTGATCATAACTATTTTGAGCCAATTGTAAATTAGCTTCGGCAGCTTCTAACGCTTTTTCCAATACAGCTACGGCTTTATAAGCTAATTGTAATTGCATATAGCCTTTTTCGACTTCAAAATTTACATAATCCTTAACACGATCCGTTTGTAAAGCCATGGCCTCCATTTTGTACTTGGCCGCTTTGCGCTGATAAAAACCGTCCATATTGATTAATGGTTGTTGAAACTCAAAGACTGTTGCATAATTTTGAATCTGACTCGGATCGTTCAAAGCCTCTGGGTTAAAATCGGCCTGGGTTACAATTTCCTGATTCAGTTTTGAACCAAAAGCCATTAATGGATTTGTGGTAGCAATGGCCGTGTGAGACACACTAATATTTGGTAAAAATACTGCATTTGTTTGCCTGTAATCGGCTTTAGCTTCATTAAAGGCTTCTACCGAAATCTTTATCTGCTGATTGGCTTCTGAAACTGTACTCAACACTTCAGCCTTTGAGATTGATTTTAACTCCTGCGCATTATAACTTGATATGAAACCAATGCCAATTAATGTGATAAGATATTTAAGTTTATACATGTCGTAATTTAATTTGATTCAAAATTAAGGTGGGCTTTGATTTTAGTCAGTAACAAAGGTTACTAAAGCAAAAAGCACCATTTACAAATAGTTTTTAATTTTTATATTTTTAAGCTTATACCAATAGTGAAGTAAAAAGTAGGATTTAAATCTTCTTCATAAACTACTTCGTTCACAATTAGTCTTGAAGGACTTTTAGGTATAACATAAATAGGGTAAAGCATAAATATGACTGGATCTAATTCGTACCAAACTGGTAAGCCAAATTCTATAGCCATTATTTTAAATGTTTCACTTTCTTCAACTGTAATATTATTACCATTTGTAGAATTATCGGCACCTCCTTGACCCTGTCCTTGTCCTTGACCACTACTTCCTCTATTAGTATAATACTCTTGATAGAAATTTTGAGATCCGAAATAAAAGCCAACAGAAGGTGATATTTGAAACTTTTGATTACGAGTTATGAAATCGTGACTTATTTCTGTAGATAGAAAAAAATCTGACGTACTATTATTATTAAAATAATTTGCGGCTGTGGCAGCTAAGTTAAAATACTGAAAATCGTAGCTTAAAACTGCTGTTACATCTGCACTAACCTGAGAAATAACATTATAGCTAGCCTCATTGAAAAAATACTTTGTGATAGAAACATCACCAGTAAAATTGTCATACGAGAAATCGTACCCTAGCGACACTAAAAACAAATCTACTCTACTGTCATTTGACTTTGTTAGATAAGACAATGAACCCATTCCATATATACCAGACTTGTGATGATATATTGCCGAAGTATACAAATATGGTATTGCTGTGGAGTCTTTCCTACCAAAAAAAACAGCATCACTAATATAGTTGAGATTTAAAGACACATAACTTGAGTCTTTCTCATTGATAACTTCTGTAGAATCCTTTGCTTTTAAGCTTTGGTTTGCACTTTTAATTTTTTGACCAATCGCGTAACTATTGAACAGTAGAAGAACTAACAGCGCTAACATATGTTGAAAGTATTTCATCACTTTACACTTTAGTTACTTTGAAAAAGGGATTTAAAAACTTAAACCCCTTTTTGTCATTAATTACCCTTTTTCATGGTCTTCTTATTCATCTTATGCTTCTTAATGGCCTTTTTGTTTAGTTTATTCTTCTTGACCATTTTTTTTCGATGTTGATATGTGTTTTTGAACATTTCCCCACCCATATTCAAACACTCACCTTCTTTTAGTCGTAATTGCTTTTTTTGTCGTGTTTGATAAGACCCATCTGGATTAACTACAGTACCATTACCTAATTGTAATTGATTCTGTAATTTAAATTGAGATTGGTTTTGAATTTGAACAACCTCTCCATCAACAAGCATGTAATGAAATCTGTTTTGATTTCTTTCCTGTATTTGTTCTTTAGTTAGACCTTGGTTTTCTTTTTGCACCATTTTGCGGTATTGATACTCATTTTGGTACACTTTCCCATTCATATCTAAACATTGTCCATTTTTAAGTTTTAATTTTTTCTTGTCTTTTGTTTGATATGTTCCATCCGTATTTAATACAGTTCCATCATTTAAAGTAACACGATTTTGCAAACGTATCTGTTTTTGGTCTCTAATTTGTAAAACATCTCCATCAACAAGCATTAAACGATCTTGATCTCTAATTTGATCTCGGTCCCTTTCTTGTGCTGCAGTAGTAATGGTTCCAAAAACCATAAATACTACTAATAACCATATATTTTTCATTTTTAAACGATTTAAATTTCTAATGGAATGAATTTACTATGGCATGTTAATTCGCACAATGATATTCGTCAGAAATAGATACGAATGAGGTGTATAAATTATTTAATTGCATTGTTCATGACCTGAAGAAATGATAGTATAATAATCCTCTGATGTTAAAAACTGAGGTTCATAAATGCTACCATAATTTTCTATGCCATTAACAAAGCTTCTAAGATGATTTCTAGAGCCACATTGTAAGGAGTTAAATACTGAAATTAAATCAGTATTTGTTGTCAAACCAATGTAGTCTTGTAAATCAACGATGTCCAAATCTTCGATAGTTGCACCTATTTTAAGTGCATTGATCTGGCTTACCGACCCCTCTGTAGTAAATTGATCATAAAAATTTTGAAGGTCCTGATTAAAAAACTCACCAATAGGTAGTATACTATAATTTATATTGTATTGAATTAATAAGGCTTCAATAGCATTCATATGCATTTGCTCACTATTCTTAATATTTGCAAACTGGTTTAATGACCATTGGTTGTTTAGAAATATATAAGTATCTCTAGCTAACTTTTCTTCTTCTAACATGAATAGTAAGGCATTTTTATCTGACTCATTTAAATTTTGAGTTAGAGTGTTCTCACTATTATTCTCTTCATTATCGTCACTACATGCGCATAAAAAAGATAATGACAGCATTAGTACAATCAATAGTGTTACCCGAGTTGATAATGGCTTTTTCATCTTTTTATAATTTAAAATTCACACCTAAAGTTCTGAAATAAAACATAGAAAAGGTGCTACTAATGTTACATTAAAAAAAGAGAGCCCATTTTCAAGAGCTCTCTTAAATCAAGATATCCTAATAGATATCTTAACACTAACCAAAAAAAAACTAGTTAACTACACTAGTTGACCTTTCGCGTTCTACTCAATACTTATGAATAAACAACTATCATTTTTGTATTTTCTCATTATAGTTTAAAAATACAATACAAGTATTCCAACCTTAGTTACATTTGTTACATAAAAAAGAGTACCCGCATAGGCACTCTTAGTAAAATTAAAATCTACTCATACCAATAAAATCTATTTTAATACTTCTTTTAAAACAGTATCCTTGTCTAATTTTTTAGTACAGAAAAACCAATCTTTACATTCTAGATCCTCTGATTTGGTCATGCGCTCTTCAGCTACACCACAAGAACCGGCTGGCGAAATAATTACGTCTTTACCTGGTTCCCAATCTGCTGGTGTTGCCACATTAAACTTATCTGATGTTTGCATAGCTATAAGTGCTCTGTAAATTTCGTCAAAATTTCTACCTAAGCTCAACGGATAGTATATGATGGCTCTAACCGTACTTTCTGGATCAATAAAGAATACGGCTCTAACAGCTTGCGTTTGATGTTCACCAGGCTGTATCATTCCATATTTCTTGGCCACATTCATTGTAATATCTTCAATTAGTGGGAATTTTACTTCAATATCCTTCATCCCATTAAATTCAATTTTATCTTTAATGGTTCTTAACCAGGCAATATGGCTGTAAAGCCCATCAACAGATAAACCAACCAACTTGCAATTTGCTTTATTAAACTTCTCTTCTAAATGTGCAAAAGTCATAAACTCTGATGTACATACAGGTGTAAAATCTGCTGGATGGCTAAATAAAATAGTCCAACTACCTTTATAATCTGACGGAAAATTAATCTCTCCTTGTGTAGTAACTGCTTTAAATTCTGGTGCCTTGTCTCCTATTCGAGGCATTGAAAATGTTTGTTGTTCTTGTGACATCTCTATTGTATTCATGATAATTTATTATTTATATAATTTATTCAAAAATAAAAAACAATAGCTGAAAGCTATGTAACGTATGTTACGTTGAATCCACATCTTAATGAAGACCTTTACCACGATGTTGTATAAATTTTATGACAAAAGTCAGTAGGGTTATTTTACAATAACTATACATTTACAGCGCATGAAAATAGGCACATACTTTTTTTCCATTTTCCTTGCTACTCTAATCTTATCCAATAGTTTAAGAGTCCATATTACTTATGCTTACTATAAGCTTGACCCTGTTGGATTTATAGAAGCCTTATGCGAGAACAAGGACAAACCTGAGCTACAATGTAATGGTAAATGTCATTTAAAAAAGGTGGCAGAATCACAAAATAGCAATGAAAAGACTCCTGAAAATATTGTAGATTTTAAAGAATTAATGTTTGTTCCTTACTCAAAAGAAGAGTTCAGTTTAACGACTAAATTTGTGACTAAGGACCAACCAGCAACTACCTACACCAATTTATATTCTTTTTTAAAGGTTTTAGATTGGTTTCATCCACCTCAAGTATAGTTTTCATTTTTATTAGTAGATAGTATCTACCCTTATTTACATTTTTAAATTTTAATTATACTATAAATGAAAACATTGTGTAGTGCACTGCTATGTGCACTAATCGCAGGTGTGTCTTATGCTCAAAAAGAAACAAAACAAGACACCTTAAAAAAAGAAATAACAAAATTAAACGAGGTCATCGTTACAGGAAATATAAAGACCGATCCTGTTCTAACAATAGTATCCAATAAATACGCTGAGAATATTGTACAACCTAAAAACGTTGCGGATTTATTTAACAATATTATCGGCTTCTCATCTATAAAACGAGGTAACTATGCTATTGATCCGTCGTTTAGAGCGTCTCAATATGAGCAACTTAATATACAGTATGATGGAGGAACGAAAGCTATGCATGCGTGCCCAAACCGAATGGATCCTATTACAACGCATATTATTCCTGAAGAAATCTCTAAAATTGAGATTATAAAAGGACCCTACACTGTGCGCTATGGCGCGACGTTTGGAGGGATTATTAATATGGTAACTGAAAAGCCAAACTATTTAGATCATGGCTTACACGGTAAAATTTCCGGTGGTTATGAAAGTAACGGAAATTCATTTGTTAATATGGCCCAATTGCAGTACATACAAGAAAAGTATGACATTGTAGCTAACGCTGGCTACAGAGATTTTGGTAATTATGAAGATGGTGATGGTACCGAAATTCCGTCGTCTTTCAGAAGTACGGATTATGGTGTTAAGGTGGGTTATAACTTTTCGGAAGACCATCGCTTACAAGCGCATTGGAGACAATCCTTTGGCAGAGATGTATTACATGCGGCTTTACCAATGGATACAGATTATGACAATAGCAGTATTATCTCATTAGATTATAAATTAGATCATATTGGTAAGGTTATTAAATCTGTAAATGCCAAGGCTTACTATAGTTATGTAGATCATTTAATGGTTAATAACAACAGACCCTCATTTAATATGGTAAGTGCAGCATCTAATGTTGATGCCTTGACCACTGGTGGTAAAATTGAATTACATTGGCAGCCGTTAAATCGTTTAAACATTTTTTCTGGTGTTGACATGTTTAATGTTGCCAGAGACGGTAATAGAGAACGTTTAGTTAAAGTGATGAACGGTAATCCGTTACCACAACCCATGCTTTTTATTGATAAGGTCTGGCAAGATTCTTACATTAATGATTTAGGTGTTTTTACAGAAGCCAAATACAGTATTGGTCCAAACACCATTCTTACAGCTGGTTTTAGATACGACCATGTTGTTTCTGATATAAAAGATCCTGAAGCGGATTTTGCAGAAATGTACGATTTAAAAAAGCGTACGGAACATAATATAAGCACTACTGTTTCTGTTAAGAAAATCGTTTCAGATAATTTTACCATAGAAGCTGCTTATGGTCGTGGTGTCCGTTCGGCAAATATGATAGAGCGTTTTATCAATCATTTTACTGTTGGGCAAGACTCATATGAGTATGTAGGCAACCCTAATCTCGATACTGAAGTTAACAACCAATTTGAAATAGGTTTTAAAGGTTATGAACCTTTAAAAAATGGTTTGGATGCTTTTAAGTATGAAGCTTCATTTTACTATTCCTATTTTGAAAACTATATTGTTGCTGTTGTAGATGAAAGCATAGACCGCAAATTTATGCCTATGGCATTACCGCAGAATGCGAAAGTGTTTAGAAATTTGGATGAAGCTTATAAAACCGGTTTTGAAATTAAAGCAGAATTAGAATTTTTGAATGACTATTTTGTTAGAAGTGAATTTGCATATGTCTATACAAAAAATAAAGATTTAAATGAGTCTTTACCTCTAACAATGCCTTTTACAACCCGTTTTTCTGCTGGTGTTACAAGAGAAAAGTACTGGGCCAACCTACAGTATAATTTAGTGTCCCGACAAAATAATATTTCTGAAAGTTTTGACGAGACCGTGACTGACGGTTATCAAACCTTAGATGCGCGTTTTGGCATCAATGCATTTAAAAATTTCACCTTAGGTGTTGCTGTTTTGAATATTTTTGATGAGACGTACAACAACCATCTCAACTTTTCATTTACCAATCAGGCAGATTTTGGACGTACGCCAATTACCGAACCTGGACGTAATTTCACAGCATTTTTGCAATACAAATTTTAGACATTACATCTAGAAAACTAAAAAGAGGCTCGATTTATAAAATCGAGCCTCTTCATTTTAGCCCAAAATTCTAGAAGAATTTCAAAATATTACACAGTAAAAAAACTATGTAATAAAAAATTAAATTAGTTTAGTTAGTTTCGTTGTTATCGTTTTTCTTTTTTCCACTTGTCATAAAATTAACAAGTACGCCTACTAAAATGACGCAAACTAAAGCGAACACAGCAATCATTATAACTCCATTACTGTGATCGTATATTAGTAAAGAATTGTTCATTGGTTAACTATTTATCGTTTTCAAGGCTAAAGTAGCTTCATTATTTTACAATAAAGATGACATTTGTCAGTAAATAAAAAAAGCACCTTAAAAAATAATTCTTAAGGTGCTCAGCTATCAATCAAAAAAAAATCTAATTACACTTCTTTGCCTTTCATCATTTTGTTCCAGTATAAATAGGGTAACCCATATTTTTTAAGCATCCAAAGCCTCCAATGTTCTTTTTCGCTATTAAATACCAACATCTGCTTAAGCTTAGGATCTGGAATAAAGTTATTATCGTAATCAAACTCGGCTAAAATCATTTTCCCGTAGCCTGTTACCAATGGGCAAGAGGAATAACCGTTATAGGATTTATTTCCTTTTTTATGATGTGCAATGAGCTGTCTTATATTATCGGACACTACAGGTACTTGCTTTCGTATAGCGGCACCCGTTTTTGCTGTTGGTAAAGCCGCTACATCCCCTAAACCAAATATGTTTGGATATTTGTTATGCTGAAGGGTATGAATATCTACATCCAACCAACCCGCATCATTAACTAAGGATGACTCCTTTACAAATTTTGGTGCAGTTTGTGGTGGTGCCAGGTGAAGCATATCAAAAGGCATCTCAATAATTTGTTCCCCAGACATAACTTCCCTAAGCTCATTATCTTCATTAATCACACACTTATTTTCTCCCGTACCTACACCTTTGAAAGTTACCATTTGATTTTCACCATCTATTTTTATTGGTGCGTAAAAGGGCTTAAAATGAATACCATACTTACTAATCACCTGCATTAAACTTTCCCTGATTTCCTTAACACCAAAAATTACTGATCCAGGCGTTGCAAAAACGACATTACTTTTATTTTTAAGGCCATTTTTCTTGAAATAATCTGCGGCTAAATAAGCTATTTTCTGTGGGGCACCACCGCATTTTATTGGTGTTGTGGGTTGTGTAAAAACAGCATTTCCTCCTTTAAAATTTCTTAAAACTTCCCAAGTATGTTTAGGGTCTGTGTAATTGCTACAGACCACACCTTTCCCTAGGGATTCGGTTAACCCTTCTATTAGGGACGTATCCATAACCAAGCCAGGAGAGACAATTAGAAAATCATAGGTTATATCCCCATTTTCTTTGGTTGATACTGCATTACCTTCTGGGTTAAACCCTGTAGCATAATCTTTAATCCAATCTACACCCTTAGGCATTACCGAAGCCATGGAACGTTTGGTTTTTTCAAAATCATAAGTTCCCCCACCTACAAGTGTCCAAGCGGGTTGATAATAATGCCAATCTGCAGGTTCAATTAAACCTATATCCAAAGATTTATCCTTAGATAATAAGTTGGCAGTAGTCATTATACCACCTGAGCCACCACCAATGACCAAAATTTGATAATGCGATTTCATAAAACGAAAAGATTTAGTTAGTGTTGATTATTATTCAACATCACTAAAGTTATATTGATTAATATGAAATCATGTAACATTTGTTACATAATCCATTTAATAACCAAAACAACCATCAATGTTAAATGATGATTTTAATGGTGTGTTATTTTTTTGGAAAGAATGAAAACAGCCTTGATTTTTAAAAATAACAAGATAAAAGATCTAATCATTACTCGTAATGACATTGATAAGATCATCCTTTTGAAGCAACCCAGATTGCCTCCATACTTGCTGTCCATTTTTAAACAACATTAATGTAGGGACACCTCGTACTTGATATTTTGCAGCCAAACTTTGGTTTTTATCTACATCAATTTTAATGATGCTTACTCGGTCTCCGAGATTATCCTTAACCTGCTTTAAAACAGGCGTCATCATTTTGCATGGTCCGCACCACTCTGCAAAAAAATCGACAAGCACAAGCTTATCCTTATTGATTATTTCAGAAAACTTACTCATAACTACTATTTAATTCTTTTTGAAAGACACATTCCAAATGCCTCTTACCTGGTTCTCTGAGTAGCCTTTGGCCCTATCTTCAGGGTATAGTAAAGATAATGATTTTAAAATTTCTGGTTTAATATTAGTTTCAGGTTTACCATGACATTGCAAACACATTGTATTTGTTACAATAGGATAATATACATGAACATCATCATCTGTTTCCTGCACAATTGGATTTACTACTTTGTTTTCGGCAATTAGCTTTTTAAATGTTTCTATGTACTGTAATTCCTCTGTATTGGCTTTATTGTTCTGATTTCTTGGTTTATCACTAACACGTTTTATTTCAGCATTATGGACTATTGCCATACTATCCGTTAATGGATACGCTCTAACGTTACAAAACTCTAATGCTTCTAAAGTTCCCTTTTGCTGTATCGTACCCATTAGGTTTTTACCTAAAACGGCTTTGGTAGTTAAAGCATATTTTAAGCCTCTTTCGCCATAAGGTAAATCTTCAAAATTGGTTTGGGCTTGCTGCTTATGCATTCCATTTCCTTTGCCTTTACCTTTGCCATGGCCCATACCTTTTTTGCCCTTTTGATTCCGATTTCTCATTTCCTCATTAAAGTGATCTTCAAACCACTCCGGTTGTTCTATGTCGTAATCAAACATATAATCAGCAATTTTCCCGATAACGTCTTCGGGAAAAGCCTGTTTAGGCATAACACCAAAACGTCTAACGGCCCCTCGCATTCTAGCATCAGCCTCATTTGGGTTTTTAATCCAAGCTTGCATATCTGCTATAAATTCTTCCTTGGTGGTTTCTTCATTAATATAGTGCTTTTTAATAGCAATCATTGGAGGTCCAATTCTATCATCATGACTAGCCGTGGGACTATGGCATACATAACAATTAGTTTCCATTAACTTTTTCCCAGGATGATTGTTAGCCTGCATATTTTTTTCAAAAGCAGAAAGGTCCTTGTTTTTAGAGTTGTTGCAACTTAAAACAAAAACAGATACAAGCAATATTAAAATATATCTCATAATTATCTTTTTAGTATCTTAAGATTCCACCTCTTAAATCATAAATTTCGGTGAACCCTAAAGCTTCAAGTTTTCTAGACGTTTGTCTACTTCTACTCCCACTGCGGCAATAGACATAAACTGCTTTATCCTTGTTTAATTTATTAAATTCAATATTAAATTTACCAGAGAAAAAATCTATATTTTTAGCTCCTTTAATATGCCCGCTATTAAATTCTGCTGGTGTTCTAACATCTACCAGTTGTACTTTCTTATTTTCAACTTGAGCTTTAAATTCTTCTGGAGACAAAAGCTTTATAGTGTCACTTTGTGAGGTCTTAGATCCAAATAATGAAGTGAAAAACGACATAAGATTATATTTTAATATTTAACTCATGTAAAATTAGTTGTTTAAGCAATGCCATAGCGTAACCATTGTTACATAAAAAAAGCGTGCGCTACCCAATTGTAGCACACGCTGAACTAATTAAAACTACGGAATTACTTTAAGGTTGATGGACAGACATAATCTGTTCTAGGAATGTCTGTTTTCTTAATGGCATCATAACCACCAGCAACATCAACCAAATTATGAATACCTCGGTTTTTTAAAATTGAAGCAGCAATCACAGAACGATAGCCACCTTTACAGTGCAGATAAAACGTCTTATCTTCTGGAAATTCACTTAGGTAATTATTTAAATAATCGAGTTGTGTGTTTTTTGAACCATCTACATGCTCAGCAACAAATTCTCCTTCTCTCCTAACATCAAAAACGACATCTTTTTTGCCTTCAAAATCCTTTGCGAATTCTTCAGCTGAAATTGAGGTTATGGTATCGTAGTCCATTCCTGCATTTTTCCAAGCCTCAAATCCACCATCTAAATAGCCGATGACATTATCAAACCCAACTCTAGACAATCTAGTCACCACTTCTTCTTCCCTTCCTTTTGGTGTTACTAAAAGAATGGGTTGTGTTACATCTACTATAAGCGCTCCAACCCATGGCGCAAAGTTACCATCAATACCAATAAATATGGAACGTGGTATATGACCTTTTATGAACTCTGATTGTTGACGAACATCTAAAACAACGGCTTCAGTCTCATTTGCAGCCGCATCAAAAGCTTTAGGTGATAAGGGATTTTGAGCCTTATCCATTACTTTATCAAAACTTTCGTAGCCTTTTATATTCATTAATACGTTTTGAGGGAAATATCCAGGTGGCTCGGTTAATCCGTCCAAAAGTTCTTCTATAAATTCTTCCTTGGTCATATCAGCCCGAAGCGCGTAATTTGTCTTTTTCTGATTGCCAAGTGTATCTGTAGTCTCTTTACTCATATTTTTACCACAGGCAGATCCTGCACCATGATTTGGATATACAATTAAATCATCACTCAATGGCATAATTTTGTTTCGTAAGGAATCGTATAACAGCGAAGCTAATTTATCTTGAGTAAGTTCCGCTACGACCTTTTGTGCCAAGTCTGGTCTACCCACATCTCCAATAAACAAAGTGTCACCGGTAATGATGCCGTGTTCTTTACCGTTTTCATCGATGAGCAAATAAGTTGTACTTTCCATAGTATGCCCAGGTGTGTGAATGACTTTTACCTTATAGTCTCCTACTTCAAATATCTGACCATCCTCAGCTACTATAGCATCGTAATTTGGCTTGGCTGTTGGGCCAAACACAATTTTAGCACCTGTTTTTTCTTTAAGATCTAAATGTCCTGAAACAAAGTCTGCATGGAAATGTGTTTCAAAAACATACTTAATCTTAGCATCATCTAATTTTGCTCTATTAATGTATGGTTGCACCTCACGTAAGGGATCAAAAATGGCTGCCTCGCCTTTGCTTTCAATATAATATGCGGCATGCGCTAAACATCCTGTATAAATTTGTTCTATTTTCATAATATTTTGGTTAATGTAAACTATATGTCACTCAAATTACTAACGTTTAAAAAATAAGGCTGTAACAAAAGTTACATTGTTAACTCCTTGTAAATGATGTAAACACCCATGATCAATACAAACCAGCCAAATCCTTTCTTTAGTTTTTTACCCTCGATAAAATTAGAAAGGTAAATTCCTAAAAATATACCAACTACCGATATCCCTGTAAATATTAAAAGGAATGGCCAATCAATAACTAAATTTTCGACATCTCCAATAAAACCGATAAGCGATTTAATAGCAATAATAAGCAATGATGTGGCCACAGCTTTTTTCATTGGGAGTTTGGCCAACAATACTAAGGCAGGTATAATTAAAAATCCACCGCCAGCACCAACAATCCCTGTAACGACTCCTACCAAAACACCTTCAACAATAATGAGCGGATAATTATATGAAACTTCAGAAGTTTCGAGCCTTTCTTCACGTTTATTTCGTATCATCGATACAGAGGCCACTAACATCACAAAAGCAAAAAACAACATGATACCAATGTTCTTTGTGACCATAAAATCACCTATAGAAAATAGGTTTTCAGGTATTGATGGTACCAAATATTTTCTTGTTATATAAACTGCAATAAACGCAGGGATTGCAAATACAATAGCTGTCTTAAAATCCACCAATCCTTTTTGAATATTCCTAATGGCACCAACAAGTGAAGATATCCCCACCACAAACAGTGAATATGCTGTTGCCGTAACAGGATTTACAAAAAGAAGGTAAACCAGTATTGGAACCGTTAAAATAGAACCCCCACCGCCAATAAGGCCTAAGACAACTCCAATAAACAAGGCTCCGATGTAACCAAAAATTTGATTTATATCCATAAGAAATAGTTAGTGAGCTTCAAATCTAATCTTATAATTAGCTTAAACACGTAACAATTGTTACAATGTAATGATTGTTAATAAAACATCCTTGGTTTTGAAAACTAATTCATTCCTAAAAAATCCGAAATTTGAACTAAATTTTTGACAATCATCCTTTGAAAATTCACTATCTTTAAGACGTTATACTTCTTAATCTTTTAAAAATGTCAAGCAAAACCTTATTTACTACATTCATTTTATCGCTTATTTTATTTTCCTGTTCGTCAACAAAGATTATGTCTGATTATGATGAAAGTGTAAATTTCAAAAATTACAAAACCTATAATTTTTCAAGTGAAACCGATAAGCTTCCGATTGATGATATTGTAAAAAGTAGGCTCATAAATAGTATTTCTTCCAACTTAGACAATAAAGGATTTGTTCAGTCTGATAATCCTGATTTTCTAGTTGATTTAGATGTAAAGACAAAAAACAAAAGAGATTACTCTAACACCAACGTCAATGTAAGTACGACTTTTGGTAAAAGATGGAGATTTAGAACAGGAGTGGGAAAAACCTTTTCTAAAGAAATCAATTATACGGAAGGTACACTCCTAATTAATATTATTGATAATAAAAAAAAGCAACTGATTTGGAAGGGCTCTGGAACCGATGTTGTTAAGGACAAAAATCTTAATAGTTCAGTTATATCAGAGGCTATTAACAAAATACTATCAAGTTTTCCTCCTCGTTAGACCTGATTTTATAAAACTAAGGTGATTTATAAAATTATGAGTTTCTTAAGGTACTACTTTCTACTTTTTCCATTTATTATATTATCCTGCGAGGGTGGTAAAACTTCATCACTCAAATTAAATAATAAGTATAATCTCACTACAACAATTAATTTAAGAGATTCAATCTATGCCAATCAAATAGAATTGTTTTATGATAGCGGCGAGGAAGGCACTTTCAAGGGGCAATCCGACATTGAGATTTATTATAAAATTTTCAAGCAAAAAAATACCGATAAGGCAATTCTAATATCATCAGGACGCACAGAAGCTGCCATAAAATATAAGGAACTCATTTATGATCTATTCAATAATGGGTATTCTGTTTACATTCATGATCACAGAGGTCAGGGGCTTTCTCAAAGAATGGTTGAAAACCCAGATATGGGCTACATTGATAATTTCCAGTTTTACATAGATGACATGAAGTACTTCTATGATAATTATATTAAAAGTGATCTCTACCAGAAAATATTCTTACTCGCCCACTCAATGGGTGGTGCCATAGGTATGACTTATCTGGAGCAGTATCCAAACGACTTCAATGCGGCTGCATTTACTTCACCAATGTTTGGTTTTAAACCCACGATCTGCAGCATTGTTAAGTTGGTAGATAAGGAAGAACCTAAATTTGCAGTTGGCCAATCTGAATACAATGATAGTAATTTAGAGTTTGAGGATAATACTTTAACTGGTTCTCTAATAAGATTTAACAGAATGATCAAAGCCTATCAAAAAGTGCCTAAAGCACGACTTGGTGGTGCCACATATTCTTGGCTTCGTCATTCCTGTAAACAGTTCGGTTACATATTTGATAATATCGATAAAATTCAAACCCCTTTTGTTTTATTTTCAGCAGAAAACGAAGACATTGTCAACCCTACTGCACATAAAAGATTTTTTAATGTGGCCAAGGAAATAGGTAAAGTATGTGAGTACATTGAAATTAAGGATGCTGAACATGAATTGCTTATAGAGAAAGATGCTCAAAGAGTACAAACCATCAATAAAATTATTGACTTTTATTCAACTAACTAATAAGAGTCTCTTCCAAACTAAATATTTAATGAGGTTGAATAATTTTATGCCTTTCAGTTTAAAAAATAAATAATGGTATTATCTAACATTATCTTTGCACTTTACATTACTATATTGATAACTGTTGGTATAAGAATAATTTTGAATACCACTACGCCCAGTAAAGGCCTCGCTTATTTATTATTGATTTTTGCACTTCCTGTAGTAGGGATACTATTTTACCTAAGTGTTGGTTTAAATTATAGAAAGCGTAAACTTTATCAAAAGAAAATAGCTATTGATGATGAAGCCTTTCCTGAACTCAAGTCAAAAAGTCTTAGATACACTGATACTGTTCTTTCTAAACATAAAAAAAATTTAGGCGTGTTTTATCCTTTGGCTAGTTTTCTCAGCCAAAACAGCATTATATCAGACAATAATAAAGTTGAACTTTTATTTAATGGAGAGGAAAAATTTCCAGAAGTATTAAAGACTTTAAAGTCGGCAACAAAATACATACATCTAGAATATTATATTTATGAAAACGATACCATAGGAAACGAAATCGCCCAGACGCTGATTGCTAAAGCGCGCGAAGGCGTAAAGGTACGTTTTATCTATGACGACTTTGGATGTAAAAATATAAGATCAAATATTGTAAAGGAACTTATATCAAATGGTGTTGAAGCCTTTGCTTTTAACAAAATCAACTTTGTTCAATTTGCCAACAGATTAAATTATAGAAATCATAGAAAAATAATTGTCGTAGATGGCAAAATTGGGTTTGTTGGTGGTATAAACGTATCCGATAAATATATCAATCCATCCAAAACAGATCTTTATTGGAGAGATACACATTTAAAGATTGAAGGCAATGCTGTGTTGAACCTACAATATACCTTTTTAACAGATTGGAATTTTTGTGCAAAGCAGAACCTTAAATTTTCATTTGACTTCTTTCCTTTTGAAAAGCTGAAGACTGAAAATGGAGATAAAATCGTACAAATCCTATCAAGTGGACCAGATTCAGATTACCCTAACATCTTATATTCTTTAATTCAGACCATACTATCTGCAAAAAAAGAAATTTTAATCACTACACCATATTTAATTCCAAACAACTCTTTTTTAAATGCTTTAAAAATCGCAGCACTTAGTAATGTTAAAATCAAGATTATCGTTCCAAAAAAATCAGATTCATTAGTCGTTGGTTTAACAACGAACTCCTTTTTTCAAGAACTGTTAGAAGCAGGCGTAAGTATCTATAGATATAAAAGAGGATTTGTACATGCCAAAACTATGGTTTGTGATGCTACAGTAGCTCACGTAGGTACAGCAAACTTAGATAATCGAAGTTTTGATTTGAATTTTGAAATTAATGCTGTAGTTTATGATAAAAAGATAGCTGAATCCTTAGAAAGCAAATTTAATGAGGACATTAAAGATTCGGATATTGTTGACCTGAACGAATGGAACAGTAGACCCCTTTACATAAAACTTTTAGAAAAGACCCTGCATTTGTTTTCATCTCTTATGTAATGGCAGAAAAAACTATAAAAATTTAAACTCATAAAAATCACGGAAATGATTTCAACAAAATCAATAATTTTAAAAGCACTTATCATATACTCATTCCTGAGTTTTGATGGGGTGGATGCACAAGATTTATTTTCAATCAAAGCTACTGACTCCTCAGAGGTCACAACCAAATCCCAGAAGCTTGATCCGTTAGGTCGATCAACACCTAGAGGTGCTGTTAACGGTTTTTTTAAATCCGTGGCAAACAACAATTATTTAAGAGCTTCGGAGTATGTTAATTTCCCAAATGATATACAAACAGATAACGACTCCATAGTTATTTTACTTCTTAAACGCATTGAAATTGTTTTAAACAAACACGGTAAAATTGTCCCTATAAGAATTATAAATAATTCGGCTGAAGGCGATAATAATGATGGATTGAACACGAATTATGAAAATGTTGGAAGCCTAAGTTTAGCAAATAATAATATTCCTATCTTATTAGAAAAAACAATTTTAGATTCAGATAATGAAATCTGGTTAATTTCGAGTGAAACTACAGGAAACATCATTCAATATTATAATAATAATTCTGACAAATACAACATTGACTATGCTACTGACAATAAGTATTCAAAATGGCTCGGCGCACCGGTCTTAGATTGGATTTCTATAATCTCTATAGCTATAATTTCCTATTTAATAGCATGGTTATTAACCTTAATGATTGGTTGGTTCGTAAGATTATTTTGGAGGAATTATAAACAGAGTAAATATAGCAGGTTCCTAAAAACGCTTTTAATACCATTGCGCTTAATCATTACTGTCGCAATTTTAGTAAACGTATCTCGTTATTTAGGAATTTCCATTGTGGTTCGTCAAGCCTTTGGTGTGGTCAATCTAATTGCGGTTTGGACAGCATTTTTTATATTCTTATGGCTATTGATTGATGCACTCTCCTCTATGGCAGACGAACAGTTACGGGAACGCAATATTTTTAGTGGGCTCAGTGCCATATCGTTCATCAAGAATAGCGCAAAATTTACCTTAATTGTTATTGCTATTTTAATCATTTTTGAAACACTTGGTTTCAATGTTACGGCAGGAATCGCCGCTTTAGGTGTTGGTGGTATTGCATTAGCTTTGGGCGCACAAAAAACAGTCGAAAATATTGTAGGTGGACTTTCTGTTGTATTTGATCAGCCGGTAAGTGTTGGTGATTTTTGCAAATTTGGCAATACGCTCGGTACCGTTGAAAAGATTGGTATGCGATCTACAAGAATAAGAACAACGGCAAGAACAGTTGTAACAGTGCCTAATGCTGATTTTTCTTCACAAATCATAGAGAATTTTGCTAAACGTGATATGTTCCTGTTCCAAACCACCATTGGTTTGCGTTATGAAACATCTACACATCAGATGCGCTATATTCTGGTAGAACTAAGAAATATTTTGTACGCGCATCCCAAGGTTGATCGTAATCCTGCGCGCGTTCGTTTTATCGGTTATGGCAGTGATGCTTTAAATGTAGAACTATATGCTTATATATTATCATCGGACTACAATGAGTTCTTAGCTGTTCAAGAAGATATTAACTTAAGAATAGCAGAAGTTATTGAATCTAGCGGTAGTGGATTTGCTTTCCCATCACAAACGGTCTATCTGTCAAAAGATCAGGGAATGTCTGAATCCAAAAAGAAAGCTGTAGAGGACAAAGTTCAAGACTGGATTGAAAAAAAAGAGCTTCAAATTCCAGAATTTGATGAAAATGCAATAAGTAAAATTGAAAACACCATAGAATATCCACAGAAAAAATCCAATGAAGGCTCTTAAGGCTATGAGCCTTCATAACGGATTACCATTCCCAGCCAATTCCAGTTCTTAAAATGTAGTCCGTTTGACTTGCGTTTATAGCAGGCTGATTGTCATAGTTCAACGAAAACCCTATACGGATGAATAGATTCCAGGGCAAATCATACTTGGCATCAATTGTGGTATCAGCACGAAATCGACCTTTTTCGGTTAATCCGGAATAGCCAACAAAAACGAATGCCAAATTAAAATCTTCAACATCATACAAATTTAGTTCGGTGCCATAGAACACCTCCCAGGTATTACGGTTGGATTGAGAATTGGTGAAACGCTCTAAATTATTGTTTACCCCTGTAACTATGCCCCAATATGCCCTGTTAGTAGCGTATAAGTAATTTCCAATACCTAATTGGGAATTAGCTCGTAAATCTATTTTTTGCTCTGTATTAGAAAGGGTGTAAATACTGGCTACACCATACCAATCTTTAATTAAAATACGGCTATAGTTTAATAACCCATCCGTTCGCTTAACGGTTTCTGTATTACTCTGTGATGCACGTAATATATTATATGAAGCACTAAATGTGGATTTACTGGTTTTATATCCGACAGAACTTCTAAAAGAAAATTGGCGAACATCTTGGGCTTTGGTCAAATTAAAACCGACTTCCACAGCTGCACTAAAGCGATTTGAAAACCCATCCTTATACTGTTTTAAGTATACTATATCTTCTAAGGCACATATAATATAAGTGGAGTCGGCCTGGAATACTCTAATCGTTTTATCCGACTCCGTGGCAATTTGACCTTCATAGATCTGGTTTTTGATATTAATTAAAAATTTTGAAGTGGTATGAATGTAATCTATTTGTAGCCACTTAACCTTAAAATTCTCATCTCCATAGGCTGCGTCAATCTCAAGAATTCCTTTTTCCATCTTTTTAATTTCACCTACAATTCTATTTCCAGAATTAAAGACCAAGGTATCAGATTGGCCATATAACTGAACACCGGATAGACTTAGTATGAAAATAAAAATACTTATAGAAAAAATCCGCATCACTTCATTAGTCATTGCTATAAACCACCTTACCGTCTTTTATGGTTTTTGCAACTTTTATGTCTTTTAATGTTTCAGGCTCCGCTTTTAATGGGTTCTCTTCTAATATTACAAAATCAGCGAGCTTACCTTCCTTTAAAGACCCTTTTTGGTCCTCATCAAAATTTTCAAAGGCCGCATTAATTGTAATGGCCTTAAGTGCCTGATATGGTGTAGCACGTTCGGCCTCACCAACGATAACACCATTTCTAGATTTTCTATTAACAGCAGACCAAACAGTCATTAATGGATTTAATGGGGTTACGGTTGCATCAGAGTGATTTGTGTATTTAATACCTAACTTATCTGAGGTTGCTATTGGACTTAAAAAACTTGCGCGATCCATTCCCAAATTCTCAATATGAACATCTCCCCAAAAATAAGCGTGATTCGTAAAAAACGAAGGAAGTATCTTATACTCTACATACTTCTCAAGCTGATCTGGTCTTACAAATTGTGAATGAATAATCACTGTTCTTCGATCTTTATCTAAAGGCTGACCAAGTACTTCGCAAGCATTTTCATGAGCTGCTATAGCCATATCAATAGAGGCATCACCATTGCAATGAATAAACAATTGATTGTTATTTTCATAGCCAATAAGAAAAAGTTTGTTCATAGCCTCTTGAGTAATACTTGGTAATCCAACACAGTTTTCTTCACAACCATCTACTTGAGTCAAATATGGTTTGGTAAAGAATGCCGTTTTACCCTGGGGAGAACCATCACCAATGAGCTTAGTTCCTTGCACTTTGAAACCATCTTTATACATATTAAACGTAATGGTACTATCCTCTAAATTTTGCTCTAATTCTGAGTATCCAGCCAAGGCAATAAGATCAATCGTCATATTTCCTGATTCGGCTTGCTCTTGATAAAATTTAATTTTTCGCCTATTAATCAATCCATCCTGTGCGGTTGTGATCCCATTTTCTGCGTAATAATTTTGCGTAGCAACAAAGAATCCTGCTGCCTTGGTTTCAAGAATTTGAAGCATGTTGCCTACGAATGGGTACATCGCGGTTTCCTGTACCAATCCATTTGGTTCGTTCGAGTCTGGATAGCGTCCAATATTTCCTCCAGGTGGATTTTTACTTTCTGAGGTCACCTTCATCATTTTAAGTGCTATGCTATTAGCCACACCCATATGGCCACTGGTATGATCTAAATAAACCGGATTGTTGGGCAAAACTTCATCAATTTCTTTATTTGTAGGATGACGACCTTCCTCCAATAAATTTTCATCGTAACCCCAGGCAAATATCCACTCACCATCAGGAATATTCTTATCCATCTTGTATTGCTTAAGCATTTCCATAATTTGAGGAATATTTGTTACCTCACCAACAGGCGGCGGACTGATATTAAGTTGCCCCATGGTATTGGACACTTTCTCAAAATGACTGTGAGGATCTATAAAACCAGGCAATAACGTCTTTCCTTTTAAATCTACTTTAGTTGGATTTTTAAATTTATCTTCGGCATCTTTTAAATTACCGACGAAAACAATTTTTCCTTCTCGCTCAGCAACCGACTCAGCATAAACTGGGGAATTAGTTTCCATTGTAACAATATCACCATTGTAGTAAAGTGTCACATCTGAATTATCACTTTTAGTTGTTTCTTTACATGCCATGAGGAGTAATGACATCATTATAATTTTTAAAAATTGCTTTTTCATGTTTTTGCGTTTTATGTTATTTCATTTTTTATTTATTAGGAAAAGCTGTTATTTCAAATGCAGCAGAAGCGACCTCTAATTTACCATCTGAATTTCTTATTGTAGATAAAACCTGTTCATATATCCAATCTTTAGTTCCACCTCTTTTGTTATAATGTACTACATATCGTAAGGTCAAGGTTATCCAATTTTCGTCAAATCGCATAAACACAAAAGGATCTACACGAGCATTCTCAACCAAATATTTAGCAGTCATATTATCCCAATGTTCTTGAGCCACTTGTACAAAGTCACCTTGAGCTTCCATTAGTATATCCAAAAATTTCTCTTTGGCATATACATAATCACAGTGCGTTTTAATTGGGATATGAATTTCATCCCACAAAAATGGGAAATCTCCTGAGTAGTTATGAACAGGTGCTTTAAAAATAAAACTGTTGGCAACTTTAGTAATTCGTCCATTATAGCGATCTCCATTTATCCAATCCCCTGTTTCCATTAGTGATGTTCTTAGAAGTCCTATATCAATCACATCACCTTTAATACCGCCTAGCATCACACGGTCTCCAACTTTAAAAAAACTAGAAGAATGTAAAACTAAATAGCCAGCGAAACTAGCTATCACTTCTTGAAAGGCAAAGGCAACACCAGCACCAGCAACCCCTAGTACTACATTTAACGCTGATAATTGACTACTGAATACTACAAGTATAACAACAATTGCTGTAACATATCCAATTATATTTACAAGCTTTCGAGCACGATATTTAGAACTGGTATCGGCTATATGTTTTGGAATAATTCTTTTAATAAATTTGGAAATAATTACTATTCCTATTATCGCTATAACGACAGTAATAATATTGATACCTAAAGGTGTTTTAAAGAATTTAATTATCTCTTCCATAATATTATTCTGCTTTTCGGGTAAACCAATGTTTTAGTAATTAAACACAATATTTGCAAAACCTCCGGTCCATGTAGATACATCTGGTCTAATGCTTGTAATTCCTTTGCCAGCAAAAGACATACTGAATCCTACATTAAAGAAAATATTTTGATTGATTATTCTATTGTATTCAAGGAAAAAATCATCTGCTAGAGGTTTTTCGGTTACACCAGCAATTACTGTAGATCCCTCACCATCTGCAAAATCAACCCTAGCAGCCTGACCAAATTGAAGTGGACTACGAAGTTTATGAGCAGATATAGCATTATATCTAAACGTTAATATATCCTTAGGTGATGGCATAGTTCTTACGCTGAAACCGAAAGCTTTTACGTTAGAATTGATAAAAACCATCGATGATTTAGACCCAGTAGACCATGCGCTTGGAGATCCTTCATAGTACAAGGGATCAAAACGTTCTTGACCAGATGTTGAAGGGTCATCCCCAGAAAATATTTGATAAGACAACATTACTGTTGGTCTCCATTTCCATTTTTTAATATCATAACCAATTTGGGCACGTCCACCCCATGAATTAAGATCAATTCTACTGTTCCATTGGTATGCAAAATCGATAGTTGTAAAAACATCTTTAAGTTCATTTTTAAACGGATACGATTTTCCGTAGAAATTTAATGCATTTAAGTCTTCTCGGTCTCCAAAAGTTATTGTTATTGGTGCTGGACCGTTTGGAGTTGCTTGTGGATATGGAGCATTTGAACTTGTGACGTGGATATAACTTAACCCAATATATTTATTTGCGGACTTATATAAATTTACATCAAAACCTGCTAACTCATTGCGTGTATCATTTGAAGGTAATTCGTTAGGATCGATATAGAAACCCGTTATATTTAAATCTTTAGTTTTTAGTTTTCCTATAGCTGTCATTTCCCAAGCTTTACGAGGACCTAGTTTTAAAGCACCTCTTTCAAATCCACTTACACCACCATTTGCAATCAGCATACCTGTTCCAAGTTTTAATTCTTGTGAACCTAAAGAGAGGTCTAGGCTACTTGTTTCGTTTAGATTAAATTTGTAACCAAGGTGCGCTTCTTCAATTGTTGTTCTACCTGTATCACCTTCATCAAATGCATCTGTTCCGAGGGTAGAAGATGCAACAATAGACACTTTTCCGTAAAATTTAGATGTATTTGATTCGCTTGGAAGCCATGTAAACCCAACTCCTGGTTTTATATAAGATTCTAACCATTGTGTATCAGAATCAAAATCCAATTCAGGAACGTCTGCTAAATTCCAAAAGAGATTCGTTTCAGCGACAGCATTGGCTCCAAATTGTAGTGTGCCTTGTACTTTAAATTTTTCTGAATTATGAAGTGTTAAAAAATTAGTCTCTTGAGACCAAAGGCCTATAGAACTTACTATAAAACAGATGCGTAATAAGAGTTGTGGTTTCATTGTTATATGTTTATTAAGTTGTTTTGTGCTTTAGAATTAATCTCCTTTTATAAATGCCAAGACCTCTTCATCGTTTGTATTTTTTAGTATTAATATATTCTCCTCAAAATCATAGCCTTTCACTTGCTTTAAAGCGTTCATATAGCGCTCTGGAAATTCCATATCAGGACACATTTTTCGTGTACTTCCAATATTTTCAATAGTTATAGCTGTATTGGAAAGTTGGGTTATGGAACCGAAATACTCATTACAACCGTCATTGCCATAAATTTTCATGTCTTGCGTATTAACTTCAAGTCTTGGAACGGTTACCATTCTATTAATTGGATAACCTCCTACCCTAACTGCATTCCATATATCATGAATTCTGACCTCATTTTTGGTTTTGTTAAGTTTTCTATATTGAAGCATCTCCTTTCCATCAACATCTTTAAAATTTAAGTTCGCCCCATTAACTTCATATACTTTTACCTTCTTAAGAAGATTCATATATTCATCTTCATAATTGGCTTCAGGACAGAGTTTTAATGTTTTTGCCATTTCACTCATACTGATCTTATTAAGACCTAGCTCTGTAATACTTCCCGTATAACTATTACAGCCAGAATTACCGCTTAAGCGCATTTCTAAAAGGTCAATAACTAAGGTAGGTATCGTCATACTATCAATAAGAGCCTCACCATTCATCTTTTCAAGTTGCCATTCAGATTGTAATGCAATACGGTTATCTGGTTTTTTTTCTAATAATTTTACTAGTTGATAGCTAAAACTGGATTTATCAGCTGCCATGTCTTCATCATTTAATTTTTGTTCCTTAACCTCAACTTTTTGTAATTGACCTTCTTCAAATTCAAATCCTTCAATGTTTGTATAAAATAATTCCCATTTCTGATTGTCTAGGGATTCTTGTTTTGAAACTATAAGACAAGTCGATTTTCCAGCGCCCATATCACAATTTGTTTTATAGCCACTAACCCAAATTACCGAGGTTTCTTTTTTGTTGGAATTACAGGACATTACCAATGCTATTACACTAAAGACAATTACAATTTTTTTCATGACTCCTTGTTTGTTTTACGTTTACCTGTTAGATACCCAAGATAGAAGGGTAATCCTAAGACAACTATGAATAATAAAATGAAATAGATTATAGATTTACGTATCGTTTTACCCAAGCCATCAAAGGCATTTTCAATGCCGGTATTCACCAAGTCATCTGCCTTCATGGTTAGGGCTATCCGCTCTCTTTCAATAATAGAATCTAAGGCAATACGCTCTCGTTCTAACATTGTATCTACAGATTGTACATCTGATGCTAAGCTCTGCATGGCAGCTCCGATTTCATAATTTAGATTTCTAAATAACGGACTAATTTTATTCCTAAATTCTTTTATGGCTTCCTCTATGGTTTCTGGCGAATTTTCGGCAACAACAACTAAGCGATCAAATTGTGCTTCAATCTCAGCAAGTTTTGCTTCAAACGCAAAAGAATCTATTCCCTTCTCCTTTAGCATTAACTCTGTCTTCCAGTTAAACCTTTTGCCTGAAGCATTTGAATAATAGCCAATACGATTGCTGGCATCTGCTACTACTTCTGAAAGTGTACCTACGGTTTGCACGGCGGTACTATCTGGTATATTTTTAAATTTTAGATAAGAATCCCTTACGGATTGGTGTTTGAATTCCTTTTGCATGAACAAAGGTGTATTCGCTGCATGTTCCCTTACAAACTCTTTTACTTCATTGTATTCACCTCTAGGAAGGACATTTAAAGCTATATTGTCAATGTCTTCGAGGTTTTGATTAATGGCCTCTAGTGCCAAAGATTTATGTGAACCGAAAATGTTATCTAATTCAGGCAAACTAAGTGATTGTTTCGCTTCTAGAAAATAAGCCCAAGTATCCATTAAGGCAATCTTTGGCTCTGTTTGAAAACTTACTTTACCTAACTCTTCCGAGGTTTGAATCTTCCAGTAAAGCGTATTGATTTGAACATTCTTTTTATCTGGATATAAACGAGAAATACTATCTGCAGCCAATTCAACACGATCCATTGCTGTCTTTGCAAAGTTTTGAGTAAGCAACCTTGTATTGAGTTCTCTGACACCTAATGGTTTTTGTTCACTTTCTATTTTAACAAGAGAGCATGAGGAAAATGTAATCGCAACAACACTAGTCAGAATATAAAAAACAGTTTTTAAGAAATTAGCTCTAAATTTATCTAGCATAGTATTTAAAAATTTTAATTTTTAGACTTTTTCTGTTTTGTGATTGATTTTAATTGTGTCATTTTTTTTATCAATTCAGGTTTATTGAAAAAATTTAATGCCCCTACCACAAGAACCAAAAGCGATATTCCCATAAGTTCAACACCTCCTATATGTTCAAAATCAAGTACGAAAAGATGTCTCACTATGGCGATCATAGCGATTTCATATATAATAACAAGATATTTAGAATGTGCCTCAGACTTGATGAAAACAAAAAATGATTGTATTAATTCAATAATTATGGTTAATAATAATATACCTGCGATAAATCCTTGCACATGATTGACAAATAATCCGTCGGTATTAACACGCTGTGTAGAAAAATCAAAAACCTCCCTACTATTTACTAATGTTCTACCAATGAGTACAACAAGCTCAAGCGTTGAAAACAATAGAATTACAAAAAGTATAACTATTATAAACCAATAAAACATTTTAATCATTCTTTCGATTGCGCTCATATGAAGTCTAGTTTGTTTTTTAATACATTAATTCAAAATTATTGACCCAAAGTTCACTACCAATAGCGCCGGTAAAAAAATCACCTAAAGCACTAGATGAAAATACTACCGTGATATGCGTTGGTGTATCTGAGGATTGTCCCCATGACTCTCCTTCCCTTATGTTTGCATATTCAAACTGAGGATCAGATGGGCTTAGTTCACCATATGTAATAGGAATTTCTAAAGTACTCCAATCCTGGACCAAAGCATCACTACGAAACCAACCCGTTCCTATACGCTGTACAACATCACCTTCTCTTTTTTCTAATAATACATAAATATCACATTGGTCGCTTCCTGACAAAGGATTACCATCTGCATCTTCATAAGATTCACCAGGGAGATACCTATAATCTACCCTAAATGCATCTGGCCGTCCGCTAAAGGGAGTACCAAAATCTATATTTGACCTAGGGTCGGTTGGACTAGGAAATCCTTGAGTAAATGTGCCAGTAAATAATGTTGCTGCAGCCATCCTAACCAATAAAGGTGCCGGCTCACTCGTCAGTTTTGCAGCGAAATCTCCATTACCTAGATCTACAGGATTGGTATTGGCCTCTCCTACAAGTGCCAAAGCTCTGTTGGCTGTTCCCCAGACCGTGTTATCAGCACTTTCACCAGGCTGTTGATAATTACCAACTGTATACCATTGATCAAAGTTACTATTAGGTAACTGTGGATTGGGCAATGCAGGAATTGCTGTCACGGTCCAAATCGCTATTTCGTTGTTCTCTGCCCTAACTTCATACACGACCGGTTCATTAAAATTTTGAGGACTAGTCATAGAGGGCGATATCGTCGCCAAATTTGAAATCTCAATATTAGAAGGCACCACATCAGACAATTCTGCCTCTTCACTCATCGGAATAATAATACTTTTTTCTTCTCTATTAATAGCGGTAAGTCCGGCTTGCCCTGGTAATTGAAAAGTCTTAATATCATTGAACGGTGAACGATCAAATTCATCATCACTTATACAGCCAGAAGACAATAAACCTATTATTACAGCAATTACTATTTGAACTTTATATGTTTTCATACCTTTTTTTTACAATTTAAATTGAACTTAAAAATAATACGCTACCCCTAAGTTTAATTCTAACAAATTTAATTTGAGATCAATTTTTGTTTCTGATATTCGTTGTCGGTTGGCCTCATCATTATTGGTCACTAATTCTTCTGCCCTGGTAGAAAATCCGGCAACATTGACTCGAGTTTCAAAAGCCCAATTTTTATTAAAAAACAGTGCTACACCAGGACTTACTCCAAGTTCAAACTCAAAAAAATCACTCTCAATCTTATCTACATTATCTACTGCATAAATACGCTGAAGGGATTCACCAAAGGTAAAACCTAATTCGGTCTGTACTAAAATTTGCAACTTTCCTTTACCTATAGGAATATAATTTCGCATGTTAGGTGAAATAGATAAGCCACGCTGTAATCGCTTCGAATTAAGCTCTGCATCATTCTCATCGGTATATCTAATATCTTCCTTTGATTCACCATATCCGAGTGAAAGACCTAATGTAAAGTTATCTTTTATAGCATAACCAGCATTACCAACGATTCTATAGATATAACGGTCTTGGTCCAAAACTTGACGAAATAATTGGTCTTCATTCTCAGCATTTCTGCTATTTAAAGAAAAAGTCAAAGATGTGTAATACCGTCCTTTTGATATGCTGTATAATTCTTCTGGATCATCAGCCTGCTGAGGAAAAATCCACCCTACAAAAGCTAGCAAGAATACAATAAGAGCTATTTGTTTTTTCATATCAAAAGTTTTTTGTGATTCCAAACTGTACTAAAAGGCCACGATTGTCAATAGTCGCCTGACGTGTTGGTACTTCTACAAGACCCGTAATATTAAAGCCGCCGCCTACTGATTTTCCAATGATTGGTGATAAAACAAAATCAAAAGTCTTACTTTCAAAATTATTGATGATACGTGGTTCAAAAACATAAAACCAACCCGAACTAGTAAATTTTGCCAAAAACGTCCTCAATGTAAAAACACTTAGATCAGGATAGCTCTGAACTTTGGCTAAATCAAATAAATACTGAGGTTGTATAGCAAAGAATAAACTTTGATTTATGGTATATGAATAGGTTAAAGATGGGTTTACAGAAAAATACTGGCTACCAAAACCTTCTGCTCCTATTGGTAAAGTAAATTCGGCAGCTCCAGCCAGAGCATGTTTGCCTTTCACATAGAAGGCATTTAAAATGGTAAATCGTAAATCGCCTACCTTTGTGGTAAAATTCCCTTCAACGGTATAATTGTTCGTAATAAGCTCTGGTTTCAAACTAAAACTCCAGCGATTTACTCCTGCTGTATAATTTATACGGTTATTAATCTGCATACGATCATTCGCTTGGTCATAGTACCAGACTGAATAGGCTATTTTAGTTACTACACGTGTTGGATCGACACCAGATTGGGTTCGTAAGGTTTCTAAGCTAGTAGAGTCCTGTTCTTGTTGCCCTATACAAATACAGCAAACCAACCAAAGTGAAACAGTACAGGCAATTTTGTTGAAACGAAACATTAAAAATGGTGTTAGTGTAGTTAAAGCTTTCTTAAGCATTTGGACCTCATTGTCCTTTTAAATTTAGTTATATTACTGTAATCCAACAAAAAAATAAAAAAATATTTTTTTATTTTTTTAATCAAAGCATCGATGATTTTTAAGACTACTTCTAAAAATATGTGTTATATTGTTATTGAATTCATCTCAATATGACATCATTCAGTAAGGGAGAAAAGACTAAAAATTCCATTATCAAACGCATTAATAAACTGTTTAATGAAAAGGAAATGCTATTAACATGGGATGAAATGGCCATAGAGCTCAATTTAAGTAGGAGCAGAATAACAAATTATTTTCCTAAGAAAGAGCTTCTTATACTTGCCATCTATTATGAGTTCGAGAAAACCTTAAAAAAATTTCTAGAGAACCACCATCAAAATGCAGAAACTAATAGTTTAGAACATCTCAAGGACTATTATTCGGATGTTATGGCTTTATTATTTGAATATCGCTTTTCCATATCCTATGTATTGGTAAATCCCATGAATGACAAGGAGCTAAGGTCGCATATCAACAGTACCTACAGTGCCAATAAAGTACGGTTATATGAACGTGTAACCAAATTATGCCAGATGGGAATTCTTGATGAAAGGCTTTTGTTGGATGATCACTTTGATCCCTTCACCTTTCAACACACTAATCTTTTGACGACATGGGTCATTAGCTACAGACTGTATGATGGCAGTCAAGATTTTTCAGAAATGAAACCTATTTACCTAAAGGGTATTCTTAATTGTTATTTACCTTATTTAACCAAAAAAGGCCAATCACAGTTTGAAGGATTAATTTTTTAATGAACATATAAAATCATTAAAAACTACTTAAGGGCCTAATCAATTAGCACATCCTTCCGCTTTCTTTTTACATATTTCACGAGTTCATACCATATCACGGAAATGAAACCAATAGCAATACTAATGAGTATTGGATTTGGTTTCAAAATTTCGAACTGAAAAAATTGATTTAATGGAGCGACAAAAAGTAACAACACCGTTATTAAAACAGTAGTACCTATTACTAATGGCACTAAGTTATTCTTGTATTTTAAGGTGGTTAATACCGAATAATAAAACGAACGATTAACAAAGGTTAAAAATACATTTGCTGACATAAGTACTATAAATACCATGGTACGCGTCGTTGCTTCATTATATCCCTCAGAAACTGCAATTTGATATACCGAAAGTACGCCAAACGTTATCACTATCCCTTGAATGACACTAGTAGTCAACTCTTTCCAATTAAAAAAAACAGATGTTAAAGGACGAGGCTTTTTCTGCATGGTAAATTTTTCAATCGGTTCATTTTCATAAACAATAGAGCAAGTTGGACCCATAATGAGCTCTAATAAGATTATGTGAACAGGAGATAGTATATTCGGATAGATCCATCCCAATACCAATGGCATGAAAACCGTGAGTATTATTGGAATATGAATCGATATAATATACTGAATGGCTTTCTTTAAATTGGCATATATTTTTCTGCCCATAGCAACGGCGTCAACCATTTTAGATAAATCGTCATCTACTAAAATAAGAGAAGCCGCATCCTTGGCTATCTCAGTACCTTTATTACCCATAGCAATTCCTATATGGGCCGTTTTTAGTGCCGGACCATCGTTTACTCCATCACCTACCATTGCAACAACCTCACCACTAGCCTTTAAAGCATCAACGATTTTAAGTTTAGCATCCGGAAACATGCGTGTAAAGATTTGATAGTGCGAAACTTTGCTTTTAAATTCTGAATCGGCTAATTTCATTAAATCATCTCCTGAAATACTACGTTCAAAATCACTTAAACCGATTTGTTTTGCTATAGCCTTGGTGGTAACGGCATTGTCGCCTGTGATTATTTTAATTTTAATCCCAGCAGTATTGAAATCTTTCAAAACTTTTATAATATTAAGCTTTGGTGGATCATAGAACGCCACTAAACCCATAAATTTAAAATGAAAATTTTGTTGTTTCTTAGGAAACTTATCACCCTCATAAGTACTTTGAGCCACCCCTAAGATACGATAGCCATTGGCAGCCAAACTATGAATGGCCTTTTCAATTTCACCTCTAAAATTGTCACTAAGGCCACACACCTCTAAAATTGCCTCTGGTGCCCCTTTAGCAGCAATAATCCTATGGCCGGAGGCGTCCTGAAAAATATGGGTCATCATAGGAGGCTGACCTCCTAACGGATATTCATGATACATCTTGTAAATTGGTCTTTCGTCATCACCGAAGACGTTTTTATAGTGATCATGAAGCTCCTTCTCCATTGGGTCAAATGGAATGGGCTCACTAGCCCACATAGCAATTCTGATCAGTTCTTTTACATCGCTTGTTAAGTCCTCATCCAAGGAACTTATTTTTTGACTTTTAGCGCTGTAGAGTCTTACCAAACTCATTTTATTTTCGGTGATTGTACCTGTTTTATCTGTACAGATAATTGTTGCGCTTCCTAAGGTTTCTACCGTTTTCATTTGCTTAACAACCACACCCATTTTCATGAGACGCCATGCACCCATGGCCATAAAGGTCGTAAATGCTACAGGAATTTCTTCTGGCAAAATACTCATAGCCAAAGTCAGTGCCCTAAGTAAACTTTCGAGCACATTATAGGATTTGAAATAATTTATGACCCAGACAATAATAAAGATGAAAACACCAGCAACAACCATTTTCTTAACAAAATTGTTGATTTGCAATTCTAAAGGTGTTTGTTCATCTGCTACCTCTTCAAGGCTTTTGCCTATTTTTCCTAATTTGGTATCGTTACCTATGTGGGTCACAGTAGCAATGGCCAATCCACTAGCAATCATGGTTCCCATAAATATGGTGTTGTTGCCCTCGGTCTGATTTTTATAAACGGAAAAGGATTCACCAGTTAATATAGACTCATTAACCGAAAAATCATTGGAATGGATCACGGTACCATCCGCTGGAATGGTATGCCCTTCTTCAACCATCATACAATCACCAACCACGAGATTATGACTCTTAATTTCCTTTACTGCTCCATCCCGAATAACTTTACAATTAGGTTGCGTGTAAACTTTTAGTTTGTCCAAAGCATTGCGACTTCTAGAGTCTTGATAGAATGAAATAGCTGAAACCAATACAATCGCTAAGGCCAGAAAGATACCATCCCCAATATTTCCGGTTATGAAATATATTGAAGACGTTACCAAAAGCAGGATTACCATTGGTTCCTTGAAAATGTTCTTAACGACATAAATAAAACCACTGTCCTTCCTAAAATCCAGACTGTTTTGACCATATTTTTTTCTAGCCTCAATAACCTGGTTTTCCGTAAGCCCCTTAATATTGAAATTGTTCTCCAATTTTTTCAGTAAATTACTACTAGTACTATTTTGCCATATTGATTCTATTAAATGTAATTAAAAAATATATAGGGCATCCATCTTTTCGACTTTTAGATAGAACAATTTTAATATCCTAATCTATAATGCTAGCCAGTACATATCTCGTCCTCGTGTCGTTGTATTTCACTATCTTTCGGTTGTGATGAACATTCCCCACATATTTTAGCGATGCCATGTCCAAAACCCATGAACTTGATTTAAAATGACTATTAACAAAACTGTTCTTAGCATTATTGCAATAGGTACAATTATCCTTTTGCCACATGCAGAACTCATTCCATTTTTCGGATATAGCATTCCAATTCTACTGTTTATTCGGTTTGTTTTAAAATATACCAATGAGTCTTTTTCTGACATCGGCTTCAGCTTTAAGCCATTTAAACCAAATACTATTTTATTTGGTGGCCTTATCGCTATTCTAACCTTAGCGTTCATGCAGTTGATCTTTCATCCCGTCTTGGATTATTTTGTGTCTTTAGACTATAACGATTCTGGACTTAATGACACAATCCAAAGTGAAAAGTTGCAATTTTTTATCATGGTCATTATGGGTTGGCTCATTGGTGGCTTTTATGAAGAAATTGTTTTTCATGGATTTATCTTTACACGTTTAGAGAAGATTATTAAAGGCAAGTATTCCACCTCCATAAGTGCTTTCGCGACCATTATCATTTTTGGCTTTTATCATATTCAGCTCGGTGCTTTAGGCCTCATTAATGCGCTAGTTGTAGGAGCTGTATATCTCGCTCTATTCCTATATTATAAAAGAAACCTATGGTATTCCATTTTTTGTCATGGCTTTTATAACACCATGGTCATGACATTGATTTATTATGATTACTTATAAACAAAAGACGAATTACAATACCTAGTGTTTAATCATTCAGCTAAATTTAAATTAAAGTAATTTTGAGACTATATGAGAGAATCAAAAAAATTTCCAGACTCACTAATTGTTCTCTTTTTTTGTGGTCCTTTCTATCTCTTATTGATTAAGTTGAATGGAACATATAACCATCATAACCCAGGAATAAAAAGGAGTTCAGACAATAAATTGGGTCGAAAATTGATTCTGATGGGTTTGGGAACAATTTTTTATATCGTTCTAATTATAGTGCTGACCAAATATGATTTATAATTAGTATTTTATTATCTTAGACTTTAGCGGAAGACATCCTATAGATTTTTCCGAGACAAAATCAATCTATTCCTGAAAATTAAAAACACCTCAACAATGCAGAAATATATAGTAATCTCCGTTATTCTTCTCTCTGTATTCGTATTCAATTCTTGCCAAAATAAAACATCAGAAAACATTAAAATTGATACAAGTAAGGAAATCAAAAGTCCAAATGAAGAGTCCGTTGCATCAGAAGAAAAGGAGTCCTCAGACCCTGGTTTTGCAATACAAAGTGTTGACGATGAATTGGCACACAAAATAAAGAACTACCTAACGAGTAAATTCCTAAAAGAAGCAGATTTAAGGTCAATACCCAAAGAAGAAAGAAAATTTCAACTCTATAAAATTGATTTGAATAGTGATGGGAAAAATGAAGTGTTTGTTAACTTTTTAACCTCTTACTTTTGTGGATCTGGCGGTTGTACCATACTCCTTTTAAGTAATGATTTGGAACCCATAACTAAATTTACTGTAACAAGAACTCCTTTATTTGCAGAACAGACTATTAAAAATGGTTGGAGAATACTACTTACAAGATCTGAAGGTGAATTAAAAGAATTGACTTATAATAATGGCGCGTATCCATCAAACCCATCTATGTTAGAAAAGGCACCTTATGATGCACCAAGTGGCCACTCAGAAATTATGTTCGACGAAAATTTCAGTAAGCCAAAAACATATGAATTTTAAGGTCCATTAGAAAAAATGGTTACCCTTAAAATACACCTCTTTAAATAATTTCCATGAAGGCAAAAAAGAGCTTCCTTAGGACAAGGAAAATAAGAGTAACTCATTGTCATATTCTTTAAAAAATCAAGGTTTTACAAAAAGTTGTTTTGTTTTAGTGTAGACTTCATATTTTGTGGTCTTCCCGGAAATTATCCTTTATATTTTAATCGTTGTACTCGTATCATTGTAATTCACTATCTTTCGGATACGACGGAAAATCGAAGCTATTTTTATTAAAATAGCCATACAAAAAACCATTGGCAATAATCTTATAATTTTGTAAGACACCTAAATATGATACTACATGCTACAGAATAGAGCTATAGCCTATACCAGAAGTTGGTTAAACACCTTTTTTTTGAGTACTATTTTAGCTACAATTATTGTTTTCATTCTGATTTTCTTACAACCCTTCGATACCTATACTAATGATACACCATACAAAAATTTAAAGCTTTTAGGATATAGTCTGTGTATCATCATTCCAATTTTAATTCTACACGTTTTAGAGGAATATTGGTTTAAAAAAAACAATAATAAATGGTTTCTTTTTCAGGAAATAATCATTTTAACTCTTGGTTTCTTTTTTATTGCTATTCTCTGCTATTTCTACAACACTTATATTGTTAATGACTTAGAAGTAAATTCTGGTTACATTTTACAATGGGTGGTAGAATTTGGAGTTCCGTTTATTCCTATATTCATGCCACTTTGGATTTATTTCCGCTTTAGATTTAGTAAGGTTGTCATTAACCCTGCTCTAATCAAAAATCAAGCAGTAGTAAACATAAAAGGAAATAATCAAAACGAAGTCTTAAGTTTTCCTGAACAGGATTTTGTTATGGCGAAGGCCCAAGCAAATTATGTGGATATTTACTATCTCAAGGAAAATGAGATCCAAAAGGAAATGATTCGATATACTATTTCAGGTTTATTAGAATTAATTCCTTCAGCACAGCAGATTCATAGATCCTATTTAGTAAATCCTGCTATGATTTCTGACATCAAAGGAAACACTCGAAAAGGAAATGTGGAGCTAAAACATATCGAAGACAGCGTTCCTATTTCCCCAAAGCACTTTATAGGCGTTCAGAAATACCTTCAAACTCGTCCCTAAGGTTCAATTTTATCCCTCGCCATTCAATTTCATGGCATAAACTTCATACTCATCACTTAAGTTTTTCAGCACGATTTAAAGGTTCTTAATTTGTGTCCAACAAAAACCAAAACCCACGAATTAATGAAAACTATTATTACATTCTTAATCAGTATTCTTGTATTAACACAGGTTGTAAATGATGACAAGAAAGTCAAAAGATCAGAAATGCTCGATAAGGTATTTATGACTTTAGAAGAAAACATTGCCAACCCAGATTGGTTGACCGATAAGTCTTTCCTAGATTTTAAAGCGCTATTATATTCAGACTCTATACTCTCTTTAAATGATCAGGAGTTTCAAAAAACTTTCGATCAAGCAAGATGGAATTTACCTTTTACTCATTTTCAAATTCTGAAAACAAAGGCTTCTTCAAGTTTACCTAAAAATAAGACCGAGCATGACAATGATCCTTCTGTAACATGGGAAGCAATTGATGAAAAAACAGCTTTTTTAAGAATCAGAACTTTTTCTATTCCAGGCAAAAAGATAGCCAGAGCACTTCAGGAAATTGGGACAGACAATTATGAAAACCTCATTATCGATTTAAGAGATAATGGTGGTGGAAATCTAGAAGGTCCTATCGCTTTAGGTCGGTTTTTGACACAAAAACCCATCGATGCTGGTTATTATTTAACCCGAAAGTGGTTCAAAAATAATAAAGACTTACCAACTTCAGAAGACGTACAACAAATGCCTTTTCTCCAAGACTTCAGTTATGCAGGTATCAAAAAAATGTTTGCCAATGAAGCGGCTTTTAGAATGGTAATACCTGGCCATGAAAACACTGTCTATAAAGGTAAAGTTTATGTACTTATCAATAAATGGACAGCTAGTGCTTGTGAACCCTTAATAGATATATTTAAGAAGAATAAGATTGCCACTTTGGTAGGCGAAACATCCTGCGGAGGCATGCTATCTGGTAGTTATTTTGATATTAACGAAGACTATAAAGCCTTTATTCCTATAGCAGATTATTATACAGCTCATGGACAGAAAATAGATAAAATTGGAGTAAAGCCTGATATTGAAATTAATCCTGAAAATGCTAAGGAATACATCATTAAATTAATTAAATAACTTAAAAACAAATAAAATGAATTTTGGAGTGTATAATCAAGTCGTTGTAGAATGGTTAATCTTTATAGCTCTTTTACTCATCCCACTTATTGTTTTTAGAAACAAAGTAAATTGGAAATGGGTTGGCTTAGCCATTGGAATATTTCTGCTTCACAAAATTGTTCTTTTTTTTGGTGTGGACGGAACCTATCCGGACCTTATCCCTGGCAGGTATAACTGGGAAGGCAAAATGGCAGCTATTATTTTCCTATTACTCTGTGCCTATTTATTATTTCCCAAAAAAGCAAACGAATGGGGTTTTAGATTATCTCAAAATGGAGTAGCTAAAAAAGCAGGCATCATTACAGCCATTATAACAGCACTGATCGGAACATTACTAGCATGGCTCTATTTTAGTGGAACCAAAGAAGGATCAACTAGTGATTGGCTCTACCAGTTAAGTATGCCAGCTTTTGAAGAGGAAATCTTTGATCGTGGAATTATGCTTCTCATACTTGAGAGGGCGTTTAGTCAAACGTGGAAATTTGCAAAGGTAAATTGGAGTTGGGGAGCAATAATTATAACAGCGATGTTCTACCTGACACATGTTATTCATGTGGATGCCGACTGGAATACAGTGATTGTTTGGGGAGATTTTCTACCTGGACTTTATGGACTATTATTTATGTATATCCGTCTAGCAACGGGTAGCCTTTTATTGCCTGTTATTCTTCATGGTTGGATAAATGTTGTAGGATATTTGATTTAAAAAAAGATTGAACAAAAAGAAGAACTTTAAAAATTCACACCCATCTAAAAAGAAGAGTTTTAAAATTAATTACATAACATATGAAAATAAGGAATAGTCTTTTAATAGGCCTAATGGCATTGACACTGGGGTGCAAACAAAATTCAAGTGAAGATAAAACGGAAAACACTAAAGAACCTATTATTATCAATTTTGACGATAAATTGGCATTTACCGAGTTTAGCCAACTCAATCTAGACGAAAAATGTGTGAATCTTCTTGATCCAAGAAATACAACTGAAAATGAAAGTAAAAGAGTTATTGAGTCGTGGTCAAATTTTCATAAAAAGATTATTAGTTTTTTGAAAGAAGAAGATTTTTCCTGGGAAGTTCCGGATTCCACCATTAGTATTTACAATAGAATATATTTTGATAAAAATGGAAGGGTAAACTATTACGTTTTTAACATCAATAATCCGTCTATATCGGAACTAAAAAAAGAAGAATTTAAAAACACTTTGTCAAAGTTCAGCAAGGAGGTTCACATAGAGTTACGGAGAGATGAAGAATTTGCGCAATGTGGTAAAACCAAATATTTTAATTATTAAAACTATTTGCCCATTATTGACTTTAGCACAAGTCATTCAAAACCCTTTAACCTTTGAATTTCAGCTTAAAAACCATAAAATAGAGTGATGCAATTTTTAGAATTTATTTTAATTATCATGTCAGCTGTTTATGTTTTGTTTCACAGAACCATAAGCACTAAAATTAATAAGACTTATATATTCGGTTTATTAATAATTATTATGTCCATTCATTTATTATTTAATGGATACAGATTGCAAATGATTCCTGCATATATTCTTTGGATCATTTCAATAATTACAGCTTCTTTAAAATCTTATCAAAGGCCTGCAATTACAATAAGGATTTTAAAAATCATGGGGTTGGTCATCATAATAGGTATATCCATCGCATTACCATCAATATTTCCAGTCTTTAAATTACCTCAACCATCCGGTCCCTACAAAGTAGGCACAAAAGACCTACATCTTATCCTTGATAGAGATGAGGTAATTACTACAGATAAAACAGATAAAAGGGCCTTAATGATTAAAGTCTGGTATCCATCTAACGAATCCGTAGGAAAACAGGATCCATATATTGATGAAGGCGGAAGACATGGTTTTGCACAAAAATATGGTCTTCCAAATTCTGCCTTCAATTATTTAGACAAGATAGAAACCCATGTTTACAGAGACATTAATATTGCTAAAGAAGAGTTTCCAGTTTTAATTTTTTCACACGGCTACAACTCAAAAGCCAATAGCTATTACGCGTTACTATCAGAAATTGTAAGTCATGGTTATGTTGTCTTTGCAGTCAACCATACTTACGAAAGTACAGGAAGCACGTTCCCGGATGGCTCTGAAGTATATTTTAATTATCAGTATGCACAAGAGATCGAATCTGATACCTGGCATATGATGGAACCTGTAGTTGAGGCCTTTAATAATGATCTTACTTTTGAAGAACGTCATCCTATAGTTAAGAAAGGACTTACTTCCTATTTTGTGCGAGATATGGAAGAACGATGGGCCATGGATGTGGTAGATGTTGTGAATCAAATTGATGACTGGAACAGTAGTGGCTTCTTTAAAGGTCATTTAGATTTTTCAAATATTGGTGTATTTGGCCATTCCAGAGGTGGTGGTGCCGCAGGCGAAGCATTGCTAACGGACAATCGCATTAAAGCAGGTGCTAACATAGATGGTGTTCAATGGGGTAGAATTGTAAACACAGCTTTTGATGATCCATTTCTTTACATTACTGCTGACTGGCCAGAAGATAAAGAAGATCTAAATTCTCATGCTTATATCAATAAAAGTAAGGACGTCTTCTATGAAGCTAAAGTATTAGGAACGCTTCATAGTAATTTTATGGATATTCCTTACATGATTCCCGTAAAAACCTTAAGTCAGGCAGGTGCGATTGATCCAGATTTAGCAATTGAAATAACAAGTAAAGTCGTTACCGCTTTCTTTGATAAGCATTTAAAAAATAAGGAAACAGATTTGAAGGCTTTAGATTCTAACTATGACATGCTTGATCTTAATATATTCATTGGAGATTCTATAAATTAATAACAGTATATAGATACCCTCCTATATTGATTTAAGAATCTATTTAAAAGAAAATTTTCAAATTAGACTTTGTTTAAAAACTATAATAAGGTTTGCTAAAATTAAAATCCCAATTTACATTATGTTAATTTTTTTAGCCGTTTATATGATACTATAGTTCCTTTAGTTAACATGTAAATTGTAATTCCAACTTCTCCCAGAGCTGCTGCTATACCAACTATTAAGGCGGTGTAGAATTCATATCCTGGAAAATTAAAGTTTCCGAATGTTTCTATAAGGTAACCAGCACCTGAACCCAATAACAGGCCACCGAAGAAATTTGGAAATACATTAGATTTATAGATAAGTATGCCAAATAATATGCAATGAATACCAAAAAATCCTCCCGCAATGAGATACCCATAATGATGCGCTACCATAAAAATGCTACTCATTTCCTGTAGTTGTTCTATACTAAAAGAACCAGTCAACTGGTGAATATCAAATACCTTCATTGCCATATAGTGATTAAGAAGATTTATACTTCCTATGGCTGGATGTGCTATTAATCTAAATACCGAAGACATCATAGCCAAGGTTTTATTAAATGGCTTAAAAATCTGATACAACATGACAGCTATAACTGCATCCATTAGAAAAGCTACCAAATCCATGGTTAATCCAAGCTCAAACAGCCCTTTGTTCTGCATAATATTATTAGCTGTTGCTACGGCATTATCAGGGATAATGAGGGTTCCTCTTACATACCCTTGGCTAAAGCCGGCGCAAATAATAACTATGAGATAAAATAGACCTGTAAGGCGTATAATTCGTAAACTGGCAAACGTATTTTTACCATTCATTTCTAATGGATTTTATTATTTAAAAGCATTCTTTCCTTGATTAAATGAGTATTAGGGATAACTCTAATTTTTAAATAAGTATGACCCAAAAATTAGTGGTCTGTCTTAGTGTTTAAGTCCTCAAGAAGACTTTCAGCTTGTTCAACAAGTAACTCTTTGGATATCAATTCGTTTGCTATCTTTTTTGCATTTTCCGCTTTCCCTATTGAAGCATATGTTTTAGCTAATAGAAGCTGCAGATTTTCATTAAAGAAGTAAGGTGCGGTTAATTCAACTAGTTCTATACCTTTTAATAAACCATTCTTGTCATCTTCAGATGCTAAAATTTTATAGTATCCATAAACTGCTATCAGCGGCATGTCATAGTTACTAATATCCTTGGCTAATAACTCTTCGGCTTTTAGCGTGGTTAGTGTTTCATCTAGTATGTTTTGTATAAGAAGAACACTATTTTCATCAGCATATAACTCTCTGGTTACAGGTTTTAATCCCAAAGATTGTACCACGGCTTCAGCAGACTTGGCAGTTGAAAATGGATTTTGACCAGTCACAAATTTTCCAGATACCACAACTTTAGAAAGCATGAAATCGGTTTGCTTAAAGTCCGCGCCTCTAGCTTTTAACTGCGTTTCCAAACTAAAAGGAAACTCTTTTACCCATTTCTTTCCAAAAAGCTCCTCTTCTAAATTAGTAAAACCAGTTAACGCTACACCATTAATGATATAGTCATCATTATTTTTAACGTTTGCAAATACGGCTGGACCATGACAAACGGAAGCAATAACTGTTTGGTCTCTGTTGTATAGGTTTAATATTATATCTTGCAGCGAAGGGTCAAAAGGCAAATCGAACATAGCTCCCTTTCCCCCTACGAGATAAATAGCATCATATTCCATAGGATTTATGCTGGCTGTTGTTCGTGTTGTATTCAATAATTGTAAAGCCTCTTGATCTTTCAATAACTCTTGATTATAGGCTTTCTCTTTGTTATATTCATCAGACTCCACCTTTCCCCCTTTCGGACTGGCCACGTCAACGGTGAGACCATTGTTTTTGAACACCAAATAGGCTTGTGAAAATTCATCAAATTCATATCCAGGTCGTGAAGCCCCCATATCTTTGCCATAGCTGCTAACTACCATTAAAATTTTCTTCTGATTGTTATTTCCTTGAGAAAAAAGTAACATTGGTAAGCATAAAACTAGACTTAAAATCGTTTTTTTCATTTTTTGTTTCTTTATTGATTAGATATAAAACACGAGTGAATAACTGTTTTGTTACACTAGGCGTTTTAAGTCGAAGAAACAAAAGGCATAATTCAATTATTCAATTAACTTATTTAGGTCATTACCCGTTAAATGATGTACGTTTTTGGTAATTTTTTCAATATCCCAATTCCACCATTGAAGCTCTAAGAGTTGATTTATTTTAATATCATCGAATCGTTTACGAATCATTATTGCTGGATTGCCACCCACAATTGAGTAGGGTTCAACATCTTTGGTCACTACAGATTTAGAAGCAATGATAGCCCCATCTCCTATTGTCACTCCTGGCATAATTGTGGCATCATGACCAATCCAAACATCATTACCAATAACAGTGTCGCCCTTTGTGGGATAGCTTTTTCCTTGCATGGCATTTTGCCAATCTACACCAAATATGGCAAAGGGATATGTTGTTATGGCTTCTGTAAGATGATTACCTCCATTCATAATAAAAGTCACACCAGAGGCTATCATACAGAACTTACCAATAATTAATTTATCGCCTATAAAATCGAATAAATACTTCACGTTTTTTTCAAAATTATATACATCTTCAAAATCGTCGTAATAGGTGTAATCGCCAACAATAATGTTTGGATTAGCGATTATATTTTTCAAATAACAAAGCTTGTCATAGTTTTCAAGTGGAAAGGTGGTATTAGCATCAGGAATGTTCATAGTAGTTATTTTATTTATCTAACGCATAATACTAGGCACGAACGAAGTTATAAAATCTTATGCACTATATAAATAAAGGTACTCAAAAGCTAATTATGATTTCTCACTTTGATCTCAAGAAATACCACAAAATATAAGTATAAGTTCTACAAATCACGCTAAAATGAATAAAAACAGATAATGTTTTATCTTTGAAAAGGTCTTAATAAAGAAGATTAAATGAAATACTTCTCAATTCATCTTTACCGTAAAATGCTCAATTGTGCAATAGCTGAAGGCATTCCAAAGGATGAATTTGAGAAACTACCAACTCCGATGAGCAAAATTAATGAGCTACAAGTTGTTGATGCCGAGGAATTTTTAGCACTTCATGAACTACTTGAAAAACGATTGGATTCTGGGTTTTCTGTAAGAGTTGGTCAAAAAATGATTATTGAAGATTATGGTGTTTTAGGATTGTCTTGGCGTACGTGTTCCAAAGTTGGTGAAATCTTTGAACGAAGCGAACGCTATTTCAAACTGTTATCCAACACATTTATATGGCAAATTAAAAACGAAGGAGATATTTCCCATGTGGTGCTTAATCGGGAAGCACATCGAAGAGGTATGGAATTATCCACTGAGGCGAGTTTGTCTGCCACCGTAGTCGTATTGCAAGCGATGTCTGAAAAAGAACTTCGTCCCGTCCAAGTCAGTTTTAAACACAAACCAGCAAAAGACATCACAAGTCATAAGGAAGCATTTAAATGTCCAATAATATTTGAGCAGCCTCGTTATTCGATTAGCTATAAAACAGCCGACCTTAATTTACGAACCGCAAAGGCGGATGCCAGTATAAACAGCTATTTACTTCAACAAGTTGATGAAAAAACAAAAGGTATAAAAATTCCTGGTCATAAGATTATAAACGATGTTGAAGCTCTTATAAAGGATGCACTGCCCACAGGTATTCCAAGCATACATTATATTAGTGACCTGTTAGCCATGAGTAACCGAACACTGACCAGGAGACTCTCTGAAACTGGTGTAACCTATCGTGACTTAATTAAAAGGACACAGGAAACCATCGCAAAGGATATGCTTTATAATACTGAGCAAAGTATAGGTGAAATTGCCTTTCTTACCGGGTTTTCAGAACAAAGTGCATTCAACCGTGCATTTAAGAATTGGACGGACCAAACCCCATCAGAATTTCGTAAAAACAACTAATAGTTAGATTTTGGCGTAAAATGTCAAAAGCTTGTCTTTAAGTGTCAAAATACTCTTTTGAACACTGCGCATCTTTGTACCATCAAATTAATTAAACAATTTAATGATGGTAATTATAGTAAAACTATTAATAGGAATTTTTATAGCGCTTTCAGCTGATTCACTAGATACTTATACATCTATTGAGAGCAATAATGAAAAAGCTAAATTATATGTGTCAAATTATATAATTGGAAATCCCCGCGATAAAGCTTTTCAAATTTTAGACAATAAATGCAACGTTTGCCATAGTAAACGCAATAAAAGACGAGTATTCACAATTGAAAACATGGATGACTTTGCGCCTGATATTTATAAACAGGTATTTGTAAAAAAACGTATGCCTAAAGGCCGAAAAATAAAACTTACGTCTGAAGAATATCAAGACGTTTTGACATGGATATCAAACACAAAAAAATAAACAAATGGAACTAAATTTTAAATTAATCGTATTAACACTGAGTATCCTATTTACTGGATTAACTGCTGGATTGTGCTTTACCTGGGCTAATGCCGTAACTCCCGGATTAGGTCGTTTAGATGACCTAGGGTTCTTAAAGGCATTTCAAGCGATGAACAGAACCATCCTTAATCCAACTTTTATAATTGTATTTATGGGACCTTGTTTACTGCTGTTCATAAATGCCTTTATATTCAAAAACATCAACCAGTTCGCATTTACCTCTTATTTGGTGGCAGCTGTTCTGTTTTTTGCAGGCGTCGGTCTGATCACAATTTTTAAAAATGTCCCTCTTAATGAAATACTTGACAAAACAGTATTAGAAACTGCCACTAATGTAGAGCTCTCGGAATTACGAAAAACCTTTGAACAGCCCTGGAACCAATGGCATATGGTTAGAACCGTATGCTCATTTACCTCATTCGCTTTATTGGTTACAGGACTATTATTCAACAAATAAAAACATATTGAATTTTACTAATTAACATTAAAAAACGAACAATTATGAAACATTTAAGAGCAGTTGGCATCGGAATTATCATCTGGATTCTAGGGGTTAGTGTTTATAATCTGTCCTTTTATATATCGTTTGTAGAGGACGCACAACAACAAGCCAATATACTGCTTTCTATTGCAGTAATGCCTTTGGTCTGGTTTGGTGCAAAACAGTATTACAAAAAAGGTACGAACACACATGGCTATTGGGTTGGCCAAACCTTCTTTTTAACCGCAACCGCTTTAGATGCCTTAATCACGGTTCCCGTTTTTATTATTCCAAGTGGCGGTTCTTATTATCAATTTTTTACCGATTTAGGGTTTTGGCTTATTGGGTTCGAATTTATAAGCATAACAGTCCTGTATTGGTATATCAAACTGAGAATTAACAAACAAAATCAAACTACATAAAACATAAAAAACATGAAACAGAACATTTTAGTTATCGGAGGAACTGGTAAAACTGGTCGCCGAGTAGCCCAAAATTTAACGCAAACCGGACACAACGTACGTGTCGTGGGAAGAAAAACCAATCCAGCTTTCGATTGGGATAACCCTGAAACTTATGCTGCAGCATTAAAAAATATGGATAGAGCGTATATCGTATATTATCCAGATTTAGCCGTACCAGGATCAAGGGATGCCATAACAGCATTGACCGAAAAAGCAATGGAAGCTGGCTTAGAAAAAGTGGTCTTACTATCAGGAAAAGGTGAAACCGAAGCTGAGGCTTGTGAAGACATCGTTGCTAATTCAGGACTAAACTACACTTTGGTTAGAGCGTCCTGGTTTAATCAAAACTTTAGTGAAGGTGCTTTTTTAGAATTTGTCTTAAATGGTGCAGTGGCCTTGCCAATGCCAGAGGCAGAAATTCCATTTGTTGATGCTGATGACATTGCTGACGTTGTTTCTAAAGTCTTAATTGATGATTCATATAATGGACAAACGATAACCGTTACAGGACCTCAAAAAAGAACCTTTAAAGAAGTGGTAGACATTATGGCTGAAGCTTCTGATAAACCGATACAGTTTGTGCCGATTTCAATTGACGAATTCAAAGAAGGAATGAGACAAGCCGGTTTGCCAGATTCTTATGTTTGGCTATTTGGGTATTTGTTTAAAGAGGTTTTAGGCAATCCTGACAATCAAGAGGTATCTGAAGATGTGGCCAAAGTCTTGGGCAGACCTGCCAAAGATTTTGAAACCTATGCAAAAGAAACTGCTGCTAGTGGTATTTGGAATGCAGAAATAATTCAGAAAAACTAAACCAACAAACAAGGCTCCAGGTACCTAGAACAGGTTTTGGAGCCTCTATTATAAGTTACCTTAAGATCTAAAATATTATTTGATGACAATCTCCTACCCCTTGATAAAACCAAAGTACTACAAGTCTTTATTGATAGATTTAGTGAGTTTTATAAAGTCTCCCAAGAACAAAACTATAGTAGAAAAAAGTACAACAAACAAAATTTATGATACCATAGGTCTATTTTTCATAAAAGTCGTTTTCTCAATAACAGTAGCATCATTATTACAGTTTATTTATGACCCTGAAAACCTGACGTCGATTAGTATGACCAAACGATTCTCCCCACTACTTTTACTTTTAGTTGGTGGCATTATCTTGCCATTATTTGAAGAAATAACCTTTAGATTATCTTTGAAATTCAACCCTATTTATTTTGCCTTGACATCCGGCACATTTACATACTACATTCTTACTAAACCCGTTTTTAAAAGTCGATTATCCCTTGTAGATGAAACGTTTTGGTATCGAGTAATTCCTGCTATTATCTTATTAATGATCATTTTTCTCTTCAGTAGCACGAAGCCCATCAAAATGATGCTACAGAATTTCTGGCAAAAGCACTTTAAAATGATCTATTATTTCTCATGTATAAGTTTTGCATGGCTTCATATTTTTAATTTTGAATTAAACCTCACCAATCTTTTATGGTTACCCATATTAACCTTACCGCAATTATTTATTGCAACTATTGCCGGGTATACGCGCGTTGCTTTTGGATTTCAATACCCTCTTTTGGTGCATATGTCAACAAACATACTATTCCTCTCCTTGACATTTTTACCTCTTGACTAATCTTGTAAATAATATGTACAGTTAACGCATTCATTAAGTGTTTCAAGAATAAAAAATACCGATTCAGAACAACAATCTTATCTATTTACCGATACAGAAATTGGCAAAAATGTTCCCTAATAAGTCGTCGTTGGTGATTTCACCTGTGATCTCACCAAAATGGTAAAGTGCCTGCCTAATATCAATAGCCAATAAATCACCAGACAAATCAGTATCCAACCCATGTTTTACTTTTTGAATCTCTTCAAAGGCCTTTAAAAGCGCATCGTAATGTCGTGTATTGGTAACAATAGTTTCGTTATTTCTTAAAGCACCAGTGTTAATAAGGTTTAATAATGAGTTGGTTAACTGCTCAACACCAAAACCTGTTTTTGCCGATAACAACAATACATCCGCTATGGTGGTATTAATTTTTGCTAATTGCGTATCATCCAAGCGGTCTATTTTATTAGCAATAACCAATAAAGGCTTTTGTGGGTATTTATTTCTTATTTTTTCAATTTCAATTCTGACTTCCTCGAGTGAATCTATAGTTTTACTAGCATCAAAAAGATATATGGTCACCTGGGACTGTTCAATTTTTTCAAAGGTCTTCTTGATTCCAATACTTTCTACAACATCTTTAGTCTCTCTAATTCCTGCAGTATCTATAAACCGAAATCCAAAACCACCTATAGAGATTTCATCTTCAATAGTATCCCTTGTTGTTCCAGCAATTTCAGAAACAATAGCGCGCTCTTCGTTTAAAAGCGCATTTAAAAGTGTAGATTTTCCTACATTGGGCTCGCCTACTATAGCAACCGGAATCCCATTCTTAATGACGTTACCAACCGCAAAAGAATCAATTAACCGTTTTAATACAAATGTAATACGCTCTATAAGTTCCTTAAACTGGGTGCGGTCTGCAAACTCTACATCTTCCTCTGCAAAATCGAGCTCCAATTCAATTAAAGAGGCGAAATTTAAAAGCTCTTCCCGTAGCCTTGCGATTTCTGAAGAAAATCCCCCTCGCATTTGCTGCATGGCAATTTGATGTGCGGCTTCATTATCGCTACTAATTAAATCTGCTACAGCTTCTGCCTGACTCAAGTCCAGTTTGCCATTCAAAAAAGCACGGAGCGTAAACTCTCCCGCAGCAGCCATTCTACAGCCTTTTCTTAAAAATAATTGAATAATCTCTTGTTGAATATAGAGAGACCCATGACAAGACACCTCAATAACATCCTCTCCAGTATAAGAGTTAGGATTCTTAAATACAGAAACCAAGATCTCATCTAGGGTTTTATTACCATCCACAATATGACCCAAATGTATCGTATGGGTTTTTTGGTTCTGTAATGTCTTACCCGAAACCGATTTAAATACCGATGAGGCTATGGCAATGGCATCTTTACCCGATAGCCTTATAATGGCAATGGCTCCGCTACCAGAAGGAGTGGCAAGGGCTACGATGGTATCATTATGCATACGCAATTACTTTATTGCAAAAGTATTGTAAAATATGGTATTGTTAAAAAACAGTGATTACTATTTAAGATTTAATTCACAATCAAATCCTAGAATAATGACCCTATGTTGTTATATTTGCGATTGAAAAAAAGAAAAGGATTATAATGAGAAAAATATTAATGTTACTAGCAATAGGTATTGCTATTTCCAGCTGTAACCAAAGAAAAGATTCAGAATATGTAATTAATGGGAATGCTGAGGATGTTCATAACGGTATAAGAGTTCGGTTGGCCCAAATTGATGAAAAGGGACAACAAGTTATCAAGGACTCTGCCATAGTAATGGATAATAAATTTACCATCAAAGGTTCTGTTGATGAGCCTGGGATCTACTTTTTATCTGCAGACGGGAGCCCAGGGAATGTAGTCTTCATGTTAGAGAATAGCGATATAACTATAGATTTTAACAAACAGATTCCTATGGAATCGAAGGTTACTGGTTCTGAATCCAATAAGAGTTATGAGGCATTTCAAAATGGTATGCTTCAGTTTAAAGAGGAAGGTGGAGCGATTATGACAAAGTTTAGAGAATTGGGTAACGAGCCCGCACCTGAACAAAGAGATTCCATTAAAAACGTTATGGAAGATCTAAGAGAACGCCAAAGGGCCTATCCATTAAAGTTTGTTCAGGAAAACAACGACAGTTATTTTAGCCTTAATCTCATTCAATTAGAATCTAGTAGAGCTGGGTTTGATATTCTAAAATACCAGGAAGCATTTGAAAGTTTTCCAGATTATTTAAAAAACTCAAATAGAGGCCAAATTGTAAAACAAAAGTTAGATGAACTTTACAAGGCATATGAAAAAACGGCTTACCTAGAAATTGGTAAAATAGCTCCTAATTTTGAATCCCAAACACCAGATGGCAAGGTTGTAAGTCTTAATGATCTAAGAGGTAAGGTTACTATTATTGATTTTTGGGCAGCATGGTGTGGCCCTTGCAGAAGGGAAAATCCAAATGTTGTTAAAGTTTATGAGCAATACCATGATAAAGGTTTAGAAATCATAGGAGTTTCCTTAGATGGTGCACCAAACCAAAAAGACCCTAAAAAAGCATGGTTAGACGCCATTGAAAAGGATGGTTTAGAATGGCACCATGTGTCCAGTCTTAAGTATTTTAATGACGATGTAGCTAAACTGTATAATATTGAATCTATCCCTGCGACTTATATCTTAGATGAAGAAGGAAAAATTGTTGCAAAGAACTTAAGAGGCTTTGCTTTAGAACGTAAAGTAAGACAGCTTATTTTAGACCTTTAAATGTAGGATACACAGATATTTTTAAAGCCTGTAATTACAGGCTTTTTTTAGTGCAATTTACCAGTTTTATAAAGTACAAAAAGAATAATAATTGGAATGGCAAGCAGGCCTATATGCCCAAGATCCGTTTTAAACAAACTAGGCATTAACATTAAGGTTACCACATAACCACCAACTGCACCACCAAAATGTGCATCATGACCAATATTACCTATTCTGTTTTTCATACCATAAATTGAATATAATAAGTAGCCTATACCAAATATGTAACCTGGTATTGGAATGGGAACAAAAAACATGTACAAGTTCATTTCCGGTCGAATCAAAATGGCAGCATATAATATACCCGTAACAGCACCACTAGCACCAACCGCAGAGTACCAATACTCTTCTTTATGAAAGTATAATGAAAGTAAATTACCGAAGACGAGACTCGCCACATAAATAATAATGAAGTTTAATTGACCTAATGCAAAAATCACAGCATTAGCGAAAAAATATAAGGTCAACATATTAAAAAGTAAGTGGGTGGTGTCCACATGTAAAAAACCAGAACTAAACATTCTTATTTGTTCGCCTCGCCTTATACTACCCACATTAAACTTATATTTCTCGAAAAACAAACGGTCGTCAAAACCCTTTAGTGACACAATAACATTTACCGCAATAATGGCAATGGTAACAGGATTTAAATTGTACATAAAAAAATCTATTGAATCAAATATAATATATTTGCGCTTCAGAACGAACTCGCTTTTATGCAACTTATTGCCTACATCCTTATTTATCCTATTCTTTGGCTGGTTTCTATATTGCCATTTAGACTACTTTATGCTTTATCCGATGTTTTATACTTTTTTCTTTATCGGATCTTTGGTTATAGAGCATCTACTGTTAAAGCCAATTTAAAGTTAGTGTTTCCAGAAAAGTCTGATAAGGAAATATCTACCATCACCAAAAAGTTTTATCACCATTTGTGTGATATGACGTTAGAGTCCATTAAATCGATGACCATCTCTAAAACTGAACTGGCAAAGCGCTATAAGTTCACCAATATTGAACTAATCAAAGATTTAGAAAAAAAGGAGCGTAGTATTGTATTAATGTGCGCGCATTACGGCAGTTGGGAATGGATATTTATACTTCAAACCTATATTAATTACAAAGGATATGCGATATACAAGCGTTTGAGAAATAAATATTTTGATAGGCTTGTAAAACGCATAAGAGCAAGACACAATACCTACCTAATTACAACCAAGGAAACATTCAATGTTTTAAATGAAAGCAGAAACAAAGGAGAATTAACTATTAATGGTTTTGCTTCCGATCAGTCTCCTAAAGTAAATAAAGCCTACCATTGGAATGAATTCATGGGCATTAAAGTGCCAATGCATACAGGTGCAGAATTACTTGCTAAAAAACTCGATATGGCTGTTGTATTTTTTAGTGTAAAACGTATAAAACGCGGGTATTACGAAACGACTTTCAAAACCATTACCGAAAGCCCTAGAGATTACAAGGACTATGAGATTACCGACATGTTCTTTAGATTGGTAGAAAAGCAGATTATCGAAGCTCCTGAGTACTATTTATGGACGCACAAACGCTGGAAACATAAGGATAAAAAGCCTGTTAAATCATATTAGTCCAAACTAAACCAACCCTCTATATTAACTGAGTCCGAATGATTTTTTAGCAGGGATTTATGAATGAATTCATTATTATCCCTAGAATATTCATAATCCTTGGACCATTCTTCGTGATGTTCTGCAAGTGCTATAATACTATCACAAACATATTCCATTTCTGCATTAGTCGTGGTAGGATGAATAGACATACGCATCCAACCTGGTTTACGCACTAACTCTCCAATGGAAATTTCATCCGTTAATTCTCTAGACATTTGTTGGTCTACATGCAATAAAAAATGACCATAAGTACCTGCGCAACTGCAACCTCCTCGTGTCTGAATTCCATATCTGTCGTTCAATAATTTTACACCCAGATTATAATGCAAATCATCTATATAAAATGAAATGACACCCAAACGGTCTTGGTGTTGACCTGCTAGGATATTGATATTAGGAATGGGTTTTAATTTTTTAAAGATAATATCTATTAACTCGTGTTCGCGTTCTAGGATATTTTTTACTCCCATTTGCTCCTTCAACTTAATAGACAACGCTGTTTTTATGGTTTGAAGAAATCCTGGTGTTCCTCCGTCTTCCCTATCTTCAATATTATCGATGTACTTATGTTCTCCCCATGGGTTTGTCCAGCTTACGGTACCACCACCTGGACAATCAGGCACCATATTATGATATAATTTCTTGTTGAAAACCAAAACACCTGAAGTACCTGGACCTCCTAAAAACTTATGTGGCGAAAAGAAAATTGCATCGAGCTGCTCATCCTTGTCATCAGGATGCATATTTATTTCTACATAAGGTGCAGAGCAAGCAAAATCCACAAAACATACTCCACCATGTTGGTGCATCATTTTAGCCACTTGGTGATATGGTGTTTGAATGCCTGTAACGTTAGAACCACCTACAATAGAGCATATTTTAAGTGTTCTATCTTGATATTGTTCTAATAATACTTCTAAATTATCCAAGGAGAATAAACCATTCTCATCTGGTGGCACTACTTCAACTTTGGCCATGGTTTCTAGCCACGATGTTTGATTTGAATGGTGTTCCATGTGAGAAATAAATACTACAGGTCGTATTTCATCAGGAATGTCAGTATAGTCCTTTAAGTTCTCTGGTACTTTTAATCCTAGAATACGTTGAAACTTATTCACCACTCCTGTCATGCCATTACCTGTCACAATAAGTACGTCATCCTCATTAGCATTAACATGGTCTTTAATTATATGTTTAGCCTTATGATAAGCTTTAGTCATTGCAGTACCAGAAACAGTAGTTTCAGTATGCGTATTGGCCACAAATGGACCAAATTCATTGACGAGTTTTTCTTCAATGGGTCTGTACAAGCGCCCTGAGGCTGTCCAATCTGTATAAATTATTTTTTGCTCACCAAATGGTGATACAAAGGTTTGATCTTGACCAATTATATGCTTTCTAAATTGCTCGAAATAAGCTTCAAGCTCAGTGATATTTTCCTTCGTTGTTTCAGAAATCATATTCAAATTTACTAAATATTAGCGACAGCTTTTATTTCGGCAATAAATCGATCTGCTATATCATCTGCCGCTTTTTGCGATTGCGCTTCGGTATAAATACGAATTATGGGTTCGGTATTACTCTTTCTAAGATGTACCCAACTATCCGCAAAATCAATTTTAACACCATCTATGGTTGTCAATTTTTCATGACTATAGTTAGATTCCATAGTCTTCAAAATTGCATCAACATCTAATTGCGGTGTTAATTGAATCTTCTTTTTACTCATAAAGTAATTAGGGTACGTTGCTCTTAATGCACTAACCGATAGTTTCTTTTCAGCCAAAAGACTTAAAAATAACGCCACACCAACTAAGGCATCGCGTCCGTAATGCAATTCAGGATAAATGATACCACCATTACCTTCACCACCAATCACCACATTGTTTTTCTTCATTAATTCTACCACATTAACCTCTCCTACCGCACTGGCTTCGTATGTTCCCCCATGTTTTTCGGTAATATCGCGTAAGGCTCTAGTAGAGCTCATATTGCTTACTGTATTTCCTGGGTTTTTACTCAATACATAATCCGCACAAGCCACTAGGGTATATTCTTCACCAAACATCTCCCCTATTTCATCCATAAAGGCTAAACGATCTACATCAGGGTCTACTACTATACCAAAATCGGCATGCTCTTTCACAACCGCTCTTGCTAAATCCCCTAGATGTTCTTTTAAAGGTTCTGGGTTATGCGGAAAATGACCGGTGGGCTCACAGTAAAGTTTTACAGCCTCAACACCCAATCGTTCTAATAACAATGGTATGGCAATACCTCCGGTAGAATTAACACCATCTACCACGACCTTAAAATTAGCAGCTTCAATGGCACTTTTATTTACCAATGGTAAATCTAAAACCTCATCAATGTGCAAATCTATGTATGCATCGTTTTTAATTATCTTACCTAAATTGTCAACCTCAGCAAAGGTCATGTCGTTTGCTGCAGCTATATCAAGAATCTTCTTTCCTTCTTCACCATTTAAAAACTCACCCTTATGGTTCAATAGTTTTAGGGCATTCCATTGTTTTGGGTTGTGACTTGCCGTTAAAATAATACCACCATCGGCATGTTCCATAGGCACAGCAACCTCAACAGTTGGTGTGGTGGACAAACCTAAATCTATCACATGAATACCCATGCCAACCAACGTATTCATAACTAAACTCTGAATCATTTCACCAGAAATACGGGCATCTCTACCAACAACTACTCTGTAGTTTTCCTTATTACGTTGTTGCTTTATCCAAGTGCCATAAGCAGCAGCAAATTTCACAGCATCGATAGGTGTTAAATTGTCTTCTACTTTTCCTCCAATGGTTCCACGAATTCCAGATATTGATTTTATTAAAGTCATAGAATTTTGATTTTGAGCAAATATAACATGTTAATCCTATTTTGTTATTATGAATTTGTAAATTCGGGCAATGAACTTCCTTGCCCACATATACCTCTCTGGAAATAATAAACTCCTAACCATTGGGAATTTTGTTGCAGATGGTATTAGAGGACGAAATTATAAAACTTACCCAAAAAAAGTACAAGCTGGAATTCTGCTTCATAGGGAAATAGATACCTTTACAGATGCACATCCCGTCTTTAGGCAAAGCACAAAACGTTTACATCAAAATTACGGCCATTACAGTGGTGTTATTGTAGATATTTTTTATGATCATTTTTTAGCTAAAAACTGGGACAACTATTGTGACACTCCTTTAGACCAATATGTTGATGACTTTTACCAAGTACTCAACAATAACTTTGACATCCTACCAGACCGCTTTAAACGCCTCACACCAATTATGATTGAAGGAAATTGGCTCTTAAATTATGCAACTATCGAAGGTATTCAAAGTGTATTAAATGGTATGAACAATCGAACGAAGGGCAAATCTAAAATGAATGAAGCTACAAAAGAACTTCGAACATATTATTCTGAATTTGAAGAGGAATTTACAGCCTTTTTTGAAGAACTCAAAGCCTTTAGTAAAACGAAACGTATCGATTTAGTAAAGCAATTTAAACTATGAAGTTTTCTAAAATCATCATATTACTTTTTATATGTCTTGTCAGTTGTAAAAATAGACCAAGTACAACCCTAAGAGGTACCTTGGCGAAAAATGCTATGGTCGTCAGCGCCCGAAAAGAAGCATCTGAAATCGGTGTGCAAATCTTAAAACAGGGTGGCAATGCATTTGATGCTATGATGGCAACCGAAATGGCGCTAGCGGTCGTTTATCCTTATGCGGGCAATCTCGGCGGTGGTGGCTTTTTGGTTTACAGATTGGCTGATGGTACAAAAGGAGCACTTGATTACAGGGAAAAAGCACCATTAGCGGCATATAAAGACATGTACTTAGATGATAAAGGAAACGTTATAAAAGATTTAAGTACAGTAGGAAGTAAGGCCGTTGGTGTACCCGGCACTATCGCTGGGATTTTTGAAGCACAGCGCAAACATGGAAGGCTTGATGTTGAAACGATATTACAACCCGTCATTGATTTGGCTCAAAACGGATTTGTAGTTACTCAACACCAAGCCAATCGTTTTGCAGCATACGATAGCATTTTTGAAGCTGTAAATGGTAAACAACTAATTTTCAATAAATCAATAAGCGCAGGTGATACCTTAAAAAACCTAGCTTTAGCCAATACACTAAAACGAATTTCTTCATATGGTGAAAATGATTTTTATAATGGTGAAATCGCAGAGGTTTTGGTTGATTACTTCAAAGCTAAAGGTAGTGTCATTACCGCGGAAGATTTAAAAAAGTATAAACCTAAATGGCGAAACCCTATAACTTTTAAATACGATGATTTGGTCATCACTTCAATGTCCCCACCGTCTTCAGGGGGTATCTGTTTAGGACAAATTATGAAAATGATTGAACCTTTTGATCTGAATGAATATAACCACAACTCGCTAAAATACATTCAAGTTTTGGTCGAAGCCGAAAAGCGTGCTTATGCAGATCGTAGTTACTATTTAGGTGATCCTGATTTTGTGGGGATTCCTACAGAAACTTTACTGAGTGACAACTATCTTGAAGAAAGGATGAGTACCTTTTCCTTTGGAACCCCAACACCTTCCAATGAATTATCCTATGGCAAAATTTCGGGTTACGAAAGTGATGAAACCACCCACTACTCTATTGTGGATCAGTTTGGTAACGCTATAGCCGTTACCACAACCCTAAACGGTGCTTACGGCTCAAAATTATATGTTGAGGAATTAGGCTTTTTTCTAAATAATGAAATGGATGATTTCAGCAGCAAACCTGGAGTGCCCAATACATACGGTCTTATCGGTGCTGAAGCCAATAGCATAGCCCCTGAAAAACGAATGCTTAGTGCTATGACACCAACCATTGTAGAAAAAGAAGGTAAGCTTTACATGACACTAGGTACACCTGGAGGATCTACCATCATTACTTCCGTTCTACAAACCATATTAAATGTACATGAATTTGGTTTTTCTATGCAAGAAGCTATCAATGCACCACGATTTCATCATCAATGGCTACCAGACGAAATTAGAATGGAACCGAATTCTTTTGATAAAAACCTTATGAATCAATTAGAACATTTGGGCTATCCCATTAATCAAACCCGTTCATCGATTATTGGTAAAGTCGATGGGGTTTTAGTATTACCCAATGGAACTTTAGAAGGTGGCGCAGATTATAGAGGTGATGATACTGCTCTTGGGTTTTAACATTGTTTTAAAACATACAATTGAACGATATCGTATCTTTAGCTTCCGCAAGTCACCAAACACTTAACCCATAAAACCATCCATTATGAAAAATTACATTGTATATGCAATGCTTTGCATGTCACTTATCTCATTTTCCCAAGGCACACAGCTTTTAAGACAACCAACACTTCACGGCGATGATGTCGTCTTTGTTTATGCTAACGATCTTTGGAAAGCCTCCACAAAAGGTGGAACTGCTATTAGATTGACTAGTGATGAAGGCTATGAATCCAATCCACATTACTCCAATGATGGTAAAATGATTGCTTTCACAGCACAATATGATGGAAACGTAGACGTCTATGTCATGCCTTCTGAAGGAGGAGAGCCAAAACGTCTCACCTATCATCCAGGTGGTGATTATGTACAAGGATGGACACCAAATGGTGAAGTATTGTTTCGATCTGGTAGGGAGTCACAACCAACCATGACCAACAAATTCTTTACGGTATCATTAGAAGGTGGCTTACCCAAAGCATTGGATATTCCAAGAGCCGCTTATGGGGAAATGTCGCCAGATGGTAAACATTTGGCTTACACACCTATTACGGGCTGGGATGCTGAATGGAGAAATTACCGTGGTGGTCAAGCAATGCCAATCTGGGTGGTTGATATAAAAACTAAAGCATTGACGAGAACGTCACAACCGACAAAAGAACGTCATCTCGATCCTGTCTGGCTCAATGGCTTAGTATACTTTATGTCCGAACGCGATTACACCATGAATATCTGGTCATTTAATCCTTCAACTAAAGAGGAAAAGCAAGTCACATTCCATAAAAAGTTCGACGTAAAAAGTTTAGATGCCAGCAATGACAAAATCGTATATGAACAAGGTGGATATCTGCACCTTTACAATCCAGCAACGGGAGCTACAAATCAGTTAAATATAGACGTGAAAGCGGATCTCAACTTTTACAGATCCAAATGGGATGATGTTTCCGCTCGACAACTCACTAATCCTAATGTTTCACCAACAGGCAAACGTGCAATATTTGAACATCGTGGTGAAATCTTTACGGTACCAAAGGAAAATGGCACTTGGATGAACCTCACCAACTCACCTGGAGTTGCAGATAGAAGCCCTATTTGGTCACCAAAAGGTGATAAAATCGCTTGGTTTTCTGATAAAAGTGGTGAGTACCAATTAATGCTAGCTGACCAAAATGGCGAAAATGCTGAAGCTATTTCATTACCAAATCCAACCTTTTACTTTCAACCGGACTGGTCTCCAGACGGCAAGTATATAGCCTATACCGATACACATTATAATATTTGGATTCTAAATTTAGAAACTAAGAAAACAAAAAAGGTAGATACTGATCGCTATGCACATCCTAACCGTTCCATGAACCCAGTTTGGTCACCAGACAGTAAATGGATTGCCTATGCGAAACAACAAGACAGCCATTATAAGGCCATTTTTGCTTACAATGTAGATTCAAAGAAAGTAATCCAAATAACCGACCCACTGGCTGATGCCATAACGCCAGTTTGGGACGCTTCAGGTAAATATTTATATACTCTAGCAAGTACCAACTACGGTTTACAAAGTGGTTGGTTAGATATGAGTAATTATGATCCAGCAGCCAATCTTACTCGGAGTTTATATGCTATTGTACTCAGTAAAGAGGATAAAGCTCCTAACCTTCCTAAAAATGATATGGAAGAGGTCAAAAAAGATGATAAAAATGAAAAAAAGGATGACAAAAAAGATGATAAAAAATCGTCCGAGGAGGTAACAGTGACCATCCATGAAGAAGGTATTTTTGATCGTGCCGTCGCTCTAAATTTGCCAGACAGAAATTATGTCGCGCTGCTTAAAGGTCCTAAACATCATGTATTTATTGCAGAAGCTATTCCTAATGAAAGAGGACTTAAAGTCCACTCTTACGATGTTGAAAAAGAAAAAGCAACGGATTTTGCCACTGGTGTGTCCCAAATGGTTGCCTCAAATGATAGAAAATCTATCTTACTTTCCCAAAATGGAAGTTGGGTCTTAACTAGCACGTCAACACCACCAAAACCGGGTAAGGACAAATTGAATATTAATATTAAAATAAAGCTTGACCCCAAAGCTGAAGCACACCAAATTTTTAAAGAAGGCTGGCGCTACATGAGAGATTTTCTTTATGTAGATAATGTGCATGGGGCACCATGGGATGACGTTTACCAATGGTATGCGCCTTGGATAGACCATGTACGCCATAGAACCGACTTAAATTATGTCGTGGATATTATGAGTGGCGAAGTTGCTGTAGGACATTCCTATGTTTCTGGTGGTGACTTTCCAGATGTTGATCGTGTGCCCGTTGGACTTTTAGGTTGTGACTTTGAAAAGGTCAATGGTAATTATAAAATTTCAAAAATTTATACTGGTGAGCGCTGGAATCCTGATATGGAAGCGCCATTATCACAACCTGGTATCAATGTAAATGAAGGGGACTATATCCTTTCTATTAACGGGAAAACGTTAGATGACAATACCAATCCATATCAACTTTTAGAACAAACGGCAGGTAGGGAAATCACTATCGTTGTGAATGACAAGCCTAATACAACCAATGCAAGAACCGTATTGGTTAAGCCTGTTTCTAACGAACGCATGCTGAGAACCATGGATTGGATTGAGAGTAATCGTCGTAAAGTGGATGAACTCTCTAATGGAAAATTAGCCTATGTCTACGTACCTAATACTGGCGGTGGCGGATTTACCTCATTTAACAGATATTATTTTTCACAGCAAGATAAAAAGGGAGTTGTTATTGATGAGCGTAACAATGGTGGTGGCTCTGCCGCCGACTATATGATTGATGTAATGTCTCGTGAATTGTTTGGGTACTTTAATAGCAAAGCTGGTGATAATCGTCCATGGACAACACCAATGGCAGGTATTTGGGGACCAAAAGTAATGCTCATCAATGAACGCGCTGGTTCAGGTGGTGATTTACTACCTTATATGTTCAAAATGAAAAATATTGGACCATTAATTGGAACGAGAACCTGGGGTGGACTTGTAGGAACCTGGGATACACCACGTTTTATTGATGGTGGACGTATGGTAGCACCGCGAGGAGGCTTTTATGATGTTAATGGGGAATGGGCCGTTGAAGGTGAAGGTGTAGCACCAGATATTGAAGTTATTCAGCATCCAAAAGAAACCAGTAAAGGTAATGATCCGCAATTAGAACGTGCCGTTCAAGAGGCCATGAAGCTTTTAAATGGTAATGAATTCAAATTGAAACCAGAGCCAGAAGCTCCAGTACGATGGAAACGACCTAAAGGGTATAAAAACGACAATTAATATAATTGTCTTTGCATGAAACCATACGATGTTGTCGTCCTAACGGACAGTAATTATGCTTATCCCAAAACCATAAATGACTATGTAAAAAATGTCCTTGTTGAAGATGCCTTGGTTGTCAATGCATTGGGAAAGCTAGGGCTCAAGGTCGTAAGATTGGCGTGGGACGACCCCAACTTTGATTGGTCTTCCACAAAGGCCATACTTTTTAGAACCACATGGAACTATTTTGACAACTTCCATAAGTTTTCAAAATGGTTGAATAAGGTTTCTAAATTGACGCATCTGATCAATTCAGAAGCCCTTATACGTTGGAACATTGACAAACATTATTTGCAACAACTAAAGGCGAAGGGTGTTCATACTGCAGAAACCTTGTTTATTGAAAAGGGCGATCATCGAACGCTTGAAGAATTACATCTAGAAACTGGATGGACCGAGACCGTTTTGAAGCCTTGTGTCTCAGGTGCTGCAAGACATACTTATAGATTGAATCCTGAAAATAGAAGTAATCATCAAGGAATTTATGAGGTCCTTATTGCACAAGAGTCAATGATGCTACAACCGTTACAAAAAAACATCATATCAGAAGGCGAAATCTCAATGATGGTATTTAATGGACAGTTTGCACATGCCGTACTTAAGAAAGCTAAATCTGGTGATTTTAGGGTACAAGATGATTTTGGGGGTAGTGTTGAACATTATCAACCAACAAATGCTGAAATTGAATTTGCACTTCAAGCGGTTAAATCTTGTGACGAACAACCCTTATATGCCAGAGTGGATATTTTTAAGGATAATGACCAACGCATTGCCCTTGCAGAGCTCGAACTCATAGAACCAGAGTTATGGTTTAGACATTATCCTGAAGCTGCCTTGGTTCTAGCGGAGGGCATTAAGAAAAAACTTTTAGGTTTGTCATGCTAAATATAAATCGTCATCTTGTAAATAATTAAATAAAAACTAACGTGCCAAAACCATCAAAAACAAAACGTATCCTAAAAATTATTGGCGGAATCATTATCTTTTTCACGCTACCTACCCTACTCTTTTTTGGGTTTATGTATCTTAAATACGATGAAGAATTACCTACTGGTATTCAAGGAAAAGAGGCTGACCAACTGGCTACCTCAATGCTTCAAGCCTTAAATCACAAAGCCTATCTTAATACGGATTACCTCGAATGGACCTTTAAAGGCATTCATCATTACAAATGGTATAAAACGGATAACATCTGTGAAGTATCTTGGGATGCCATGACCGTTATATTGGACTTTGATGATATGAATAAATCCAAAGTATTTGCAGGACAGCAGGAATACAACGGTACTGAAAAACAAGACTACATCCAAAAAGCACAAGATTACTATAATAATGACTCGTTTTGGCTAGTTGCTCCATATAAGGTGTTTGATAAGGGTACTGAGCGCCGCTTAGTACAAACAGACGATGGTAAAAAAGCCTTACTGGTCACCTATACCACAGGTGGCACAACACCAGGTGATTCCTACTTATGGCATTTGGATGATTCTGGTAAGCCTAAGCGTTTTCAAATGTGGGTAAAGCTATTACCCATTGATGGTCTTGAAGCTTCTTGGGATCAATGGACCACTACAGACAGTGGTGCCTTACTGCCTACCACTCACAAGTTTTTTGTATTTGATCTGGATATGGGTGATGTTAAAGGCTTAACGTTGCCGTAGGACTAAGACTTTGATCGCTGCCCTATAAACTGCTGGCTCTTCAACTTAAACAGTACATTAAAACTCGTTAAGCTACCATAGCTTCTGGTGATGTATTGCTGTAAATCTATTTTCTCTTGCTCATCAAGATTACTAGAATTGATTTTTTGCTCCATAACACGCAGTCGGTCGCGTACCATGGTGATTTTATGGAAAAACGTATCTATTGGTAATTCTTTGCCTTGTAGATTGGTATCCCCTGGCTCAAGAATTAGCTTACCGCCTTTCCATTTATCAGCAATGGAAACGACTTCAGAAACATCTGACCATTTTTTAAGGATTGCTTTTAAGCTTTTTTCAACCTCATAGAAACTTACGGTATCTACATCGTCTTCAGCCGCTTCAATCACTTCGAAGTCTTCATTGAGCTCTAGAGTTTCTAATCCTTTTTCTATAAACGTTACCCAATAATGTTTTGAGGTTACATTGGTAACCACTCCCTTACCGTATTCTGAATGATTAATGCGTGATCCTATTCCAAGTAAATTCATAGTTTGTGTATTCTGTTATTTGTATAACAAGTATACTAAATCTCTATTAGAATTTTGTAGTTGTTGATCTATAAAATGAGTGGATGTGTTTTCCATTTTAAAGACATGCCTTGTATATGGAGTATACATGGAGTACACATGGAGGAGCTATGGAGGAGTTCTAATTTTGAATTTTTGCTAAAAACTATACTTTTTAATTCGTTTTATGTATTCATTTGACATTGACGCAAAACCTTTGACAAGCTCAGGATGGCTCTCAAAAACGTATTTTACTGTCAGTGGCTAGGATTGATTTGGTATTTGGTTGTTTATTTAAAATCCACTATTTTTAATCATCCTCTTTTAAAACCTAATCAATAGCCGTATCCCAAAAAAAGTTTAGATGATATGGACTATTACGTTACTTTCTGGAATTTAGAAAATCTCTTTGACATTGAACATTCGCCAAGGCGTACCGAAAAATTACAACGTGCTATTGGTAGTGACGTTAAGGGTTGGGGACCTATAGAACTTGATAGCAAACTAGAACAGCTTAACCGCATCATAGTGCAATTGAATGCTGGTAACGGACCCGATATTCTTGGTGTGTGTGAGGTTGAAAACGCCCATGTCCTCAACCTACTGATAGATAAAATGGGTGTTTTGAATCGTAATTATGCTTTGGTGCATGACGATTCTGATGACCGCCGTGGTATTGATGTTGCTTTTATCTACGATGCTGACCTGTTTACTATTGAAGAGGAGAACGGTGAACCTAAGGTTTTTGATCATTTTGTATTGCGCAGAACTGCTACTCGCGATATTTTACAGGTTAATTTTTTGACTACTCATAGCCAAGGGCAACAGCGCTTGGTGCTTATTGCCAACCATTGGCCTTCTCGTAGTGGTGGACAGTATGAATCTAATGGTTACCGACAGATTGCAGGTGAAACGTTAAGTTATTTCCATCAACGTATACGAGAAGTTCATGGTGATGATACCCCTGTGCTAGCTATGGGCGACTTTAATGATGAGCCCTTTAATGAGTCGCTTACTCGCTTTGCATTGGCCTTACGCAGTAGAGCCCGTGTGGTACGCGGTCGCATTCCTTATTTTTTAAATTTAATGTGGCCATTGATGGACTATGGCACTGCTAGCTTTTACTTTGGAAATCAGCCTAATATGCTCGATCAGTTTTTAGCTAATGAAAATATGCTAAAGCAAAACAGTACTATCAACGTTGTTATGGATTCCGTGCGCATTGAGCAATTTCCTGAAATGGTTAAATCTGGTGCCTATGGTGTGCCCAAAGCTTTTGGTGGTATGGGCAAGACGATTGATTTAAATGGCTTTAGTGATCACTACCCTATTTCGGTAACGTTGCGGGAGTCTTAAACTAAATTTTTTGTAACTATTTCATTTTTATGACTTTAGCAACAGGTATTCATGTCTAACTGAGAATACTTAGATAAAGTTGAGTTTTTGAGTTTGCTTTTTGAAGAATTTTCTGAAATTTCTTTATTTTGTTATAAACTCTTTATTTTGAACTGTTTGTGGATTAAAAATAATTTTATATGTTTGATTTTCAGTTGCTTAGTAATCTGATCAATTACTGTTTATAAAATACCGGTTTTTATAGTAGCTGACCCATCCCCTATTAACACCTTAATGAGGACCTGATTATCAGGTTATGTTTAACCAGATGTACTGCATTGCATTATGCCATAGTGCGGTATGTCCCAAATCTTATAATTATGGCAAAGAACAGTAGTTTTATTAAACTTGAAGGCACTCTGGATGGGTTGACCTTCTTTAAAAAGAATGGACAAAACTTTGTAAAAACCAAAAGCGAAGTTAACCGGAACCGTATTGCTAACGCTCCTGAGTTTCAACGAACGCGAGAAAACAATCAAGAATTTGGAGGCTCAGCCAAATGTGGTAAAGCCTTTAGAGAGAGTTTTGCTGGCATTGCCAGGGTTGTTGGTGACAGCTATCTTACCTCTCGTGTTACAGCAAAAATGCGCAGTATTGTTCCTAATGGTACAGGTCTGAGAGGTCAGCGCAACATTAACCTTGTGGATAACCTAGAGCCTTTTATTGGTTTTAATTTTGATGTCTCAACACCATTTGATAGTATTTTTAATGCTCCCTCGGTTGGACCTGATATTCCGGATACTAAGGATGGTGTGCGTTGGAACGTTGAGGATTTTAATACCGATACTTTTGTACGTTCGCCCGAAGGCGCCACTCATTTTAAGTTGGCTCTTGCTGCGGGTTACGTAAGCAATTATGAGTGGGATGCCACATTGAAGTCTTACGAACCTGTTGAAGAACAACCTAATGCCGTAGGTGTTGTAGCATACAGTGATGCCATTGCCCTTGGTGGTATGGTAGGTAGCCCTACTGGTTTTGATATTGATCTTACTGGTTTTGCACCAGTACCTGTTACTACCGCTTTATTTGCGAGTACAGCTATTGTGTTTTATCAAATGGTAAATGGTGAGTTGTATATTTTGGCTCAAGGCCATAGTATGAAAATTGCTGCAGCCAAGTAAGTTGTGCTATATTATTTTTATTAGCCCTTCTTGGTGTTGTGCTGAGAAGGGTTTTTTAGGTGTTCTTTTTTGAGGCACCAAAAAAGATACCAAAAAAGTGCTTTACTGAAAGATGAAATTACTCATTGTTTTCCACAATATTTTGAAGTTTCTCATTAATGCAACGCATTTTTCTTCGTACCTCTCGCTTTAGTCTTTGAGAATTTTCAACTCTCTTCTGTCCTTGGCTTTCAATCCTTGATTATCCTTTTCAACAAGACTTTTACAGCTCGTTATTTCTGCTTTCAGTAGTTTCCGACGTTGTCGGAATTTGGTCTTTATATATCTATACGACTAAAAGGCCCCAGTCTTGAGTTTTAGCATACCATCCATGTTTAAAGATATCTTGCTTTGGTAGAAGTACAAAGGGTATTTTCTTTGTTGCGTTTCGCATGAGATAGAGCATCAGGTTTGAGTTTATTGTTCTTTATGTGTTCTTTTTTGAGGCACCATAAAAGATACCAAAAAAAGTGCTTTACTGAAAGATGACATTACGCATTGTTTTCCACAATATTTTGAAGTTTCTCATTAATGCAACGCATTTTTCTTCGTACCTCTCGCTTTAGTCTTTGAGAATTTTTAATTCCGTTGTGTCCTTAGCTTTCAATCCTTGATTATGCTTTACAACAAGACTTTTACAGCTCGTTATTTCTGCTTTCAGTAGTTTCCGACGTTGTCGGAATTTGGTCTTTATATATCTATGCGATTAAAAAGCTCAAATCTTGAGTTTAAGTATACCTTCCTTGTTTGAAAACATCTCGCTTTGGTAGAAGTACAAAGGGTATTTTCTTTGTTGCGTATCGCTTGAGATACAGCATCAGGTTTGAGTTTGTTTTTTTTTAGGTGTTCTTTTTTGAGGCATTATAAAAGATATCAAAAAAAGTGCTTTACTGAAAGATGACATTACTCATTGTTTTCCACAATATTTTGAAGTTTCTCATTAATGCAACGCATTTTTCTTCGTACCTCTCGCTTTAGTCTTTGAAAGTTTTTAATTCCATTTTGTCCTTAGCTTTCTATCCTTGATTATGCTTTACAACAAGACTTTTACAGCTCGTTATTTTTGCTTTCAGTAGTTTCCGACATTGTCGGAATTTGGTTTTTGGAATTGTTATGCGGTTAAAGTATTGGCTTATTTAAAGTGCATTACTTTTAAACTGCAATTGCTGCCCTTCTTTTGCCGCTTTTTGGTCCATGCCTGCTCCATGAGCCATGCCAATGGCCAAACCAATTGGTAGGCCAATACCTAAAAAGGCCAAATTGCCTAGCGCCAAACCAAAAGCTACTCCCATAGGAATACCAATGGCAGCCATTCCTACCGCCAACCACTGTTGCTGGTAATAGCCTTTTGGTACTATTTTGTGCTGTTTTTCAAGATACTTTAAAATACGGTTTTGCGTGGAGCACACATGTTTGTATAGTTTGGGATCTGACGGCGCTTTTATCTTAAGTGCCGAAAGCTCCGAATTGATTGCTTTAATGGTTGCCTCTGGTAACAGATGCTTTTTTAGCTCTTGCAAGAGTTGCTGAAGCTGCTGTAATTTGCCTTTAAATTTTGGGTTTGGATTGTTAGTACCAATTTTTGTAAGGTCTATAAATGTCATTTTGCTATGTTAAAGGATACATCTATAGGTCTCACCATGGTCTATTTTGTTACAAGATTATCAACCGGTAAACATTTGGTGCGCTTAGATAAATAGGTAAGCGTCGTCTTCTTTTACCGTTTTGGTAGCGTCCTTAGCTTTTGGTGATAACTCCCGTTTTGTGGTCTTATGAAAGGTTTCGGTTTTGGACTTTAATAATCGTGATCTTAATCGTTGTAATGAGTTCATAGCAATGGGTTTTCTTCTGTTTATAAAGATACGGCTATACACTTAGATTTAGATGTCTTAATCCCCTAAATATTAAAGATTTAGCGTTTTGTTAACATTAGGGAGACGGGTGCTGGCCAAAGTGGCCCTCTTGAGTATGATGACGCGTATGGTTTTCTGTTCAGATTTGCTTCTTGTAGGTTCATTTTTGATTTATGGATTATCCATTTTTAGCACCAGTTCCAACATGTGCAGGACATAGTTTACCAATAGCCAACGCTTCTACAAAGGTTCTCATGCGGCTATCTTCAATTTCTATTATCTTATAGCTTCCAATCTGTCTTAAATCAATACCATTTTTTATAAGGTATGCCTTTGAAAAAGAGGATTGAGCTCTTAGGTGATTTGTTAATCGTTGGTTTAATCCATTTTTTGCTCTTGAGGTTTTTCCAACGTGCAAAACCTTATTATTAGATCCGTATATAATATAAACACCTTGCTTAACACTAACAGATACTTTACCTAACAACGGAAAGCTGTAAAATTGAGCATTTATTAAATTGTCGTATAAGGTCTTTACATTTTCTGACTCCGTCATAGCTTAGTGTATTTTTAATTCTTGGAAATTTTACATCACGTAACATATAACTTTAAGCACTCCAATCACTAAACTGGCCTTCGGCTTGTTCCATAATTTCGGCTAGGATATCGTTAAGTTTTGTGATGGAAACTTTACCTCGTAATTCTTTTTTAACGGCTAATCGAATGGCTGCTTTTGCGTTTTCTTTCTTCGTCCAGTCGAGTTGCAGATTTGATTTTACTGCTTTTACCACGCCATGCACAATGTCTTGCATGAGTCCTTTTTCTTTGATGATGTCTTGCTTAGCAGCGAGGATATCATAAAAGGCTAATTCTTCTTCACTTAAACCGAGTTCCTCGGTTCGTTTGTCGTCCTGTTGTAACTCTTGGGCGCGTTCTACCAATTCTGCAATCGTGGCATAACTATCTAAGGCGTTGTTATGGTATTTCTCAATAACTTTTTCTAGTTCTTCTTTAAGTGAGGTGTACTTTTTAATGTTTTTATGCAAACGTAATTTTATTTCATCTTTAAGAATATTCTTGATGATTTCAATTTTTAAGGCATTGCCATCCTTTTCTTTTTTTGCGCCCAATAAAAAGGTTTCATCTAAAATGGAAATATCTGGTTTTTCTATTCCTGCCATGGCAAACACATCGACTATATCTTCGGAATCGATGCTCTGACTGATCAATTCCTTGATTTGTTGTTTTTGTTCACTTCGATTCGACTTTACCGATTTGGCATTTCTTACCGCTTTTGACACGTGTTGCATATACAAGACATCCACGGCATACTCTTGAATGGCTGGTTGACTTTTTACGATGGATAATAACCCTGACAACTTCTTTTCAGCCTTCATAAAGTTATTGGCATCCTCATCGTATTTCACCAAATGGTTGACACCTTTTTTCACCAAAAGCACTTTATCTGCTTCTCTTAAGGCTTTCCAATTACTGTAATCCACAGTATCTGGAATCATGGTCTTGCAATATTCTACCTGATTGAAGAACAATTCCAAAGCTTGTTCCATATCTATGGTTGGCTTTCCTGTTCCACCACCTTTGGTGTATTTATCGGTTGCCGATTTTAGGTTATCGCCAATGCCTATGTAATCTACAATTACCCCATTTTCCTTGTCCTTGAAGACGCGATTGGTACGTGTAATAGCTTGCATGAGGTTATGGCCTTTCATGATTTTATCGACATACATGGTATGAACACAAGGTGCATCAAACCCGGTTAACCACATATCGCGAACAATGACGATTTTTAAAGGGTCGTCCACCTTTCTAAAGCGTTTCTTTAAGGCTTCCTGAGCATCTTTGGTTCTAAAATGCTGGTTCCATTCAACAGGGTCTTTGGAAATGTTGCCGGTCATAACCACTGCCACTTCAGGGCAACCGTCTAAGGCGATTAAGGCATCATACATCTTTACACAATTACGACGGCTCATGCACACTACCATGGCTTTACCATCTAAGGTTTCGATACGCTTGGTGAAATGTTGTAAAATATCCTTAGCGATTTTATTCACACGGTCTTCACTGCCTGCCGCATCTTCAATGGCTGCCCATTTGAGATTGCCAGAATCCTCCTCACCTTCTGTAATTTCGTCCACCTCATCATCTATATTCTCGTTCCAAAGGTGCAGCTTGGCCAGGCGTGGTTCATAGTAAATATTGACTGTGGCCTTATCCTCTACCGCCTGTTTGATATCGTAGGTATGTATGACGTTACCAAACACCTCTTCGGTATCGGCATCCTTTTTATCCACAGGTGTTCCTGTAAAGCCAATAAAGGACGCATTAGGCAGGGCATTGCGCAAATTAGAGGCAAACCCATCGAGCAAGCCGTATTGTGTACGGTGTGCCTCATCTGCCATCACGATGATATTCTCACGTTCTGATAATACAGGATGCTCGAGTTCGCCGAGCACCTCATCTGTAGTTTGTTTTAAACGGAACTTTTCAATGGTGGTAAAAATGACGCCACCAGCACCAACGGATAGCAGTTTTCGCAAATCGTCCGTACTTTCAGCATGGTGTACATCACCTACCAAGTCCTTGGCCAAGACAAAATTCTCGTAGAGTTGCATATCTAAATCGCTACGGTCTACTTGCACGACAATGGTAGGGTTTTTTAACTCTGGTAAACTGCGCAAAATACCTGTGTAGATGGCCATAGAAATACTTTTACCAGACCCTTGGGTGTGCCAAATGACACCAATACGACCATCACCAAATGGTCTTACCGAGTGTTTAGCTGCCTCTACAGCAAAATTGACCCCAAAAAACTGATGGTACTTCGCACCCTTTTTTATGAGCGAGCCATTATGGTCTTCATGAAAGATGAAGTTTTTGATGTAGTTGAGCAAGCGTGCTTTTGGAAACAAACCAAACAAAAGCGTGTGCATTTGGAAATCGTCTTCCTCTACCGTGTCCTTGCCGTTAATGCTTTTCCAAGGGGCAAACCACTCCATACCCGAACTAAACATACCGTGTTGCGCCTCGTTACCATCGCTAATGACTGTGAGCGCATTGTACTCAAACAACTGCGGAATGTCTTTTTTGTAATGCTGTATTTGGTTGTGCGCTTCTTTGAGTTTGGTATTTTCATCGTACCAGTTTTTGAGCTCAAAGACGATAAGCGGCAAGCCATTAATGTAAATGATAATATCTGGTCGGCGTTTGTTTTTGCCCGTAATGCTAAACTGATTGACTGCCCAAAAGCTGTTGTTTTCTGGATACTCAAAATCTATAGGATAGACGTGTATCGCTTTTTCGTTGCCCTGTGCATCTTCGTAATTAAGGTCTATGCCTTTAGTACACTTTAAATGAAAGCTACGATTGCGATGCTCTAGATCTGCCCCCACATTGTTTGTAAATTCTGCAACCGCCAAAGCCTGCATATCACTAGGTAACTGCGGATATGTTTTTTGTATAAATGTCAACAGCGCATCCTTTAGCACCACGTCTTTAGGATGGTGTACTATGGCTGTACCATCTTTGTGCGTGTAGCCTAGGTCTTCTAACCAGTCTAAGGTAGCTTGTTCTATGGTGGCTTCTGTGGTCATATCATTTACTTGTCGCCCTGAGCGCAGTCGAAGGGTTGTTGCAGCATATCTGTATTATTTTTTTATCATTGCTTGCAAGAAGTAATTCCCCATTCCTTCTATAAAAGTATGAGAAACACCGCCCTGAGGTCTCCAAGATTGTTCAATTTCTTTGTTCACCTTGTCCGACAAATCGTTAATGTTTGATGCTGATTCTATTTTATATTCCATAATTATACTATTTGCTCCAATTGTCTTTTAAATTCCTTTAACCGTAACTCACCACTAATGAGTTTTGGTAATAGGGTGTCGCGAAGTTGGGTTAGGGATTGGTTTTCTTTTTCCAATTCTTTTATCTGTTGAAATTTTGGAATAATAATATCTTCAAATTCTTTTAATTGCTCCTTTACCGGAACAATAAATTCTAGACTCTCCAAATTCTTTTTGTTTATTTTAAGTTGAACAGCACCAGTTATAATTGGAACTACATTAGTATGAGAAAGTGATAAGTAAACAAATTCATTTGAATATAATTCATTTCCAGTTAATACATGGGCATGATTACTTACCCAAAATTGTCCGTTTACAAACTGCAAAAATGGTGTATCTCTCTCTGTTTTTACTGTACCATCTTCGGCTAACAATATGTATTCACCATCAAACCTGAAATCATCAATATAATCAAGAACTTTTGTTGCACCATAATATGGGTATATTCCTTGAATTTTTGCTCTTTCACGTGTTGAAATAGGTTTCCTTTTTTTATTGTGATTAATAGAAATTTCTGGTAATCTTTTCACTACCCAACCTTTAGGAATTGGACCAAGCTCACTATCGATAAACTCGCCATCTTGGAATGGTCCGAAATCCACAAACCAATGTTTGTAGAGTGCCATGGCCATGTCTTCTAAGGTTTTGTTTATGGCTAGGTTGTTTTCTATTTTGTCGTCTATAGCGGAAAGGATGTTGGCTATGGCTTTTTGTTCTTTTAAATATGGTATTTTGACATTTAAACTATCGAAAGTTTTGGTAGTAATTGTATCGAAAACACTGCCGTAACTTAAACCTTGAAGGTCGCTAATTTTTTGTTTTACTAAGTAATAGAGAAAGTCTCTATCTGTTTTGTCATTAGGCAATAATCCATAACAAGATTGATTAAAAGCCATATCTCTTTCTAAGACTGCTAATTCACCTACAGTCCCTCGGGCCGAAATAATCAATGCACCCTTTGGTAATAATTTTGTTGAAGATTTTTCAAGCCCCAATTGTGTAATTGATTTTTCTGTATTATTTACAAATTTCTTTTCTCCTTGAAAATCCTTTACACTCAGCCAAGGAATATCTCCATTCCAATACTCATTGACTGAAGTCTTTGGTGTTCCACCTCCAATTATTTTTAATGCTTCTGAGAGTTTATATGTTTTCCAGTTGTTGGGCATTAGGCATTAAGTTTCATTACACGCTCTTGGATAACTAACAACAGTTCTTTCAATTTTTTATAGAAGCCCATATTAGTATCATATGGATTAAGTTCTGTGAACTTTCTTAGAATGGCTATTTTATTAATACCACCATCTGCATGCTGTTTAAAATGAGTATTAATTTGGTCTAAGATTGGTAAACTGTACTTAGAAATTACTAGTGGTTTAAAAGGCTCATTCCATTCTACAGCATCTTCTTCTTTATAATATTCATTGTAAGCTTCTACATATTTTTGATGTAAAAGCATATCCTCAATAGTTCGTTTTTCTCCGTCGTTAAAAACCTCATCTAGTGTAAGGTGACTCCACTCTTTGGGTTCTAGAATATATTTCTTAAACTTAGGCTTTTTGATTTCTTTATTTCCAGCATCATCAGAATCTAATAAGACTACTCCTTTTAATCCAAGGTTTGATAAATATCGTACAGATGGTATAATTTCTGAAGCAGTATCAGCACTAAAAATATGTGTCCAAGTTAAGGGTTCGAAATCATCGTCTTCATGAATAACATAATGTAATATCCATTTATCCGCATTACCTTCTACAACTAAATTTATATCATTTACCAAAAACGAATCGTTAAGAATTAGACCTAATTCCTTTCTTAAAATTTGATATTTGTTCGTGTAAACTTTTGTCAACAATTCAGTTCCTTTCGTGCCTGATTTCTTTACTAGAATTAAATTATCTGGTTTTTTTCTAAATGCTAAAAACGGATTGTGTGTTGAATATAAAACCTGATCAGTTTCAGCAATATCTTCTAGTACATTTACGAGATTCCTTGCACCTTCTGGGTGTAAGTTGTTGCCTGGTTCATCTAATAGAAATATATGTTTTCTTTTATCAATTTTATTGAAATATGTTTTATTAATTAAAAAAGCAAAGAAATATTGAAACCCTAAACTTCTTTCAGTAAGATCATATGGTCTATCAGAATCATCTTCAAAACTTATGATAAACTTATCCCCATGATAATCTAATTTTACTTCAAGTGAGTCATCTTGTTTGTATGCTTTTCTTAGAATTTTAGTCAGAACTCTTTCCGCCATTCTTAACTTATGTCTAAATTTTTGTGGATTAGCTGCTAAAGTTTCAATATTATTTAGGTTTGCTATTTCAAATAATCTCTTAAAAGACTGGTAAGAACCCTGTTTTTGCTGATATTGTGCCAGTGTAATTGGTGCTAATGTTAGTTCATCACTTGTAAAAAGTTCTATTTGAGGAATGACTTCATTAAATATTTTATTTCGGTTTACATTTAATTGATTAAGTTTCTGTTGTGCATTTAGTGTATTTCCAGAACTAGAATTGAATATTTCTTTTAAACTAGTTCCTTTATTATTACCGTGTAATAATTCGAATTCGATGTCTTCTATCTTATCAGATTTAATTGTAACTCTCAACCATTTAAATATTTTTTTTGTTTCTTCATGTCCAGTTGCTTTGTGAGTAAATAGATTATAAATCATTTCACTTTCTTCTTCACTAATAAGAAAGTATCCTTTAATTATTGGAAATTCATCTCTTTCATATTTAGATGAAGTCTTATTAGTTAAGTCTATTTTGAGTTTATACTTGGTAAAATTTAAATAACTTATGGCCTCAAGAATTGCAGATTTTCCCGATTCATTTTTACCTACAAAACAGGTTAATTCATGTAAGTCAACTGTTAAGGCCTTAATTGATTTAAATTCTTCAATTCTAACTTTATCTAATTTCATTAATTAATACTTTTCAAAATTCTCTAAAATCTGTTGTTGTAGTTCGTTGCCTTTAGCAAACTGCTCCTGTAATTGTGTTTTTAGGGTTGCCATTTTGTCTTCAAATGGGATGCCATCGTCTTCTACGGCTTCTGTACCCACATAGATGCCTGGTGTGAGTTTGTAGTCTTGATTAGCGACCTCGTCTATGGTGGCGCTGTAGCAGAAGCCTGGTTCGTCGTTGTATTGAGATTCTTCGCTATCGCTCTGAATGACATTGCGCCAAGTGTGGTAGGTGTCTGTGGCTTTTTGTAGGTCAGCCGCATCAAAGACGCGTAGCTTGCGGCTTTCCATACGTCCTAGTTTGGACATGTCTATAAACAGCACTTCGTTTAAACGCTCTCTGTGTTCGCCATCTTTACCATCTCTGTTTTTACTTAAAATAAAAATACATGCTGGTATACCAGTGGTTAAAAAAAGTTTATCTGGTAAACGTACAATACAATCTACCATACCCTTATCTACCATAAACTGGCGGACATTTTTTTCGCCTTTGTTATTTGAGGTCATGGCACCATTGGCCATTACCACCGCTGCCGTACCTCGATCACTAAGATGACTCCAAAAGGTTTGCATCCACATGAAGTTGGCGTTGCCATCCGTTGTGAATTCTTCTTTAGGACCAAAGAGTCTTGGGTCGTTTTCTGGTAAATCCTCTGAGTGCCATTGGCTCACATTAAATGGTGGATTTACCAATATGTAATCTGCCTTAAGGTCTGGGAACTTATCTTGTAATAATGAGTCGCCCAACTTAACATCAAAGGATAAATCGCGTAAAGCGAGGTTCATTTTGCATAAGCGTAATGTACCATCGTAACGCTCTTGTCCGTAAATGGAAATGTTCCTCTTATCGCCACCATGGGCTTGTAAAAACTTTAAGGACTGTACAAACATACCACCAGAACCACAGGCATTATCAAAGATTTTTCCTTGGTAGGGTTCTATCATTTCTACCATAAGACGAACGATACTGCTTGGTGTAAAGAATTGTCCTGCACCAGAACCTTCGGCAATGGCAAACTTACCAATGTAATATTCGTAAACACGGCCTAGTATATCGCTACCCGGGTTTTCTTTTTCGGACAGCTTAGGGTTTGCCAATAGGTTAATTAAACCAGCCACTTGTTTTGGTGTCAGTTGGCTTTTTACAAAGATGCGCGGTAAGATGCCTTTTAGGTCTTGTCTGTATTGTGCTAAGGTGCCATCCAATAGGTCAAAGGCATCATCTACCAAGACTTTGATGTTGTCCTGCTCGGCATTATCCTGCAAAAATTGCCAAGTGGCTTCCTTAGGGATGATATAGGTGTTTTTAGAGAGGTATTCGTCAGGGTCTTCCAGGATGTATTGCTTTTCGTCCGGGTCTTGCGTGTAATAGTCAGAGCTTTCATCCTTAAATGCCTCGATAAGTTCGTCCTTACGGGCTTGATAGCGCTCTGACAAATGCTTTAAAAAAATGAGCGGTAAGACGTAGTCCTTATACTGGTTTTCGGCAACTGCACCGCGTAGTTCGTTAGCCGCTTTCCAGAGTTCTTGTTCGAAATTGATATCGGCTTTGGTTTTGGTTTTGGTCATATTTGGTTGGCCCGGATTAAAACGGGTACAAAATTTTAAAAATTAAAGGGTCAATGTGAAATTAATTAAGGGAGTTTAAAGATAAAAAAAGCCCTTGATTTTGCAAGGGTATTTAGATATATATTCTTTTATGATATTGAATAATTAGACCTATAGAATTACTGCTTTAAATGATAGGTTATATTAATGCCTCTTATATCGCCATCGCTCAGTGAGTCACGTTGACCAATTTTTATAACAGAATCTTGTTGTAGTTTTTTTACCTCAATAGTTTTTTTCCCATTTTTAGAAAATGAATATTCATCATAATGCATGATCGAATTATAATCATAGTCTTTTATATCCTTCCCTGATAAAAATCTATCAATATAGCGCCGAAAATTGTCACTCGAATTAATCTCAATATTTTCCTCATTTACTATGATATATTTTCCTCTATCTTTTCTTGTATGCTCATGATAGAATCCTGCTGCATGTAATATTTCATGGATAATACTTCCATAACTACAATTACCACATTCAATAACTTGCCCATCTTTTTGACGACCAACATAAGAAGCACAATTGGGCTTATTCATAAAATAAACATAGTCTCTCTCGTTAAGCCGTGGCAATAATTTAATTTTTGTTTTAGTATTTATTTCTTCGATAGCTTTTAATATTTCGTCTTTTTTAGGATGATTAGATTCTATTACATATGGAATTATACCTCTATCCCATAGCTTTCCTTCACCTGTCACAGCAGCAAAACCTTGCAGTTCAAAATCTTTTAATGTACCTAATATAATATCCCCTTCTGTAATGACAAGACTATCTACAACTTCGGCTATAAACTCGACTTCCTCTTCTGTAAAAGCCATTTGAAACTTTACCTCAATAAATTTTCTTGAACCATAATCACTACGATATTCTAATGGTTTATGAAAGTCATTTTTATTTAAAAGGTATATTAAAGTCAGAGCTAAAATTATTACCAAAACAATCGCAATAATTATTTTATTTAATTTAGAATACATTGAAATTAAAAATTTATAGGTAATCCAATCCCTAACCCAAAGCGTAGATCCTTATCCTTGCCATTTGGACTGAGGTTTAAGTCTGTACGATCTAAAAAAGTTTGTATCGTAATATTTGGTTTTTTTGAGTCTTTATTAACGAGACTAAAAAGTAAGCCTAATCGCAAAGGATACATTTCTTTGTCTTTTGCAGAACTTCGACTACTAAAATCAATTTTTTCGTAACTAATTATACCAAATAAACCAATTGGCAAATCTAGTGGATAGAAATAGGTGTCTAAAGTAAAACGTTGTCCAAAGCCATACTCATATCGCGTATCACCTATAAATGCATTGTCAGAATTGGTAAAAATAACCGGATTACCATTAACGTCATTTCCAAATACACCTGAGGTCTCTAAGGTGCTGTTTCTAAAATTCGAAATATTAGAACCTCTAATTAAAGACAATGAGAGCCTTGTAAACAAAGAATGAGGACTTAATTTTTTTTTGTTTGCCAAACCTTTTTCTATACTGTAATTTAATGATAATGTTACCCCATAAATATCCCCTTTAACCTGATTAAACATATCTGAGAAAGACTGGTTGGCATTATAGGTAAATCGTTTAAAACTTTGTCTTTCATAAAAAGGGCTTACACCATAAAATAACGTATGATTATACGTCCATTGTTTAGAGGTATTTTGCAACTCTATTTTATTAATACTGTCCTCTAACTTTGTAAGTATAAAATCTCTAGTTTCATCATAATCCTTAATTAGTTTAATTAAATCAAAGTTATTTTTATTGTCGATTTTTATATCCTTTATGCCGTCTTTACCTTTCTGATTACCACCATTATCATTCGCCATTGTTGACTTAACATAATTCGCCGATACAAATTTTGTGGTTGGGAGTTCATCATAACCCTTTTTATCATCTTCGTTTATATAATTTCTTGTTATCGAACGCAATTGCTTATAGATACGCTTTTCTTCATCGCTAGAAACTCTAACAGCATCATTAAATTTTACGGTTTTTAATAATGCAAGTAAATTATCATATTTAGTTTTAGTTTTAGCCAACAAATCAACAATTTGTAGATTTATGTAGGCTCTATTTTTAGGATTTAGGCTTTTATATTTTGAAAGTGATGTTAGTCGTCGATAATAATTTAAAGTAATTTTACCTTGTTCACTACCATTTTCTTGGTCAAAGAAATAAATGCCATTACTCGCAGCCAAGTCAGCCTCGATGGTAAAAACACCAGTGGGCCCAGAATAGAATAAGCCATTAATCTTAATATTACTTTTCTTTTCGTTTAAGGTGGCGCTAATACCTTGCTGTGGAGAATTATCACCTAAAATGAGGTAATTAAAATCTTTAGCAATCTTAGTGTTGTAGGCAGCCGAGCTTATTAAGCCATCCTTGCTTTCAAATTCAACTTGAGTAAAACAAGGTATAGAAACTATAAATGTTAACAAAAGGGAAAGATAGTTTTTCATAATCCGTATAGTTTTTAATTGGTTAATATTCAAATTAAAAGCATCCTTCATAGCAAAGCACACCCCATATTGGGTATACAGCTATACGATGCGGTCAACAACGAATTATGTAATTCTATAGCGCCAAGGACGCGCTACTTAAGGAATTGGTTTTAAGTTAAATTTTATTGAGATTATTTCCTTTTAAATTAGACCAATGACCAAAAAAAACCTTAAAGTGCAGAATTAAAGCCTATGCCTAGCATTGTAACTACCTGTAACTGATACGTTTTCTGATACCACCATTGGCACGGTGAATAATTACATCGGCACTGTAACGTTTGGCTAGGGTTTTGGCCTTGCGTATGGCTGTGCCTTGTTTGCGGTGTTTAGAAGTAACGCGTTCATTCCCCTCTCTTCTGACGGCCCAGCCTTCTTTATATGGCACCACGTGCTGGTGCCAGGTGCGTTTTGGTGTACTTTGGTAGCCTAAAGCCTTTAGAATAGCAGCTATTAGGTTTTGTATAGCGTCAACTAAGTTATTTTGTTTTGGCATTACTGGTGTTTGCTATAAAAGTAAATATAGTAAATTAAACCATACCAGCACATCGCTAACCATCACAACAAATTATCCCATAAGCCCACAATGAACTTAGCCTAAGAGTGAATGCAGTTTATATCAAAAAGTTTTTCCATTCATTTTTTTCTTGATAAAAAAACGAATCAAAAAAATCAAAACGATTTATAGGAAGTTGCAAGCACCACTCGTTGATAATTGAATATACTTTACTCTTAGCTGTATTTTATGCTTCAATACTTGATGTCACATTCAATGATAATTCTTACTCATTACTTCTTAAAATCGTTGGTTTTTCCGACTGCGTCGGAATTGTGTTTTCTTATAATCAATTGATAGGTCTTTAGTTCTGCGTGCAGAAGTTAGCTACTTAGTTGAAATTGGAATTTTGTTTTTGTTTGTAAAGCCACATTCAAACTACTGAAAATACTTCAACTTCTTTTGCCTTTCCTTTTAATTGCACGGATCCTAAACTCTTAAATGTATAAGTTTCTGAAGCTACCCTTTTAACCAGCGCGTTAGACACTAGTAAATCTACATTAAATGTTTGGCATTCTGACTGCAAGCGTGCTGCTGTATTTAGTACATCGCCCGTGAAAAAAATGTCCTTTTTAAGCGCTCCTATTTCACCTGTAGTCACCTCTCCCACATGAATCGCAGCCTTAAAATCGGGAAATACACCATACCGCTCCAGATAATGGGATTGCCGCTGCGCTAAATCCCTTTTCATGGCAAAAAAACAGTCGAGGCTTAACTTTGTATAATCCTTGTTTGAATTTGGCCATGTTAACACAATTTCGTCTCCAACATATTGATAAACTTCTCCTTTATGTTGTAAAATCGCATCAGAAAGGTCGTTGTAATACGATGCCAAAAATTGGAAATACCTATCATGACCTAATGTTTCTGCGATTTGTGTGGACGACTTCATATCACTAAACATAAATACCCGAATTTCTGATTTAGGATGATGGTAACGCCCTGTTATAAAGTTGGTCAGTACAGAGTGCCCTAAATGTTCACTGACCTCAACATAAAATAAGGTGAGCAGCATAGAAAATGCCAATTGAATCAATGTACTGGCATGTGTTATACTCCAAAAGAATAACACATACTTTTCCCATACCACATGCGACAACATAGGTTCATTCAGTTCAATACTAGCAGCACTGATAAACGTTATGAATACTATGAGCTCCATAAACAGTATGTAGAAGGCAAACTTGCCTAAAAGCTTAAGGGAAAAGCGATACGGTTTAAATAGTTTGTTGATGAACCGATATTCTATAAAACCCACCAAAAATCCTATTAAGGTTACACTTACACTAGCAAAGGCAAACACTTTTGGTGTTAATGAAATCGCTGAATCTGGTGTGTTACTGGTATTGCCAATAATGGCCTGTTCGGTCCACAGAAATACCCAACCAGTTACTAACCATATCAATGCAATAGGTAAGGATTGAAGGACTAAACGCTTTTGTTTTGGAGACCACAAAATTTCTAATTATTGAATGGTACTAAAATAAGTAACTTTATTGAATATAACTTTAATTGATTTAGATAGTAGCGTTATAAATTAATATAGTGCACCGTCTTTGAGAGTAATTTCTGAAGCCTGAGCACATTGTAATGATAAGTTAATCTTTACGTTCATTTTGTCTTGACACAAAACGAACCAAAAAGTCAAAACGATTTATAGGAAGTTGCTAAAGCACCATTCGCTGATAATTGGATACGCTCTTATTTTTTTCCATATTCTTTATTCGATACTTTATGTCTGATTTAAATTCTATTTCTCGCTCATTACTTCTTAAAATCGTTGGGCTTTCTGACTCTGTCGGAATTTCAATCAAAAAAAATCCAGCACCGTAATGCTGGATTTTAAATAGATTATTAAAAGTATCCCGTATTTTGATTTTTAGCTTAGTCTTTTGTTTTTTTCTTGAAGGTATAATTTATACCAAACATCGCCATAGAGGTTGTCATCTTATAAGACACGGATGTGCCTGGAATTTCACCTAATGGATTATTTGGTGTAATTTGTCTAGGATCTAATATTCGTCCTTCTGTAGCGCCATTGCTATCGCCATAATGGTAAACGGCATCTAGTCTCCAGTTATCATTAATCTCATAACTCAATCCAAACTGGTACGCATTTTTAATAATTGCTGTTGCTGGTGTTGAAAAGAACGCTAAATCCTCATCAATTGGATTACCACTGTAGGTGTAACCTAAACGTAATGGTAACTTACTAATCCCTTTATATTGTAACCCAACAGAAAGTATGGAAATATCTTTCCAACCAAAACCTTGTACTGCGCCTGTTGGGAAGCCGTTATCTCCAATGGCCCATCCACTAGCTTCGAATCCTTCGGTATTTTCGTAAAATACGCGTCTAAAGTCGAGCGCAAAGTCAAAATTCGTAAAAGAATAACCTAAACCAAGTGACATGATGGCTGGGTAATCCATTTGGAATTTAACATCTGGTGCATCTGTACCATCAAGGTACTCGTTATCAAATTCAAATTCACCAAAGGTCTGATTGGTTTTGTAGGAAGCACCAAGCTTTAAACCAGAACCAGAATCATAAAACACCCCAAATTGTGCACCAAAACCTATGGCTGGTGTACTATCTGCCTTAGGATAACCTTTGCCTGTACCACCCATTGAAGGTGGGAAATCTGGCGATGCTATTGGATTAGGATTCAACTCAAGTGCCGCGTAGTTAAAGTTAGGTTGTATCCCTATAGATATCTTATCGGTAAGCTCATAGGCATAGGTCGCACTGACTTGCAGTAACATATAATCGGACTCAATACGTCCAAACCCATTAAGCCCTTGTGGCCAGTTGATGGCATTTGAATTATTTGGGTTCCAATCCATGTTTGGGTTACCGTTCATATCCATTGGTAAGTTAGTTTCTTGAGGAAACGTTACCCCAAACCCACTAATACCAAAAGCGGATACACCGAACGTATGCTTACTATTTTCATTTCCCCAGACCATACCTAGCGCTGGCATGTAAGACACTCCTCTATCGTCCTTTGTTGTACCATAAACTGCTGGTGATGCGGGTGACCCTGGACCAAAAGCTCCTTCTGGATAAAGTAGTCCTTCTGGCAGACTAGAACTTAACTCTGGTGATGAAAAGAAAAAGCCCACATCAAGCTTGAGTATTTTATCATCAAACACAGATATGGCTGCAGGATTCCAATGCATAGCACCAGAAATATCTAATGGTTGTGCTGTTGCCGCTCCACCCATAGACATATTTACAGATCCCACGCCTTGCATGATATGACCTGTTTGGGCATATAGGCCGAGTGAGAACAGTAATACAATTAATTTAATAAATGATGTTTTCATAATAAGATCGTTTTATATTCTGCGGATAAAATGGCTTAAGAACTACATGTTTTATCGCGTTTTCGAATTTTGGTTAGTAAATAGCCATGAACAAAAATAAATGGCAAACCCTTAACTAATTATGATAAATGTCATAGTCTGCTTTTTGAAAATCGAGGCTTCTAAAACCCCTTTAAAATCAAGTGTTTCCACCGTTTTTTCTTATGTAACATTTGTTACATGGATACATGACATTTGTCATAACCTAACTTGAAGCATCACTGTAACTTTACCATCAGAAATAAAGGTGTATTTAACACGTAACCAAAAATTTAGTCCAATGAAAAATTTAGTGATTTTAGGAGCAGGTACAGCTGGTACAATGATGGCCAATCATTTGGTAAAGAAACTTCCCAAGAATGAATGGCAAATTACTATCATAGATCAATATAAAACCCATTATTATCAACCTGGATTTTTGTTTTTACCTTTTGATATTTATACAGAAGATCAGGTAAAAAAAGTGGGAAAGAAATTTATTCCAAAAGGAGTAAATTACATTCAGAAAAAAATTGAGTTAATCTCACCAGAAGCCAATAAGGTGACTCTTGAAAACGAGGAAATCATTAACTATGACCTACTCATTGTTGCTACTGGCTCTAAAATAGCACCTGATGAAATTGAGGGTATGAAGGGTCCTGAATGGCACAAAAGTATTTTTGATTTCTATTCTTACGAGGGTGCCAAAGCACTTAGGGATAAATTACGAAGTTGGGAAGGAGGTAAACTTGTTGTACATATCACCGAGATGCCCATAAAATGTCCTGTAGCTCCTTTGGAGTTTGCATTTTTAGCAGATTCATACTTTAGAAACAAGGGGATGCGAGATAAAGTAGACATTACCTATGTTACTCCATTAGATGGAGCTTTCACCAAACCTAAAGCTACCAAGGCCTTACATCACTTATTAGTGGAAAAAGGGATTTCAGAAGTCACTAACTTTAACATTGAGCGGGTAGATTATGAAAATAATAAGATTATTGATTATGCCGAAACTGAGGTTGACTATGATCTTCTGGTCACTGTACCAACCAATATGGGTGATGCACTTATAGAACGTTCTGGAATGGGAGATGATCTTAATTTTATACCTACAGATAAAAACACGTTACAATCTAAAGACTACGAGAATGTTTTTGTCATTGGTGATGCAACAAATTTACCGACATCGAAAGCAGGCTCAGTGGCTCATTTTGAAGCTGAAATACTTGAAGAAAACATCCTAAAGTATATAAAAGGAGAACCTTTAGATGCTTCATTTGATGGGCACGCCAATTGTTTTGTTGAAACTGGTAATGGCAAAGCCCTTCTGATAGACTTTAATTATGTACAGGAACCTGTAGAAGGTACCTTCCCTATTGCCGGTATTGGACCGATGCAGTTATTGAAAGAAAACCGAATGAATCATATGGGAAAATTAGCCTTTAGATGGGTATACTGGAATATGCTGCTTAAAGGCGTTCCTATACCATTTGTAAGTGCAAATATGTCTACTAAAGGCAAAAAAATCGAAGCATAACACTAATATTATAACCTTAAAAATTCTGAATAATCATGAAAAAACTTATTGCAAATAGAGAAATCGACGTTAACGAAGAAGGCTATCTCACCGACTTTACACAATGGGATCGTGAAATTGGTAAGGGTATTGCCGAAGAATCTAATATTACTATGACTGACAAACATTGGGAAGTCATTGAATATTTACAAGATAAATATCACAAAGAGGAACCATTATCAGTAAGAGGTATTAAAAAAAGTGGTGTGATAGACATCAAGGAGTTTTATAATCTGTTCCCTGGCGGACCTCTTAAAATATCGACTAAAATAGCAGGTATCCCTAAACCAAAAAGTTGTATTTAAACTAATTAAAACATAGAATATTATGGGCACAAAAGTTAAGAAAATGCTTTTCATCTTATCAAAAGCAACTATAGAGAATGTTTACGCAGCCTTCGTGATGGCCAATGGTGCGCGCATGGAAGGTATAGAATCTGAAATATTCTTTACATTCTTTGGTTTAGAGGCCATACAAAAGAAGAAATTGGACAACCTCCATGTGGCAACCGTAGGTAATCCTGCAATGCATATACCAACAATGTTAGGTGGTTTGCCAGGTGTTGAAGCCTTAGCCACCAAGATGATGAAAAAAGAAATGGAAAAATTGGATATGCCACCCGTAGGGGAATTTTTAGAAATTCTTTCGGATTCTGGTTGTAAACTTTGGGGTTGTAAACTCGCAGTTGACATGTTTCATCTTAAAGAAGAGGATTTTATTGATGAGCTAGATGGCATCATCACGATTGGAGACTTTTATAATCGTGCAAATGAAGAAGGCACGCACCTTCTATTCATATAACCTAATTATATACACCATCATTGGGTTCTGATGATGTAGGACATTGCGGTATGTATTTTCTAATAAAAATATATACCGCAATATTTTTTTTAGCGCTTTCTACTACGATCTGTACTACATCGCTGACATCGCGACAGATACGTCATGGACAACTCATAAACCCCATCAGTACGACCAATATTTGAGGTGTTTTTATCATAGGAGAACCCAAATCTTAGGGTCTCATATTCAAAGCCTACAAACGCATTTATGGAAGTCAGTAAATGTTCATTTCCATCATTACGCGCCGGATTCGTTGCAGCAGTTAAACCTAACAATAAGGCATCGAGCTGAAAAATAGTACCAACGTCCAAACGATTATAAGGCCCTTGTACCATAAGGTTTGTTGTCATCATAACGGTATTCTCACGTAAGAACGGAAACCTAACATTTCCGTGAAAGGAATAAAAAATGTCCAGAGGTAATTTTTCACCATCCACAATAGAAATATTTGGTCGATTAAGATGGCGTACCGAACCTCCTATCCAATAACTGATATCATCGAAGGTTTGCTTTTCAACAAGAAAGCCTGCATTAATATCCAAGAAGTAAATGTTGTTCAATCGACCTGCTAAAGGGTCTACAGACACAGGATTGATGAACCCTGAATTAATGTTGATTTGATCAGCCAAGGTAAGATTTCTAAAGCGGTTGCTTTTATTTCCAATACCAGCCTCTATCGCAGGTCTAAAGTACCACCCATTATTTAGGTTGATTCGATGGGCATAATTAAAATTAACTTGTGCGTAATTATAGTTGTTAAACGATTCGTATTGCCAGACCGCATTCATGCCAATACCAAAGCCCAAGCTTGGTCCATAGTCATAAGATTTATTCACATAGGCGTATTGGGTATGAATCTGTAAATCAAGATTGGGCCATTGCACACGACTTAATATCCCAGCCCCTAATCGGTCATTGTCCTCAAACCCAGAAAAGGCAGGGTTTAAGGTTTCCTGTATATAGTTAGACTGTGTGAAAATAGGGTCCTGTGCTGCTAAAGTCCAACAACTGATTAGAATAAAAATGGTAAATATGGATCTTAAGATCATGAGGTTTATTTTATAAATACAAAAGCTCCTTGGGCGGTAATGGTTTTTCCATAAAACGTCTTGGCACTAAAGGTGTAATAATAATTACCGTTTTCGGCAAATTCGTCATTGATTTTACCATTCCAACCTGTAAAATTATCATCATCTTCCGTGTAGATTAAGCTTCCCCAAGTATCGTAAATATTCAACTCTAAGCTACTAAGGCCTTCATAAACAGGACCAAAGAAATCATTAATACCATCTTCATTTGGTGTAAAAGCGTCTGGCATTACCAGTTTATAACCTTCTTCAACATATAAGGTAATGACCCGCTCATATACGCAACCAAATGGGTAGGTTACGGTTTGCGTGACCACATAAGAACCAACAGCACTATACGTGTGCGTTGGGTTTTCTTCTCCCGAAAAACTACCGTCACCAAAATCCCATAAAACACTTAGATAATCACCAGTGGCTAAATTGGTAAATGTGATAGGATCTTCAATGGCATACACGCCAAAATTACTAAAGCCAAAAGATGATAGTTCAAAGTCGGGGTCCCCTAAAAGTGGGATGCCCACATTCAAACTAAAATTGGTGGTACAACCTAATGCATCCGTCACTTCTAGCTGTACCAAACCATCTTCATCTGTTGTCATAAATTCATTATTAGCACCACTTACCGTACCACTAGACCAGTTATAACTAAATGGTGGCACTCCTCCACTGGCCATAGCTACAAAGGTTTGATTGACGGTTTGGGTATCACAATCTACTTCAGATTGGGTCTCTACATCTAAAGTTAAAGGCTCAAAACGATTAACGTCCCAACTACCCTCTATACTACAACCATTAGCATCAACAACCGTAACCACATAGGTGTTTGGTGGAATGGCTGCTAAATCTTCCGTGGTAGCACCATTAGACCAGGTGACCGAAAACGGTGGTGTACCTCCTTGAATGAGCAAGTTAATTGAACCACTATTGGTATCATCACAATCGAGAGCATCTGTAACATTGGCGGACAACTGTAATGGTAAAATATTGAATATGGTAAAGGTTTCTTGAATGACACATGGAGTACCATCCGTAATGGTAACACTATACGTACCAGGAGCTAAGTTATTGCGTTCTACACCAGCTGAAGCATCATCATCCCAAACCACGGTAATTGGGTCTAAACCTCCTTGAAAATTAAGTGCAATACTTGCATCGTTTTCTCCAGCACAAGACATTTGTGTAACCACAGGATCAATAAGGAAAATCGGTGCCTCATCAATTACTATTGAAAACTCACGAACACAGTCTTCTGCATCTGTAATTGTAATGGTATATGTACCTGCTGAAAGGTTAAACTGGCTCAATCCTGTACCAAAATTACTCCAAGCCACGTCATAAGGTGCTACTCCGCCTGATATATTATTAATGGTTATGGACGCATCGTTATCCCCATAACACTCAATTTCTGTTGTCGTTACATCGATTGTGATCTGATCATTTTGCTGTATGTCTACACTTAAGGTATCTGTACATCCTGAAGTATCGGTAACGGTCAACGCATAAGATCCCGCAAATAAATTATTAATATTGGCAGAGGCACTCGTAAACCCATTAGGTCCTGTCCAACTATAGGTATAGCCTGGTCGGCCACCTACAGTGTTCACTGTAATCGCTCCAGTAGCATCACCAAAACATATTACATCAGTCTGACTTTGTAAAGCCACCTCCAACAAAGGTGGTTCTTCAATCACAAACGTTGAACTGATTGGGCCACAATTATTAACGTCGGTTACTGTGATCTCATAAGTCCCTGGCTCTAAATTATCAAGGTCTTCATTGTTTGAAAACGGATTACCATCACGTGTCCAGTTATAGGTATACGGTTCTATACCACCACTTATATCTATATTAATCTCACCATCATTCGCTCCAAAACAGGAAATGGTATCTGGGTCAAAATTTACAGCACTAAAAATAAGCTCGTCCGGCTCAGTGATGGTAAACGTGTCGTTATAAGGGCAACCGCCATCATCCAGAATATCCAAGGTATAGGTTCCAGCTTCTAAATTTGAAATCGTTGTGGCACTGCTAACAAATCCATTAGGTCCAGTCCAACTCACTTGATAAGGATTGCCACTTGTGAACGGCACACCTCCAGTAATCGTAATGGCTATGGAGGCATCATCAGAATTAAAACAACTATTATTAACCACAATTGAAGCCACCGAAATAGACGGATTCACCGTAACCACAACGTCGAAATCAGCACCGACACAGCCATTAGTATTAGGTGTTACGGTATAAGTCACCGTTACTGGATTTATGGTTGTATTTTCTAAAAACTGGGAAATAGTGCCGCTCGCTGTTGGTTGCTCCGCTGCTCCTGTGATACTACCTGCAGGGTTGACCACCGGATCAGACCAAGTATACGTCGTCCCAACAGGAACCACATTGCCTGTGATGCCATCTGGTAAAAATTCAAATGTGTTTCCGCTACATATCAATACCGTACCATCGGTAATACTTGGTGTCTCGTTCACAATGATTTCTGCAACATCAGAAATGATTTCGGAACAACCACCAGTATTAAACGTAATAATCACATAATAATAGGTTGTACCAACCGTATCTACTATAGGTTGATACATATCGGTTGTAGCCCCAGCTATTGGAGTTCCAGTCGTTGTATCATTCACCGTATTTTGAAACCATTGATAACTTGGTGTTCCAGTACCATTGGTGTAAGATACACTCAATGCAGGCGTTGTTTCACCCAAGCACAACTCATCCGAAAGTGGTTGTGAACTAAACTGAGCAGCCGCAGTCACCTCTACAGTAGCCACTGAACTCGTCACCTCACAGCCAGACACGTCTTGGGTCACAATACAATAATAATAGAAAGTCCCAACCACATCAGAAGGCGGTGTATAGCTTGCAGCCGTCGCTCCCGCAATGGGTGTTCCAGTCGTTGTATCATTAACGGTGTTGACATACCATTGGTAAGAAATAGTTCCTAATCCACCAGATACCTGCACTTCAAGTGGATCTACAGTGGTATTCTGACAAACACTCTGTATATCAAAATCAGGACTTATTATTTCTGGATCCTCAACAACAATTATTTCAGCAACCGTACTAACTAATCCCGTACAACCACTTCCGGTAAAACTGACCTCAACGTAATAATAAAATGTTCCCAAGCCTGTAAATACAGGTGGCGTATAACTAGCGAATGTGGCACCAGCAATTACCGTACCACCAGTATTGGAATTATTGGTATTGCTGTACCATTGGTAGCTTACCGTTCCCGCTCCACCAGTTATAGTGACTGAGAGTTCTTCTGATTCACCACCAATGCAAATAGATTGTGTCCCAATAGGTTCAGTATTAATTTGTGCGATTTCTTCAACTGTGATTTCAGCAGTATCAGAAATAATTTCGTTACAGTCACCCGTTGTAAACGTGATAATTACATAATAATACAACGTACCAAGAATATCTGTTGGTGGTGTAAATGTTGGACCATTAGCCCCTGCTATAGCTGTTCCGGTAGTTGTATCATCAACAGTATTCACATACCACTGATAACTTGGTGTACCCGTACCCTGATAACTGATTACTAAATCATTTGGGGTACCGTTAAGGCAAATGACTTCGGGTTGTGGTTGTGCATCAATAAATGGTGCAGGTTCTATAGTAATTGTAAAACTTACTGAAGGGCCAACACAGCCATTAATGTCAGGTGTTACCGTGTAAATTAAATCGATAGCTACTCCTGTTGTATTAATAAGTGTTTGCGCCGGAATGGTATCTCCTGTACCATTAGGAATAAATCCCGTTAGACCTGCAGGATTATTTGACGTCCATGTGTATGTTGTATTTGAATTATCTGAGGTAAACACAATGGCATCACTATCATTACCAGAACATAAGGTCTGAGTCAAATCGGTATTAGTCATTGTCGGACTTTCATTGACTGAAAAACCTTCTGTTACCGTAGCTGTACCACATTCATTAGTCACACTAAACGTTACTGTATAATTGCCAGGTGTGTTATAACTTATGGTTCCGGGATCTAATTGATTGGATGTTGCCGGTGTACCTCCTGGGAACGACCAATTGTAAGTAATCGTCTCCGCAGCAGGAGCACAGGTCGTGATATTAGCCGAAGGATTAAAACTAGCCGTACCACAGGCTTCATCGATAGGATTAATGGATGCTGCAGGTGGTTGCTTAACATTGATTTGTTGTGTTGTTGTAAAATCTCCACAAGAGTTAGTTATGGTCATGCTTATGGTGTAGACACCAGCAGTTAGAAATTGAAATGACGGGTTTTCTGAAGTTTCATCTGTATTATTAGTAAATCCCCACGACGCTGATGTACCACAAAAGTCAGGGCTATAAGTGACTTCCCATAGATAGGTTTCCCCTCCACAAGACTGCGACAAATCGGTTGTATTTGTAGCCCCAACATTAAAAGGAATACATCCTTCGTTATTATCAAGAGAAAAGTCAGCAACCAAATCGGGTTCTATACAAATAGTTTTAACCACCGGATCTGATAATCCACAAAAATTTTCCTCGGTTAAAGTGACCGTATATGTACCTGGAGAGGTATAGATGTGTGTAGGGTTTTCTAGATTAGAAGTTGTGCCATCACCAAAATCCCAATTGTGGGCTGCTTGGGTAACACAGTTTGGTCCAAAGCCACCTTCAGTAAGGTTTGTAAATTGAACAGCCGTATTAACACAACTTGGATTATCAAATTCAAAGTCAACTTGGGGTTGTGATAAAATAATGATCGGTCCTGCCGTTAATACAGTTTGACCACAAGACGTTGCTATGATTAAAGTAATTGTATAGTTTGGATTGGGACAATTTGATTCTGTATACTCATGTGGAATTGGAAATGGATCTGCCAGTTCGGGATTATTAGGATCATAGTTGGCTACCGCAGCAATTAAGTCATTTTGTGTATATGTAGCTTGTGTTCCATCACCGTAATCTATAAAATAGGTTGTATCTGGTGGATTGGCACCCCAAGAGCCAATAGCAAATCCAAGTTCATTGGCTGGCAAACACAAATTCACCGTGTTCCCTGGACTAATAATAGCACCTATAGGGTTACTTGAGTTCTTCACCAAAATAGTCTCCGTTGCATTACAGCCGCTGTCACCATATCCGGTTATTACCATATTAAATGACCCTAAATTGGCGTAGGTATGTGTTATAGGAAATGTAACGTTAGTTTCCGAAGTCCCATCTCCCCAGACTATATCATATGACGTAATACATCCTGCTGAAGCCGACGTATTACCAACATTGATAGTGTAGGCAGGATCTATAGTATTATTTCCGCAATTATCAAAGGGTGGTGTAAACTGAGCATCTAAATCTTCAAAACTCAAATCTGGTCGTTGTTCTACATTCACAGTTTCTGAAACCGAGGCCGTGCAGCCGTTGGCATCTGTAACTTCTAATGTAGCCGTATAGTTTGAAAACCCACAACCGAATGCATCATAAATATGTGAAGGGTCTTCATCAGTCGAAGTTTCACCATCACCAAAAGACCAACTGTATGTAAAAGGGCCATTTCCTGATGCTGTAGCATCAAAATTAACGGCATCAGCTGAACATCCTCCATTATTAAATGTAAAACCAACGGTTGGTGGATTAGCAACTGTTACAGTTGCAGTTTCGTTTATGGTTTCAGTATCGTTATTGGAGTCCGTCACAGAAACCAATTCATAAGTGAAGGTGCCTACTGCCCCTGTATTAACAGGCAATGTTACAGAATTGTTAGTACCTGTAGTCGTTATGGTTTGATTAGCACCACCATTTAAAGTGTAGGTAAATGTGTAAGGCGTATCACCATCTGCACCCGTGAAGGTTATTACAGGCTGGGGCGTTTCATTAAGACAAACCGTAGTTGTCCCAGAAATACTTGCAGTAGGAGGCAATTCTAATTTAGATTTGGGCCGAACTTTTACTAATACATCAGATAAATTATAAGCGGCAACTATACCAATACATAAATAAAAAAGCAATGCAAAGGCATGGCGTTTGTGGTATCTCATAATTGATTAATAGCTAATTACGATGGTTAAAGTAGATAAAAATCTGTAAGAATAATAATCAAAGTATCTATTTTTCGCTTAGATTACTATATTTTCTTTAAACGGTAATGCTTTAAAGCTAAATTAGTTATGTTCTTAAAGTGGGATTACACCAATAAGTAGCTCCATGAATTACGACGCTTTGAACCTCTATTTTATTTAAAACACGACTGTCAACCTTCACATCAATTTAACATCTAAAATCGTAACTTTGCAACTTTGCTAGAATTTAAGAAAAAGCGATAACCATCTATGAGCCATTTCGACGACTCCATTGAAGTAAAAGGTGCACGTGTTCACAACTTGAAAGACATTGATATTACTATACCAAGAGAAAAACTGGTAGTGATTACAGGACTTTCAGGTAGTGGCAAATCTTCTTTAGCTTTCGATACTATTTATGCTGAAGGTCAACGACGCTACATTGAAACGTTTTCGGCTTACGCACGACAATTCTTGGGTAATTTAGAGCGTCCTGATGTGGATAAAATTGATGGTCTTTCACCTGTTATAGCAATAGAGCAAAAAACAACTAGCAAATCACCACGTTCTACGGTAGGTACTATTACAGAGATTTATGATTTTCTTCGCTTACTATTTGCAAGAGCTGCCGATGCTTACAGCTATGAAACTGGCGAAAAAATGGTAAGCTACAGTGATGAGCAAATCAAAGACCTTATTTTAGAATCTTACGCTGGCAAGCGCATTAACATTCTTTCTCCAGTCATTCGATCTAGAAAGGGGCATTACCGTGAATTGTTTGAACAAATTGCCAAACAAGGCTTTGTTAAGGTGCGTACCGATGGCGAAATCGTTGACCTTGAAAAAGGAATGAAACTAGATCGCTATAAAACCCACGATATAGAAATTGTCATTGATCGTTTAAAAATTGATGATTCTCAGGACAATGAAAAACGCCTTATGGAATCCATTAACACGGCCATGTACCATGGTGATGATGTTTTAATGGTCATAGACCAGGAAACTAATGAGCCACGTTATTTTAGTAGAAATTTAATGTGTCCCTCTTCGGGAATTTCCTATCCTAATCCAGAGCCTAATAATTTTTCATTTAACTCACCAAAAGGGGCATGTCCTAACTGTAACGGTATAGGCGAACTTTACGTAGTTAATGAAAAAAAGTTGGTGCCTGACGAAACGCTATCCATAAAGAACGGCGCATTAGCACCTCATGGTCCTGAAAAGAAAAGTTGGATTTTTAAACAATTTCATACCATCTCACAACGTTTCGATTTTTCATTAAGTGACCCATGGAAAAACATTCCAGAAGAAGCCAAACAAATGATTTTGTATGGTGGTAAGGATAAGTTTGCTGTAGAAAGCAAACTTCTTGGTGTAACAAGAGACTACAATATTGATTTTGAAGGGTTTGCCAACTTTATTGAAAACCAATATAAATCCGATTCTACATCATTAGTGCGTTGGGCAAAGGAATTTATGGATAAGGTGGAATGTGATGTATGTGAAGGGTCGCGTTTGCGAAAAGAATCACTGTACTTTAAGGTTGACGGAAAAAACATCGCAGATCTGGTTAAAATGGATATTGTGGAATTAGCTGATTGGTTAGACGGTTTAGAAGATCGCCTCTCTAAAACACAACGAAAAATTTCAGAAGAGATCATAAAAGAAATTAAAGCCAGAACGAGTTTCTTACTTGATGTTGGTTTAACGTATTTATCCCTCAACCGAAGTTCTAAATCACTTTCTGGTGGCGAAGCACAGCGTATCCGTTTGGCCACACAGATAGGTTCGCAGTTAGTTGGTGTGCTCTACATATTAGACGAACCCAGTATTGGTCTTCATCAACGGGACAATGAAAAACTCATCAATTCGTTAGAATCCCTTAGAAACATTGGTAACTCCGTAATTGTAGTTGAACATGATAGGGATATGATAGAACGTGCCGATCATGTTATAGATATCGGCCCTTTCGCGGGCAAGCATGGTGGTGAAATTATTAGTGAAGGCTCTCCAAAGGAATTATTATCGCACAAAACCCTTACAGGGGACTACCTCAGTGGCAAAAAAGAAATAGAAATTCCGAAACAACGCCGTAGCGGCAATGGAAAGAAAATAGTACTCAAAGGTTGTACAGGTAATAATCTAAAAAATGTAGATGTAGAGTTTCCATTAGGTAAAATGATTGGAGTGACTGGTGTTTCAGGAAGTGGTAAATCTACATTAATCAACGAAACCCTCTACCCTATTCTAAATGCGCATTTTTTCAACGGAGTGAAAAAACCAATGCCATACAATAGCATTAAAGGTTTAGAGCATATAGATAAGGTTATTGACATTAACCAATCCCCTATTGGAAGAACACCAAGAAGTAATCCGGCAACCTATACCAAGACTTTTGACGAAATACGAAAGTTATTTGCACAAATACCTGAAGCTATGATTCGTGGTTATAAGCCGGGACGCTTTAGTTTTAATGTCGCTGGTGGACGTTGTGAAACCTGTCAAGGTGGTGGTTTACGAGTCATTGAAATGAATTTTCTTCCGGATGTATATGTGGAGTGTGAAACCTGTCAAGGCAAACGTTTTAATCGTGAAACCTTGGAGATTAGATATAAAGGAAAAACCATCAGTGACGTATTGGATATGACTATAGATGAAGCGGTGGAATTCTTTGAACATATTCCAAAGATTTACCGTAAGCTTAAAACCATACAAGATGTAGGCTTAGGCTATATTACATTAGGACAACAAAGCACAACGCTTTCTGGTGGTGAAGCCCAGCGCATCAAACTCGCTACAGAACTTAGTAAACGTGATACCGGAAATACGTTTTACATTCTTGATGAACCAACTACTGGTTTACATTTTGAAGACATTAGGGTTCTCATGAAAGTCCTTAATAAGCTGGTGGACAAAGGAAATACTGTACTTATTATAGAACATAACCTCGATGTTATTAAGACCGTAGATTATATTATAGATATTGGCTATGAAGGTGGAAAAGGTGGTGGAAAAGTCGTTGCCAAAGGCACACCTGAGGACATCATCAAAGACAAAAAAAGTTATACGGCTAAATTTTTAAAGAAGGAATTGAAATAATACTATATTGTACATTGATAAATTGCAACAAAAGGCATTAACAAATCATATGAGAAAAGAAAGTAAACATAAAGGCTGGAATGAGATTAAAACAAACGATTCTTGGGCGATTTTTAAAATCATGGGAGAGTTTGTAAATGGTTACGAAAAACTAAGCAAAATAGGTCCATGTGTTTCCATTTTCGGTTCCGCTCGCACCAAGCCAGATAACAAATACTATCAGTTAGCTGTTGATGTAGCACAAAAGATAGTAGACCACGGTTACGGAGTCATAACTGGTGGTGGACCTGGAATAATGGAAGCTGGTAATAAAGGTGCTCATATTGCAGGTGGTACTTCAGTGGGTCTAAATATTGAATTACCTTTTGAGCAACATGATAATCCTTATATAGACAACGATAAGAGTCTAGATTTCGATTATTTCTTTGTTCGTAAAGTCATGTTCGTCAAATATTCACAAGGTTTCGTTGTAATGCCAGGCGGTTTTGGTACTTTAGACGAACTTTTTGAAGCCATTACCTTAATCCAAACGCATAAGATTGAAACCTTTCCAATTATTTTGGTTGGAAAAGAATTTTGGGGTGGTCTGTTTGAATGGGTAAAAAATACGCTGCTAGAAGCTGGTAATATTAGTCCAAAAGATTTAGATTTAATTCATATAGTCGATACCTCTGATGAGGTTATTGAGATTTTAAATAAATTTTATGAAGAATATAGGCTGAGTCCAAACTTTTAATTTTCTTATTTTTAAATGCTATGAAAAAGAAAATACTGAGTTTTATCCTTCTTGGATTTATGAACATGCTCTTTGTTTCTGCACAAGAAACCTTTAGAGTAATGTTTTACAACCTCTTAAACTATCCAGAAGAAGATGCTGTACCCAACCGTGAAGATGATTTGGCATTTATCCTAGCTGATTATCAGCCTGATTTATTTTTTGTTTGCGAACTTAATAATATCACTGGCGCTAATACTGTTTTAAATATTACGCAAACTGTCATAAATCCAAACTTTGATATGGCCACCTATGTGTCAAATACATCAGACGACAATTTTGGTGATCAAAATGATCTGCAAAACATGCTGTATTACGATAGTTCCAAATTTATTTTAGAGGAAGAAATTATTGTACCTACCGATTTACGTGATTTTAATGTCTATAAATTAAAATTAAATACAGTAGATCAAGATATTAATCCTGTTGAAATTTATGTTATCGTATGTCATTTAAAGGCCTCTAGTGGTATCGAGAACGCGCAACGACGTTTTGAAATGGTCTTAGAGCTAGACGCTTTTCTAGAAACCTTACCAGCAGACTCAAATATAGTGCTAGGTGGGGATCTTAATCTGTATACGGCATCAGAGTCGGCATTTCAGGAACTCTTAGATTCAAGTGATGCCATTACTTTTGCAGATCCAGCAAACAGAATTGGTAGTTGGAACAATAATCCGACCTTTGTGGATGTCTTTACGCAATCTACCAGAACGCAATCTGGTTTTGGTGGTACAACCGGAGGTTTTGATGACCGTTTTGATTTTATATTAACTTCTGAAAATATGCTCGGGAGCTCTAACATAACCTATGTGCCTAATTCATATAAAGTCTGGGGAAATAACGCCCTTGTATCATGCTATAACAGTGCTATAAATTCTTCAAATTGCGGGAACATAGATTCCGAATTTTCATTTGAACTTCGCAACGCATTACACAATTTTAGCGATCACTTACCTGTAACCCTATCGCTCGAAGCTGACGTTACACTTTCTGATGATAATGATGTGATTTTCACACAAGATATTACATTAGAAAGAAGTGTAGTGGATTCAGAAATAACGCTTTATGTTAATTCACCTCAACTATTTAATCAAGCTATTAACATTTATAATCAAATCGGGGAATTGGTAGATACTTACCACCTCAACACGAATCAACGACAATCATTCAGTACCAATCAACTTAGTAATGGCATGTACTATATGACATTTTCAAACACTTTTTCAACGCCTCTTAAATTTATTGTTTCGCATTGATAAAACAATTAAAAATATATGTCATCACTTTTCTCCTCACTGCGCCAATATATGGACAAAACCGTATTGAGGTTAATGCTAATGCAGATGTAGAAACCAAAACCCTTACGATATCCCAACAGATTGTCTATAAAAACGAATCGAGCGACACCTTACAGGACATCTATTTGCATGACTGGAACAATAGCTATTCGAGTAAATCCACACCACTAGCCAAACGTTTTGAAGAAGAATTTAGCACAAAGTTTCATCTGGCAAAAAGTGAACAGCGCGGTTTTACCCTTATTACTAGCATTACCGATAATGACACCAACATCAAGTTAGATTTTGAATATCTAGAAGAGCATCCCGATGTCTTAAGAGCTAAACTTCCTGAACCACTTTTACCTGGCGAGTCTTATAATATTAATTTAAGTTACATTTTGGTTCTACCTGATGCTACATTTACAGACTATGGTTTTACAAAAAATAGAGATTTTGAATTGAAGCACTGGTACATTACGCCAGCAGTATACAACGGAGAATGGCAATATTATAGCAATAAAAATCTTGACGATTTATATGTCCCTAAATCAGATGTCAAAATCACCATTGAGCATCCTTTAAACTACCGACCAACATCTGAACTTAATCTTATTTCTGCCGATCCAGACCCAAAGACCCGAAGACAGACTACTATTTACTATGGTAAAGACCGCGTAGACACCTATCTGGCACTTCAGAAATTCCCTTTATTTGGCTTTGTACAGACGGATGATTTAATTCTTATTTCAAACATCAATGAACGCGGATTACCTGGCGCAGATAAAGCTATTCTAACCGATAAAATCGGACGATTTTTAACTAAAAATCTAGGAAAATATCCACATGAGCGTTTATTGGTTTCGAGGATTGATTATAACAAAAATCCGCTTTATGGTCTAAATCAACTACCTGATTTTCTAAGACCATTTCCAGATCAATTTCAGTATGAGTTAAAATTATTAAAGACCGCTCTTAAAAAATACATTGACAATACCTTACTACTAAACCCAAGAAAGGAGCATTGGCTTAGTGAGGGTCTTCAGATTTATTTTATGATCAAATATGTTGAGGAACATTATCCAGACATGAAATTACTGGGAACACTAGCTAATATTTGGGGTATTCGTGCATTTCATGCAGCAGATGTAGATTTTAATTTTCAGTACTTTTTGTACTCTATGGAAATTGCCAGAAAAAATAGAGACCAACCTCTAACAACACCTAAGGATTCCTTAATTAAGTTCAATGCCAATATCGCAGGCAAATATAAGGCTGGCGTAGGCCTTAACTACTTGGAAAAGTTTACCGACGATATCGATTTATCTAAAACCATCACCGCATTTTTAGAGCAAAACAAACTCAAGAGCCATGTTAAAATATCTGATTTTGAGACCTTTTTAAGTTCCAAAACATCTAAGAACATTAATTGGTTTTTTACAGATTATGTAGGAACTCGAAAAAAAATAGACTTTAAAATAAAAGGTGTTGAAACCACAAAAGATTCCTTTATTGTTAGCATTAAAAACAAACGTAATAATTCTATGCCAATATCCCTTTACAGCATTAGTAATGATACTGTTATTGGTAAACAATGGGTAGAACAAATAAGTGGCATAAAAACCATAAGCTTACCAAAAGATAATACAGATAAATTTGTTTTGGATTATTACAACGTGATACCAGAATTTAACCAACGTGATAATTATAAGTCGGTTAATGGAACCTTTATAAATAACAAGCCTCTACAATTTCGATTATTTAAGGACATCGAAGATCCTTATTACAACCAGGTATTTTTTATGCCTTTAATTGAGTTTAATAATATTTATGATGGATTAACACTCGGAACCAAAATTTATAATAAAACCATACTCAGGAAACGTCTTAACTACAGATTTTCACCACAATATGCCACAAAGTCTAAGTCTTTAACAGGGTCTACCTCTATTTTTTACACACATAATATTGAAAATAAGAACCTGTTTGATATCACATATGGCATTTCGGCGGGCTATCAATCCTTTGCAGAAGATGCCTTTTTTACTACGATTCGACCGTCGTTAACCTTAAGATTTAGAAACGATAAAGATTTTAGAGCAGACCAAATTGATAATATTACAGCCAGATATGTAAGTATTAATAGGGATATTGGTGACAATGCTATAGTTGAAATCGACGAGCCCGATTACGGTGTTTTTAATTTAAGATACACACATTTTAATCCAGGAAGGATTAACTTTTCAAGTTTTAGCACGGACTTCCAACTTGCGGGTAATTTCAGTAAATTGTCTGCAAGTTATGAGTTTAGAAAATTAACTAAAGGCAATAGAAATATTAACCTTAGGTTGTTTGCAGGTGTGTTTTTAAATAATGATACAGACCCTAACTCCAACTTCTTTAGTTTCGCCTTGGACAGGCCAACAGATTATCTCTTTGACCTCAACTATCTGGGAAGGTCAGAAGCTGCAGGTTTATTTAGTCAGCAAATCATTATTGCAGAAGGAGGGTTTAAATCCATGCTACCAACGCCTTTTGCAAATCAATGGATAACCACAGCTAATTTTAGTACGTCCATTTGGAGATATATACAAGCTTACGGAGATGTTGGACTTGTTAAGAACAAGTTTGATAGTGCGAACTTTGTATATGATTCTGGTGTAAGACTTAATTTAGTGGAAGATTTCTTTGAAGTCTATTTCCCTGTCTATTCTACACTTGGCTGGGAAATTGCGCAACCTAATTATAGTCAGCGTATCCGATTTATTATCACTGTAGACCCACAAGTCCTCCTTGGGCTATTTAGACGTAAATGGTATTAACATATTCTTATTCAAATGTTAATATTTTCGATTAACTTAAGTTTTTATCAATAAAAACTGGTTATTGTTAAGAATAATTCAAAATTCTAACAGTTTTCAGTATTGCCTAAAATATCCTAATTTAGTACCTTTGTGTTCCTAAAAATTCGACCTAAATGAAAACAAACCCTAATACCAAAACGGAGATTACATTCGAGGATTTTAAAACAGAGGTTATAAACGATTACAAACTTGCTGTTACCAGTCGTGAATGCAGTCTATTAGGTCGAAGAGAAGTTTTAACGGGAAAAGCCAAATTCGGGATTTTTGGTGATGGTAAAGAAGTCCCGCAAATTGCATGGGCAAAAGCCTTTGAAAACGGCGATTTTAGGTCAGGTTACTACAGAGACCAAACCTTTATGATGGCTATTGGGGAATTAACGATTGAGCAGTTCTTTGCAGGGTTGTATGCCAATACGGACTTAAAAGAAGAACCAATGTCTGCTGGTCGTCAAATGGGTGGACACTTTGCAACACATAGTTTAGACGATCAAGGAAATTGGAAAAACTTAACGGAACAGAAAAACTCTAGTGCAGATATTTCCCCTACTGCTGGGCAGATGCCGAGATTACTTGGTTTAGCACAAGCCTCCAAAATTTACAGAAATGTTGAGGGTATAGACACGACAAACTTCTCTAAAAATGGTGATGAAATTGCTTGGGGAACTATAGGAAACGCCAGTACAAGTGAAGGGTTGTTTTTTGAAACTATAAATGCCGCTGGTGTTTTACAGGTGCCAATGGTAATTAGTATTTGGGATGATGAGTACGGTATCTCAGTTCATGCCAAACACCAAACTACTAAAGAAAATATATCTGAAATTTTAAAAGGATTTCAACGCGAAGACAACAGCAACGGTTACGAAATCTTTAGAGTTAATGGTTGGAATTATGCTGAGTTAATAGACACCTATCAACGTGCTGCCAAGGTAGCAAGGAAAGAGCATGTCCCGGTTATGATTCACGTTCAAGAATTAACGCAACCCCAAGGGCATTCAACATCAGGATCTCACGAGCGTTATAAAGATAAAGACCGATTAGCTTGGGAAGCAGAATACGACTGTAATGCACAAATGCGTCAATGGATGATTGCAAACAACATTGCAACAGACGAAGAATTAACTGTATTAGAAAAGGATATTAAGAAGGCGGTGAGAGATGGAAAAAAAGCAGCGTGGTCGGCCTTTATCCACCCTATCAAGGAAGAAAAAAATGAGGTGTTAACACTATTGGAAAATGTTGCCAAAACAAGTGCTAACAGTGTTTTTATATCCAAACTAAAAAGTGATTTGGAGGCCATAGACGAGCCAATTCGAAAAGATATATTATCTACCGCGCGTAAGGCATTACGTTATGTCATTTCTGAAGACTCTAATGAAAAATTAGCCCTACAGAACTGGATTGATAATTACATTAAAATAAATCAACCTAAATATAGCTCTCACTTATACAGTGAGTCTAAACTAAAAGCAAAATACCAATCAGAAGTACTCCCAACTTACAGTAATGATGCTGCCGAAGTAGATGGCCGTGTGGTACTGCGAGATAATTTTGAAGCAATTTTCAACAAATACCCAGAAGCTTTGGTGTTTGGGGAAGATTCAGGTCATATAGGTGATGTTAACCAAGGTCTAGAAGGCCTTCAAGAAAAATTTGGTGAACTTAGGGTTTCAGATACAGGTATTAGGGAAGCTACCATTTTAGGCCAAGGTATTGGTATGGCCATGAGAGGTCTAAGACCTATCGCAGAGATTCAGTATTTGGATTATATCCTTTATGCGCTTCAAATTATGAGCGATGATTTAGCTACTGTTCAATACAGAACAAAAGGACGCCAAAAAGCACCTTTAATAGTTAGAACACGTGGTCACCGCTTAGAAGGTATATGGCATTCTGGCTCTCAAATGGGAGGCATCCTCAATTTAGTTAGAGGTATACATGTATTAGTACCTAGAAACATGACGAAAGCTGCTGGTTTTTATAATACACTTTTAGAAAGTGACGAGCCTGCCTTAATCGTAGAGTGCCTAAACGGTTACCGTTTAAAAGAAAAAATGCCTAATAATATTGGTGAATTTAAAACACCTATTGGTGTTGTTGAAACCATTAAAGAAGGTGAGGATATCACTTTGGTATCGTATGGTTCTACGTTACGTTTGGTAGAACAGGCTGCCAAGGAGTTATTGGAAGTTGGTATCGATGCTGAAATTATTGATGTACAATCGTTATTACCATTCGATTTAAATCATGACATCGTTAAGAGTATAGTCAAAACCAACCGTGTCATGGTTATTGACGAAGATGTTAAAGGCGGAGCTTCGGCCTATATTTTAGACCAAATCCTGAACGAACAAAATGCCTATCAGTATTTAGATAGTCAACCTAAAACGTTGGCTGCAAAACCACATCGTCCTGCTTACGGTACAGATGGAGATTATTTCTCAAAACCATCTGTAGAAGATATTTTTGAAGCGGTATATAACGTGATGCACGAGGTTAGTCCTTCCGATTTTCCTAAACTGAGATAATACCGTTTAAAATAATAGACTATTAAAAACCATCATTTTTGTGATGGTTTTTTTTATATTTAAATACCAGTTCATATTTATGCTTACAAAATCAGACAAATCTCAACTCAGAGGTATCATATTTCGTCATTTAGATGGTATCGCTACCGCAACTTCAGCATATACATTACACAAACATAAAGTTTTAGACTATATTTTAGAGAAAGAAAGCATTAGCACAAAAGCACTTGCTGATGTATTTAATGCTAATGAAGGTTACCTGAATGTCGCGCTTAGGGTATTATGTTCTCAAGGATGGCTTTTGCAAAACCTTGACAATAAAAGTAATACCATAATATATAAGACTAATGACAAGTCCGAAACTGCTTTCAAAATAGTACATCTTTATGAAGATGCCGTCAACCTCTTGCGTTATTCCGATAGGTTTGCAACGGAAAAAATGATTAGTACTGATGCCTTCATTGCTTTAGAACGTATTTTTAAAAAGTTTGAAACCAATTTTGGTTTAGATATATCGAATGAAGCATCTATTGAATACCAGATTTACAAACATATTGAAGGAGTCATTGCAGGACCAATTATTGTTTTGTTGGGTGTAAACGGCTTGTTTCATAAGTATTTTATGGAGGCCTCTTTTACAGCTGAAGAATACCATAAAGATCCTGAAAGCTTTAAAAAAATACTCGATTTCTTTGCACATTTAGGATGGTTCAAAAAGAAACGAAACACCTATCAATTTACGGATAAAGGCCTCTTTTTTGCCAAACGCGCCAGTGCTTATGGTGTAACAGTATCATATTTACCTACCTTTTTACAACTCGATGAACTCATTTTTGGCAATCCATTAGTGCTCAAAACCGAATCACCAAGCGACACCGAAAAACACGTACATCGTGAGATGAATGTTTGGGGAAGTGGCGGTGCACATGCCACTTATTTTAAGGTTATAGATAAAGTAATAATAGATTTATTCAACAGGCCCATTGACCTGCAACCCAAAGGTATTTTAGACATGGGCTGTGGGAATGGGGCATTTATTGAGCATATTTTTAACGTTATTGAACAGCAAACCTTACGTGGTAAAATGCTCGATGACCATCCACTTTTTTTAGTAGGTGCAGATTTTAATAAAGCCGCTTTGAGGGTGACTAGAGCTAATCTAATTGCTGCTGATATTTGGGCTAAGGTCATTTGGGGAGATATTGGCAGACCAGACCTTTTAGCGTCTGACTTAAAAGAAGATTATAATATTGAACTGCAGGATCTGTTAAACGTTAGAACCTTTTTAGATCATAATCGAATTTGGGAAGCACCTCTGAAAACTTATGATTTTATTAGTAAATCTTCTGGTGCTTATGCAAGTAAAGGCAAACGACTTAACAATAAGGCTGTTGAGGCTTCGCTTCTAGAACATTTAAGCAAATGGAAACCTTATGTAGATAAATTTGGACTATTAATTATAGAGTTGCATACCATAAGTCCAGATTTAGCAGCAAACAATATTGGCAAAACCGCTGCAACCGCTTACGATGCTACACATGGGTTTAGCGATCAATACATTGTGGAGGTCGATGTGTTTAGAAATATTGCGAAACAAGCAGGTCTTGTACCTGACGATGATCATTTTGCAAAATTCCCTGATAACGAATTGGCAACGGTGAGCATTAATTTATTAAAAGGAAAAGACTAAATGTCAAAAACGAAGAAAGAAAACAACAAACCACTTATTACCCGAGATTGGCTTGCTATAGAACGCACAAAGCTAGCTAACGAACGTACGTTTTTAGCCTATTTCAGAACTTTTTTGGTTATTCTCGGTACGGGCGTGACCATTTTAAAACTAGAGTTCTTCTCGGATTTAAAATCATATGGTATCATTCTTATTATTGTGTCTGCCTTTATTTTAGCGATCGGTATTTATAGGCTATTTAGAGTAAAACGAACCATTAGAAAACATTATTGAACATCCTAAGCCAAGTTTAGAATTACAATGAAGATAGAGTCTATCGTTACCATAAAAAAAGAACTCAAACAGTTGCCAAAGGAAGATTTGCTGGAACTATGCTTACGCCTCGGTAAGTTTAAAAAAGAGAACAAGGCACTTCTGACGTATTTATTGTTTGAAGCTCATGATGAAGATGGTTACATAAGCAGCGTAAAAACCTCTTTAGACGAGTTATTTGAGGGCATAAATACGGATAGCTATTTCTATATGAAAAAAACCATCAGAAAGATTCTACGACAAATTAGAGTTTACAGCCGCTACTCTAACAAAAAATCTACCGAAGTTGAACTCCTTCTCTACTTTTGCGAACAACTAAACGAACTTAGACCATCCATACATAGAAATAGAACACTTAGTAACCTATACCAAAGACAGATCCTTGCCCTTAAGAAAAAAATAAGTGTACTGCATGAAGATCTTCAATACGATTACAATCTACAATTAGAAGGACTTGAGTAGGAGATGAACATAGCGTTTCAGTTATTACCGCTATTGTAATAACAAACCATGATTAAAGTGAAGCTATTACAAAAATTTCATGTTTGAGAACATCTTGTTCAAACCTAAAATAGTAATAGCTGAATACCAAAAGACTCTTGTTTTTGAAGAAAATTAAGTACACCCTTTTAAACTTGACAATTGTCATAGTATTTCTGACCTAGAATTTAGAACTTGAAGAACATTCTAAATCACTGCCTTATGAGAGTTTATTCAATAATTTCAGGATTTTTATTAGTACTGCTTCTTAACTGCGCCGCCACTAGCGAGGTCGTCTACGACTATAACCTAGAAGTAGATTTTAATCAATACGACACGTATGTACTTTGTATTGAGGATTTTACGGTAGAACACCTCAACTATCCACAACTCGATAACGATAAGGTGCGGCAATTAATAGGTGATGCTGTTGCAGATGAAATGGAAAATAAAGCGCATAGAACCAATGTATTGAACCCGCAATTACAGGCAGGTTTTAAAATTATGATCAGTGAAGAAACGGTGGAGTTTGAAAACTGTGAGCATTCTAAATATCTCGAGTATTGGGAAACCTGTACTATTCATGAAGAAACCTATGAAGAAGAAACACTCATTGTTTACGTAGCAGATTTTGAAACCAATAAAGTCTTGTGGCATGCTTCGGTATTATGTGAACTGAACAAACCTGACAAAAAACTGAAGCCTTATATTAACGGTTTGGTAAAAGATCTGTTTGACACCTATCCTAAAACACAAGTGGGACGTTTTCCTGATGAGAAAAAAGAGTTATAGTTGTTTCTTTTAGGGCCTTTGTAGTATATGATGACTCTGTTAATTTTTATTTAAAACATTAAAAAATAATATGATGGTTGGCTATTTTAGAGGTAAAATAACGGCCATGAAAAAAAAATTACCTCTAATTAGCTTTGTATTTTCTATTTTATTTATTTCCATAAGTTATTCTCAAGACGATGATGTTACATTTAATCGTTTTGATGTAACTGCAACTACTGGCATAGGTTATGGACAAGTAAAAAATGACAATGAACCCAATTATAATTTAAGCGCCAATGTGGGTGAAGTACTTTTAACCTACAATTTTAACAGCAACTTTGGGATCAGTGCAGGTGCTGGATGGTTACAACTTAGTGGGAATGGTTTCAATAGTAGTGGAAACTTTTATCACGAACGCGACCTTTTAAAATTTCCTCTTTTAGTGCGCTCGAGTCAAAAACTTACAGATAAAATCAACTTATTACTCTCTGCTGGTTTTTACGGTCAAACCATCATCAATGATGAATTTAGATTTCTCTCTACCATCGAAGAAGATGTTTATGAGGGATGGACTTTTGGTTTTCAAGGTTTTTTTGGTTTTGAATATGACGTATCCAACAATTGGTCTTTAGGGATTAATGTTTCAACACAATCAGACTTCAATAAATTAAAAACAGAAAACAATACCTCATTTCAGGATGAGCAATCCATACAGACGCTAAACACTATTGGCTTATTGTTTGGTTACCGCTTCTAGTCATCGGTTATAGTAAACCATAGAATCCTTAATCCCGTTTTTTAGCTTTACGGCTGCCTTCGTACATTTCGTATTTAACAAAACGCGACTCTAACTTGGCATTAAATACCTTTATTTTGCGTGACGGACGCAAGCCTATATATTTTAAGGCTTCAAGGTTAGACGTCACTAACCAAGCATCTGTATTAGGATAACCATGTTTTAAGGTGGTACCGATATTCCCGTAGAATTCCTCTATATTAAGATTTTCTAAACGTTCTCCATATGGTGGATTAAATACCATATGAAGTTTAGCATCACCAGCTTTTTGTGTTTTAAAGAAGTCTTCGTGTTGTATGTGAATAAACTCTTCTAAATGGGCATTCTTAATATTTTCCTTAGCTTTCCTAACTGCTGATGGAGACTTATCGTAACCAATTATTTTATGATGAAAATCCCTGGCTTTTTTAAGCAATGATTCTTCAATGGTTTCAAATAAATCCACATCCCAATCTTCCCAGCGTTCAAAAGCAAATTCCTTTCGCATCAAGTTTGGTGGAATGTTACAAGCTATCATGGCAGCTTCTGCGAGAATGGTTCCACTACCACACATCGGATCCATAAAATCGGATTGACCATCCCAGCCGCTCATCATAATCAAACCTGCAGCCAATACCTCATTAATAGGTGCAATATTGGTTGCTGTTTTATAACCTCTTCGATGTAATGATTCCCCAGAAGTATCTAAAGAAATTGTACAGCGTTGGCGGTCTATATGTACGTTTATTTTTAAATCAGGAAAGCGTAAATCAACATTTGGCCGTTGTCCGTTTTGCTCTCTAAAACGATCTACGATAGCATCCTTTGTTTTTAAAGCGGTGTATTGCGAATGGGTAAATATACTATGGTTTACTGTGGCATCAACAGCAAGAGATCCAGTAGGTTTCAGATAGTCTTCCCATTTAATATCTTTTACATTTTTATACAAGTCTATCTCTCTGGTAACCCTAAATGATTTTATGGGTTTCAAAATTTTTATAGCGGTTCTAAGGCCAATATTGGCTTTGTACATAAAGCCTTTATCTCCAACAAAGCTCACATTTCTCACCCCTTTTTCAACCTGCATAGCTCCAAGTTGGGTAAGCTCTTTGGCTAATATATCTTCAAAGCCAAATAAGGTTTTGGCTACCATTTTAAAATTATTGTCCATACAACACGTCAAATAGATTGCAAATTTAAACTATTTTTGCAGGACGTAATAGGTTATGACAAATTCAACAAAACAATGGTACGCCTCGTGGTTTGACACACCATTTTACCACATCCTATATAAAGACAGGGATTATGCAGAGGCACAGGTTTTTATGGATAATCTTACTAGTTATCTAAACATTCCTGAAGGTGGAAAAATTTTAGATTTGGCTTGTGGCAAAGGCAGACACTCCATCTACCTCAATAGGCTGGGATATAATGTTACTGGAATAGATTTATCTGAACAAAGTATAAAACACGCCAGCCAGTTTGAAAATGACACACTAAGGTTTGACGTGCATGACATGACCAAACCTTACCCTGATACTTTTGATGCCGTTTTTAACCTATTTACAAGTTTTGGTTATTTTGAAGATGACACTTGCAACCTAAAAACTATTACTTCCATTAAAGAAGAATTGAATGCTTATGGTTTTGGGGTTATTGATTTTATGAACGTCAATTATATTATTGACAACTTAGTTACTGAAGATGTAAAAACCATTGATGGTATAGATTTTCATCAGAAACGCAGTGTTAAAAACGGTTATATTGTAAAGGATATCAAATTTGAAATTGATGGTGAGAATTTTGAATTTCAAGAACGTGTCAAGGCATTATCTCTAGACGATTTTATTTTGTTGTTTGAAAAAGCTGGTGTACACCTACTTGATATTTTTGGAGATTACAAATTAGGTCAATATCATCCAAAAACCTCTCAGCGTTTGATTATGATTTTTAAATAAATGAATAAGTACCTTTTTCCTATATACGCCATCATCATTGGAGTTGCTATTGCTTTTTTAACCAAAAAGCAAAAGTCAATTTACACCAAATTACTCTTATCGTTTAGTGGTGCGTTTTTATTAGCTTTAACACTTTTTGATTTATTACCGGAGGTCTATGAGCATCTCAATGCCAAACATACGGGATTGCTTATCATGTGTGGTATTTTACTACAAATTGTTTTAGAGTTTTTATCTAAGGGCGCTGAACACGGTCATGTTCATATACATCAAAAAGATACCAAATTCCCTTGGCTATTGTTTATTAGTTTATGCATTCATAGCTTTTTGGAAGGATTCCCCATTCATCAACATAATGACATGGTTTATGGTGTTCTGATTCATAAAATCCCTATTGCTGCATTGCTTACTTCTTTCTTATTACAATCTAAATATGCCAAATTACAGGCGATTAGCTTTATGGTTATATTTGCGATTATGACACCTTTGGGCACTCTAGCTTCCAATACGCTGTCTATAAACCCCACATACCTTATGAGCATTAATGCACTGGTTATAGGTATCTTTCTACATATCTCTACCACTATTTTGTTTGAGACTGGAGAAGGTCATAAGTTTAATTTATCTAAGTTGGTTGCCATTAGCTTAGGAGTCCTTATCGCTTACTTTATATAGATGTTCAGCAAGGAAGAAAGCCGATTATTACGTCAGGAATTCTGGACTAGTTTTGGAAAATCCTTTCCCAGAAAATGGACTTTATACAACACCAAAATTAAAGGACTTTCTTTTAAATTTCATTTCGATACTAAAAAGGCTCACATAAGTCTAGACTTAGAAGACGATTTAGAAAACCGTATCAATTGCTGGGAAAAACTTGTTGCCTTAAAAGGTATTTTACAAACAGATTACTTACCAGATGCTATTTATGAGGAAGTTCATTTTCTAGACAATGGCAAAGAAATCTCGCGGATCTATATTCCCTTAAATCAAAAGGTATCCATCCATAATAAAAACACCTGGAGAGAAGTTATGGAATTCTTTAATACCAATATGATGTTGTTTGAATCGTTTTTCGAGGAATACAAGGATATTATAAAAGGATAAGAAAATACAGAGACATCCTAGCCGCTTTAAAACAAAGACATTACAATTGTTTTAATTGATCTGTCTTACTTCATCCTATAAGTTAATTATCTTGAATAATTTGGGGCCTCTTTAGTAATTGTAACATCATGTGGGTGACTTTCATGAATACCACTTGAGGTTATTTTTACAAAACGTCCTGTTTCCTTTAAGGTTGCGATATCCTTAGCTCCACAATATCCCATACCAGCGCGCAAACCACCAACAAACTGATGAATACTTTCATATAATTCGCCTTTATAAGGTACACGACCTACTATACCTTCCGGTACTAATTTTTTGATATCATCTTCCACATCTTGGAAATAACGGTCTTTACTTCCTTGTTTCATCGCCTCAACAGATCCCATCCCACGATAGGACTTAAACTTACGTCCTTCATAAATAATAGTTTCACCAGGACTTTCTTTAGTACCTGCTAAAAGAGATCCTAGCATCACTGTATCTGCACCCGCTGCAATAGCTTTTGGTATATCACCTGTATAACGAATACCTCCATCTGCAATAACAGGCACCCCACTACCCTTTATAGCAGCTGCTACTTCTAGAACAGCTGAAAATTGTGGAAAACCAACACCAGCAACCACCCGTGTTGTACAGATAGAACCTGGTCCAATACCAACCTTTACAGCATCTGCTCCAGCTTCCACCAAATATTTAGCAGCTTCGCCCGTAGCAATATTTCCGACGATAACTTCAAGTGAAGGGAATTTTGATTTTATCTCTTTTAAAACCGTTACTACACCTTTGGTATGGCCGTGTGCAGTATCAATAACAACCGCATCTACACCAGCCTTCACTAAGGCTTCCGCTCTATCTACAGCGTCTCCTGTTACACCTATAGCCGCAGCAACCCTTAGTCGCCCGTAGTTGTCTTTATTGGCATCTGGCTTAAGGGTCACCTTTGTTATATCCCTAAAGGTGATTAATCCTGCCAGTTTATCACCTTCTACAATCAGAAGTTTTTCAATTTTATTTTCTTGTAATATATCTTCAGCATCCTTTAAGGATGTACCAACGGGAGCAGTCACCAAATTTTCACTTGTCATTACCTCGGCAATTGGTCGGTCGTTTTTATGCTCAAAACGCAAATCCCTATTGGTAACAATACCTTTTAGTTTTCCATTGGAGTCAACAATTGGGATACCTCCAATACTATGTTCTCGCATAGCATTTTTAGCATCAACCACGGTAGCATCCAAAGGCAAGGTTACAGGATCTATAATCATACCGCTTTCAGCACGTTTTACCCGTCTTACTTTTTGTGCTTGTTCCTCTATAGTCATATTCTTGTGTAGCACACCAATACCACCTTCACGAGCCATAGCAATGGCCATTCTACTCTCCGTAACTGTATCCATCGCTGCGGAAATTACAGGAATGTTAATGGTAATGTTTCTAGTAAATTTTGTTTGAATATTTACTTCGCGTGGAAGTACTTCAGAAAAGGCTGGAACTAAAAGGACGTCGTCGTAGGTAAGGCCTTCACCTAAGATTTTGTTTTCATGTGCTATCATAGTGCAATTAACATATAATTGCACGCAAAGATACGTATTTTTTCATAGTGCTTGGCTGTATTTAAAAACAAATCATACCATTTAAAATATTTAGATAATTGATATCCAATTAATAATCAGTGGCTTGTAAATTTTATTTTTATTTATTCTAAATAAAGTTTGAAATAATGTCTTGAGGTTGTAAATTTGCAGCCAAATAATAATCTATTTTTAATAAGTCTAAATTAATGAAAATAAAATTAGCCCTATCGTTACTAAGCTTTACAAGTATTTTATTAAATGCACAAGAAAAAGAAAAACAAGAAAAGCCCCTCGACTCCATTCAAAAATTAGATGAGGTCATTATTAATTCTAACCAAATATTTGGTAGTAAATATGTTGCGAGACATCGTACAGGATCCGCCTATTACATTTCGCCTCAAGAACTGAAAAAATTCAATTACACAGATATAAACCGCGCATTACGAGCAGTACCAGGTGTTACCTTCTATGAAGAAGACGGTTTTGGCTTACGCCCGAATATTAGTCTTAGAGGTACCTCACCTCAACGTAGTGCCAAAATATCACTAATGGAAGATGGTGTACTTATTGCCCCAGCCCCTTATAGCGCACCAGCTGCATACTACTTCCCTTCTGTTGGACGAATGGAGGCTGTTGAAATTTTAAAAGGAAGTAGCCAAGTACAGTTTGGTCCATTTACTACTGGTGGTGCCATTAATATGATATCTGCCCAAATCCCAAATAAACTTAAAGGAGAAGTAAGAGCGAGCTATGGCCTTTTTGATACACAACAATTATTGGCAAGAGTTGGAGACCGAAAAGAAAATTTTGGTTATCTGGTAGAATACTTGAATTTTGGATCTGATGGATTTAAAAATTTACCTGATGGCAGCAACACAGGCTTTGATATTAACGAGGTTACGGCAAAATTCAGTATCTATAGTAGTGAGGACGCTAAATTAAAGCAGGCCTTAGAAACTAAATTCCATTATTACGATGAACGCTCTAACGAGACTTACTTAGGACTGACTGAAGAAGATTTTGCCCAATCGCCATATAGTAGATATGCGTCTTCACAAGATGATAGAATGACAGCCCAACAATTGCAATTGATGCTTACCCATACCTTGGATTTCAGCAAGAATATGAGACTAACAACCAATGGATATTACAATAAGTTTACGCGCAATTGGTTTAAATTAGATGACGTGGTCTTTAATGGAGACGCACAACGTATAGCCACAGTCGTTTCAGATCCAATAACCTTTGCAGACCATATGGCTATTGTTCGTGGTGATGTTAACTCTGGTGATGACGCCTTATTATTAAAAGCCAATAACCGTGTTTACTATTCCAAGGGTATTCAGACAAAATTTGATTACCACTGGTATGGTGACAACACTTTTCATGATATTGAAGTAGGTTTACGCTATCATTATGATGAAGAAGATCGCTTTCAATGGGAAGATGGTTATAGTATCATAGAACAGCAAATGACGCGCACATCTCAAGGTCCTCGTGGTGCAGAGGGTAATCGTATTAGTAGTGCAACAGCCTTTGCCGCATACGCCATGTATAAATTAAAGTATGACAAACTTACTTTAACTCCTGGTTTACGTTATGAAAATATCATATTACAACGTGACGACTTTGGCGATGACGATCCCAACAGAACGGGTACCAACTTGGCATTCAGAGAAAATAAAGTAGATATTTTTATCCCTGGCATAGGTATTAATTATGCATTTTCAAACAATGTTTCTGTTTTTGGTGGTGTACATAAAGGATTTTCACCTCCAGGAAGCTCTGATGGTGAGCAATCTGAAGAAAGCATAAACTACGAGCTAGGTTCACGATTTACAGTGGGTGGTCTCCGCGGTGAAATAGTTGGATTCTATAACGACTATAGTAATTTATTGGGTAGTGATTTAGCAGCCACAGGTGGAACAGGATCCCTTGACCAATTTAATGCTGGTGAAGTCGCAGTTAGTGGTCTTGAGTTATTATTAAATTATGAATTACTTCAGAACAACACTAAATACAAATTACCAATAACCTTTGGTTATACATTCACACACACTGAGTTTTTAAATAGCTTTGGCAGTAGCAATGATTTGTGGGGAGAAGTAAACGAAGGTGATCAATTACCATACATTCCAATGCATCAATTTAATGCCTCCATATCGTTAGAACATGCTAAATATGAGTTGAATTTGAGTGGACGGTATAATGGAGAATTCAGAACATTAGCTGGTACTGGAAATATTCCTAGTAATGAAAAAGTTGCTTCCAACTTTATAATAGATTTTGCCGGAAAATATCATCTCTCAAAAACCTTAAGTTTAACCGGTAATATTATAAACCTTTTAGATAAAACCTATGCGGTTTCAAGGGTACCTGCCGGATTACGACCAGGACATCCATTTGGTGGAAACCTAGGACTGGAATTTAGGTTTTAATGATATTTTGAAAAAATCTTTGTCGCTTCATTATAAGCGCTCTCAAAGCTCATGGCATTTAAGTCGTGAGCTTTTTTTTGCGTGAAGTAAGACAACATTTTTTCCGTTGGCATATTGCCAGTAAGATCGTCTTTTGCCATTGGGCAGCCACCAAAACCCTGTATAGCGCCATCAAAACGTCGGCAACCAGCACTATAGGCAGCATCTACTTTTTCAAACCATGTGGTCGGTGTTGTGTGTAAATGTGCACCAAATTCAATATGAGGATATTTTGGAATTAAATTAGAAAAGAGATACTCGATATTCTCTGGGTTTGAACTCCCTATAGTATCACTTAAGGAGAGAATTTTCACTCCCATTTTTGCCAATCGTTCAGTCCACTCACCTACAATATCGACATTCCAAGGATCACCATAAGGGTTACCGAATCCCATGGATATATAAACAACCACTTCCTTTTTGCTCTTCTCCGCTATGTTCAAAATCGCTTGCAACGTTTCAACGGATTGCGCAATGGTCTTATGCGTATTACGCATTTGGAAGTTTTCTGAGATGGAGAATGGAAAGCCTAAATAATCTATTTCCGAATGCTCTGCAGCATCATTAGCTCCACGAATATTTGCTATGATAGCTAGTAATTTGCTTTTGGTATCGGATAAATCCAATTGTGACAAAACTGCTGCCGTATCAACCATTTGGGGTATAGCCTTTGGAGATACAAAACTTCCAAAGTCAATTGTATCGAAACCGACTCTCAATAATGATTGAATGTACTGTATTTTCTGTTCTGTGGGAATAAAATCTTTAATGCCTTGCATGGCATCCCTAGGACATTCTATGAGTTTTACAGTTGAATTCATTGCCCCAAATATACGGTTTCCGAAATCGATTTCATAGTGTCATCATCAGACTAAAATAAAGATTGCAATACCAATGAAAACAATTACCTGAAGCCACTTAAAAACACTTCCAGAGTTTCTATGCTTCAATGTGTAGGATTTAATTTGCCCTGCCAATAGGGCAATCGCAGAAAATATAAGAAATGAGACTAACATAAAAATACCTCCCAAAATATAAAACTGCCAAACTGTACTCATTGTATCGCTAAACAGAAATCCAGGAAAAAATGCCAAGAAGAAGATTGTCACTTTCGGATTTAAAACATTCATAAAGAATCCTTGTACGAATAGAGCTTTTAAACTTTTCTTTGGTGCAATCTCTTCATTGAAATCTAATTGGGAATTCGACCTATAAACCTTGTAAGCCAAATACAATAAATACAAAGCACCCAATACTTTAATGCCAAAAAACAAATGTTCGTTGGCTTTTATAATGGCAGAAACTCCAAACGCCAATAATGTGGTATGCACAATACAACCAGTTATTAAACCGCACACCGTAGCCAAACCAAAAGCTTTTCCATTGCTAATACTCTGAACTAGAACATAAATATTATCAGGTCCTGGGGATATCGCCAAAACTGATGTAGCTAGTGCAAATGATATTAGGGTCTCTATATTCAATACCTATGAAGTCTTGTTAAGGAGTGCCTTATTAATGGACTTAATCAACTTGGGTCCTTCATAAATAAAGCCAGTATATATTTGTATCAGATCTGCACCAGCATCTAACTTCTCCAACGCATCTTGGGCTGAGTTTATACCGCCTACACCAATAATCGGAAAGGCTTTATTGCTTTTTTGAGCCAGATATTTGATGACTTCTGTAGAACGCGACGTTAAGGGTTTACCACTTAAACCACCCACTTCATCCTTATTGGCGCTTTGTAATCCTTTGCGGGAAATAGTAGTGTTTGTAGCAATAACACCGTCAATTTTAGTCTCTTTTACAATAGCTATAATATCATCTAGTTGTTCGTTAGTAAGGTCTGGAGCTATTTTAAGTAAAATAGGTTTAGATTTTGCTTTCTGAAAATTTAAAACCTGTAATGCTTTTAGCAACTCTGTCAATGGCTCTTTATTCTGCAGAGCTCTTAAGTTTGGTGTATTTGGTGAGCTAACATTGACCACAAAATAATCTACATAATCAAAAAGTGCATTAAAACAGATTTTATAATCGTCTACGGCATTTTCATTTGGGGTGATTTTATTTTTTCCAATGTTTCCGCCAATCAAAACACCTTTGTTGTTCTTTAATCGTTTCACCGCTTCTTCTACTCCACCATTATTAAAACCCATTCGGTTTATAATCGCTGAATCTTCTTTTAATCTAAACAACCGCTTTTTAGGATTTCCATCTTGTGGTTTTGGTGTTAGGGTACCAATTTCAATAAATCCAAAACCAAAATTAGACAGTTCATTGTAGAGTTTGGCGTCCTTATCAAAACCAGCTGCCAAGCCTACTGGATTTTTAAATGTTAAACCAAACAACGGACGCTCAAGACGCTTATCCTCAATTAAATACAGCGATCTAAATAAACGTTTACAACCTGGTATTTTTGAAATGGTTCTTATTAAGGCAAATGTAAAATGGTGTACTTTTTCTGGATCAAAACAGAAAAGAATGGGTCTTATTATAGCTTTATACATGGAAAGAAATTTGCTTTACAAAAATAAGAATCTAAAACCTTTTACGAATGCTAGGAGTCCATTAAATATTTATATAAACTGTCAATTATCATTATTTTTAATCAATCAAATTCTTAACTTTGAGCAATAACTAATTAAAAAACGATCATGAAAAAAATCATAATTCCTGTAGATTTCTCACAACATTCTGAATACGCCCTCGAAACCGGAGCAGCACTAGCTAAAAAGTATAATGCCGAACTTATTGTAATGCACATGTTAGAGCTTTCTGAATCTATTTTTTCCACTTCTGGAAATGAAAAAAATGAGGAAACTATTTTTATGCTTATGGTAGCCAACAAGGAGTTCGAAAAATTCTTAGATAAACCGTACTTGGAGGGTGTATCTGTTACTCCAGTAATTAAGCATCATAAAGTTCTAAAAGAAGTATCGGAAGTAGCGAGTCAGGAAAAAGCTGACCTTATTGTTATGGGGTCAAGGGGACATAGTGACCATGACGGCGTGTTTACAGGCTCTAATACCGAAAAGGTAGTACGCTATAGTGATACTCCTGTATTAGTAGTAAAAACCAAACCAAATTCCGTACACTATAAAAACGTTGTTCTAGGTTGTGATTTTAACGAAGAGAGCATTTCTGCTGTGAAAAACGCTTTAGAAACACTTAACGAGTTAGCTGATAAAGTAACTTTACTACATGTTAATCTTCCGAACTTGAGTTTTTTAAGTACAGATGAAATCAATGATAAAGTATCGGACTTTATTAAACTTTCCAAACTTAACGAAAGTGATTTAAATATTGCATATACGGCCGATCATATGGTAGAAGATGGTGTGTTGAACTATGCCAGAAGAGAAGACGCTGATGCAGTTTCAATAATTACCCATGGTAGAACTGGTTTAAGTCATTTCTTCGGTGGCAGTATTTCAGAAGACTTGGTAAACCACTCTAAATTACCCGTAATTACATTTAAGCTTTAATCCTAAACAAGACTAAGAACCTATGCAACATATCATAGATCGCTTTATTAGTTATGTCACTATAGATACTGAGTCCGATCCCAATTCTGAAAGTACACCAAGTACCGAAAAACAATGGGACTTGGCCAAAAAGCTTGCAGAAGAACTAAAATCTATTGGGATGAGTGATGTTACCATAGATGAAAATGCGTATATCATGGCAACACTGCCTAGTAATGTAGATTATGATGTTCCTACCATCGGGTTTATTTCGCATTTTGATACATCTCCGGATTTCACAGGCGCTAATGTAAAACCTCAAATAGTAGAAAATTATGATGGTAAGGACATCGTTCTAAATGGTAAGGAAAACATTATTTTATCACCAGATTATTTTGAAGACCTCTTACTGTACAAAGGCCAAACTTTAATTACCACAGATGGTACAACCCTATTGGGTGCAGATGATAAAGCTGGCATTACAGAAATTATAACTGCTATGGAATACCTTATTAATCATCCCGAAATTAAACACGGAACGATTAAGGTTGGCTTTACACCAGACGAAGAGATTGGTAGAGGCGCCCATAAATTTGATGTTGAAAAATTTGGTGCTGACTGGGCATACACCATGGATGGTAGTCAGATTGGAGAATTAGAATACGAGAATTTTAATGCAGCTGGCGCAAAAATTAAAGTGAAAGGAAAGATTGTGCATCCTGGATATGCCAAAGGGAAAATGATAAATTCAATGTACTATGCAACAGAATTCATCAACGCTTTACCAAGGTTAGAAACCCCTGAGCATACTGAAGGTTATGAAGGATTTTTTCATTTACACAGACTAGATGGCAAGGTCGAAGAAACTGTATTGCAGTATATCATTAGAGATCATGATAAAGATAAGTTTGAAGCACGAAAAGCTTTGATGAAAAAAATAGTGTTTGACTTAAACACCAAATTTGAAGCTGAAATTTTTGAGATTGAAATTAAAGACCAATACTACAATATGAAAGAAAAGGTAGAACCTGTAAAGCACATTGTAGATATTGCGGAAGAAGCGATGAAATCTTTGGGTATTAAACCATTGATTAAGCCTATACGTGGTGGTACCGACGGTTCACAATTATCCTATATGGGCTTACCTTGTCCTAATATTTTTGCAGGTGGTCATAACTTTCATGGCCGTTACGAATATGTGCCTGTTGAAAGCATGCAAAAAGCGGTAGAAGTGATCTGTAAGATTGCTGAGCTAACGGCTAAAAGAAGTCATAACTCTTGAGATAAACATTTATAGCACTTCCTATTGATACCATAAAAAAAGCCACTTTGTAAAGTGGCTTTTTAATTTCTATCTACTGACCAATTTATTTCGTTTTGGTCGGCGCGTTTAGTTTTTTACTCATTTCCATTGAAATTGCAGAACGATCAAACTTTATTTTCCCAGCTAACGTTTCAATAACACAGCTGTTATCCTTTTCGTTTAATTCTACAACCTTGCCATGCATTCCGCTCTTGGTGATGATACGATCACCGCGCTTTAACTCACTAGCAAATTTTTTCTCTTGTTTTGCACGTTTCATTTGTGGTGCTATCATAAAGAAATACATCACTGCGAAAATGGCAATAAATGGTAAAAATGAACTTAATCCTTCCATATTAAATCTTAGTCGTGATTATGTCCTTCGTGACCTGGCTGTGTTGATGTTTTGGTCGGTGAAGTCGATAACGGGTTTGTTTTTACAGCTGTATTTTGAGCTGCATTAGGGTTGTTTACCATAGCTGTAATCTTCACAACTTCAGTACCTTTTTCAGTGTTGGTTGTCATGGTTAAAGACTTAGACACCTTACCATTTCCTTTACCATTAAATTTTACTGTAAATTGACCTGTTTCACCTGGTGCCACTTCTTTAGTATAGTTAGAAGGAACAGTACAACCACAAGTACTTTTAATATTACTCACTACAAGCATTGATTTACCTGTATTGGTATATTTAAAAATGGTCTCTACTGGTGTACCATTTTCAATAGTTCCAAAATCGTGAACCATTTTATCTAATTCCATTACCGGGAAATTACCAGCATTGGCATCTCTTTCAGCTGCAACCGCAACATTTTCTGAATTTACTTTGCTAGCTGCATCATCTTTACAAGACGTAAAGGCTACCATACATAATGCGCTTAATCCTAATACAATCTTTTTCATTATTTATATTTTTAGTTAATACAATTGAATTTCTAGAATGCCAAAGGTAATAATTATTCCTAGCAATAAAAACTTTTAAAATAACCTTTATGTGGTTACCTAAGAAATAGGTTATAAAATATCTACATAAGGCCTCTACCTGTTTTTAAATGTAGATTGTTGGATTGATATTCCTTTACAACTTTATCCAAAATGCCATTGATAAATAAGCTACTCTTTGGTGTAGAATATTCCTTGGCGATTTCCAAATATTCATTAATGGTTACTTTGTAAGGAATAGATGGAAATTTCTGAAATTCACATAGGGCCATCTTTAATAATAGGCCATCCAAACTTGCCAAGCGTTCTGTATCCCAATTGGTTGTTCGTTTAGAAATCTCTTCTTCAAACTTAGAGTTGTTAAGAATGGTCTTTTTAAACAGGTCTTTTGCAAATTCCTTATCGTCCTCATCTTTATAAAGGTTGGGTAGTAGTTTTGTTTCTGCAGAGGTCAATTTTACTTTACCCAAAACTTTTAATAAAACGGTATTAACTACTGGGAAGTCATCTACCCAAGTTAATTTTTTGTCTTCAAAATAGTCGTACAACTTATCGTTTGGTGCAATTATTTCGGTATAAATATTTATAATGAATTTTTTATCGTACTCTAACCCATCCTCATTATTGTTCAAATAGGCTTCATAAAGTTTACTGTTTTTTATCTCTTTAAAAAGAATATCCACATATTCAAAATCGAGATCCCAAAAATTCAGCTTACGTTTGGTAATAATATCTTGCAACATGTTGTTATTACTAATAATGTTCAATAAGATATTATCCTGAAATTTAGTGTTAGGTTGCCTATCTGCATCAGAGCCTAAGAGCTTATTTTGAAGCTTTGAATTGTAATCCTTACTTTTTTTGTGCAATTCCGTAAGCAAGGCTAAAATAGAAAGATATAAATCGAACATGCTATCTAGACTGTGCATTAAAAATTTTTCGTCCTTAGTTAAATCATCACCTTCGTGACCTTTAAAAGCATACAACGATTGCATCACTTTTATTCTAATGTGTCTTCTGTTTAGCATGTGTAAGAACTGCTTTATATAGTTTACTAAAAAAGGTGAATTCCAATTTTGAAATTCACCTTGCAAAAATAGTATTATTTAAGTCGAAAAAAAATTATTTAGAATTTTCTCTTTTTCGTGTTGCGATGCGCTCTCGGGCAATATTTAATGCCGCTGTATGCGTGGTAATATTATTTATTTTGGCGTGGTCCAATATCTCTAATGTTGTATTGTAGATATTTTCGGTCTTACGCATTATCTCTTGTCTATCATAGTTCTCTAACTCTGCGTACACATTAATGATACCGCCAGCATTAATCAAGAAATCGGGTGCATAAACAATACCCTTTTCCTGTAAGACTCTACCATGCTTATTTTCTTCAGCCAACTGATTGTTTGCAGCACCTGCGACTATTTTAGCTTGTAACCTTTCAATCGTATCATCGTTAATCGTGGCACCTAGCGCACATGGTGCATAGATATCCATAGGCTCACTGTAAATATCCTGACCACCATATATAGTCACATCATATTTAGAACGGATTTCCTCTAAACGTTCCTGATTTATATCTGCAATAGTAACTTTAGCTCCTTCATTTACTAAATGTTCTACTAAAGCTTCACCAACATGACCTATTCCTTGAACGTAAACTGATTTATCTTCGAGTACATCAGAACCAAATTTAAACTTTGCAGCTGCTTTCATGCCCATAAACACACCATAAGCAGTGATTGGCGAAGGGTTACCGGCACCACCTTTACTTTCTGAAATTCCGGTAACATAAGGAGTTACTTCCCTTACCGTATCCATGTCTTCAGTAGTCATCCCAACGTCTTCCGCTGTGATGTACTTACCACTTAAGGAATGAACAAATTCGCCAAAACGACGCATGAGTTCAGGTGTTTTTTGCGTTTTAGCATCACCTATAATTACCGCTTTTCCACCACCTAAGTTTAATCCCGTTATGGCCGATTTAAACGTCATACCTCGAGATAAACGGAGTACATCATTTAAAGCTTCCCATTCGTTGTTATAGTTCCACATTCTAGTACCACCCAGCGCAGGACCCAAAACTGTATTATGTATACCTATTATAGCTTTTAAACCAGTATCTTTGTCGTTGCAGAACACAATTTGCTCATGATCGTCAAATGATACTTGGCCAAATACAGGATCTGCTTTTGCAAGTTCCTTGGAACTTATTAATTCTGAAGTCATTCTTGATTTAGATTTAAGGCTGTTTGAATATTATTTAAAAACAGCGTGCAAAAATAAATTATAAATGGAGGATTAGCAAAATATTAACGTCAAAATCAGATTATCATAATACTTTTGACTGACCAAATGCAACATGAAGGCACTTAAACATCTTAATAAATATTTTTTTAAATACCGATACCGCTTAATTATTGGTGTGATCATTACCATTGTAGCCAAAATATTTGTTCTGTTTACACCGCGCTTTGTTGGTGATTCCATCAATATTATTTCAGACCGCTTAGACGGTAAAATTTCATATGAGATTTTTAAAACAGGACTTATCACCAATATTTTATTCATCATTGGTGCAGCAGTATTTGCAGGTCTCTTAACGTTTTTAATGCGTCAAACCATTATCAATGTCTCAAGATATATTGAATACGATCTTAAAAATGAAATTTACCAACACTACCAAGTTTTGTCCTTAAACTTTTATAAATCTAACCGTACTGGTGACCTCATGAATCGTATTAGTGAAGATGTTGGTAAGGTAAGAATGTATGTAGGTCCTGCGTTGATGTATACCATAAATACCATAACCTTGTTTACGGTGGCTATCATCTACATGATTAATACCGCGCCAAAGCTCACAATGTACACCCTAATACCTCTACCCATTTTATCGGTTTCAATTTATAAGCTCAGTAGACTTATCAATAAGCGCAGTACTATTGTACAGCAGTCTCTTTCTACCCTATCTACTTATGCACAAGAAACTTTCAGTGGTATTTCTGTAATAAAGTCTTATGGTATTGAACCGAAGACCAATCTCGAATTTGATGGACTTTCAGTTGAAAATCGACAAAAGCAAATCGATCTCACAAAGGTTCAAGCCCTTTTCTTTCCACTTATGATTTTACTAATTGGTATTAGTAACCTTATCGTAATCTATGTGGGCGGTATGCAGTATATGAATGGCGAAATAGAACACATCGGTACCATTGCAGAATTTATCATTTACGTCAATATGCTCACATGGCCTGTCGCTACTGTTGGTTGGGTAACGTCTTTAGTTCAACAGGCCGAAGCGTCTCAAGAACGAATTAATGAATTTTTAAAGACTGAACCCGAAATTAAAAATACAGTAAACGAATCCACCCCAATTAAGGGTGATATTGAATTTAAAAATGTATCATTTGTTTATCCGGACACGAACATAGAAGCCTTAAAAAATGTTAGTTTTACCTTAAAATCAGGTGAAACTTTAGCCATACTAGGTAAAACAGGTTCTGGTAAGTCTACAATCTTAGATCTTATTGGCAGATTATACGACGTGCAAGATGGCGACATTTTAATTGATGATAAAACCATATCAATGCTTAATTTATACAGTCTTAGGAACAGTATTGGATATGTACCGCAAGACGCCTTCTTGTTTTCAGACACCATAAAAAACAATATAAAATTTGGAAAAGAAGACGCAACAGACCAAGAAGTTATCGAAGCTGCTAAAGATGCCAAAGTTCATAAAAACATTATAGAGTTTAGTAAAGGCTACGACACGGTTCTGGGCGAACGAGGCATAACCCTATCTGGTGGACAAAAGCAGCGTGTATCAATTGCTAGGGCTATAATCAAAAAACCTGAAATACTCTTATTTGATGACTGCCTTTCTGCAGTGGACACCGAAACTGAAGAAAAAATCCTGAAAAATCTTATAAAGCTTACAAAGGACAAAACAACGATTATTGTTAGCCATCGTGTGTCTTCAGCTAAAAATGCCAATCACATAATTGTCCTTGAAGATGGTAAGGTTATTCAGTCTGGTGATCACGAAAGCCTCATTAATGTTGAAGGATATTACAAAGAGCTTTATACAAAACAACTCTCCGAAAAAGAAATACAATAATTTATTTGTTAGTTTGCTTTTTTTTTAGATTTTTGATTTGAAATTAAAAAAAAGACTTGATTTATGAGCGATTATGAAATGTCGGATAAAGAAGAAATTTATTCTAAAGTATTACGCGCAGGAAGACGAACTTATTTCTTTGACGTTAGAGCAACAAAAGCTGGAGATTATTACCTAACCATTACCGAAAGTAAAAAATTTACAAACGACGACGGTTCTTACCACTACAAGAAGCACAAAATATACCTATACAAAGAAGATTTTTCTGAATTCAGGGATATTTTAGCAGAAATGACCGATTACATCATCAATGAAAAAGGTGAAGAAGTCATAAGCGAACGTCATCAAAGAGATTTTAAGCCAGAGGATGATTTTGTTGCCCAAGAAGCTAAAACGTCTAGTGATTCTAAAGGATTAGATAGCTTTACGGATGTAAGTTTCGACGATATTTAATAGAATATTTAAATACATTACAACAAAAAACCGTTACTTGTCGTAACGGTTTTAATTTTTATATCAGTGCAATAATCAAGCCACCTGTGATCCGTTTTTTACCTTTCTTTCAGGATGCAATAAAAACACATCGTTGGCTTTTACAGCACCTATTACCAGACATTCACTCATAAAATTGGCAATTTGTTTTTTCGGAAAATTAATCACAGCTATAATCTGACGATTTTTCAGGTCTTCTTTTTTATACTGTGTCGTAATTTGTGCAGAGGATGTTTTTATGCCTAGTTCACCAAAATCTATGGTCAACTGATAAGCAGGCTTATTAGCATTTGGAAAATCATTGACTTCTATAATCGTTCCCACTCTTAAATCGACTTTTGTAAAGTCTTCAAATGTTATTATATTATCCATAGTATAAAATTAGTAAAACTTATAATAAAGCATGGCTCTAACACCTTCAAATATGTTGCCTTTAGGCACAAAGGCTCCTGATTTTAGTCTTATAGATACAAAAGACAACCAATTAAAATCATTAAACGAACTTAAAGGCGAGGTTGGTACATTGGTTATGTTCATATGTAACCACTGCCCTTTTGTAATTCATGTCAATGCTGAATTAGTAAAACTAGCAAATGACTTTAAACCTAAAGGTATTAACTGTATAGCGATATCTAGCAATGATGTAGACAACTATCCGCAAGATGGTCCTGATAAGATGAAAACTCATGCAGAAGAAAATCATTACCCATTCCCCTATTTGTATGATGAAACACAAGACATTGCAAAAGCTTACGATGCTGCTTGTACACCCGATTTCTTCTTGTTTGACAGGGATTTAAAATTGGTGTATGCCGGACAATTAGACGACTCAAGGCCTGGAAATGACATTCCTGTTACAGGTAAAGATTTAAGAGCTGCAATGAAGGCTTTATTGAATAACGAAGCTATTGATCCAAACCAAAAGCCTAGTATGGGCTGTAATATTAAGTGGAAGTGAATCTTAAAATAGAAACTGAACGCCTCTATCTTAGACTAATCAACCAAGATGACGATAAAAACTTCTTTGAATTGGATTCTAATCCAAAAGTACATGCGTTTTTAGGTAACAACCCAGTGACCTTCATAGAGCAATCTAGAGGGTATATTAAAAGTGTTTTAGAACAATACAAAGCTTATGGTATCGGTCGTTTAGCCATCATAAAGAAAGGCACCGAAGAATTTGTGGGTTGGTCTGGACTAAAACTTGAACGTAACGTTCGGGCTTTTGATTCTTATGATTTAGGTTACCGCCTTAAAGAAGAATTTTGGGGACATGGATATGCCACTGAAGCTGCAAGGGCATCTTTAGATTATGGTTTCAAGGACTTAAGACTTAAGGAAATTTGTGCTGCGGCACATTCCGAACATAGGGCTTCCAATAAGATTCTAAAGAACATAGGCTTAAAACCTGCTGGTACATTCTCCTATGAAAATATACATTGCAATTGGTATACCTTAAAAAATCCAATGCTCTAAATATTAAAAAACCCCTTTTTGCAAAGGGGTTTTCTGTAATCAATCAAAAATTTATCTAAACCATATAATGAATTTATTGTTCTCTTAATTTAAAGTTAATAGGTATACTGTAAGGAACACCAACTGGTTTATTACGTTGTTTACCAGGTTCCATTTGAGGTAGTAAACTTATAATACGTTGCGCTTCAGTTTCTAATAACTTGTCTGGTCCACGTGTTTGGATTTTAGCAACTTTACCATGCTTATCAATTAAGAAGAATACAAACACTCTACCTTGTATATTAAGCTCAGCTGCTGCGTCAGGATATCTAAAATGCTTTTGTAAGTGTTCCTGCATTTTTTGCTGGAAACAAGCTTTTAGCTGTTCGTTATTACCTGTACATCCAGGGAACTGAGGTACTCTTTCAATTACTGCAAAAGGCACTTCAACATCTTCCTCTACCTCTTCTACCTCTACATCCTCTACATTTATAACACGTTCTTCGATAACGTCGTCTTGTCCAATCTCGGTACTTTCTACAAAGGTCTCTTCTATTTCTTCAACATCTTCAACAACCGTTATAGCTTCTGTAACTACCGCTTTAGGTGGTGGAGGTGGTGGTGGAATATTAATGTTTGTGATAGGAATATCTTCTTCTAACTGTTCTGTTAACATTAAGATATCAATCTTAGCCGTCTCTGTTTCGTAAGTCTTATGTTCTAATCCTAAGTATGTAAGGAGTAACATTACGTTTAAGCCAACAGCAAAATATAAACTGCTGTTTCGACCTACATTGGCTCTTGGGTTCTTCTTTAGTTCCATGACGTTTAATTTTATACCATAAAGTTACCCATCATAAGACGTAATAACTATGATAAAAGTCATGTTTAACTCAAAACCAATATTTTAACATTTTACAGATTGTCAAGCTGATTATCTTTGCCGTCTTCACTAATAGTCCAAAAGAAGCCTACAAAAAAGAACTGGTCTGCTGCAGGTCTTAAAGCTCTTCGGTTAAACTGTCCATTGCTATCTGCTGTATTGGCATATTGATAACCATTAATGTTTTTAAACCCTAAAACGTTATTTACAGAAAAGTACAATATCTTTTGCTGGTCTAGCAGGTATGCCCAATTAAGACTCAAACTATTAAAGGACTTTGTGCGCTCACCTAGAAACTCGTTTGTATTGGGATTGGTATAAGGTCTTCCTGACGAAAAGCCATAACTCAAACCTACTTGGCTTTTCCAACTATCAATCCAATACTTACCAACAATAGATAAGTTATGATTAGTAGCAAATCCTGGCTGGGCAGATGTTTCAAAGTTTCTGTAGTTGCGCTCAGTATCTAAATACGAATAACTCACCCAATAATCCAGATTCTTAATACTCGTATTATCACGCCAGAACAAATCCAGGCCTTGAGCAAAACCATTACCGTTAGACGTGTAATTACTATCAAAGGAAGTGAACTCCGTATCAAATTTCACCAAGTTGGCATAATCTTTCTTGTAAACTTCTGCCCTAAAAATTTTACCGTTGTTAACGTATTGATAGTTTAAAATATAGTGTGTTGTTTTTTCTGCCTGTAAATCTTGATTAAATTTTAAAATATCGCTATTCGGGTTTTGGTAAAAGTTTCCATAGGCTAATGACATTTGTCCGTTTTTAGAGGTTTTGTAGGCTAAAGCTGCTCTAGGTGAAAAATCAAGATCGTTAAAAATTGAACTATAATCCGATCGCAGCCCTACTTTTAAGGCTAAGTCCTTTGAGAAAATTAAATCGGCTTCAGCAAAACCAGCTGTGATATTGTTATTATAACCATAAGTAACGTCCAGGATATCTTCATCAAAATTTTCATCGAACTTGGTAATAAACTGTTCTGCACCAAAGCTCAATTTGAATCGACTATTAAAACGCTTTTTTACTTTTAACTTTATATGTGCTGAATGTTCAGCGTTTTCAATAGCACTCGCCATGACACCAATTTCATTTTTTGCATAGGTATAGCTTAGTCCTGAATGTAAGGTCCAGTTATTTCCTAAGATTCCTTTGTAGGACGTATTAAGGTAAAAGTTATTGTTGCTCAACTTAAAATCCAAACCTTCGTCAAAATTGATGTCTTCTTGCGTTAATTGAAATTTGGCCGTATCAAAAGCCGCGTAGAACTTTAGCATACCATTATTTAAGCGATACCTGTAAACCGTTTCCCCTTGTGCGCCCTGGTATGGTGTTTCCCAATCATTTCTATCTTTAAAAACTGCCAAATACGGAGCGAGATTAATATACGTAGCATTAAAACTCAATGAAGAACGCTCCCACTTTTGGGTGTTTCCTACTGCAGCACCCACAGTCATTAAACCTATATCTGTTTTTTCCTGATCGGGTTCGTCAATAGTATTTAATAATAAAACACTTGATAACGCCTGACCAAACTCTGAAGAATAACCACCAGTTGAAAAGGTAATACCATCAAACAAAAAGGGAGAATAGCGTCCACGTGTTGGAATATTGTTAGTTGTGGGCGAGTACGGTGTAAAAACCCTTATACCATCAATAAAAATTTGGGTTTCCTCTGCATTACCACCACGAACAAATAAACGGCCATCTTCGGCCACATTAGAGGTTCCTGGCAAGGTTTGCAATGCACCAACAAAATCTCCAAGCGCACTTGCCGTGGTAACGACATCCAAAGGTTTTAATACCGAAACCTTACTATTATCGTTGGCCTCAAATGTCCCAGCACTTAAAACAACGGCATCTAAAGATTCTACATCTTCCCTAAGCATAACCTTAAGGTTAACAAATTTTGAAACCTCATCTACAACTGTTTTGGTTTCGTAAGACAAAAAGGAAATGACCAGAGCTTGTGTTCCAGTTTCTGAAGTGGTAAACGAAAATTGGCCATCTCCATTTGAAGTGGCTCCATCATAGGTACCATCTAAATAGATATTAGCGCCTTCGATTGGACTATTTTTCTGGTCTACAACTTTACCTGAGATGGTGGTTTGTGAATAGCTTAGGCTACCAAAACATAAAACTAAGACTATAATTAACTTGTTCATTTTTTTGATTGATTTGATTTGATGGCACAAACTTCAATCATTTACAGTACTAACTAAATTCTATTTTACTGAGTTGTAATTTTTAAAGGACGAATTGAATATTTTTATTTAATTTCAACCTATGAAACTAACCAACACTGAAAAGCAATTCAGTATCCTTTTTTTTGTGATAGTACTTTTTGAAATCCTTACAGGAAGTACAGATAGCTTAAAACTGGCCCATTATATAGCCAAACCAGCTATTGTGACCAGTTTGATATTTTTATTTGTCAAAACCTCTGGTAGTCTTACTAATAGCATTAGAAGAATAACACTTTTGGCTTTAGGTTCTTCAGTTCTGGGAGATATCCTTTTAATGTTTGTGGATACATCGACACATTTTTTTACTGTTGGGCTTGTGGCTTTCCTATTGGCTCATATTATGTACATTTTGGTCTTCTTAAGACATAGAAATAAACAAAAATCTGCTATAGGTTTTGTAATGCTCTTGTTACTCTATGCGGTAGGATTATTTTACCTCTTACAGGATGGATTAGGCAATATGCTTATTCCTGTTGTCATATATATGATTGTTATTTTAAGCATGACAACAACAGCATTTCTCAGAAAAGGTATGGTAAATACCTTGAGTTATAATCTTGTTTTTCTCGGTGCCATTCTCTTTATGGTATCCGATAGTATTCTAGCCCTTAACAAGTTTTACCAGCCCATTCCACTTTCAGAGATAAGCATTATGTTGACATATGCTGCGGCTCAATTTCTAATCATTTTAGGAATTTTAAAAATTACTGTAACAAATCCTAAGATATAACTACTTATAGGTAACTAACCAAATTCATCAATTGAACAAAGAACTTGAACATAGTTTTGTAGAGCAATTGCAAAAGCATCAAAACATTGTACATAAGGTATGCCGTTTGTATACCAACAATGCAGATGCGCATAACGACTTGTTTCAGGAAATAACCATACAATTATGGAAAGCCTATCCTAAATTTAGGGGTGACTCTAAGTTTAGTACTTGGATGTATCGTGTAGGTCTTAATACAGCGATTACACTGTACCGAAAATCTAAACGACGAATAGACACCCAAGCTTTTGATAATGTAGAATTTAAGATTAAGGCAGAAGCATATGATGATACCGAAGAGCAACAACTAAAGCAACTTTATAAAGCGGTACATCAGCTAAACGATATTGAAAAAGCGCTGGTTTTCTTATATCTAGAAGATAAAGATTATAGGGAAATTAGTGAGACACTTGGTATTACGGAAGTGAATGCAAGAGTGAAAATGAACCGAGTGAAGAAGAAATTAAAAACAATATTAAATCCGTAACCCTATGGATGAATTAGAATTATTAAAGAAGAACTGGAATAAAACCTCGGACGAATTCAAGAACTATTCGGATACAGATATTTATCCCATGTTGCACAAGAAATCGTCTTCAATTGTAAAAACCTTGTTTTACATAAGTGTCGCAGAGTTGTTGTTTTGGTTACTTATAAGCTATCTGCCTTATGTATTTTCGGATAAAATGAAGGCGCGTTTGGAGACCAGCTATGAAAACCCCCTCTTTACAGCTTTAACTATTTTAGGTTTTGTGGTAATCGGAGTATTTGTTTATCTATTATATAAGTCACATAAATCAATATCTACAACCGATAGTGCTAAAAAATTAATGGAAAGCATTTTAAGAACCCGAAAGGTCATAAAGTATTATGTGCTCTATAATCTGGTTATGATTTTTATTTCCATACCACTGTCATTGCTCTTTGAATTTAACCAAAATATGGAATTTCACGATCAAGTTGCCGCTTTCGATTCAACTCAAATGACAGTCCTTGTTGTTATAACCATGATAGTTACAGCTGTTTTTCTAGGAATAATTTGGTTATTCTACAGGCTACTATATGGTATATTATTGAAGCGCCTCAACAAAAACTATGACGAGCTTAAAAAGTTAGAAGTTTAGTTATTAGATGTAAGTCTAAGTACATTGAGGTTATCCTAAGACTACCAATCACGCAGCTTATTTAGGCGTTCCTTCTCTTCTAATTCTTCTTGAGGTATCACCTTTAAGAACGATGGATGTTGCTCAATGGCATACTCAATCTTTTCGACGATTTCTGCAATGGATTCATTATCGTAATCAATCTCTAAAGGCTGTTTTATTTCAAAGGACTGGTATATATTTTTTTTCTTTATACGTAATCCCTTTTTGTCAAACGAACGTCTAAATCCATCTATAACAATAGGAACAACAATGGGCTTGTATTGTTTTATGATATGGGCTGTACCCTTTCTTATAGGCTTAAAAGGAGTCGTAGTTCCTTGCGGAAATGTTACCACCCAACCATCATCCAACGCTTTCTTAATATTGGTGATGTCGCTCATTTTTACCTGGCGGTTCACTTCTTTACCTTCTGCCCTCCATGTGCGTTCTATACTAATGGAACCCGTGTAGGCAAAAATCTTTGGAATTAAACCTGATTTCATGGTTTCCTTAGCAGCCACATAATACATATTTAATTTAGGGTTCCATAAGTAACCCACATTTTTTATGCTATCTAGACGACCACTGAGGCTGGCGTTAAACACATGAAACATGGCTATAACGTCTGCGAAATAAGTTTGGTGGTTAGAAATAAACAACACATTGGTCTCTGGTAGGTTCTTAATAATTTCTGAACCTTCAATTTGTAATTCATTAAAACCTCTAAAACGTCTGTGTGTTAGAAGGCCTAAAATTCTTATCAACCACTTCTTAACCCAAAGTATATGTCCGAAAGGATTCTTTTTAAATAATCCCATTATTTGTAATTAGTGTTAGTTGGTCACAAAATTAACAATTATGAAACGTTATAAAACCTGTTTTAACAAGTCTTTTATTTCTCCAAGCATCATAGCGGTCGCTCCCCAAACAATATGCCCATTTAATTTAAAGGCTGGTACATCTACCCTTACATTAAATGATGTAGGGACGTTGGTCGTAATCACATTACGTTCATCCAAAAAATCCATCAGTTGTACTTCCAGGATATCCTCCACTTCTTCATCCTGCTTTATAAATTTAGGTGTGTCATCGATAAGACCTAAATAAGGATGCACCATAAAATTACTTGGAGGAATATATAAGGGTGATATGGTTTTAATCACATTAACCGTATCCCTAGGTACACCGACCTCCTCTTCAGTTTCACGCAGAGCGGTGACCATTAAGTTTTCATCGGTATCTTCATACTTTCCACCAGGAAACCCAACCTGGTTAGAATGTACACCTTTGTAAGTCTTCCTTAAGATTAATACCAAGTGGGTTTCTGCTCGTTTATCCGGATAAAAAAGTGCCATCACACCAGCGGTCTTAGCATTTTTAGCCTTTTCTTTCATACGTTTGGCCAATTCTAATCGGTAAGGTGGAGACATTTTGGCATGCGATTGTTCGCCAAAAAGCTCTAGATTCTTTATTTTTACTACAGATTCAGAAAACGTATTAAAGTGCATTTATGAGATTTCAATTGGTATTGATGATCCTTCTTCTTTTATGGAGCTGTGAAGATAAACAAACTTCAAAAAATTCTAAAACAACGGTCACAAAAGATACGGTAACAACAATAGAAAAACCGGCACCCAAAAAGAAAACAAAGAAAACTTCGGAATTCCCTATCCTGACGGATGCCAATGCTATGGAGTTCTTTTTAGAATACGACAAAGAACACAAAGAAGATAAAGTAAGAGTGACTACCGATTTTGGAACCTTTGATATTCTGCTGTACGACAAGACCAAATTTCATCGTGCTAATTTTATCTACCTCACCAAACGCCAATATTTTAATGGCACGCAATTCTATAGAGTGATTAAGGATTTTGTGGTACAAGGCGGTAGTAGTGATGGGCTGGACCTCTACAAAAAACGACGCAAAATAGGACATTACCTATTACCGCCAGACACCAAACGTGGCTACACTCATCAACGCGGTTCGGTCTCAATGCCGAGTAGCGAAATTGAAAATGCCTATAAACTAGCGTCGCCTTTCCAGTTTTTTATTGTAATGAATAGAGAACGCGCCAAACATCTTGATGGTGATTACACCGTTTTTGGTGAAGTCATTAGAGGTATGGATGTGGTCGATAAAATCAACTCAGTTAAAACTGACGAAGGAGATTGGCCACTAAATAATGTTTACATCAGAAAGGTGGAAATTATAGAATAATTAAGATTTCCTAAATGTCATTTTCATTATCTTGTTTCTCTAAAATTAATATAACTAAACAATGATTTCTAAAGCATTTAAAGCTACCGTTTTAGGTAGTATTATCTTATTTTCAAACTGTAAAGAAGAACAAAAAACAGATCAACAATCCATGACGGAAAATATCCTATTACAAGAGTGGACAGGACCTTACCAAGGTGTACCTGCTTTTGACCAAATGAATGTTGCCGATGTAAAAGAGGCTGTTGAAAAAGGTATGGAACTACAACTTCAGGAAATTGATGCCATTGCCAATAATACTGAAGCTCCAACTTTTGAGAATACCATTGTTGCTATGGAAAGCGCAGGCAAAACCTTAGATCGTGTATTTACCTATTACGGTATTTTATCCAGCAATAGGTCTACCCCAGAATTTAGAGCGGTTCAGGCCGAATTAGCCCCAAAACTTTCTGAATTCCGTTCTAAGATTTCCCAAAACGAAAAATTGTTTCAACGTATCAAAACCGTTTACGAAGCCTCACAGAACAATCCTCTTGAACCTCAAGAGCAACGTGTTGTAGAGCTGACCTATAAGCAATTTGAAATGAATGGTGCTAACCTTGATGCCGAAAAGAAAAAACGCTATGCCGAAATCAACAAAGAACTTTCAACCTTATACACTCAATTTTCCAACAATGTGTTGCACGATGAGGAAAACTATGTAACCTATCTAACCAAAGACCAACTTGGTGGTTTGTCTGATGGTTTTATAAAATCGGCCGCAAAGATTGCCTCCGATAAAGGCAAAGATGGCATGTATGCCATAACCAACACGCGCTCTTCCATGGATCCGTTCCTAACCTACTCTACTGAGCGCGAATTGCGCAAACAAGTGTGGGAAAACTACTATTCTAGAGGTGACAATGGCGACGAATACGATAATAACCAAATCATTGCCCAAATTCTAAGATTGCGCAAAGAACGTGTCGGATTGTTAGGTTACGACAATTACGCACAATGGAGACTACAAGACCGAATGGCTAAAAATCCTGAAAATGCCATGGATTTAATGCTTAAGGTATGGCCTGCAGCAACGGCAAGAGTTAAGGAAGAAGTGGCAGACATGCAGGCTGTTGCTAATGAGCTTGGTGATGACATTACTATAGAACCTTGGGATTACCGTTACTATGCCGAAAAAGTGCGAAAAAAGAAGTACGATTTAGACAGTGATGAAGTAAAACAATACCTGCAACTTGATAAATTAACCGAAGCCATGTTCTTTGTTGCGGGAGAAATTTTCAATTATAAGTTTACACCAGTCGAAGAAGGTTCGGTTCCTGTATTTCATGAGGATGTAAAAGTTTGGGAAGTCACCGACAAAGACTCTGGTAAACACATAGGCCTTTGGTATTTAGACCCTTATGCACGTGAAGGCAAACGCTCTGGTGCTTGGGCTACCACCTACAGAAGCTCCACAACTTTTGAAGGACCAACCAATGTCTTAGCTTCTAACAACTCCAACTTTGTAAAACCTGCACCAGGTGAAGCGGTTTTGGTCTCTTGGGATGATGCGACTACATTTTTTCATGAGTTTGGTCATGCCCTGCACTTTTTTGCAGCCGATGTAAAGTATCCGACCTTACAAGGAGGTGTTAGGGATTATACCGAGTTTCAATCGCAATTGTTAGAACGCTGGTTATCTACAGATAAGGTAATTAATCAGTTTTTGGTACACCACGAGACAGGCGAACCTATTCCTGCAGCACTGGTAGAAAAAATCAAAAATGCAGCAACGTTTAACCAAGGTTTTGGTACGACGGAGTATTTAGCCTCGGCATTAATGGATATGGAATTACACTTAGCAGACCCAACCAACATAGACATCGATACATTTGAACGTGAAACCTTAGACGAGTTAGGCATGCCAAAAGAATTGCCTATGCGCCATAGAACACCACATTTTGGCCATGTCTTTTCAGGTGAAGGTTATGCAACGGCCTATTATGGCTACATGTGGGCAGATGTGTTAACCAGCGATGCCTCTGAAGCCTTTAAGGAAGCACCAGATGGGTTTTACGATAAGGACGTTGCTGAAAAATTAGTAACCTATTTATTTGCACCGCGCAATGCCATGGATCCTGCAGAAGCCTATAGATTATTTAGAGGGCGCGATGCCAAGATTGAAGCCTTAATGCGCGATAGAGGGTTTCCAGTCCCTAAAAATTAGATTTTTATAACATCTAAAAAGCCATCAAATTTTACTTGATGGCTTTTTTTATTTATAGGCTTTGGTGTTTATTGCCTCTTAATTTTATAAATTGTAGGTATAAACATAATGGAGCTAAACGTAATACGTTTAGTCAACCGTTGTATGCAATTTGAGAAATGAACGACAGAACAATTTATACAATAAATGCCAGAGGCAATATGTTTCTCGAAATTACTAAAGAATATTTTTCTTTAGACGACAATGTTATGCACTCTGAAATCAATGGAATGTTTAACGAATTAATAAAGGTTCTTAACTCTAAAGGAATTAAGTATGAGAGCCTTAAAAGTTGTTTAATACCAAAATACGATAGAAAGGAAATAGGGTTAATTTTTGACAGCACACAAATAGAAAATGACTGGTATGGATATGAAGTGTTTACCAAGTTAATTCCATTATTTCATAAAGATAGCACTCACAGTATTTTATGTGGAGATTATATTGGTGACATTGAATTACAAAATGATTTGTTTTTTCGATTTTACAGTCAAATAAATCAAACTAATGAATTTGAATATAAACATTCAACTCAATTCTTTATAGTATATATTAATAATTTGTCTGAAAATATGTTTGACAAATTAACCTCTGACTTAAAAGGTTTCCATCCATTTATTGGATTTTTTGACTTAACAAACCAATCATTTATGAAGTCATATTTATCAACTATTTTGGCAAATAGTTTTATTAAGACCAATAAGACCATAATAATGGAACACGAAGATGACAGAGATAATTCCGAGAACATCAATTTAAAAAGCTATCCATTTGAACAATCTGGTTACAATGTAAAAAGCCTTCAAGGAATTTATTACGGAGTGTTTTTATCATATAAAATCGAGCGTGAAGTTTTTGAAGGTTTTGAATCTGATATTGACTTTTCACTAAATTCAATTAGTCCATTAGTATCCAAAATAAAGGAAATTGAAATTGAGGATAATAAATTCGATTATTTGAAAACCGTAAAAAAAGGTAAACTAAAAAAAGCTAATTTAATTTCTTATTCTAAAAATGAATTTACTGAATTAATAAAAAAGAAAATAAAGAGCAATTACATTTACAATATGACTGATTTAAAATCATTTAATATTTTCAAGTTCGACATTTTAATTGAGTTATTAAATACGCTGAATGAAATTGTAAAAATCACGATTGGATTTGAATATATTCCAAAAAAAGAAAAATTAAGATTAATAACATTATATTAAAAACTGCATACAACAATGGCTATAAGTAATTGCTTGTTCTCGCCTACTTCTGAAAATCCTCGCGGATTTTCAGCTTGGTGTGTACTTACAAAGTTAATGGCTAACCCACGCAACTACTCATAGCCCAACCGTTAGAGCACATTCAGCTGAAGCTGACTTGTGTTGCTACGTTCTTCGAACTCTCACCCCACAAGAATATGTGCTCTAACGCCCTGCTAAACCAAATTGCTTGATCATTCCTTGCCAAACACAGCTCCAGCTGACGGACTCAAGTCCTTATCGTGCCATAACAATCGCTAAAAGCAATTTGGTACTGGTTCTTGAATTCCCAATCTAATAAATTCCACAATCTATCCTTCGCTTACGCGAAGCCGATTGACGATCAATAATTAGAGAGTATAAGGAAGTTCCCTTCTCTAATTATTGATAGGGAATTTATTATCTTTCCATTCGCAAACCAGAACTGCGTTTAGCAGGGCGTTGTAGGTAATTTAAACTAACCGTGATAATACGAAAGGAAATAAAAGACGACAATGAACTTTATCTATACTTCAATGGAAAATTGATTTATAAAAGATGGTTGAATTTAGGATATGGGAAAGTTTTTGACACTCACGCTTACGGAAAATATACTGACTATAGCATTACGGATTTTGATCTTAATGAAACACCTGAAATGATTCACGTAAAGGCGAGATTAACTCTGGTTCCAACTGAACAAGGCGGAAGAAAAAATGGAATTGTAAGCGGATATCGTCCAAATCACGTTTTTGAATATCAATCAAATGGACAATTTAAATATGCATATATGGGAGATATTCAATTTGACCAAACCGAGTGTATTAAACCTGGAGAAACAAAAGAAGTTTTGGTTAGATTTCTATCAAGACAACCAATAGATGAATATATGGATATTGGGAGAAAATGGTGGATTCACGAAGGACCAAACAAAATCGGAGAAGCTGAAATAATCGGAATTGAATTCCCAAAAAGTGAATAAAAACTACCTACAACAATGTATAACCGCAATTACGGCGGATTCGACTACGTCCGAATCCACTCGGAATTGCTAGCGTCCGTGCTAAACCGAATATTAACGCATATTAACCCGTAACTGACGGTTATACGAGACCGTTGTGCTTCATTATGATCAACCAATAACCAATGATAAAATTCTTTAGAAAAATTCGCCAAAACTTACTTATGGAAAACAAAACTGGTAAGTATCTCAAGTATGCTATTGGCGAAATTCTGCTTGTAATTATTGGAATTCTAATAGCGGTATCCATTAATGGTTGGAATGAAGACCGAAAGCTAAAAAAAGCAGAGCAGTCTATTCTTAAAGACCTTAAACAAGAAATGACAATAAATCTGAAAGCTTTGGAATTCGCAATTGAGGAAAACGAAAGATCCTTTCAAACCGCAATAGAAATGAGAGCGCTTTTTAGAGACAGAGCCGCTTTTGATAAAATGTCGGATAGTCTGTTTTATGAATTAATCAGAAAATTAAATTGGAACGTTACTTATGATCCACAAAATGGGATACTTAATTCTATAATCTCTTCGGGACAAATCAATCAACTTTCTAATAAGGAACTAAAATATTTACTGGCATCTTTAAAGGAATTAACGACAGATGCTATAGAAAATACACTGAAAATTGAGGCCCAAAGAGATGATTTGATGAAATCAGCTTGGACCAATGCAATGATCATTAAAGATGGAAAAAATCTGGGTTATAATGTGAAATCAATTTATGAGCATCCGGAATTTAGATGGGCAACTAACCATCTTTTTTATTTTCAACGGCAAGATGGATTAAAAGAAGAAAATGAGCTAACAGCAACCTTAGAGCATATTATTGAACTTATTGATGAAAATATTAATAAATAACGAAAGCACTACACCGTGTATAATTAATTGCTAGTACTCGCCTACTTAAGAAAATCCTGGCGGATTTTCTATTCGGTTTGTATTTGCTAAATTATGTGCTGAAACACTCAACGAAATCATACACAAGACCATTGGTAATTAAATCAATAAGATATGGAGAAAGCACTACAAACTATGATTGACAATATGCCTGAAAAAACAGGTAAGTCACTGGCTGAATGGAAAAAGATCCTTAAAGAAAAATCCTTTGCAAAACATTCCGAAGGTGTCAAATTTCTGAAGTCTGAACATGGCGTTACTCACGGATTTGCTAACACTATTGTATCCCTATCAAAAGAAGATAACAATTCATCAGTTGACTTAGTACAAGCACAATATAAAGGCAAAGAAAGTCTTTTTCCCATTTATGAAAAACTTATAGAATATGTTAAATCACTTGGCTCGGATGTAACTATTACCCCAAAAAAAGGAAGTGTAAGCATCATTAGGAAAAGACAGTTTGTTCTCATCAAACCAGCAACCAAAACAAGAATAGACCTTGGTTTTAAGTTAAAGGACAAACCAACCACGGAGAGACTTGAAAATTCAGGCCCCTTTGGAACTATGTGTACTCACAGAGTAAGATTATCTGACAAATCAGAAATTGACAAAGAACTAAAAGAGTGGATTTCTGAAGCTTATGATAAATCCATATAAAAACTGGCCAAAAAAATGACTATAAGTCTTACTGGATTTCGACTACTTCTGAAAATTTACTAATGCACAGTTCGCTCTAGATACTTATGTCTCGCAGATTTTCCGTGTAGTGGGTACTTACTAAATTAAATGCTAACCAACGTAATGGCTCATAGCGTGAACCATTATCTTGATTATTTAAGAACTTCAATCAATTAAAATCCTATCTTTAAGGAAACTAACCTCATATGATTAAGTTCTTTAGACACTTTAGACAGCGACTACTTTCTGAGGGTAAAACTGGAAAGTATTTTAAATACGCGATTGGGGAGATTATTCTTGTTGTTATTGGAATTTTGATTGCACTACAGATTAATAATTGGAATCAGAATCGTCTTAATGAAAATTTAGAATCTCTTTACTATAAAAGACTTTTAGATGATGCTAGAGAGGAAAAACAAATTCTTGAAGCGACTATTAACTATTCTAAAAAAGTCTATTATCACGCAAAAAAAGCCATAGCTGTTTTCGAAAACTCTATTGATGCTGAAATTAATCCTGTCGAAAATCTAATTGACATGTATCAGGCTAGTCAATTATCTGACGCCTATTCTGCATCATCAACTTTTCAGGAGTTAATTGCTTCTGGTCAAATTAATCTCATCCAAAATGAAAGTTTAAAAAATACATTAATTAGTTATTATGGTGCTGATTGGTCCCAGTCTGGTGTATTTATTCTTAAAAATAAATATAGAGAGAATTTGAGAGGTAAAATGCCAGATCAAATCCAGACACAAATACGTTTGAATTGTGGAGATATTTATATAAAAAAGGGTAATAGTTATCTGTTAAGTTTACCTAATGAATGTGATATTCAACTGAATTTTGAATTAGCTAAATCCGTTGTAGAAGAGTTACGTATGGACGAAAGTTTAAAAAAAGACTTACGCTATCTTATTGGTAATGAAATGGGTAAAGTGAATGATTTAAAACCAGTACAAAAGCAACTCAATGACATTATCATTCAATTAGAAGCTATTATTAAAGATTAAGAATAGAATAATTTTTATAAAATAACGAAAGTACAACAATGACTATAAGTCTTACTGGATCTCGACTACTTTTGAAAATTTTCTAACGTACAGTTCGCTCTAGATACTTGTGCCTCGCAGATTTTCTTTGTAGTGGGTACTTACTAAATTAAATGCTAACCAACGCAAGGGCTCATAGCGTGAACCATTATCTTGATTAATTCAGAACTTCAATCAATTAAAATCCTATCTTTAAGGAAACTAACCTCACATGATTAAGTTCTTTAGACTCTTGAGACAGCGACTACTTTCTGAGGGTAAAACTGGAAAGTATTTTAAATACGCGATTGGGGAGATTATTCTCGTTGTGATTGGAATTTTAATTGCTTTACAAATTAATAATTGGAATGAAAACAGAAAAGACAGAATTGTAGAGCAAATACTGTATAAATCACTTATTAGTAGCCTAGAAAGTGATTTAAAAGATGTAAATGACAAAATATTAATAGTAGATAAAGCCCTTAATGCACAAAACATTTTTATTACCATTTCTTTTGAAAAAATAAAGGAAAGATATGATATAAATCAAATAGTAGATTTATTGTATGCAGTAAGTGAAAGTAGTCGTTCATTCTTTCCGAATTATGGTTTATACAATAAAATCACAAACAATAATAACATAGATTTAATACAGTCTAATGAATTACAAATAAAAATAATAGAATTATACGAACAATATTATAAGAGATATAACGACCTTGATCTTAATATAGAACAGCAATCTCTGTTCAGTTTAAACACTAACTTTTTCAGTAAAATTCAAAATTATGCAACTGACTATGGCCGATATAAAATAACTTTTGAGATTTTGGGAAAGCACTATGATCAACTAAATGAAGAATGTCGTAAAATTAATATTTTAACAATTTTGACTCATGAATCTATGATTAGATGCAAAAATGAAATTGAATCCTTACTATCCGAATTACGAAAAACAAGCAATCAATAAAAACGAACCAACACATATAAATCATAAAATTCTACAGAAGTATAAGTAATCCTAAATAAATTAAAGAAATGAAAATTAGTACCAACAACTCAAACTTTAAAAACCGTTTAATATCGTTACCGCTATTCCTATTAATGTTGTATGCGACGGTATCTACCGCACAAATCAAAGATTATAGTGAATTGATTTCTAAAAAAGCCGATATGATTGAACAGAAAGTTATCGATTGGCGACACGATATTCACCAAAATCCAGAATTGGGAAATCGTGAATTTCGCACCGCAGCACTCATAGCTAAACATTTAGAATCACTTGGTATAGAAGTACAAACGGAAGTTGGTGTTACAGGTGTTGTTGGGATTCTCAAAGGAGATAAGCCTGGTCCTGTTGTGGCACTTAGAGCAGATATGGACGCCTTACCTGTAGAAGAGAAGAACGACTTACCATTTGCCTCAAAAGTTAAAACCACATACAATGGTAATGAAACCTATGTGATGCATGCATGTGGCCATGATGGGCATGTTGCTATTTTAATGGGAGTTGCAGAAATACTTACGGGAATGAAAAGTGAATTAAGAGGTACGGTTAAGTTTATTTTTCAACCAGCTGAAGAAGGTGCACCAAAAGGAGAAGAAGGCGGAGCCTACTTAATGACAAAAGAGGGTGTGCTTGAAAACCCTAAAGTTGATGTCATTTTTGGATTACATATGGATGCGTTAACTGAAGTTGGACAAATCACCTATAAACCGGCAGGGATCATGGCGAGTGTTAATGACATGAAAATAACGGTTAAAGGAATACCGGCACATGGCTCCTCCCCATGGTCAGGCATTGACCCTATTGTTATTTCTGCTCAAATTATCAACAACCTTCAAACAATTGTGAGTCGTAACGTAACATTAACCGATAATGCTGCCGTTGTAACCATAGGCGCAATAAATGGTGGAAATCGAAGTAACATAATACCAGAGCAAGTAGAAATGTTGGGCACCATAAGAACGTTAACAGATGAAGATGAAACTTTTGTGCTTAAAAGAATTAGAGAAATTGTAGAACATACAGCAAAAGCTGGCGGAGCAACTGCTACCGTAGAAATGCCTTACTCTATGCGTTTTCCGGTAACATTTAATGATGAAGAATTAACCGAAATGATGTTACCAACTTTAGAAAAGTCTGCTGGAAAGGAAAATGTAACTCTAATTTCTGCCATCACTGGAGCTGAGGATTTTTCATACTTCGCTCAAAAAGTACCCGGACTTTATTTTTTCGTTGGTGCAGCTACAAAAGGTGCAGATTTAAAAACAGTCGGTGACCACCACACCCCACAGTTTTTTATGGATGATAGTTCATTTAAAACAGGTGTAAAAACCATGTGTAATCTGGTTTTTGATTATATGGAATTGAAAAGTCAATAAAAAATAATGACAGTCTAGCAAAGCATACAAGCCATTATAAAGGCTAGTATATCAAACTGTAGTACTTCATTGTTTTGGGACTTCCATCAACAACTTGAATTAATTAAAAGTATTTGTAGAGTATAAAACAGATCTTCAAAGGGCCGTTAAATACATCTATATGCGTCTTCCTAATTATAAGAGCTTGATATAAAGTTTCCGTAGAATAGACTCATAGGCCAGAGTAAAGACCAACAATATTTTTGAAAAAAATGTATCAGAAATATCTAGTTAACAATCGAAATATCAATTTATTAATTAAAGTAGATAAAAATATAATAAATACAATTTGTAGCAGTCCTATTATAATATTTTCTATCTTTAAACCTATCCCAAGTTGTTCCTAACTTACTCCAAACTAATTAAATTCAATCAATATGCAATTAAAGCAATCTTTAATAATTGCGGCGATTTTGGGAATCGCTATGGTTACGAGTTGGGAAATGTATTGGCGTTCTCAAGGTATTCAACCAAACTTAGACGACAATAAAGATTTGTGGGCAAATCAACGTGCCAGATTAGAAAACGACACTTCTGATAAGACTGTTTTTATTGGCTCTTCCCGTATACTTTATGATATACAATTGGATATTTGGAGAGAAATGACCGATACGGAACCTATAATGCTTGCTGTACAAGGGGCATCACCAATACCTATTCTAAGAGATATCGTTGAAAACACCTCCTTCAGTGGTACCCTTGTTGTAGGCATCACTCCACCGTTATTCTTTTCAACAGTTTATCCAGGGGCATTTCCTATTTCTAGAGCACAATCTAAGGTAGATTATTTTAAAAAACGAACTTACGCGCAAAGGATAAATCATAGATTAGCCGTGCCCTTGCAAACTAATTTTGCCTTTATCAGAGATGGAGATGAAGAGTGGGACACTGATGTTGATTTAAAAACCTTACTCAGTCATATTTACATAGGCGAACGCAATGGTCCGCCTCCTGTTCCATTTAACAATTTTGAGGAAATTACAGAAGACAGACATATGAAAATGCCTGCTTATGTTACTCAGGACACAGCTTATGCAAACACTATTAAAGCAGCGTGGAAAGATATGGTTCTCAGTGGAGATAGGCCACCACCAGATAAAGAAGGTACAACAGCGGCCTTTTTGGATCTTTCTAAAAAATTCAAAGATCGAGGTGGCAATTTAATCTTACTCAGATGTCCGTCATCTGGCTTTTTTAAGGATATTGAAAACAAAGGATTTCCTCGTGAAGATTTTTGGGAATTATTGGTTGAAAAAGCAAATGTAAAGGCATACCATTACCATGATTATCCACAATTTAGAAACTTAAACCTTCCTGAATGGTCACATTTAGCATTAGAAGATGCTCAATTTTTCACAAGAGAATTGATAGCAATTTTAAAGAAGGATAAAGCGCTAAGTACAAACTAACCAATTCATCATATGCTATTTAATTCTTTAAGTTTCATTGTATTCTTAGTAATAGTACTATTACTCTATTATTCAAAACTTTTCAATTGGAAAAACAAAAAACGAATGTTGCTTTTTGCGAGTTACGTTTTTTACGGATTATGGAATCCTCCACTGGTTATTCTCTTATGGATTTCCACTGTAGTAGATTGGACTGCAGGAAATAAACTGGCTGCAGAAGATAATCAACGAAAAAGGAAGTTTTGGCTCCTGTTAAGTATGTTTGTCAACTTGGGTTTTTTGGCCTTTTTTAAATATGGTAATTTCTTGCTAGAAAATTTTGTTTCTATTGTAAATACATTGGGCATGGATTACCATCCAAGACCAATGGATATTATTTTGCCAATGGGCATCTCCTTTTACACCTTTCAAACTATGTCTTATACCATAGACATGTATCATAAAAGAATGCCACCGGCTAAAACATTCTTGGATTTTGCATTATATGTTACCTTTTTTCCACAACTTGTGGCCGGGCCAATTGTACGTGCAAAAGAACTCATCACACAATTTTATGAAAGTAAACGTGCCACCCCAAAACAATTTATATGGGGTTTGTTCTTGCTAACGACAGGTTTATTTCAGAAAGTAGTACTTGCTGACACACTATTAGCCGGAGTCTCAGATTCTGTTTTTGGTTCTTCTAAAATTTTGAATGGTGTAGATGCATGGGTAGGCACTATTGCCTTTTCTGGTCAAATATTTTTTGATTTTGCAGGTTACTCAACCTGTGCAATCGGTATTGCATTGATGCTTGGCATAATTCTGCCCGATAATTTTAAATATCCTTATTCAGCTTTAGGTTTTTCAGATTTTTGGAAACGTTGGCATATTAGCCTTTCTACTTGGCTAAGAGATTATTTATATATACCTCTTGGCGGTAACAGAAACGGAATCACAAGAATGTATATCGCATTGATGGTCACCATGTTACTCGGTGGCCTATGGCATGGTGCTGCTTGGACATTTATTGTTTGGGGTGGTTTACATGGTACATATCTCATTTTAGAACGTCTTCAGCGTAGATACTTACCATTTAAAATCAACACGTATAACGGTATTTTCTTAGCTTTTATAACGTTCTCATGTATTAATATTACCTGGGTGTTTTTTAGGGCCGACACGTTTAAAAAATCCTGGGATATGATTAAATCAATGTTTTATGCACAAATTAATGGTGAAAAAATATTGGGTAATTTTGATATTATTAAAGTTTGTACTCTAATAGGTTTAATGTTTTTATGCCATTGGTTCATGAGAAATAGCTCTTTAAAATCATTAGCTGAAAAAACACCTCCTCTTGTGTTCGGCGTCGTATGGGCCATTCTGTTTTTTTTGATTGTAATCTCACAAGGAAGTGGCGAGCAATTTATTTATTTCCAATTTTAGAAATCGCTCCTCTTAATGATAAAATTCTTTAGAAAAATTAGACAGAACTTACTTTCAGAAGGCAAAACTGGTAAGTATTTAAAATACGCTATTGGTGAAATTGTTTTAGTAGTCATCGGGATTTTAATCGCATTGAGCATTAACAATTGGAATGAAAGACAAAAGGAATTAGCTAAAGAGCAATTAATTCTAAAACAATTATATAGTGAGTATCAAAGTAATATCAATCAACTTGATGAAAAAATACTAATGCGTAATGAAGCACTTGAGGCTTGTAACAAGTTGCTAAATCAGATAGATAATCCTAATTCAATCAATGAAGATGTGTTGTACCAATCATTGTGGACAATTTTCAGAGACCCAACGTTTGACCCTATTCAAAACGATATAGTCGGTTCCGAAAATATACGTTTAATCAATAATGATACCCTAGTGCGATTTTTATCCAATTGGTCCTCTGAAGTATTTCAAGTCCAGGAATTAGAGTTAGAGTATCAAAAATTTAGAACTGAGATTTTATTGCCATGTTATCTTAGATTAGGTGTTTCAAGGAATGTAAATAATAATTTATGGAAAGATGGCTACTCACCTACTGAAGCATTGGACAAAGAGTTCAACTATCAATTTACGATTGAACCAACAAAAAAACAATTGGATCTGAAAAAAGTGCTTTCAGATGTTGAACTAGAAGGCTTAGTGAGCCAAGTCATCACAAATCATCAAATCACAAACATTCAGTCGCAAAGTTTACGCATGAGGATAATTAGTATGCTTAAAATTATTAATCAAGAAATTGAAAAAGAATGAGAATAATGAAAGTCTAATGTTGTTTAAAATTCAACATCCTAACATGCTTATATAACAAGTACAAGAAATATTCTTAAATTTAATATAGTAGCGTTGCCAGCATCGTGATACTTATATACCAAGCTATAATAAAGCGAAAACCAAATGACCCAACACCGCAAAAGACATAAGAATTTAGGATTGGCAGAACTGGTTGCCATAGCATTAGGCGGTATGGTAGGCGGAGGCATATTTACTATACTTGGTGTCTCAGTTTCAATGATTGGAAATTTAACACCTGTTGCTATTATTATTGGCGGATTAATTGCTTCTTTAGCTGCATATTCTTATGTTAAATTAGGATTGTATTATCGTGATGAGGGAGCTACCTATTCTTTTTTTAAAAGGACCTATCCACAGTCCCATTTTTCAGCATCCATAATTGGTTGGTTTATCATTTTTGGTTATATAAGTACCCTTTCACTTTACGCTTATACATTTTCATCATATGCAATCAGTAGCACTGATTTTGCCAATAACATTTGGATAAGGAAATCAATTGCCATTGGAGTAATTTCAGTCTTCACCTTCATAAATATTTGGAGTGTTAACGGTATGGGCAAAATTGAAGATGCAATGGTCTATACCAAGTTAGTACTCCTTACAATAATTTCATTTGCCTTAATTCAACATGGTACAACAGACTTCAAGACTTTTATGGAAAATATGGCAGTAGATATCGAAAACTCATCTATACTTTCAATCTTAATTGTTTCGTCAATAACTTTCGTGGCGTATGAGGGTTTTCAATTGGTTATCAATGCCGTAAATGAAATGACAAATCCGCAAAAGAATATTCCTCGTGCCATATATTTGGCCATAAGTTTAGCTGTAATTATATATGTAGTTATCTCAATAGGTGCCCTATTTGCCATTCCAAAAAATGACATTATTAAATACAAAGAATATGCCTTAGCAGCTGGTGCTGGTGAAGCATTAGGGACTTTAGGAACCAACCTCGTGATTCTTGGTGCTATACTGGCTACAAGTAGTGCTATTAGCGGTACTGTATTTGGTTCTTCAAGACAAATGGCCGTTATTGCTAAAGACGGCTATTTTCCAAATTGGTTATCCATCAGAAAAAGCAACATTCCACAAAATGCAATTATTGGCATGGCGATCATGTCGGCTATCTTAATTTTAATTGGTGGACTGGAGTTGATACTGGAATTTGGTAGTATAACCTTTCTCTTGGTTTCGCTTTTAATGGCAATCGCTAATTATAAAATAAGGGATAAAACAGAATCATCAAAAGCTTTAACCTTACTTGCAATAATTGGATTAGGTATTGGAGGCAGCTTAATTCTATATTATGAGTTGACCTCAAAATGGGAACAAATGATGGCCATTATTCTTCTTTATTTAGTCTTGAGTTTAGGTTCATGGATTTATGCGAAGAAAAACAAACTAAAGGACACAGATGATATAAAATGAAAAAAAGACAAGTCTATATTATTATTTCTTTACTATCAATACTGACCGTAATTGCTTTATTGGTTACTGGGTCTTCGTTATTAACATTAGCTTTATTTAAAGATAATGCCATTCCCCTTGGAACCTTCATTACATGGACAGGTATGTTTTCTTTACCCTTAACCATATATTGGGGAATAAAAGCCTTGAGAAAGCCAACAAACAAACTACAAAAACACTCTCAATAATCACTTGAAATCGTAATTATTTTAGAACTAAGTTGGGTTCTAATTTCTTACCTACTTGCTAGCAATCCTTTATTTACATTTTCCGAAAAAGAATCATTTCAGGTTGGACAAACGGCCATGAGTTGGTTTTGGTATTTAAGCTATGGAGTAGGTATAGGAGCTCTAGTCACCTTAATTCTATACTATTAACTTTACTTTTTAAAAAAGTCAGTCATTAGAAAAAATAAAAACTCTATATTGCTACCTGTTTTTAAACACTGCTCAATATGTTAGGATTAATACTACTCTACTGGATTGGTAAATACTTTTTTAAACTCGCTGAAGAATACAATAAGAACAAATGGGGATTTGCCATTTTGGGAGTCGTCACGTATTATGCAGGTATTATAATTTTTAGCTTTATTTTTGGTATAGTCATAGAACTGACTTCACCAGGTGCCATAGATAACATTAATGAAACCCTCCTTGGTCTAATGATGTTGCCTTTTGGTATTTTAAGTTGCTATGTGCTTTATAAATATTTAGAAAAAACCTGGAAAAAAAACCTACCAGTGAATGAAATTGATCAGATAGGGAGCTGATTTATAGTAATTATACTTCAAAACAAAAGGTCTTTTATAAAGTCTTGCCTAAATGCCAGGACTGATAATAGAAACGGTATTCTAGTTGGATAGTTTATTCTTAATGACAGCCAAAATGTATCAAGCCGAAATACTTAACGTGAAACAAGGCTAAAAGTAATAAGTTTTAAATTTTAGATGTATAACCTCAATTGAAACTTAAGGCTATAGGTCACCGTTGGCAGCATTAAACCAATCGAATAAAGATTAGTATTACTAGAAATCAAATTTTAGTTTCCTTTTTCCTGTAATTGCTCATTATCAGTTGTCAATCTAAACAAAGCTCGGCAAAACTTAAACACCTATCAAGAGTTTCTTTAACGTCCTCTATTGTTGTTCTCGGGTTAATCAAGCACATTCTAAGGACGACCTGTCCTTGAAGCACAGTGGTTACCAATAATGCTTTTTTAGTACCAATAACCCGTTTTGAAATCTCTTGATTCAGAGTATCTAATTTCTTTTCTGAAAACTGTTTTTTTATTGGATTATACCTAAAGTTTATAACGGCCAAAGTAGCATGAGATACAATTTCCCAATCGCTACTTTTTCTTAAGATATCTTCTACGGCTTCAGCCAAATCAATATTATAGGTTATAGCTTCCCTAAACGCTTTTAAGCCAAAAGTTTTTATTGACATGTAAAACTTAAGCGCTCTAAATCTACGTGTGAGCTGTATACCATGATCGTAGAAATTAATTTCAGACGTATTTCCTTCAATATCTCTTAAGTATTCTGGCTTTTCGCTAAATGTAGAACTTAGCCATTTGTGATCCCTAACTAACAAGCATCCCATTTCATAGGGTTGAAAAAACCATTTATGAGGATCTATCGTTAAGGAATCTGCTTTTTGAATGCCTTTTAAAAGTTTAGCCCCTTTTTCGCTTAAAATTGCCGCTCCACCATAAGCACCATCTACATGAAACCAAAGCTTTTCATTTTTACAAAGTTTGGCCAACTCATCCAATTGATCTACACTTCCAGTATTTGTAGTGCCGGCATTGGCTATTAAGCAAAATGGTTGATAGCCTTCAATCCTATCTTTAGCTATGGCGTTTTTTAACTTATTGATAGATATTTTATAATCAGAGTCCACAGGGATCAAGCGCACTTGTTCCTTTTTAAATCCAATGGTTTTTAAAGCTTTTATATTTGAAGAATGCGTTTGATTGGACATGTAGACAATAGCCTTAGAAAATTCATCGCCACACTTTTGGCGTCTGGCAGTAACAAGAGCTGTTAAATTAGCCATTGATCCTCCACTAGTAAAAATACCTCCACCCTTTTTATTTGGGAATTTAAAAAGTTTTAAAAGCCAATTAATCGTCACAATTTCTAGCTCAGTTGCAGCAGGTGACGCTGCCCAACCTCCAGAAAACACATTGAACCCTGTCGCTAAAGTATCTGCCATAGCACTTATGAAGTTACTAGGTCCTGGCACAAAAGAATACGACTTGGGATGGGAGACAATATTACTTTCTGTAAGGACTTTATCTATAACAAAATCCAAAACCTTATGGGCTTCTGTTCCGTTTTCAGGAACATTTTCTAAAAACAAATTATCCATTTCTTCACGAGTAGCTGTAACTACAGGATTCTTTGTGTCCTGTGTATCAAAATGTTCTACAATGGCATCCACAATCTTATAACCATAGGATTGCATTTCGGCTTTTGAAATGGTCAATTTATGTGCTTCTAAGGTATTTTTAGACATAAGGTTTTCAATTTTGCTGCAAAGATACAGCTTCAATAGAGCTCTGAAAACTTTTGGCTAAAGTTCCTAGGTCATCACATTAAAACTTACATTATTATCCGGTGAATTTATATCACATGATTAAAAATCATGAAGAAATGACAGATAGCACCACCTAATACAAAAAGGTGCCATATCACGTGATTATAGGGTATACGCTGAATTGCGTAAAATATAATTCCAACCGTATATGATAATCCACCAGCAAACAACCACAATACACCAGTTGGTCCAATCGCATCCGAAAGGTTAGAAAAATCGAAAATAATTAGCCAACCCATAACAAGGTATAATAGGGTAGAAAACAACTCAAACCTTCCCGTAAAAAAGAGTTTTAACACCAATCCAAAAGCGGCAATTCCCCAAACTATCCAGAACAGTGGCCAGCCATTACTTTCCCTTAGTAGAATTAATAATACTGGTGTATAAGTCCCTGCAATGAGAAGGTATATGCTTATGTGGTCTACAATCCTAAAATAATGTTTGCGCTTCTCCCCTTTTACAGCATGATATAAGGTAGATGCCAAAAACAAGACTATGACAGAAATGCCATACACGATAACACTAAAAAGACTCCAAGGTTTGGCAATATTGTCTGAATATACAATCAATAGAATTAATGCAACAATACCTAAGGCAGCACCAACACCATGAGACCAAGCATTGAGCAGTTCTTCTTGTTTGGATTGTGTACGCATAGCATTTAGTTATTATTTATGGTTTTTGGTTGTGACCATTTATTAACACAAGCATAATAGTCGATTTCAAATGCTGGCTTTTGCTTTTCCAATAGACCATTTTGAAAGGCTCTCTGCAATATATCTTCAATCAGGTAATCTTCTTCAACCTCAAAGGGATCAAATTCTCGTTTTAAAGAAATATCAAATAAACTTGCAGTATTGTTGAACCAAAAGGCACGCCATCCATTTCGTAATTCTTTAATGAGCTCAAAGGTCGTCTTTCCGGTCTGTCTATGGATAAGCTTTACCAAAATTTGTCCCTCGGTTTTAGTCAACTTTTTCAACTCGGCCGAAAATTCATCTTCTATATATCGCTGTATTACCTTAGCATACTTTTTCTTGTCACGCTTGCGTTCTAATTGCGACAAACGTTTTTGTAAGGTTTCTAATCGTTCAGCCGCTAGTTTTGCATATGGAAACACCTTTTGTGTTTTTCGTCGAAGTACAATATATCTCATACGCGACTTACGATCCTCAAAACTAAGGTTAGGAAGCATCAAAACTTCATCGAGCTCTACTTCTGTTATAGGAATGGAATCCCCTTCAATAATCATATAATGCACAAGGGTGGAATCTTTTTTAACAGGATCCTCCTGGGCAGAAATTAAGGTGGTTAACAATAATAGTATATAGGTAATATATTTCATATTGAATTGGACTTCCAAAATTGTTCCAAAGAGCAATTCTCGGTGATTTCAAAATTAACAATTATTACCACCTCTAACCGCAAATTCTTATTAATATTATTATTTTTAAAGAAAAATTTTTCAAATGGCTAAAAAGCAATTACTCAACAAAAAGTCGATGGACTTTTTAGAAACATATTTAAATAATGCCTCACCAACAGGTTACGAATGGGATGGTCAAAAGATATGGATGAATTACCTTAAACCTTATGTTGATGAGTTTATAACCGACACATATGGCACTGCCGTAGCTGTAATAAACCCAAAAGCAAAGTATAAGGTGGTCATAGAAGGACATGCCGATGAAATTTCTTGGTATGTGAACTATATCTCGGACAATGGCCTATTGTATGTTATAAGAAATGGTGGTAGTGACCACCAAATCGCACCTAGCAAAATTGTAAATATCCATACCAAAAAAGGACTTGTAAAAGGGGTGTTTGGTTGGCCTGCAATACATACAAGAGACCGTTCAAAAGAAGAATCACCAAAACCGGATAACATCTGTATTGATATTGGTGCAAAAGATAAAGACGAAGTTGAAAAAATGGGGGTTCATGTAGGCTGTGTCATTACTTACCCGGATGAATTTCATATCTTAAACAAGGATAAATTTGTTTGCAGGGCACTCGATAATCGTATGGGTGGCTTCATGATTGCCGAAGTAGCACGATTGCTTCATGAAAACAAAAAGAAATTACCATTTGGACTTTACATCACTAATTCCGTGCAAGAAGAAATAGGCTTGCGTGGTGCTGAAATGATTACAGAAACCATAAAACCAAATGTTGCCATAGTTACCGACGTAACACACGATACAACCACACCAATGATAGATCCTAAAAAGCAAGGACTGGCAAAAATCGGTGATGGTCCTGTGGTTGCTTATGCTCCAGCCGTACAACAAAAATTACGCGATTTAATTACCGATACCGCTGAAGAAAAGAAAATACCGTTTCAACGTGCCGCATTATCAAGAGCTACTGGTACTGATACTGATGCTTTTGCCTATAGTAATGGTGGTGTGGCTTCTGCCCTTATCTCTTTACCTTTACGCTACATGCATACTACTGTAGAAATGGTTCATAAGAACGATGTTGAAAATGTAATTCGCTTAATTTATGAGACGCTTCTAAAAATTAAAGATGGAGACACGTTTAGTTATTTTAAATAAATAAAATTCCCACTATAGTGGGAATCTTTTTATATGGATGAATTTATAGACATAGTCACTAAGTCTGGTCTCCCGACCGGTAAGACGGCGCTTAAATCCGAAGCACATAAATACGGTTGGTATCACAACACTATTCATCTCTGGCTATATACTAATCAGGGAGAAATTTTGTTGCAACAACGCTCTCATAAAAAGGCGATTCATCCTTTACTTTGGGATGTTTCTGCAGCAGGACATATCGATGCTGGAGAATCCTTTATAGAGGCTGCTCTAAGAGAAACTGAAGAAGAACTTGGTCTTACTTTGCAAGCTAAAGAACTAACTAAGATTGGCACAAAGCTTCATGAAAGTTCATATGCTAATGGAACTATACAAGATAATGAATTTCATCAGGTTTATATTGCAGAATTAAAAGTAAACCTAATGGATTTAAAGCCACAGGAAGACGAAGTTGAGGCCCTAAAATTGGTTACCTTTAATGAGTTTGAGCAGCTTTTGGAAAACAGTGCCACAAACAACCACTTTATACCTACAAACAAATCCTATTATAATTTCATTTTGGAAGCTATTAAAGATAAACTGAAACCATGAATTTAATTCTTTGTGCAGTTGCACCTGTACTCACTATAATTATATACATTTATTTTCATGATAAATATGAAAAGGAACCTGTTGGACTTTTAATTGCCAATTTCCTTTTTGGTGCTATTGTAAGCATTATAATTGTTACTGTTATTTACCTCATAACAGGACGATTTATTCCTATTACTGATGAGTATAGCATATGGCAGCAGTTTATTCAGGCCTTTGTAGTCGTAGCACTATCTGAAGAATTTAGCAAATATGTGATCGTAAAATATTTTGCACAACCAAAAAAAGCTTTTAACGAGCCTTATGACGGAATTATCTACGCGGTTATGGTATCTATGGGCTTTGCTTGTACAGAGAATATAATGTATGTGCTTCAAGGTGGTTACGAAACCGCCATCCTGAGAGCATTTACAGCGGTACCTGCACACGCCACCTTTGGTGTACTCATGGGGTATTTCATGGGCTTGGCTAAATTTTCTAACAATAGGATAAAACTTAATATGGCTGGACTGTTTTTGGCTGTCTTGTTCCACGGAGCCTACGATTTCTTCCTATTCATCAGATTCATTCCAGGGATATCAATTGGTGCCTTTATATCCTTAATAATTGCAGTGATCTTATCGCGAAAAGCAATTCGTAGACACCAAGACAATTCAACATTTAAAACCGACTAAAAATCAACTATCCAATAAGATCAATAAAATGTTATAATCACCTTAAGTCTTTCTGTAAACATGATTTATTTCATATTTTAGAAGTCCATTAAAACATAATTTAGCCAAAGTTTAACAAACCCCCTTATATGTATAAAGCAAAAGTTAATGCTTCTTATGAATTTGACTTAGGTCAGGAAGCAGTAGACCAACTTGATGCTGTTGAAACCTCAACAAACAAGTATCATATCCTTCAAAACAACGATTCTATTAAAGCTAACATTCTTAGCAAAGATTTTAACAAAAAAACATACAGCATTAAAGTGAATAACAACACTTATGATGTTGTCATCAACGATGCCTTAGATCAGCAAATTGCTGCTTTAGGGTTTGAAATTGGAGCATCTAAAAAAGTAAATGAAATCAAGGCTCCAATGCCTGGTCTAATCTTGGAAATAAATGTTGAAAAAGCCCAAGAAGTTAAAGAAGATGATCCTTTATTAATTCTTGAAGCCATGAAAATGGAAAATGTTATCAACTCACCTCGTGATGGTGTTATAAAATCCATTAAAGTTAATCAAGGAGATACCGTCGAAAAAAATGCACTTTTAATCGAATTCGAATAAAATGAAAAAAATATTAATTGCCAATCGTGGCGAAATTGCAATTCGTGTCATGCGAACGGCAAAAAAAATGGGCATTAAAACTGTCGCCGTATTTTCTGAAGCCGATAGAAATGCCCCTCATGTGAAATTTGCTGATGAAGCCGTTTGCATTGGTCCTGCACCTTCTAGCCAGTCCTACCTAAAAGGAGATAAAATTATTGAAGTCGCCAAAGCCTTGAACGTTGATGGCATACACCCTGGATATGGTTTTCTTAGTGAAAATGCCGATTTCGCAGAGCTGTGCGAAAAGAATAATGTGATTTTTATAGGACCACGATCCAAGGCCATTAAGATGATGGGAGACAAATTAGCGGCTAAAGATGCTGTAAAGGACTATAATATCCCTATGGTACCAGGTGTAGACCATGCGGTTACAGATCCAAAAGAAGCGGTTGATATTGCAAAGAGAATTGGCTTACCTATCCTAATAAAGGCTGCTGCAGGTGGTGGTGGAAAAGGGATGCGAATTGTGGAGAAGGAAAAAGATGTTGAAAGTCAAATGAAACGTGCTATAAGCGAAGCCACCTCAGCTTTTGGTGATGGTTCGGTTTTTGTTGAGAAATACGTCACCTCACCAAGACACATCGAAATTCAGGTGATGGCAGATACACATGGTAACATAATACATTTCTTTGAACGCGAATGTTCTGTACAACGACGTCATCAAAAAGTTGTCGAAGAAGCACCTTCTGCGATATTAACACCTGAGTTAAGGGAAAAGATGGGACAGGCTGCCATAAACGTGGCACGTTCTTGTGATTATGTTGGTGCTGGTACCGTTGAATTTCTAATGGATGCCGATCATAACTTTTACTTCCTTGAAATGAACACCAGATTACAAGTTGAGCATCCTGTTTCTGAGTGGATTGCCGGTGTCGATTTGGTTGAGCTTCAAATTAAAGTGGCTCGTGGTGAAGTATTGGATATTAAACAAGAGGATTTAAAAATTAATGGGCATGCCCTAGAACTACGTGTATATGCCGAAGATCCTATGAACGACTTCTTACCAAGTGTTGGTAACCTAGAAGTTTACCAGTTACCTGTTGGTGAAAATATCCGCGTTGATAACGGTTTTGAAGAAGGTATGGATGTACCTATTTATTATGATCCAATGCTATCCAAACTAATTACCTATGGTAAAACACGTGCAGAAGCAATTGAACTTATGATAAAAGCGATTGATAACTACCATGTAAAAGGGGTACAGACCACACTGCCTTTTGGTCGTTTTGTTTGTGAACACGACGCCTTTAGAAGTGGAAATTTCGACACCCATTTTGTGAAGAAGTACTACTCACCTAGCCTGTTGGAAGAACAGCACAAAGCCGAAGCAGAGATTGCAGCTAAACTAGCCTTGAAGCAATATTTAGAAGATCAAAAATTATTAAGATTACCTAATTAAGATACTATGAATTCTAAAATAAAAACACTTAACGAAAAATTAGCCTTATCTAAATTGGGTGGAGGCCAAGCTCGAATTGATAAACAACACCAAAAGAAAAAATTAACCGCTAGAGAACGGATTCTCTACTTGTTAGACGAGGGGTCTTTTGAGGAAATTGGAGCCTTAGTTACCCATAGAACCAAAGACTTTGGTATGGAAAACCAAAAGTTTTATGGGGATGGTGTGGTTACGGGTTATGGCACCGTAGATGGACGCTTAGTCTATGTATTTGCGCAAGATTTTACAGTGTTTGGTGGTTCGTTATCCGAAACTCATGCCGAAAAAATTTGTAAAATCATGGATATGGCTGTTAATGTTGGTGCACCAATTATCGGCCTTAACGATTCTGGTGGTGCGCGTATTCAAGAAGGTGTGCGCTCTTTGGGTGGTTATGCCGATATTTTTTATAGAAACGTACAAGCCTCTGGTGTTATTCCCCAGATTTCTGCAATTATGGGTCCTTGCGCTGGTGGTGCTGTATATTCCCCTGCAATGACCGATTTTACCATAATGGTGCAAGATACCAGTTACATGTTTGTAACTGGACCTAACGTGGTAAAAACGGTAACCAATGAAGAGGTGACTAGTGAAGAACTTGGTGGTGCGAGCGTACACTCAACTAAATCTGGTGTAGCTCATAAAACTTCTGCCAACGATGTGGAATGCCTTGAAGATATTAAAAAGCTGTTAAGCTATTTACCACAAAGCAACAGAGAAAAACCGGAAGATATAGCTTTTGAACTTAAAGATGAAGTAAGAGAAAGCCTTTCTGATATCGTTCCAGATAATCCTAACAAGCCTTACGACATGCATAGTGTTATTGAAGGTGTCATTGATGATGGTTCGTTCTACGAAATTCATAAAGACCATGCAGAAAATATAATCGTAGGTTTTGCTCGACTTGGTGGAAAATCCATAGGAATTGTGGCTAATCAGCCTATGTTTCTAGCGGGAGTATTGGATGTAAACAGTTCTAAAAAAGCAGCACGTTTTGTGCGTTTTTGTGATGCATTTAATATTCCATTATTAGTATTCGAAGATGTCCCAGGTTTCCTACCTGGAACAGATCAAGAGTGGAATGGTATTATTGTTCATGGTGCTAAATTGTTATATGCGTTTAGTGAAGCAACGGTACCAAGAGTTACCGTTATTACTCGTAAAGCCTACGGTGGAGCTTATGATGTGATGAATTCCAAGCATATTGGTGCCGATATGAATTTTGCTTGGCCAAATGCAGAAATTGCGGTAATGGGAGCTAAAGGTGCTGCTGAAATTATTTTTAAACGTGAAATAACAGCCGCTGAAGACCAAGAAGCAAAATGGAAAGAAAAGGAAGCAGAATATGCAGAACTTTTTGCTAATCCCTATAGTGCTGCAGAACGTGGTTATATAGATGAAGTTATTCTACCTAAAAACACACGAAGAAAATTAATTAAAGCCTTTAGCATGCTTGAAAATAAAGAGGTTAACAAACCCAAACGCAAGCATGGTAACATTCCTTTATAATAAAAGACAACAAAAAACCCGATCGTGAAATCGGGTTTTTTTATTTTAAAATTTAGAGCGTTTTAAGCTTCACAGCTTGTACACTCCTTCTTTTGTTTAAACTTCTGTGCTGCGTTCATACTATGTTGATAGTACAGTGACTTTAGACCCAACTTCCAAGCTGTAACATGGATTTTATTAATTTCCTTTACAGACATATCCGGATGCACAATAATATTAACGGACTGTCCTTGGTCTATATGATTTTGTCTGTTGGCCGCCTGATAGATGATGTCCAATTGATCAATTTCAGAATAGGTTTTAAATACATCCTTCTCTTCATCCGTTAAAAAATCGAGATGTTGTACTGACCCATCGTAATCTCTGATACTTCTCCAGACTTCGGTAGTGTTTTTCCCCTTAGATTCTAAAAAGGCTTCCAAGTATGGATTCTTAATAGTTGTCTTTATTTTAGCAATATCCTTAACATAAATGTTAGACCATATGGGCTCAATACCCTGAGACACCTGCCCTAAGATAAATGCTGAAGATGTTGTTGGTGCTACAGCGTTTAAGGTCGCATTTCGTCTTCCATATCCTTTAAGTACTTCTGGTTCTCCAAAACGCTCTGCTAACTCTTCTGAAGCTTTATAAGATTTTTCCTTTATAAGTTTAAAGATCTCACTATTGAGGTTAAAGGCTTCTTGACTATTAAACGCTAACATTTTAGACTGTAATAGAGAGTGCCATCCCAACACTCCTAAACCAAGTGCTCTATTAGCCTTAGCAAAGTTATATGCACGTTCCATGAACAAGAACGTTTGTTGATCATCTCTATTCGGTGAGTCTTTATAGGCTTCTAACTTTTCTGTAAATTCCGTGATGATCGCATCAAGAAAATATACCATAGTTTCTACTGCATCGGTATCTTTCCACTTTTCGTAGTGCAATACATTAATTGATGACAAGCAACAAACGAACGACCAGTCATCGTTTGATGGCAACATAATTTCAGTACACAGGTTGCTGGCATAGATTGGAAGTTTTTTGTCTTGATATACATCCGCAGCGCCATTATTCGCATTGTCCGTAAAGAAAATATACGGATAACCCATCTCGCCTCGTCTTTGTAAGACTTTTGCCCAAATAGTACGCTTTTCTACATCACCATCAATCATTTGCTGCATCCAATCACTCGTTACGGTAACACCGTGTGTTAATTCTTGTATCGGATTACCTTCTGTACCAATCTCCAAGAATTCCATAATATCCGGATGTTCTATAGGTAAATATGGTGAAAAACGACCACGTCTTACAGACCCTTGACTTACAACATCGACCATAGACTCAAATAACTGCATGATATGTACAGCACCTGAGGCTTGTCCGTTATTTTTAACAGGCGCACCACGATGTCTAATTTTTCCGAAGTAACCGGAAGTACCACCACCCAGTTTAGACATCATACCTACCTCTGATTGGGTGTAAAGGATATTACCCATATCATCATCTACATGTGAACCAAAGCAAGAGATAGGAAGCCCTCTTTCTTTACCAAAATTGGACCATACCGGTGAACTTAATGAGAAATAACCAAGGGACATATAGTTAAAAAACTTATCTGCATACCCTGGAATACCCAAAATTTGCTCAGCTCTATCTGCAATTTCCTTAATACGCTCTTCAGGGGTTACACCTTCTGTTAAGTAACCTGATGCTAAAAATTTCCGGCTGTGTTCTGTTAACCAGCTAAAGTCACCATCTGTTTTTACTTTTAATTGTTGTAATGACTTTTTTCTGGCATTTAATAATTCGTTTTCTGTTCTGTTTTCTGTTTTGTTTGTGCTACTAATCTGGTTTTGTTCTATCATTTTTAAAAAAGGTCATCACTGGTTATACTTTGGGTTCTTTTGCTGTAGTTTATGGAACGTTTCACGAAGAAATCACCATGTTTGGTCCCTATGATTTCATCGTCAAACCATTCGGTCTCTGCTAATAGTTGTTCATCTATATTAAAAATAGAATCAATACCGATACTCTCTAAAGACTTGTTAAATCTGTTTTTAAGGAATTCGTTGACAACGGCTTTTGGTAGGAAATCAATCTCACCTTTCTCAAAAATCCAGTCTACGATTTTACTTTCTGCGTCAAAGGCATCTCTACACATATCTTGTACAGTTTCATTGTAACTTTCATCAAACCATTCTGGATTTTCATTCTTAATAATCTTAATTATATCAATTCCAAAATCTCCATGAATTTGTTCTTCTTTAGAGGTAGCCTCTACGACATTGGATATACCTTTTAGTACATTTTTATATTTATTAAAAGCCATGATAATAAGGAACTGTGAAAATAAAGACACATGTTCTATAAATAGTGAGAACAGTAAGACTGCATCGGCGTAAGCTCTGTTATCATCACTCTTAGAATTTTTTAAGGCATTCTCTAAGTATTGAACACGACGCATAATGACGGGTTTCTTCTTTAAGTCCTTAAACTCCTTGTTTAAGCCTAAAATTTCCAGTAAATGAGAGTAGGCATCATGGTGTCTAACTTCACTTTCAGCAAATGTAGCTCCAACAGATCCGATCTCTGGTTTTGGCATTTTGTGATAAATATCACCCCAAAATGATTTTACGGCAACCTCAATTTGAGAAATAGCCAACATTGTATTTTTGATGGCGCTACGTTCTACATCCGATAATCCTGCTTTAAAATCTTGAATATCACTGGTAAAATTAAATTCCGTATGAATCCAATATGAGTGTCGTATAGCAGGTACATATTCATACAAATCTGGATATTCGTAAGGCTTAAGATTTATTCGCTTTTCAAAGATGTTGGTCTTACGCTTTCTAGCCTGTTCATCTCTGTAAAGAATATAGGCTTTAGCCACATCAAAAAATGAATTTTCCATCAGCGCATTTTCTACCGCATCTTGGATTTCTTCTACCGTAGGAACATATTTGGGTTCACTTTCCTTTTGCTTTAGCAACACATCTAAAACACTTTGAGAAATACGTTCTGCATCTTCTAAACTTCCATGTTCTAGAGCGGTCATAGCCTTTAAAACGGCATTGGTAATTTTACTAAGTTGAAATGGTTTTGTGGAGAAATCCCGCTTTTGAATATGTGTGATTTGCATGAGGAAAATATTTAGATTAATAATTTGGACGAGATCAAATATCTAATTTATTCCTCCCTTTTTCCAGCATTAAAATTCATTTTTTTTAACACTGTTATTAACATTGTGATAACATTAAATAAACATCAAAGAAAACCACGATTTACATAATTATCCTCAATAAAAATGTCGTTTTTTAGAATTTGATTAAAAATTAATTAATGAAATTCAGCAAGAAATAGTTATTAAAAGTTCTTAACTAAATAGGTGAAAAACCATAATAATTTCTTAACTGTCCAGAAGTCTTCTGTGGTAATTGATCTGCCCCAAATGATAAGCCAAATGCGTAGAAAGATGTACTAAAAAATAGCCCGTGGACATGGGCTTATTAAAAACTTTAAGTTCATACTCCCTTTCCAGATCTGTAGTTGTTAGGTCAGCCAATACTTTAGCAACAATAGCTTTTGTGGCTTCGATATTAGTAATCATCTCAATTTTGGGAACATGGGTTCTGGTAAATTCCAACTCACGTTGTCTCGCATAACCAGTATGCCCTAAAACGGCTCCGATAAAATGATTTAGGTTGCCAATGATGTGCAGACATAAATTTCCTGCTGAATTGGAAATATCCTTTGTTACCATCCAAAGTCGATCTTCGTTTTGATAGGCTTCAATTTCTTGTTTTAAAGCATCGAGGTCTCTGTGAAAAATAGTTTCTAGTGTTTTAGTGAGCATCTTAACAAAGGTTTAATAGTTATGGAACCTATTACTCTCAAAAATAGGTAATAAATAGTTTACTTTTGCGCCATGGAAAAACAAAAGCGATCTCAGTTTGAATTTGTAGTGTTAATGGCATCATTAATGTCTATTGTAGCACTATCTATCGATGCTGTTTTACCTGCCCTACCATTAATTGGAAATCACCTAAGCGTAAATGAACCTCTGGAGCTCCCCAAATTAATTACCTCTATTTTTTTAGGTCTAGGCATTGGCCAACTTATTTTTGGTCCTTTATCAGATAGTTTTGGAAGAAAACCTATTGTTTACATTGGTTTTGTTCTCTTTATAGTAGCTTCAATAATTTGTATCACTACCAAAAGCTTTGAGATGATGCTTTTTGGAAGAGTCCTACAAGGCGTTGCACTTGCGTCACCACGAACCATGTGTATTGCTATGGTAAGAGACTCTTATGAAGGTGATTATATGGCAAAGATTTTATCCATTGTGGTCATGGTTTTTATCCTTGTTCCAGTGGTTGCACCAACTTTAGGTCAGTTTTTAATGACCCATTACCACTGGACCTCTATATTTACCTTTAACCTTATATTTGGAATTATAGTGGTGACGTGGTATTGGCTGAGACAACCTGAAACGCTAAAGGACAAATATCGCATACCCTACAGGCTTGCCATTTTTAAAACTGGAACACTACAGTTTTTTAAAATTAGATCTGCAGTGATCTATACCTTGTTGTCTGGTTTTATTACTGGATCGTTTATGGTATATCTTAGCACATCGCAACGCATTTTTGAAAAACAATACAACCTTGCCGAAGAGTTTCCTCTGATATTTGCCAGTCTCGCCACCTCTGTTGGGTTAGCTACGTTTCTTAATAGCCAATTGGTGATTCGTTTTGGTATGAAAAATATTGTACACACCGCAATGGTAAGTTTTGTAGTGATATCCTTATTGTTTATTACGCTGTTTAATTCTGGTAATAATCCAAGTATTGGCATTCTCATTACATTTTTTGCACTTCAATTTTTTACAATAGGATTTTTGTTTGGTAATCTACGTGCCTTGGCCATGGAACCTATGGGACATATAGCCGGAATTGGTTCTGCATTAAATGGTTTTATATCCACTGTAATGGCAGTGCCCATTGCTAATTATATCGGAAGTTTTGTGGTGAATTCCGTCACCCCATTATTTTTTGGATTTTTAGTTTGTGGACTAATTTCTCTTACCTTGTTTTATTTAAACAGCAGAAGTATTTCTAGAGTATTAGACAAAGCCTAGTGTGTTTTCTTTATTTTCACAAAGCTTTATAAGCTTAAAATTGGGTTGTTGTCTGAGGTTTTCAATTCAGATTTTCTATAAAATCTCCAAACTACCTTTACCTTCCCTCACGACTTCAGGTGTATCGTCAGAAAGATCTATGATGGTAGAGGCTTCATTGCCACCATAGCCACCATCAATTACCACATCAACCAAATGATCCCATTTCTCAAGAATGAGCTCAGGATCTGTGGTATACTCAATGATATCATCTTCATCTCTTATAGAGGTTGAAATAATGGGATTACCTAAGGCATTTACCAATGCCAAAGCAATACTATTATCTGGCACTCTTATCCCAACAGTTTTTCGTTTTTTAAATGGACTTGGTAAGCTTTTAGAACCAGGTAGAATAAATGTGTATGGACCTGGCAGCGCCCGTTTAAGAATCTTAAAGGTAGATGTGTCAATTTGTTTTACATAATCACTAAGATTACTCAAATCCTCACAAACAAAGGAGAAATTGGATTTTTCAAGCTTCACCCCTTTAATCTGGGCGACGCGTTCCATGGCCTTTAGATTAGTAATATCGCAGCCCAAACCATAAACCGTATCGGTGGGGTAAATTACCAAACCACCACTCTTTAAGACCTCAACAACACTTTCAATCGCCTTTGGATTAGGATTTTCTGGATATATCTTAATGAATTTTGCCATAATTTAAAGATACGCATAAATGCTAAAAAAATGATAATCTTTTTTGAGGTCGTAACATTTTTTATGTCAAACAGTCTATATAGTATGCATCAATCAATCAAAATCATAATCACGCTCTTAATCTCTGCAACTATTTTTGCAAGCGAAAGGAACTCCTTGAAGGATGTTCCTCCATTTAATTTTACCAAAGCAGAGTTTGTCAATGCCTCTACCACTCGTATTCCATTTAAAGTAATAGACCAACTTATTGTTGTTGAGGTAGATATTCTTAATGAAGTTGGTGATTTTATTTTAGATACTGGCTCTGAAACCCTTATTTTAAATAGTGCTCATTTTAAGCCTACACGCCAATACGGCATTGAAGGTCAGCAAAAAAGTGGAGTGAACGACCATATTGAAGACGTAAAAGAAAAATACCTAAACCTACTCAGTATTAATGACATTAACCTCAAAAAACTGAATGCCGACGTCATAGATCTGTCACATATAGAACGCACCAAAAAGATTAAATTACTGGGAATTATTGGTTATAGTGTTCTTAAGGATTTTGAAATCTTTATAGATATGCACCTTAACCAGTTAACCTTAACCAAAATAGACAATGAGGGCAATAAGGTATCCGATAAGGTGTATGCAGAAACCATTATGGATAGTATAGATTTTACTCTAAAGAAACATACGATTATCCTAGAGGCCTATGTAGGTGAAAAAGCAGTGAAATTTGGTTTAGATACAGCTGCTGAATATAACCAACTTAATGAAACTCTCGATTCGGAAATTTTAAATTACTTTTATCCTAACAAAGAATTAAAACTAACAGGTGCCAGCGGTAATAAGAAGAAAGTTTTGGCAGGAAAATTGTATAGTGTTAAACTGAGTGATTCTATTTATTTTGGACCTATGAAAACCGTTCTTGCCAATTTGAGAAAAATGAATGCTGCTTTTGGTGCGCATTTAGACGGTGTGCTGGGTTTTGAATTCTTCTTACAAAAAAGAACAATTATTAATTACAAAAAGAAAAAGCTGTATTTTTTTGCTAATCCAATAGTTTCGCCTTGAGATTAAAACAATTCAAAATATTGTCGCTAATCGGCCTTTTGTTTCTAACCACCAGCTTAAATGCACAAAATAGCAAGGGTTATAAAATCGAAGGTGATACCGTCATTTTTGTTTTTGATGTCAACGACTATCCTAACATTAAATACAATGGAGATCCAATAGATTATGTCTGTGTTTCTGGAGAATTTAATAATTGGGCTAAAGACGAATGGAAAATGAACAAGATTAACGAAACTGTTTATGAGTTACGAAAAGACCTTTCTACATTTACTTCGGATTTTGATTGGGAATTTAAGTTTATCGTCAACGGTATTCATTGGGCTGAACCTTCAGATGATTTCGAAAACATAGTAGATGCCAGAGACTACAATGGCCATAAGTTAATGACTTATAATCTTAAACTCTATAGTGCCTTTGCAACGGATTATGGCAATGTCACCTTTAAACTCAAAGGCTACAAAGATGCAGAAGTAGTAATGCTCAGTGGCACTTTTAATCGTTGGGATGAAACAGGTTTTAAAATGAAACCCACAGATTTTGGATGGGAAGTCACATTACAGCTCAAACCTGATATTTATCAGTACAAATTCATTATAGACAAGGACTTATGGATTACTGACCCTAATAATCCCTCAAAAATTGAAAATGAGTTTGGAGGCTATAACTCTGTCATCGATATTAAAAAAAACGTCACATTTAAACTTTGTGATTACCTAGAGGCCAAATCCGTTATTCTTAGTGGTGATTTTAATGATTGGTCAGAAGATGATTATAAAATGACTAAAGTTGATAACTGTTGGGTATATACTGAGAAATTATCTGGCGGAAAGCATCATTATAAATTTATTGTGGATGGAACGTGGATTACAGATCCCGAAAATTCAGTAAAGGAATACGACGATGAAGGCCATATCAATTCCGTTTGTATGGTAAAATGATTAGCTTATAATCTCCAATTTGGCAAAACGAAGCAAAAGTTTTTTAGTATCACCATTTTCAAATTTAATTTCTGCTTTTAAATCACCACCAGCACCTTCAATTTTTAGGACTTCACCCCTACCAAACCTTTGATGGTTTACTACGTTGCCAACAGTTAATTTGGTGTCAAAAAGATTAGAACCAGTGTTGGTTTGACTTACTGGTTTTAGCTTTTTTGGTGTACTAATTTGAAAATTCTCTGGTTTTTTTGTCTCCTTCTTTTTGAATTTTGGTGATTTTGGTTTTGAAAAACGAACTTTATTAGGCTCAATATCTCCAAATATAGAGGCATCTAACATTGGGTTAAAGCGTTGCTCTTTTAACGGTGTGGTGATGTTAATAAACTTATTGTCAATTTCTTCTATAAATCGGCTAGGCTCAGCATCGATTAATTTTCCCCATCGATAACGCGACACCGTATAAGTAAGATAGGCTTGCTTTTCGGCACGCGTTAAGGCCACATAGAATAGACGTCGTTCTTCTTCGAGCTCACTTCTGGTATTCATACTCATCGCACTCGGAAATAAATCTTCCTCCATGCCCACGATAAATACGTGCGGAAACTCCAAACCTTTAGCGAGATGAATGGTCATTAGAGCCACGTGATTAGGATCTCCCTTGTCGCCATCCAAATCAGTGGCCAACGTAATATCTTCTAAAAATTCCGCCAAAGACCCAGTACTGTCCGCAACTTCTACTTGACCTTCAACAAAGTCCTTTATACCGTTGAGCAATTCCTGAACATTATCCAATTTGGTTACACCTTCTGGCGTGCCATCTTTACCCAGCTCACGTATTAACCCACTAGTCTTAGCAACATGCTCGGCAAGTTCAAAAGCATTCGCATTTTGATTCATTACCTTGTAGCTTTCAATTAAGGTTACAAAATCCTTAAGCTTATTTTTAGTCCCATTATTGATATTTATAATTACGTTATCAATATCCGCCATGATATCATAAATGGTCTTTCCTGTGGCATTTGCGGCTACTACCAATCGATCTACAGTTGTCTGACCAATACCACGTGCAGGATAATTAATAACACGTTTTAAGGCTTCTTCGTCCGAGGTATTTAAAATCAAACGTAAATAGGCCGTAACATCTTTAATTTCCTTGCGCTGATAGAACGATAACCCACCATAAATCCTATAGGGAATATCGCGCTTTCTTAAGGCATCCTCAATAGCACGCGATTGTGCATTCGTTCTGTAAAGTACTGCAAAATCACTATTTTGTAATTGTTGATTCATTTTGGTTTCCCAAATAGTACTGGCTACATAACGGCCTTCATCTGCATCAGTCATAGAACGGTGCACAATCACCTTTTCACCAACATCGTTTGCTGTCCAAACGATTTTATCGAGTTTGGTTTTATTATGCTCTATTACCGAATTAGCTGCGCCAACAATCATTTTGGTAGATCGGTAATTTTGCTCTAACCGGTAAACATTGACATCGTCATAATCCTTCTGAAAATTCAGAATATTATTTATGTTGGCCCCACGGAACGCATAGATACTCTGTGCATCGTCACCTACGACACAAATATTCTGAAAACGATCAGACAAAGCCCTAACAATAAGATATTGTGAGTGGTTGGTATCCTGATACTCATCTACTAATATATACCTAAAACGATCTTGATACTGTGCTAAAACAGCCGGAAAGCGTGTTAAAAGCTCGTTAGTTCTTAATAACAAGTCATCAAAATCCATGGCACCAGCCTTAAAACAACGCTCTACATACTCTTTGTAGATCTCTCCCATTTTTGGTCGTCGCGCCATGGCATCAGCTTCCATTAGTTCAGGATTTCTAAAGTAGGCCTTTACGGTAATTAAACTATTCTTATATGATGAAATACGACTGTATACCTGTTTGGTTTTATAGATGTCTTTATCCAGCCCCATTTCCTTAATGATAGAACCTATTAATTTTTGCGCATCTTGTGTATCGTAAATGGTGAAGTTACTTGGAAAGCCTAAATGATGCCCTTCAAACCGTAGAATTTTAGCAAAAACCGAGTGAAAAGTTCCCATCCAAAGGTTCTTAGCCTCACTATCACCAACAATAGCTGCAATTCTGCCTTTCATTTCGCGTGCTGCTTTATTGGTAAAGGTTAATGCCAAAATATTAAAGGCATCTACTCCCTGACTCATTAAATAAGCTATGCGATACGTAAGCACACGGGTTTTACCAGAACCAGCTCCTGCAATAACAATCATTGGACCGTCTTTCTGCAATGTTGGTGCTAACTGTGCTTCGTTAAGTTGACTGAGGTATTGTTCCAAGACTTCATTTTTTCAAACCGTGAAAATACGTATAGTCATATGTTTTTCCATAGCAAAAACCCATAAATTATAAACAAAATATCAAGAGTTTGATATGATCTATTTTCAATATCTTAGTGCAAATTTTAATTTCTGATAATGGATGCCACACTAGAATTCTTCAGCAATATTCCCTGGTGGTTATGGATTATTATTGCTTTGCTAATTGTCGCAATAAGAGACATCTTTTTTCAACGCAAACACACCATTAGTCACAATTTTCCAATCGTAGGTCATTTGCGTTACCTCCTAGAAAGTATTGGTCCGGAGATGCGCCAATATTTTGTTGCTAACAATAGGGAAGAATTACCTTTTAATCGCATTGAGCGTAGCTGGATTTATGCTTCTGCAAAAAAGGAAAATAACTACGAGGGCTTTGGAACGGACAGGGACATTTACGCCTATCAGCATATTTTCATTAATAACGCAATGATACCCTATAAGGTTGAAAAAAATCATCCTAATGCTCTTGATAAAACTTTTGTTCCTTGTGCCAAGGTTATGGGAGCTTACAACAAACGTAAACGACCTTACCGTCCAGCTTCCATAATCAATGTGTCCGCCATGAGTTTTGGGTCATTATCTGCGAAAGCCATCGAATCCCTGAACAAGGGAGTGAAGCTTGCCAATGCTTACCACAATACAGGTGAAGGTGGCTTATCTCCCTATCACCGTCATGGTGGTGATGTTATTTTTCATTTCGGTACGGGTTACTTTGGTGTTAGGGCCAAGGATGGTAACTTTTCGATGGAAAAAATGGTCAAATTAGTTGAAGACAATCCATTTATAAGAGCGATTGAAATAAAACTATCACAAGGTGCCAAACCTGGTAAAGGTGGTGTGCTTCCTGGAAAGAAAATTACTAAGGAAATTGCTGAAATCAGAGGCGTGGAAGTGGGTAAAACAGTCTTATCACCACCCAACCATTCGGCCTTTTCAACCATACCAGAATTAGTTGATTTTATCGAGGAGATTGCCGAAGCTACAGGTTTACCTGTTGGTATTAAAGCAGCCATTGGTAAATTGGACCAATGGGAAGAACTTGCACAAATTATGGAACGTGATAATCGTGGTCCTGATTTTATCACCATTGATGGTGGCGAAGGTGGAACTGGTGCTGCACCACCAAGTTTTGCAGACCATGTATCCTTACCTTGGATTTATGGGTTTAGTGATGTTTACAAACTATTTCAAAAACACAATCTTACAGATCGTATTGTCTTTATTGGCAGTGGTAAACTTGGTTTTCCGGCTAAAGCAGCAATGGCTTTTGCCATGGGAGCGGATTGTATCAACGTTGCACGAGAAGCAATGATGAGTATCGGTTGTATCCAAGCACAGATTTGCCATACAAATCGTTGTCCAGCCGGAATAGCCACACAGAAGAAATGGCTTCAAAATGGCATTGATGTCCCTTTGAAATCAGAACGACTGGCACAATACTTCAAAACCTTTAGAAAAGAATTGATAGAGATTACACACGCTGCAGGTTATGAGCATCCTTGCCAATTTAATATGGGTGATATTGAAATGAATGTTGATGACCATAACCTTACAAAAGCATTTAAAAATACCTTCAATTACGAAAAAACACCAGTTACTTTTAAAAGCATGCAAGATTTAAAAGAATGTGTTTATCTTGGCGGTATAAAAAATAATATCTAACTATAAGTTTCTAAATACAAATTACTAGACAACACCCATGGAGCAACAACTTCTTAATTTATTAATGTACACAATACCAGCCTTGGTGACTGGAGCCATTGCTTTTCTTTTTTTTAGAGAACATATTGATAATGAAAATAACAGACGTCACTTTTTAATCAAAAGAGATTTAAAAAAAGAATCATTTCCATTAAGGCTTCAAGCCTATGAACGTATGTCGCTTTTCTTAGAACGTATAAAACCACAAAAACTGTTAACAAGAATCAATCCAACTTCATCAAATAAAGAGGATTATGAAAATTTACTTGTAGCAACAATTGAACAAGAGTTTGAGCATAATTTAACCCAACAAGTCTATGTTACTGACCAATGCTGGAGCATTATTATGGCTGCAAAAAATGCTACTATTCAACTTATTCGCAAAGCGAATATGAACGAAAAAACAGACAGTGCCGATAAATTACGTGAGGTTGTTTTAACGGAACTCATGGACAAACCTGCACCTAGCAATGCAGCCCTTTCGTTTATAAAAGAAGAAGTTAGGGAGTTATGGTAAAGAATGACCAGCTCAACTATTAACCAAAGCTTTAGGTTAATTCAATATGTTTTTTTTCAGCATAGTTAAAACCTTGTTGCCACCATTTTTCCATTAATCGCTTACTAAAAATCAAAGAGTTTTCCGTTAAACTTGTAGGCGTGTAATACAGGTTTAGCTTAACATTCCTGTTTTTTGCCGCAAGCTGACCAATGACAATATCATTTCGCTCGACTTGATCGAGCAAATGCCCAAATAAATTCATCATTAAGGAGAATGGATTTTTACCCAACACGCGTTGTTTCCCTAGGTTTTCAGCTTCAAGAACAATAGCATCAACTTCCGTTGCTCCTCGTAATATAGCTTCTCTAATGGGAATCACACAGCCCAATCCACCATCAGCATATTCATAACCATCTACCTTTGCCAAAGACATAAACGGAATGTAATTGCACGAAATCCAAATCCAATTGCAAAACTCTTCGTAAGTGCAATCGTTAATCGATTTATATTCTACACGGTTCATGGATAAGTTTGAAACCGTTACAACCACGTCATGCCTTATAGCCTTTATTTCTTCATATTCTTCTCGAGTGAAGTTCCGTTTTATGTTTCGCCGAAGCGCTTTACTTTCACCAAAGGTTCTTTTCATTTTAACGAATTGCCACAACGAATTCACAAAATCGATAGATACATATTCACGATCTCCTTTTTTACGCTGTACAAAAGGACTCACACTAAAAATATCCTGCTGCTGTACATTAGTAAAAATATTATAGATTTTGTCAATTTTATTTAACGCCAAATGCGGCACCAACAAGCTTCCCGTAGAGGTGCCCAGAAACATATCATACTCACGCTTTTGACGTTGCATAAGGTATTGGGCAACACCACCAGCAAAAGCGCCTTTACTCCCTCCTCCTGAAATGACTAATGCTCGCATTATTGTTTGTTTTCTAATTTTTCTAACATGTCCTTTGCAAACTTAACCATTCTCCAGTTATGATGGGATGATGCTTTTTTGAGATTGGATTTACAGATGTCGTTGCACGCATTCATTAGATTTAAGTAGTTAAAAGCATTCATCCGTAAATCTGCATTGTAATGTTCGTCTGTGTAGCTTACGAGTTCCTCAAATAGCTCTTGCTTGCTATCCGCCTGGTAAAACGGAGTGTTTAAATTTAAAGCAATCCAGAGCAAACGCACATTCTTATCATTAAAACCGACCACATTTCTAGTTTTGGACAAGTATTTTGCTCGCTCTTCAGGAAACGTTGTCCAAAGATTATACAATGCATTCTCGATGGTAATGTACGATTTATCGTCTAACAAGGATTCATAGTCCTCCTTTAATCCCATTGGGACTTGCCTAACATATTGCGAAATCGCCTGTCTAACTTTTAAACCTTGCTTAAAGGTATCTTTGGTAACGAGTTCTGGCACCTGCGAAATCACTTTCACCTTGGCATCATCAGAAGCATAGTATCTTAAATAGTCTTTACATTTTGATGTTTTAGCCTCACAATCTACCATTAGGTATTCATTAATAAACGTAGATTGCTCCTGCAACAAACCAAAAGCAGCATCTACGGGAAAGTCCTTTTGCTTTATCCAAACATTGACAAAGGCATTCAAGGGTTTACCATAATACCACTCTACTTCTTTGATAAAGTCTGAAGTTTCTACCGTTGCAAACTGATGATTTTCTAAATAGGCTTTCACAGCTTGTTTAAAAGGGACGTCACCAACCAAACTGCGCAATGTATGAAGCACCCAAGCTCCACGCTGATAAAACGTTAAACTACTTGATTTCGGATTCAGAAGCGATGTTCCTTTACCAGACAAATCCTGACGACCTAAATCTACGGCAGATTCATATAGCTTAAAATAATAATGATTATCACCAAAAATTTCACGCTCAGCCAATAAGGCATAATACGTTGCGAAGCCCTCTTGCAACCAATGATGCTCACCAGATGTTGCGGTTAACAAATCACCAAACCATTGGTGCGCTAATTCGTGCGCATTTACATTGACATAGTTTTTGTCATTAAAACCTATATCATCTACCATAAAAGCATCTGAAAAAATTGTACAGCTCGTATTTTCCATACCAGCATATAAAAAATCGTGTACTGGTACTTGTTTATAGTTTTGCCATGGATACGCAAACCCAATCTCTTCCTCTAAAAAATCAAACATCTCCTTAGAGTAACGATAAGTAGGCTCTACCTTTAAAGAATCTTCTGGATAGTAATAATATTCAAGCGGAATACCACTTTTAGAAGTTTCTGTTTTTTTGTTGTATTTACCAACAACCAACGCAACCAAATAGCTTGACATAGGTTTTTGCATATCGTAACGCCATACAATCGTTGAGTCGTTGGTTTGTTTCTTCGTTAGCTTACCGTTTGCTACAACTTCATAGTCCTTATCATAGGTTATGGATAAATCAAATTCTATTTTGTCATTGACGTCATCGAGACTTGGCAGCCAATTACTGGTATATTTTCCTTGACCTTGGGTCCAGATTTGCGATTCGCCATTTTTATTAACGAAGTAAAGTGCTTTTTTTGGGGTCGCTTCATATTCAAAATGGAAATTATAAATAGAATCCTTAGCAAAATTTCCTTTTAACCAAATTTTACTTCCATCATAAGAATACTTCAAACCATTATTAACCCTTTCTGGTATAGCCATATCCAATTTAAATCCTTTGGCATCAATAAACACGGAGTCAATAGGCTTCAAAATCATAAATTTAAAAACTCCGGCCCCATAAACTGAAGAGGAATCAGGCTCAAGCCCAATCGATGCTTCCAAACTTAAAAAATCCACATATTGGGTCTGTTGACCAGCACAAAAGCTGATTTGAAAAAGAAATAAAACAACAAGAATTTTTTTCATAGCATAAATCTACACAAGGATAACGCCAAAATACAAATCTAATCCTACAACTTTTATAGAAATCATTTAAATTCGCCCTATGAGTGTGAACTTACAAACACCTATCGATTACCTCAAAGGAGTTGGTCCTAACCGAGCCGATTTATTGCGCTCAGAGTTGGGCATTCACACCTATCAGGATTTAATCAATCTGTTTCCGAATCGCTATATAGACCGTACTAAATATTACAAAATCAATGAATTACAGCGCAATAGTGCAGAAATACAAGTCGTTGGAAAAATAACCGCATTTAGGGAAGTTGCACAAAAGCGCGGTAAGCGCTTAGTAGCCGATTTCAGGGACGATACCGGCATGATGGAACTTGTATGGTTTAGAGGGCAAAAATGGATAAGAGAAAGCCTTAAAATCGGTCAGCCTTATGTGATTTTTGGTAAAACCAACTGGTTTAATGGTACGTTTAGTATGCCACACCCAGAATTGGAATTGCTATCAGAACACGAAAAAAACCTGCGTTCTGCTATGCAAGCCATTTATCCATCTACCGAAAAATTATCCAACAAAGGCATTACCAATCGTGTGATTAGCAAAATCATGCAGCAGTTGTTTTTGGAAACCAAAGGAAAATTTGCCGAGACCTTACCCGATTCCATCAGAGGCGAATTAAAATTATTATCAAAATCCGACGCACTTTTTAATGTGCATTTCCCAAAGTCTCCAGAGCTTCTTGCAAGAGCTCAATTTCGATTAAAATTTGAAGAATTATTTTACATTCAATTACAACTGATTCTGAAAAATTTAATCCATAAGTCAAAAATTAAGGGCTTTGTTTTTGAAAAAGTTGGAGACTATTTTAACACCTTTTTTAATGAGCATTTACCATTTGATTTAACCAACGCACAGAAACGCGTTCTTAAAGAAATTAGGGCCGACTTAGGAAGCAATGCACAGATGAACCGACTTTTACAAGGAGATGTGGGCTCCGGAAAGACCATAGTAGCGTTCATGTCAATGCTCATGGGACTTGACAATGGTTTTCAATGCTGCTTAATGGCTCCGACTGAAATTTTGTCAGTTCAACACTATAACAGTTTATATGAATGGTGTAATAAATTGAATATCAGTATTTCATTACTTACAGGTTCAAGTAAAACTTCAGAACGCAAGATTATTCATGAAAATCTCGAAAATGGCAATTTACAGATCCTAGTTGGAACACATGCCCTTCTTGAAGATAAGGTGAAATTTAAAAATTTAGGGCTCGCTATTATTGATGAGCAGCATCGCTTTGGAGTGAAACAACGATCCAAATTATGGCATAAAAATGAGTTACCTCCAAATGTATTGGTCATGACCGCGACTCCAATTCCAAGAACTTTAGCCATGTCTGTTTATGGCGACTTGGATATCTCCATTATAGACGAACTACCTGCTGGTAGAAAACCGATAAAAACGGTACATCGTTATGACAATAATCGGCTAAAAGTTTTTCGATTCATGAAAGACGAAATCGCAAAAGGTCGTCAAATCTATGTGGTCTATCCTTTAATTCAAGAAAGCGAAACCATGGATTATAAAGATCTAATGGATGGTTATGAAAGCATTGCTAGAGAATTTCCTACTCCTGATTATCAAATCTCCATTGTACACGGTAAAATGAAAGCCGAAGACAAGGATTATGAAATGCAACGCTTTGCTGATGGCAAAACGAATATCATGGTGGCTACAACCGTCATTGAGGTTGGTGTTAATGTTCCCAATGCGTCTGTAATGGTCATAGAAAGTGCCGAACGCTTTGGTTTATCACAGTTACACCAGCTTAGAGGTCGTGTTGGCCGTGGTGCTGAGCAGAGCTATTGTATTTTAATGACAGGCCATAAGTTGAGTAACGATAGTAAAACCCGATTAGAAACCATGGTCCGCTCTAGCGATGGCTTTGAAATTGCTGAAGTCGATCTAAAACTTCGTGGACCAGGTGATATCATGGGCACGCAACAAAGTGGTGTTCTCAATCTTCGGATTGCAGATATTGTAAAGGACAAGGATATTCTAGAACGTGCCAGATACCATGCTAAATCTGTTTTAAATCTCGACCCTAGTCTGGCCTTGCCAGAACACAAGGTTATTTTGAACACCTACCGACAAATGAGCAAGTATCGAAATATTTGGAATTATATTAGTTAATTGATTTTAGTTTCAAAATAATCCTAAAACACCTGCTTGCTGGTAGATAGGATTTCAGGATGATACTTTGTATTAAAAAAAAAAAAGGCCTGGCACCAACTACAACCAGACCTTTCAAAACATAACCAAACGTGTTTTGCTGATGAATGTACGTTCAAGGTAGACCGATTTTAAAAGCAAGCCTGTTAGCGACTTGTTAAAGAACAGTAACCAATTGTTAATTAACGTATTATTAAGAGCATAGAAGTATTAAAAGATAATTTCTACAAATCCATTATATTAGATGCACTAACTAATATAACTATGCTCACCAAACTCGGCCAGAAATTTACAGACGGTTTTACCAAATACATGCCAAGTGCGTATGTGTTTGCCCTTTTATTAACTATAATTACAGGTGTTTTGGCACTGGCATTTACTGAAAGTGAACCCATAGATATATTAGCAGGTTGGTATAACGGTTTTTGGGATCTTCTAGCTTTTGGGATGCAAATTGTACTCATCATTATAACGGCCTACTGCATTGCGCAATCCTCTCCCGTAAAAAAAGGCATAGACTATATTTCCAAATTCATAAAAACACCAACACAGGTGTACTTAATTATCATAGCATTTGGTGCGCTGTTATCATTAATTAGCTTCGGGATGGTGGTAGTTACAGCTATTTTAGGCCGTGAGCTGGCCCTACGAATTAAAGGGATCCACTACCCTTTTTTGGTAGCTTGTGTATATTTTTCTTTTAATGGTTGGGTCTGTGGACTATCGAGTTCGATTGCACTATTATTGAATACCGAAAACAATTTTTTAATACAAAAAGGTATTTTAAACGATACTATTTCCACCAGTTATAGCCTAGGATCAACACTTAATATGGTTATGATTTTACTGTTTGTGGTGCTGTCACCAATCTTGATATGGCTGCTCATTCCAAAATCACATGAAGGCAAGGAATTAAAAGACTTACAGACCTCCATAGACGAAGAGGAAAGCTCTGTTAAAGAGGAAGCCCATTCGTATAAATTGCCTTACAAAGCCTTGTCCGACAGTTTAAATAATGCTGGCTGGCTACAGATTACCGTAGCCATTTTAGGACTGATTTACATTATCCACCACTTTACCACCAAGGGTTTTGACCTCAATTTCAACATTATGATTTTTATCTTTTTTGTGGCTGGAATGTTCTTGCATATGACTCCTATGCGCTACAGCATCGCCATGAAACGTGCCAGCAGCAATATTTCTGGAGTACTGTTTCAATATCCATTTTACGCGGGTATTATGGGTATAATGCTGGCCTCTGGTTTGGGTGAGAAAATTAGCCATGTTTTGGTATCTATTGCCACACCAGAAAGCTATGCCTTCATTGCTTATGTAACGGGAGGAGTCATCAACTTTGCCATACCCTCAGCTGGAGGTGAATTTGCCGTTATAGGTCCAAGTATTATTAATATGGTGAAAGGCCTTGGGTCACCTACTGACGTCACGGCAATGACTGCCAGAGCCTCTATGGCTGTGGCCTATGGCGAAAGTCTTAGCAATTTACTGCAACCCTTCTTTTTGCTGATTGTCTTCCCAGTTATGGGTAAAGGCATTAAGATACAAGCGAGGGATGTGGTAGGCTATTTGTTTATCCCGTTTGTGGTGTTGTTTGTAATACAGGCGTTGATGGTGACGTATTTGCCATTGTAGTTTTTTTAATTGCGATAAGCAATCGTTAATTCAATCTCACAATTTAAAACACGCAACATGAGATATTTTATTACCATACTTACTTTAATGGCTATCCTTTTTATAGGTCAATTATTTGAATTCAAGTTACCTCACATATTAAATATATCATTAGTCATTTTATGTTTTGCGATATTCATATTATGGGAATACAACACCTTAAAAAAGGAATATGTTGCAGACTTTAAAATAAGAAGTCAACGAAAGCACATTGATATTTTTAATCTGCTTTACTCTGTTTTTATGACATTATTGTTATGGCCTTGGGAAGGTGATAGAGATATAATTTATCTTATTTCTTTATTCTGGATTGCCACCTTGACTGAACTGATATTTTGGTTTGTTTATAAAAAACTGAAACCTAATAGAATATACATTAAAGACAATACCCTCATTTTAAAGAATCGTTGGGTAGAAGTACGCAATGTAAATGAACTCATAAAAATAGATTTTAACCGATTTACAAATAATCTAAACCTTCATTTTAGAACTAAATCTGAAGTCTCAATAAATATAAAAGATTATAAACCTGAGGATTTAGAAAAACTGCTGGAAATACTAATTGAAAAATCTGATCACGATGTTTTTATACCAAATGGATATAAACTTAAATTAAAAAATTATCATTAATAATTTAGTTTAAAAACCCCTTCTACCCCATCCCAATAACTAAAAACTACCCTTTGCGTTTTTGGTCTTAAACGCCATATTTTTAAATGATAAATTAAAATAAATCGAATGTTTTTTGCTAATTATCAGTTTTATAACAATAAATAGCGTATGTTTGTCCCGTTCAAGATAGAACACCTTTTAATATTAAGGTAATATACAGTAATTGCAGTTTAAGAGCTCAGCTCTTCTTTCCTTCTTTATTTTATCACTACTTTATTTTTTAAGACTCAAAAAACTTTCGAAGAGCTTTTTATGGCCTTTCATGAAAGTCTAAACGAATACCCTATTCTTGAACAAACAAATTTTTTTAACATTAAAATACAAGTAAGATGCAAGAAGGCACAGTAAAATTTTTCAACAACGCCAAAGGATTTGGTTTTATCACTTCAAAAGATTCTAACGAGGATATTTTCGTTCACTCTACAGGATTAATTGATAACATCAAAGAAGACGACAAAGTTCAGTTTAAAACAGAGCAAGGAAAAAAAGGATTAAATGCTATTGATGTTGAAGTTGTTTGGTAATACAAACCATTTTAACTCTTAGTTAATTATAAAAAGATTGTCTTGTTGGACAATCTTTTTTTATATCCATATCTGAGCTTGAATTTGTGAGTCTCAATAACTCTTCAACGTAAACCCAAAAGTTAAAAACTGGTCTTCACGCTTTTGGCCCTCAATCACAATACTCTCGTAGGTCCGTAGATAATTTATTTTAAAGTTGAGGAATTTCCAGATTGGGAATTCCATTCCGAAATCGGCTTGCCAACGATAATTATTGCTTTCTTCCAAAGACGGTTGAAAATAACTTTCATGACTTAAAATCACCTTGTCTTTGAACAAATAGTACTTACCACTGACCCAAACCGTCCCACGCCAAGTATCAATTTCATCTTTGCCATCGTACTCGTCTAGATTAAAATCGGTATTCTTAAAATTGGTTTGCTCGTATTCACTAGTCAATGAAAATTTTAACCAGTTTTTTTCTTTCTTATACAACTGTACCGTAACACCACCACCCAGTAACGAACGAGCATTGATTTCACGTCTAAAATTGGTACTAAAAAAGCCTAAAAGTTGGGGGTAGATCTTTCTTTCGGGATTAAAGTAAAGAAAGTTGAGGCTCAAAAAGTCCGCATCAGCTTTTTCTTTTCCAAATTCCTGATACACATAAGAATTTTGGGTTTTAACCACCCATTTTTCCAAAGGTTTATAAGTGACCCCTGACTTGGCTCTAAAAATCAAAGTTTCGACATTCCCACCTTGCCAAAAACCGGTAAGCGACAGATCGGCTTTCACCTTTAACGAATCGCTTTCATTAATTTGTCCTGAAAGCAAAATTGGAAATAGCAATAAAAGATATAACGTCCTTTTCATTTCTAGCATCATGAGATTATACTTCTATAGAAAACGCGAAGATATTTATTTATGCACTTTTAAGCGCGAAGACACCTAAAAATCTACGATAACGTTTTCTGAAATAAAAATTCCAACGGTTTTGATGTAACATTTTACGATAACGACATCTAAAGGGAAATTAAAACATAAAAAACATGAAAACTATTGCACTATTAATCCTTTCAACATTTTTCTCTTGGACCTTTACTACAGAGCAAGCCCCTAAACCTATCCATGTAGAAGTTTCTGGTAATGGCAATCCCATTATTTTCATTCCTGGATTTACAGTTCCTGGTGAGGTTTGGAATCCTGTAGTTAAAGAATTAGAGAAGACTTATGAATGCCATGTAGTCACTTTAGCAGGTTTTGGTGGTAAGGCACCTATTGGATTTCCTTGGTTACCAAAGGTAAACGACGCCCTACAGAACTACATCTCTAAGAACAATTTGGAAAATGCAACTATAATTGGTCATAGCCTTGGCGGCACTATTGCCACATGGTTGGCCTGTAGGGAAAATTCAAAAGTGTCTAACATCATTATTGTAGATGCACTGCCTGCTGCAGGAGCTTTAATGATTCCAGATTTTAATCCAGACAACTTGGCGTATGATAGCCCATATAACAATCAACAATTGGCCATGGATGACGCTCAGTTTGAACAAATGGCCACCATGATGTCGCAAGGCATGAGCATGAACAAAGAAGCTCAAGAGGACATTAAAAAATGGATCATGACCTCTGATCGGAAAACTTATGTCTATGGTTACACAGATTATTTAAAACTAGACCTTAGGGAAGATTTAAAAAATATAAACATACCAACAACGATTATTGCAGCTCCTCAACCATTTGGAAAAGAGGTGGTCACGAAGAACTACCAAGACCAATACGCCAATCTGAAGGATTATAATTTTATTTTAGCGGAAGATGCTGCACATTTTGTGATGTTAGACCAACCTGAATGGTTTTTGAGGACCATCAAAACGATTTTATCAAATCAATAAATGATTAAAGAAGAAGACTTTACAGCGTTATACCATACGCATGCACCAAAAATACGAAGGCTATGTATGGGTTATGCTTCTGGTAATCAAGATCTCGCCAATGAGTGGCTTCAGGAAACCTTTATTAAAGTGTGGAATCATAGAAAATCATTTAAAGGAAGGGCTTCAGTTGATACTTGGATTTATAGAATAGCGGTGAACACCTGCTTAAGTGATTTGCGCAAGGCCAAGAAGAATATTCCAATAAATGAAGCTATTTTAAAAGACAATGAGAGTGACGATGAAATCCAAAAACAAGAATCCAGACTTAAAAAGATGTACAATTGTATCGATCAACTCACAGAACAAAATAAGACTTTAATCCTTTTAGAATTGGAAGATGTACCACAAACTACTATTGCAGAAACGGTTGGATTAGCCCACGGTACGTTAAGAACACGATTAAGCCGTATACGAAAATCACTTTTAAAATGTATTACAAATGGAGAATGATATATTAAACACCATATGGAGCAGCCAAAATGATAAGGCTATTATTGACCCTAAAACCGTTATAGGTAAAGCCAAAAAACAACGTAGAAGACAATATTGGTCTGTGTTGATTATGAGTTTAACGGTGATCATACTGATTGGTTACACCATTTTTGTCTCACCAAAACACTGGAACAATTTCACTCTAGGTCTCTTGTTAATGATTTCTAGCTTGGTCTTTAGAATTGTTTTGGAACTCACAACGATTCACCTAAAAGAAAGCAAACTCATTTCCTTAGACAGCAAGTCTTACAAGAATTACCTTAAGAAGCATTATGAATTGCGTCTATGGGTGCATTACGTAATAACACCAATTTGCTTAGCGACCTATATTTATGGTTTTTACTTGCTCTTGCCTTATTTTAAGCGTGAGTTTTCTGAAGGCTTTTACCTCTATTGTTTGATTTCAGGATTCGGGTCGATTACCGTGATTATTGGAATAATCATATACAGCATTCGGAAAGAACTACGGTTTTTAGATAAATTGAAACACCATTAAATTATTCACTCAGCAACTCGGCTATAAAGCTTTCAAATTCATTTTTGAAGGCTATGTATTTATCACCGGTTGCTGGGCCGTTAAAACCTGTATGTATCTTTCTTACATTGCCTTTTTTATCAATAAAAATTGAAGTAGGATATGACAAAATATGATTAAGCATAGGTAACTTTTCTTGTGCCAGGGATTTGTCTGCATCACCGTATTGTGCCAAAAGTATTGGATATTCAATACCTATTTTACTTTGTAGCCTATCTATACGACTAAAAGCGGTTTTCTTATCCTTCGCATATTCAAAGGCTAAAGCAATAAATTCTAAATCCTTGTCTTTGTTGCTCTTATAAAAGTCAGCATAGTATTTACTTTCATCCAAACAATTAGGACACCAAGTTCCCATAATTTGAACTACAATAACCTTATCTTTAAAGCGATCGTCTTTAAGACCTACCAACTCATCTGAAGTATTAGGAAATACAAAATCTAAACTATCATAACCGTCTTTTAAATAGGTTAGTGTATTTGCGCTTGGCAACTCATAATTCTCGTTACGCTTAGCTACAAAAGGCTCTTTCCAGTGGTTCCCAGAATAAAATGTGCCTTCCATTGTACTATCGGTAACTTTAGCTGTAAAATAAAAAGCATGAGCTCCATCAAAGGTTGAAAGTTTTAATCTTGTACCATCTAATACACCTTCCAAATAACGATAATCCCCTGTTGTAGTTCTAAAAGTCCCTGTAACCTTACCATCATCTCGTTGTCTAAAAACACCTTTAGCTATATACTCATCACCTTCAATACCCTTGCTAAAAACGGTTTCCCATACACCCTCAATATTGTAGGCCGCACCTGTCCCCGTTCCAAATCTGATGGAATCATTATAGGTCGCGCGAAATGGCACTTTTCGGTTTCTATCAGGGCTTACATAATAACCAATCAAATTATTTTCCTTGGTAATTTTAGCCACCAAATAATCTTTAAATACTGGAAGATTAATATAAACGGAATCTCCTTTGTATTCAATTTCATCCACAACAATAGTTTCTTCCGCATTGAAAATCTTTAACAAGCTATTGGATTCGACCTTAAATATAAAAGGAATTTCCTGATTGTCCTGAATGGGCAACCATGCTCTATACGTTTCTAATTCTAGCTTATTATTGTCTTTCGTATCATTTTTACAAGAAATTAGTAGGCCTAAGAACAAAAGTCCAAAAATATATCGCATTACAAATTGAGTTTTTATAAAGTTCGAAATAACAACAAATCCCTTACATAAAAAAGCATATTCATTTCATTAACATACAAGTATTATTATCTTTGTGCCTTCATTGAACTGACATTATGAAGATTTCATACAACTGGTTAAAACAGTTTATAAAGATAGATTGGGATGCCGAGAAAACAGGTGAATTACTTACAGATCTTGGACTAGAAATTGAAGGTATAGAAACCTATGAATCCGTTAAAGGTGGATTAAAAGGTATTATTGTAGGTGAAGTATTAACTTGTGTGCAGCACCCTAATGCAGACCGACTTAAATTAACGACTGTAGATATTGGCGAGAAAGAACCCGTACAAATTGTTTGTGGTGCACCAAACGTCGCTGCTGGACAAAAAGTCCCTGTAGCCACTATTGGCACAACACTTTATACCGCTGAGGACGAAGCCTGGACAATTAAAAAGGGAAAAATCAGAGGCGAAGAAAGCCAAGGAATGATTTGCGCTGAGGATGAAATTGGTCTTGGTGAATCCCACGATGGTATTATGGTGTTGAATGCCGACTTAAAAGTAGGCACTCCTGTTGCTGAAATTTTTGAAGTAGAAAATGATGAGGTTTTTGAAATTGGCCTAACACCAAACCGAGCGGATGCTATGAGCCATTATGGAGTGGCTCGCGATTTGAGAGCTGGTCTTCTTCAAAAAGAGAAATCACTAGAACTTATTACACCATCGGTGATGTCTTATCATGTAGATACGAGATCGCTCAAAGTTGATGTTGATGTTAAAGATAAAGAGAAATGTCCGCGCTATTGTGGTGTTACTATTTCTGGAGTTAAGGTAGGGCCGTCTCCCAATTGGTTACAAAACCGTCTTAAAGCTATTGGATTGTCTCCTATCAATAACATTGTAGATATTACCAACTACGTACTTCATGAATTAGGACAACCATTACACGCCTTTGATGCCAATAAAATTTCAGGGCATAAAGTTGAGGTAAAGACGTGCAAAGCTGGAACAAAATTCACAACCTTAGATGAGGTTGAAAGAGAATTACACGAGGATGATTTAATGATTTGCGATGCCGAAAAACCAATGTGTATCGCAGGTGTGTTTGGAGGTATCGACTCTGGTGTGACCGAAGGAACAACCAATCTGTTTTTAGAAAGCGCCTATTTTGATCCAGTGAGTATTAGAAAAACGGCAAAGCGTCACGGACTTAACACAGATGCGTCCTTTAGGTTTGAAAGAGGTATCGATCCAAATATTACAGAATATGCGTTAAAGCGTGCAGCACTATTAATCACTGAAATTGCTGGAGGCGAAATAACAAGTGACATTTCTGATGCTTATCCTAATAAATTTAAGGATTACGAAGTTCGTCTCAGTTTTGAGAACGCCAAGAAATTAATTGGAGAAGAAATCCCAAAAGAGACGATTAAAAGTATTTTAACCTCTTTAGAAATCAAGGTTAATAATGTTACTGAAGCTGGTTTAGGGTTAACTATACCGGCCTACAGAAATGATGTACAGCGAGAAGCGGATGTTATTGAAGAAATCCTCAGGGTTTATGGTTATAATAATATTGGCACTACCGAAAAGCTCAACGCTTCAATTTCTAATTCTACACGTTTTGAAGATTATAAACTTCAAAATATCATTGGTAACCAATTAGCTGCTCAAGGGTTTTTTGAGATCATGGCAAATTCCCTCACAACACCGAAATATGTTGAATTAAGTGAGCAATTAGACGCAACGCACAACGTAAAAATGTTAAATCCTCTGAGTACGGATTTAGAAGTAATGCGTCAATCGATGTTATTCTCAGGGTTAGAGGCTATAGCTCATAACATTAACCGTAGGCGCTACGATTTAAAGTTGTTTGAATTTGGAAAAACATATCATCAGTATTCTGAAAGCAGAGAAGAGTTTAAGCATTTGGCACTTTTTGTTACAGGTAATAAAACCCAAGAACGCTGGAACTCACAAACATCACCGAGTGATTTCTTTTATTTAAAAGGTACTATTGAGGCTATTTTAGAACGTTTGGGGTTGAATAAATTAAAGTCTAGTCCTCATAAAACTGATATCCTAAGCGAAGGTATGAGCCTATCTCTTGGAAAGAAAAAACTCGTTGAATTTGGGTTAGTCAAAAAATCGGTACTTAAACATTTTGGAATTGCTCAACCTGTTTTATTTGCTGATTTTAATTGGGATAATGTTTTAGATATGGCAAAACACAATTCCATTAAATTTACAGCTATACCTAAGTATCCTGAAGTACGCAGGGATTTTGCACTCTTGCTAGATAATCAAGTTACCTTTGAGGACATTTATACCATTGCTAAACAAACCGAAAAGCAATTACTTAGAAATATTAATTTGTTTGATGTTTACGAAGGGAAAAACCTGCCTGCTGGTAAAAAGAGTTATGCCGTGAGTTTCACTTTGCAAGATGAAAACAAAACATTGACGGATAAGCAGATAGATAAAATAATGTCTAAGTTGCAATCCAACTTTGAATCTAAACTTGGTGCTGAGTTGAGATAATCAACTAGAATATCATTATAAAATCAGAGCCATATTAATCTTAAAATTGATATGGCTTTTTCTTTAAAACATTATCATTTTATTTACATTTTTCAGTATTGCTTTTTTTATTTTTAACAAAATTTAAAACACTAAAACCATGGCAAACGTAACACTAGGAGGTACTTTAGTAGAAACTATAGGAACTTTACCAAAAGTTGGTAGTAAAGCACCAGATTTTAAACTAACAGACACTGAATTAAAAGATAAAACTGCTGCTGATTTTAAAGGCAATCGCTTAGTCCTGAACATTTTTCCAAGTGTTGATACAGGTACTTGTGCACAATCAGTCAGAACTTTTAACGAAAAAGCAAGTCAATTAGAAAACACTAAAGTATTATGTATCTCTAAAGACTTACCTTTCGCCATGGCGCGTTTTTGCGGTGCTGAAGGTTTGGATAACGTTGTGAACTTATCTGATTACAAAACAGGTCAATTTGGCAAAGATTACGGTTTGGCTTTTGCCAACGGAGCATTTGAAACCTTACTATCTCGATGTGTTGTTGTTATTGACACCGATGGTACTGTTTTGCACACAGAACAAGTTTCTGAAATAGCAGATGAACCAAATTACGAAAGTGCCTTGAGCAGTTTATCTTAAATATTTGATGCAACAAAGTAAAGAGCCCTTTCTTATTAATAGACTCAAAAGTGTTGGCTTCGCTTTTAAAGGCATGCTTGTGCTAATTAAGACCGAAGCCAGCATTAAAATTCAACTTGTCGTTGCCTTAGTTGTCACCTTTGCTGGTTTTTATTTTAACATCTCAACAACGGAATGGATGGTTCAGCTAACAATGATTGGCTTGGTCATGAGTATTGAAGGGGTGAATACGACCGTTGAATACATAGCGGATTTTATTCATCCAGACCATCATCCGAAGATTGGACTCATCAAAGATATATCTGCAGGTGCTGTTTTTATAGCCTCAATCATAGCGGTTATTATTGCAGGCATCATTTATCTTCCCAAAATTCTCTAAATACCAAACTAAAGCTTAATAACGTTAAATGATTGGATGCTTTCCATTTTAAACACGTTTAATTAATCTAAATGAAGCTACTGTCCCTATTATTAGTTTTCCTTATGTTGTCTGTTAGTTTTCCAAACAAAACTAAAAAAGCAGCTATACCACCTTACCTTTCATTTGATATGGTAAAAGGGACTATTAGTAAAGATACGCTTAACATCACTAAAGATTTTGTGCTTGGTAAATTTGATTATAAAACTGATGCTCGTTTTATAAAAGTTGATGATAAATATGCAGGAAAGGAAATTTACCTTAACACCTTAACTTATAGAGCTTTTCTTAAGATGGCTGCCGCAGCAAAAAAAGACAATATTGATTTTAAGATTATTTCAGGTACACGGAATTTCTTTGAACAAAAGGCCATTTGGCAGCGAAAATGGAATAGGTACAATGACTTGGAACCAATCAAGCGTGCTAAAAAAATATTAGAATACAGTGCTATGCCTTCAACCTCTAGGCATCATTGGGGTACAGATATAGATTTGAATAGTTTAAATAATTCGTATTTTAACAGCGGAAAAGGGTTAAAAGCTTACCAATGGTTAAGAACACATGCCAATAGTTTTGGATTCTATCAAGTTTATACCAATAAAAATAATGGAAGAACTGGCTATAATGAAGAAAAATGGCATTGGTCTTTTGTACCTTTGGCAAGTAAATATTTAGAATTTTATAATTCGAATATAAAAACAGAAGATATTTCAGAGTTTGAAGGATCTCAACTTACTAAAGATCTTCATGTTATTGAAGATTATGTTAATGGGATTTCTGATGAGGTAAAGGCATATAAACAAGAAAAACCTTAAATATTTAGAGGTAATTACCGAAATAACATTCGGCAAAACATGGCAAAAAAGACTACTAAAAATAAAACAAAAACAAAGGCAAAAACTAAACGAACCTTAAAAACGCCTTCATTCAAATTATCCAATCAACAAAAGCTTATTTTCGGTAGCTTATTGATTATTTTAGGAGTGCTTTTATTCATTTCTTTTTTGTCCTTTATTTTCACAGGTAAAGAAGATCAGAGTGTCTTAAGTAATTTCCCCGAACGAACAGAAGCCTATAAAAACTGGGCTAGTCAGTTAGGAGCCTGGGTTAGTGAACTATTTATAAGTAAAGGATTTGGTATTCCTTCATTTATATTTTCAGGTTTAATTTTTCTATCAGGTGTTTATGTTACGCTCAATCTTAAGAAAAACAAACTTATAAAACACTGGATATGGGGAACTTTGATTGTGATCTGGCTATCTATATTCTTCGGTTTCTTTACCCATAAGTACGATATATTAGGTGGCACTATAGGATTTGAAATGAATCATTTCTTTCAAGATTATATTGGAAAGATAGGTACGTCATTTTTATTGCTTTTTGGGCTCATTGCTTATTTAGCCTTGAGATTTAAGGTTACTGGTGATACTTTTGTTAAGCTTTTTAAGAGTGCAAAAAAGGATTTTAAAAATGATATGAATCCAAATGCGGAAGATAAGTCACAAACCACTTTAGTGGACAACAGTCACAGCGAGGAAGCTGAAGCTATTAAATCTGCTTTTGAGATTACATTAGATGAACCTGAACCAACGATCAGTCAACATTCTAAACCAAAAGAGCATAAAGCATCTTTAGCCTCCGAAACTTCAACAAAAAAAGCATCTGATGACAAATCTGATATCAAAGTTGAGGTTGAAGCCGTTGAAGAAGAAAAATCCGAAACCGATAATCTGGCGGACAAACTTGTTGAAGATTTTGGGCAGTTTGATCCAACGTTAGAGTTGAGCAATTACCAATTCCCGCCTTTAGACTTGCTAAAAAAATATGATAACGAAGGGATTTCCATAGATCAAGAGGAGCTAGAAGAAAACAAAAACCGCATTGTAGAGACCCTAAACAATTACAAAATAGGTATTACCAGTATAAAGGCTACCATTGGCCCTACTGTAACCCTTTATGAAATCGTACCCGATGCAGGTATTCGGATTTCTAAAATAAAAAACCTAGAAGATGATATTGCCCTTTCGCTTTCTGCTTTGGGCATTAGAATCATAGCACCGATTCCTGGTAAAGGTACCATTGGTATTGAGGTACCCAATAAAAAATCGACCATCGTTTCGATGCGGTCGGTAATTGCATCTCAAAAATTTCAACAATCCAAAATGCAGTTACCTATTGCTTTTGGTAAAACCATTAGCAATGAAACCTTTGTTGTGGATTTAGCTAAAATGCCCCATTTACTTATGGCTGGTGCCACGGGTCAAGGTAAATCTGTTGGCTTAAATGCGGTATTGACTTCCTTATTATATAAAAAGCATCCTGCTGAAGTCAAATTTGTACTAGTGGACCCTAAAAAGGTAGAATTAACATTGTTCAACAAGATTGAACGCCATTATTTGGCAAAACTGCCAGACAGTGAAGACGCCATTATTACAGACAATACCAAGGTGATTAATACGCTTAATTCACTTTGTATCGAAATGGATAACCGTTACGAAATGCTCAAAAATGCATATTGTAGAAATATTGCCGAATACAATGCGAAATTTAAAGCTAGAAAATTAAACCCTAACGACGGCCATCAATATTTACCATACATTGTATTAGTCGTCGATGAGTTTGCCGATTTAATAATGACCGCTGGCAAAGAAGTAGAAACTCCAATCGCAAGATTAGCACAATTAGCGCGTGCTATAGGTATTCACCTCATCATAGCAACACAACGTCCTTCCGTTAATGTCATAACAGGTATTATTAAAGCCAATTTCCCTGCTCGTATTGCATTTAGAGTTACCAGTAAAATAGATTCACGAACCATTTTAGATGGCTCTGGTGCCGATCAACTTATTGGTCGTGGTGATATGTTGTACACTCAAGGTAATGACCTCATTCGTTTACAGTGTGCCTTTGTAGATACTCCAGAAGTTGAAAAGATTACTGAGTTTATTGGTTCGCAAAAAGCATATCCAGATGCACATTTACTTCCCGAATATGTCGGTGAAGAGGGTGGCACAAATCTTGATATAGATATTGCCGATAGAGATGGCCTGTTTAGAGAGGCTGCTGAAATTATTGTGACAGCACAACAGGGCTCAGCATCTTTATTACAACGAAAACTAAAATTGGGCTACAATAGAGCAGGAAGAATTATAGATCAGCTAGAAGCCGCTGGAATTGTAGGGCCTTTTGAAGGCAGTAAGGCCAGACAGGTTTTAGTCCCAGATTTAGTAGCCTTAGATCAATTACTAGAAAATGAACAACAATAAAAACATACTCTCATAAAATGAAAAAACTAATCTTTTTAGCATTAATGACATTTGGCGTTACTGGTTTCGCCCAAAATGATGCCAAAGCTGAATCGCTTTTAACGGAAGTGAGCAATAAAATAAAAGCTTACAGCAATATAAGCTTAGATTTTAAGTACGAGCTCAGTAATGTAAATGAAAACATTAACCAAGAAACCCGCGGAGATGTAGTTATCGAAGGGGAAAAATATAAACTCAACATATTAGGTGTGACCCGAATATTTGATGGAGATAGCTTGTACACAATAAGTCCAGAAGACGAAGAAGTTACAATTTCGTCTACAAATACAGATGAGGAAGCTACAATTACACCGAGTAAAATGTTATCCTTCTACGAAGATGGTTATACCTTTAAAATGGATATAATTCAAAATGTAAAGGGCAGAAAAATACAGTATGTTAAATTAACTCCAATGGACACCAATTCTGAAATAAAACACGTTTTATTAGGAATTGATGCAACTACAAAACACATTTACAATCTCATAGAAGTTGGTAAAAACGGGACAAAAACAACATTAACTGTTAATTCTTTTCAAACCGATCAACCAATCTCAAAAACCTTATTTACCTTTGACGAAAGTAAATATGCCGATTACTTTATCAATAGGATAGATTAAGGTTTTAATACATCATGTGTGAAAATATTAGATAGGTACATACTTATCACATTCTTAAGGACGTTTTTTAGCGTCTTTATTATATTCATGTTTGTCTTTGTACTTCAAGGAGTCTGGCTCTATATTTCTGAGCTAGCTGGCAAGGATCTGGATATTTCCGTTACCGCAAAATTTATTCTATACTACATGCCAAAGCTTATTCCTTTGGTGGTGCCACTGACCATATTATTGTCTTCGATTATGGTCTTTGGGAATTTTGCAGAGAACTACGAGTTTGCAGCCATGAAATCTACAGGAATTTCACTGCAACGTGCCATGCGAAGTCTAAGTGTATTCATTGTTATTCTCGGCATTGCCTGTTTCTTTTTTGCCAACAACGTTATTCCATGGGGAGAATACAACTTTTACAATCTTAGACGTAACATTGCCAAAGTTAAACCTGCACTGGCTATTGCAGAAGGCCAATTTAACGATATTGGAAATATCAATATTAAGGTGGATAAAAAAACCGGTGACAGAGGTCAATATTTAGAAAATGTCATCATTCATGATAAAAGTTCTGCCAGAGTTGGAAATTTCAAAGTCATTGTTTCAGAAAAAGGGGAGTTAAAAAGCAGTGAGAATTCCAATGTACTGCAGTTAGAGCTAATCAATGGTAACTATTATGAAGAGGTCATTAATAAGGACATTCGTAAAAATGTGAATCGACCACATGCCAAAAGCTATTTTGACAGTTATACTATTAATGTTGATTTAGAAATTTTAAATGCTGAAGATTTGGAAGAAAAGAATTTTTCAGGTCGACATAATATGCAAAATATAGAACAACTGAACTATACTATAGATAGCCTAAAGGGTCAACGCCAAGAAGATTACAAAGCATTATCGCGTACGCTTTACAACCGAACCACCTATGCAGCCTTAAATTTAAATATTAATACACAGCGGGATTCTTCTTTCACAGGAAATGTATTAGATCTTTTTCCTGCGAGTAAAAAAGTACAGATTATTAACCTCGCTCTCAATTCTGCCAATAGTACCAATCAAATTATCGACTCTAATAAGAATAACTTCGAAAGCAAAGCTATTTGGCTCAATAAGCACATTATAGCCTATCATGACAAATTTGTTTTGGCCTTTGCGTGTATCATTCTATTTTTTGTAGGTGCACCACTGGGTGCTTTGATTCGTAAAGGAGGATTGGGTTTACCAATTGTTATTGCTGTCGTTTTATTTTTAACCTATCACTTTTTCGGAATTTTTGCCAAGAATAGCGCTGAAAAAGGAAGTTTTAGCCCAATTATCGGCTCATGGTTATCAACAGCCATTATGTTACCGCTCAGTATTTATTTAACAACAAGAGCAACGAATGATAAGGGAGTTTTTCAGTTTGATGCTATTATAGTACCTCTAAAACGCTTGTTCACCCCAAAAAATAAATTGCAACTCTCCGAAAGTGAAACTAAATCCTACAATTATTATAAGAAGTACTCCGTAGAAGAATTAGTAAACGTTATCAAAGCACAAGGCGAATACGATCTAGACAAGAAACCAAAGGAAATAGCCTTACATAATTTACTGAATAGAAATATTCCTCTAGAACAACTTAAAACCGAAGGCTTGACTGTAGATGACAAACTTATAAAAGGTAGAAGTTTACTAAAGGATTACAAGGATTACTCCCTAACTAGTTTAGTAAGTTTTAGCATTGGTGGAGCATTATTAGGTTTACATTTTATAAGCAAGAACAATAAATTACCAGAAATTGCTGAGGCTTCATTAAGCCTAAGTATCATTGCGTTTATCTTTTTTGCTATTTATGTTGTTGTTGATGCCCTTGTTTATTCTAAATTCTACAAAACCATTGGTTTTAAAAACAAAAGCATCAATCCTGTAATCTTCATTCTTTCACTTCCCCTCTATCCGTTAAAGTATATGATATTTAGAAATAAGATTACATTCGACTTTTACCGTAGTTGCATTGATAACATTAAATAACCGTATCTTTGCACCTCTAATCCCTTAGTTATGAATAGTGCTATGAATACAAAGACCCAATTAAACACCATTGAAGAAGCCATTGAAGACATTCGTCAAGGGAAGGTCATTATCGTTGTGGACGATGAAAATCGTGAAAACGAAGGAGACTTTTTGGCAGCTGCCGAAAAGGTAACTCCGGAGATGATTAATTTTATGGCTAAACATGGTCGAGGTCTTATATGCACACCGCTTACGGAGCACCGTTGTGAAGAACTAGAGCTTAACATGATGGTAAGAAACAATACAGATCCTATGGAAACAGCTTTTACCGTTTCTGTAGATTTGAGGGGAAATGGTGTAAGTACAGGTATTTCTGCAAGCGACAGGGCAAAAACCATTAAAGCATTAGTGAACAAAGACACCAAACCATTTGAACTGGCTAGACCTGGTCACATTTTTCCTCTCGTAGCTAAGGAAGGTGGTGTTTTAAGACGTACAGGCCATACCGAAGCTGCTATTGATTTTGCACGTTTGGCTGGATTTGAGCCTGCCGGTGTAATTGTGGAAATCATGAATGAAGATGGTACCATGGCACGCCTTCCACAACTCATTGAAGTTGCTCGGAAATTTGATTTAAAAATTGTGTCTATTGAAGATTTGGTAGCCTACAGAATGGAGTATGACTCCTTAATAGAAAAGAAAGAAGACTTTAATATTGAAACACGTTTTGGTAAATTTAGGTTAAGGGCCTATATGCAAACTACGAATAATCAAGTTCATATAGCCCTAACGAAAGGAACATGGAGGTCTGACGAAACGGTTTTAACACGTGTTAACTCAACTCTTGTTAACAATGATATTCTTGGTACACTTACCAACAATGCAGACCAAAAGTTAGATGATATGTTCAATGCTATTAATACTGAAGGGAAAGGTGCTATCATCTTTATTAATCAGCAGGCAGAGTCAATGAATTTATTATCTCGCCTATCCATTTTGAAAGATAGTCAAGTTGAAGGACAGCTTGTTAAAGCACCGAGAATTTCAATGGATTCAAAAGATTTTGGCATCGGTGCTCAAATCCTACACGATCTAAAAATAAGTAAGCTGAACTTGCTTTCTAATAGTTTACAAACCAAGCGTGTTGGTATGATAGGTTATGGTTTGGAAATAGTAGATTATGTAAATTACTAATCCACAAGTATCCTTTTCGTTACTGTAAGATTTTCAGATTTTATTTTTAAGATATAAACACCGTTTTGAAGTTGACTTATATCCATAGTCTTCGTCTTTGTGTTTTGATCTATTACAATCTGGCCAAGCGAATTGTAAAGCTTTAAATTCTCAATATCGCTATCCGTTTTAATAGTTATCACTTCCCTTGCAGGATTTGGATAAACTATAATTTTATCTTTATTTAAATCATCAATACTAAGTGGTGAGTTCTGATAAACTCTAACATAGTCAATGACCATTTCGCTTTGGGTAAAAGAAGGATCAATAGAGCCTGCTACTCCACCCATTGCAATATTTAGCAGTAAATATTGATCTTCATCAAAAGGCCAAGTACTTGCATCTTTAACGGCAGGATTATAGATGTAAAATCCAACTCCATCAATCAAGAATGTAATTTGGTTTGGTGACCAATTCATTGAATACACATGAAAATCATTAGCTACATCATTTAAAATATAAGACTGAAAATTGACCGTCGCCCCAAAACTCGAAGGAGTATGTATGGCACTACTCACATGATTTACTGGACCTAAACCATGTTCCATAATATCAATTTCACCACAATCTGGCCAAGAGGTTGTTCCAAATCCTTGGGTTTGCCAATAGGCACCAGTCTCGTTAATGTTTTTACCAAGTGTCCAGATTGCCGGCCATGTACCGTCTCCTTCAGGTAATTTAGCTCTCACATCTACTCTACCGTATGTAAAGGCAAACTTAGAGTTTAAGCGTGCAGATGTATATTGTTTCGTTTCACCTTGGTCTGTGAAATTCTCCTTTATGGCTACAATATTCAAAAAACCACTTTCTACAAATGAATTTTCTATACGATTGGTATAATGCTGTTGTTCGCCATTAAACCAACTACCACCAGCTGGTAATTGCGTTTGATGAAACCACTTCGTATCATCTACTGCTCCATCAGAATCAAATTCATCTGACCAAACTAAATCTGTATAAACAACGTCGATTTCATTTGGGTCGCTTGCTACAGAGCCATCATTAATATCATCTATGAGGTATGTACCAGGTATTAATGCACCACCATCTATAAATAGAACTAGCCTATTGTAGACACCCATTGCATTTACAGGAGTACCAACACCGCTTAGGGTTGCATCAGAGAAATCAAAAGTTAAATCATAGGACCACCCAGAACCCGAGTTACTTTGAACGACTTCTACATCGGCCTCTGACCCATTTTCAAGTTTGAGCATAATCGTATGGGAATTGGGATCAAATTGATAAAAAGACAAAGTGATGATCTGTTGTTCGGATAAATCTATAGGACTAGACAAATCAATAAAAAACCCTTGCCATTCTTGGCTACCATCATTAAAAAACTGACCAACCGGATTATTGGCATCCGTCTGATCGACACCAAAGGAAAACTGAGACCCACCGAAAGCTGTAAATGTTTGTACAGGATTAGAAAAATCTAACGGTGTTTGCTGGGCAAAAAATTGATTGTTTCCTAAAAGGAAACAAATTGTACAAATGTAAAGCTGTTTCATAGTTTAATTTTTTTAAAGATATGAAACAGCTTTTACTTTAAGGTATCATTAACCTATACACTAGCTATACAGCCATTATTTAAAACCTAAATACTCGGCCTCAGCATCTAGAATATTCTTTACATAAGCCTTATAATCAGGATAATCTTCTGGGCTAATACGCTCTAAAGACGTTTTACATCTTATCGACACCTTTAATTTATGAGGTTCAGGGTTATCATAAGTAATACTATATGAATGCCCTTTAAAATTAAATGATTTACTTTCTGGTATCTCTACAAACGATTGTGATTTATCCAAGTCTATGATGTAATCTGTAGCATAATTGTCTACATATTCATATTGAATATAATCGATTGGAAATTTTCGTTCCTCTAGCTGAATAATTGAACTTTCATAGGGATGGGTAATAATTGGCAACTGTAATATTTTTATAGATCCGATGCTATTTAATTTTTTATTAATTGTTAGATCTGACTTGAATGATACATTAGCACCATCATCGGCTTTTGAAATATCACTTATGCTATTAAGTGTAAAATCATCTGCTATTTTACCTTTATAGTCATCTAATAATGATTTTCTTACCACCTCTGGATTCGGTTCATCAAAGACTTGATTGTAATAAGAGGTATTGTGACCTTCTACATCGGTATCAATCAACAAGTTCATTTCATTTTCTGAAATTCCCAAATCGACCACAAGTTTTATTTCAGATAGATGCCTGTTAACATCATCTAAGTGTTTAAGATCATATAAAGTGCTATTATCTTCAGAGTCAAAAGGAATTTCTAAAGCAGTGGCCCCTCTTAAACTCGTAGGTAAAGATTTGTAAGGTAAATATTTATCTGTTAGTTCTAAATATTGCTCCTTATCATCAATTAGAACTTTTACGATACAATGGTTAAAATCTGTACTAGGCAAAACTAAGTTGTTTCTACCATAGTCTGACGTTAGGATTAATACCAAATTAGATTTTAAATCTGCCATCTTTGCCAGGGTGACATATAACGTTGAAAAATCCTTACAGTCCCCTAGTTTCGTATTAATTGTTTTTGATGGTTTTTGTGGAATGAATCCACTTTGTCTAAAACTCACATAACTATAATTAAAACTTTTTGCTACATAATTATAGATAATTTTAGCGCGTTCATCTTCGGGTAAATCTTCATGACCATTAGGAAATAGTTTTTTAAATTCAGCCTTTACCACATCGTTAATCTCTATCCTGGATCTCACCAAATCAGAATACCATTTGGAAACGTCGTTCCAATTATTTATAGTGCTGAAATGCAAGTAGCCAACAGCATCTACTATATTTGGCATGTAGTCTTCTGCAAATGGCAAGGTAGTAGGATTGTTAACATCCCATTGGTAAAGTGTATATTTATCTTTCTTTCTGATGGTTGGTTTAAGGTCACCATTAACAAACTTGTAATTAAGGGTTGTCGAATTTGGCACTAAAACTTTTGCCGAAGATTTCACTATGGGATGAAAAGAATAGAACTGGTATTTATCTGAAATGTCTTTATAAAAACGTCCTGTTGTAGATCTTGTCCCTTCATAATCGATATAAACCACATCTCCGATACTTATATCGGTAAACACTAAGTTTGACCCTCTTTTATCTGCAGGCACTACATTACCATTAGGTTTTATGAGTTCGGATTTTGTGATATTATAGCGTCCTGAAAGCCCAAGATTATATTCTTTAAAGGTTTCTATACCATTATTTGAGGTTATTTCATAAACATATACATAACGATATTTAAATCCGCCTTCTTCGTAAATTTCCACATTACTATCATCTAAAAGAATATTAAATCCATAGTTATTTGTTGTTATTTTATTTCGGTTTTTTTGGACAAAAGAATACACATCTTCCATTACAAGTCCCTTAATGGCGTCTTCTTTTTTAGAAAGATCCGTAATCTTTTTTCTAAGACCAGAATCTGCACTGTTGTGATCTAAAGCTTTTCTATAATATTTAAGGGCTTCTTTATTTTTATCTAACTGCCTTAAGATATCGCCTTTATATTCCATAGCCACAAAACTATAGGGGTAATTATCGAGTAATTGGTCTACATAAGGAAGTGCCTTTTGAAAGCTTTGATATTCTATTAATTTGTCAACTATTCTTTTGATATAAGCATTATCTGTTTTTAACTGATCATAATATTTAGTAATGATATCAACACACTTATCTTTTTGATTTCTGTCTTCATAATATCCAATAAGCATATTTTCTGCCTGGATTGAAAAAGTATTATCTATTACATCTTCTAAAAGTGCTACCGACCTGTCTTGATCTTGAAAAATCTGATCATAAAGTGGAATAAAGTTAAGATTGAAATTGTTGTTACCAATAGAGTTATCATGAATGGCATCTAAAGCTTTTCGTAATTCTACTATGTTCTCTTGTCTAGCATAGTAAAAGAAATCTGCCGAAGCATGAAATAATTTTGAATCGAAAGCACCTTTAAGCTTTTCAATGTATTCTTCAAAATCGGTCATACTCATGCGCATTAAATCATTCCAATCTCCTAACTTATTGAGGATTGTTAAATAATAATCGGGATCATCTCGTTCAATATTTTCGTTCAGCTCATTAATTGAGGTAGTATCCCCTTCAAGATTATAGGTAGTGATAAGTGCTTTTCTCAAGAAAGAACTTTGAGGATATGTATCATAGTAAGGCATTAGGATAGCCCTGGCCTCATTATATTTAGAGTTTCTAATATAGGTATTGAAGAGCGCATATGCGTAAAAGAAATTATCAGGATTCTCTTTTACTTTCGTTTTAAAATAGGTCTCAAAATCATTTTCTCTAAGTTGTGGATTTAACTGCTCCAAACTAGAAGTATTATAGGTAACAGGTTGACTTGAAACTGTTATATTGTTTAGTGGGTTTTTGTTTTCGTCTAAGACGGTAACCATATAATAAGATGTTGAACCACTTTCTGCGGATTTTATAAGAAAACGGTTTGTTCCACTTGGCAAATTCACGTTTAGCTCATAACCATTTAAATCCGTATTTACATCTTTATCATTTTTAAAGATCTCTACATCATTCAAAAATACCTTAAATGCCGAACCACTTCCTATTCTTAGAATAACCCGCTGATCTTTCGGGGACGAAATAAAAGTTTGTGCAAAGTGAACACCAGACCCATACTCTACATGGTTTTCATAAAACTGATAAGCTTCCTTCTGACCAATACCTGGATACCATTTTAAAGACCCATTGCTTCTGGCATCAAATACTTTATCGTTACTTGCTTCTACCTCTGGCTCGTAAAATTTATCAATACCACTTTTATTGAGATTTTCAAAAACACCACAATACTGCCAGTCTTTAATACTTTTTATCTTGGTATTTTCTTTATAGTACGTTTCCCAATCATTAAAATGCCTGCGCTCAACGGAACGCAAATAAACTAGTGCATCTACCAAATCTATATGTGAAACCTTATCTGGTGTTATTTTGTTAATGGCATCAACAATATGGTCATTGAACCCATCTCCTAAATAATCGTCAAAAATGAAAGGGTTGCTCCAAAACGCAAATAAATAATTTTCGAAGTCGTCCTGCTTTAAAAATTTATCTATAAAATCCTTATTTCTTTCAAGTTGACCATTTTCAATTCTAGTTATTTCATTTAAGATCAGCCATTCCGTACTATTCTCTTTAGAATTATTAAGGATTTTTGCAGCTTCACTTCTGTTGTTTTTGAGCAGATTTTCCCAAAAATCAGTATAGTTATTTTGGGCATTGACGTATAGAATGGAAATAAAAAAAATAGATAGTAAAAAGAATGAATGCTTCATTAATTAGAAATATTTAAAAATTAGATTGATTGAATAATTAGATTGACTGTATAATTTCTGCCATTTTTTGCGCTCTGGCATACACCTCTTCTTCAGTCCATGATAGTTTTATTAAAGCAGAGATATTTCGAGCGATATAAGTATCAGATTGTTTAAACGTTTTTGCTTTTAGGTACTGAAGCCCTTCCTTAACATCATTGGAGATAGGATACAATGATTTTAAATCTTTAAGGTGATCCCACTTTCTTATGTAATGCCAGTTATTATCATAATAATGAAAACAAGCATCAATTCCATTGTCTTTAAGACTTTGGGATACTTTTCTTGCAAACTCCAAATCTGGTAAAAAGAAATTTAAGAAAGCATAACTTTCCTCGCCACCTTCAGGTACCGTTCTGAAAGTAACTTCAGGAATTTTGGATAACGCTTCCCTTATAATTGAATAATTTCTTTTTTGGATTTTTATAAATTCTGGTAATCGTCTTACCTGTGCAAGTCCAACCGCAGCATTTAATTCAGATATTCTAAAATTATATCCTAAAAAAGGATGCGATTCTGCACCTCTATCATTTCCAACATGATCATGACCGTGATCTGAATAATGATCTGCATTATTATAATAGTTCTTATTGTTTGTTACTACTGCTCCACCTTCGCCACAAGTTATGGTTTTTACAAAGTCAAAAGAAAAGCAGCCCACATCGGCAATACTGCCTAGTGGTTTACCTTTGTAACTTCCACCAATAGCTTGGCAGGCATCCTCTACAAATATTAGATTATGTTTGATGCAGATAGCTCTTAATGCATCCATATGCCCCATACTACCACACATCTGAACAACCATCAAAGCTTTAGTTTTTGGGGTAATTGCCTCTTCAACTGCTTTTGGATCTAGTGTTAAGGTATCGTCAATATCTACCAAGACAGGAATAGCTCCTAACATCATGATAGCTTCAAAACTAGCCACGAATGTAAATGTTGGCATTATAACCTCATCCCCTGCACCAATCCCAGCCGACGCTAGAGCTACTGAAACTGCAGAGGTACCACTAGACACCAATTGCACATAATCCGTAGTAAACGTTTTACAAAGTTCCGCTTCGAGTTCTTTAGCTTTCCAATGCCCCTTGCGCATGGCGTCAAACCCGTAACGCATTAAAACACCATTATCTAAAACATCGTTTACTTCCTTTCGCTCTAAATCACCAAATAACTCGAATCCGGGCATAAAGTTTATATTTTTATTATTTGAAACAAATATAAACTTTTGAATAGGTTTTTAAAGTGTTATTTACAATTCTATAATGGTTTCTGACAACGGTTTTCTTACTTTCTTCATACTTGCAAACATATCATCGTCTGCTCTGTAACCAACTGGAAATAATAAGACAGAAGTTAAGCCATATTTCTGCAATTCAAGCACGTTATCAATTTTTTGGGCAATAAAACCTTCCATTGGACAACCATCAATATGCTCTATGGCACAAACCGTCATTAAATTGCCTAATACTATGTAGGCTTGTCTAGTGGCCCATTCCACTTTTTTCTCATTGGTCATCTTTTGAATTGTTGATTTTAAACCTTCTCTAAAAGGATCTAAAATGTCATCTGGAGTATGCCTAACCTTTTTTACAGTGTCAAAATGATAATCAACATCTGCATCGTTGATTTCATCTTGAATACAAATCACTAATAAATGAGAGGCATCTGCCACCTGTCGTTGACCATAGGCGTGTGGTACAAGCTGTTCCCTAATAATTTTGTCTTTAACAACTACCAATTTTAAAGTCTGCAAACCATAGGAAAGTGCTGTTAGATTAAATGCTTCCTTTAATGTATTTAATTGTTCTTGAGATAATGTTTTTAAAGTATCAAACTTTTTAGTAGCGTAACGCCATTTTAAGTGCTCTATTGTGGACATTCTTTTATTTGCAAAGATACGTTATAAACAAAAAAGAGCTCCTATGAATAGGAACTCTTTTGCGGAGAAAGAGGGATTCGAACCCCCGGAGGTGTGACCCTCAACAGTTTTCAAGACTGCCGCATTCGACCACTCTGCCATTTCTCCAATTGCGGATGCAAATATAAAACCCTTTTTGATGTAGCCAAAGGTTTTTTTTGAGTTTTTTTCAAAATGTCTATACCCATTTTAAATAAAATTAGTAACATTTAATAATGCATTGTATTTTCGGCATAAAATATGTAACAATTATCGTTATAACGATTAATCATTCTTTATGAAAAAATTTGTTTTTGCTATAATAATTTTATGCGGTTATTATTCAATTGCCCAAAATAACGCGATAGCCTTTGGTGAGAAACTTGTTTTTTCTGCATCATACAATATGTCGGGATTATTAACGGATATTGCACAGGTGACCATGGAAACCAGTGAGGTTAAAACTTCCAAGAGTACGTTAATGCGATTAAAATGTACTGCTGCAACCTATAAAAAATTCGATAATTTCTTTAAGATTAGAGATTTATATGAGAGCTACGTAAATCCAAAAACACTGACGCCATACCTCTATAAAAGAGACATTAGTGAAGGTGGTTACTACAAGTTTATGCAATATAAATACAATCACAAGACCAAACTGGTGCAGAGCTTAAAACGCAAAAAAAGAAAAGACGGTAAGACATGGGACGAAAATAAAAATGTAAAAATAGGTGCTGCCACAAAAGATATTGTAAGCACATTGTATTACATAAGAAATTTAGACATTCATAAAGCTAGTCCTGGCGATCAACAAGACTTCACTATATTATTTGACAATAAAGAAACGACCATCACCTTAAAATATATTGGTAAGGAAACCATTTCTACAAATATTGGTAGTAAAGCGTGTTACAAACTAGCTATTTCCATTAAAGGCAGTGATATATTAAAAGGAAATAATTCAAATTTACTTTGGTTAACCGCCGATGAAAACAAAATACCGGTTTATGCAAAATTTAAAATTGCCATTGGCAATGGAGAATTAAAAATACAATCGGCAACTGGTTTAAAACATTAACATCATGGGAAAAAAACTAATTGTTATTTTAGGATTTACAACAGCCGTTTTAGGCGTTATTTTGGCAGTTACACCATTTTCAAATCTTGCCGTAGTACCTATCATTATTGCTTTTATTTGTGGTTTATTGATTTTTCTTATGTCAAAGAAGGACCAAAACAAACCAAAATCGATCCAATACATTTTTCTAATGACTATTATCGCTTTGGTTCTAACCATTTATAAAAGTGTTTACTACACTTCTGAAGTTGGCGACACAAAGCAATTAGAGCAACGTGATGAAGATAATCTAGAAGATTCTAAAGAATTACTTGAAGATATTGAGTTTGATGAAGATTTATAAAATTTCATACATATTGTAAGAAAATAAATCACATTTTAGTTTATTTTTGGGACAATCAATTAGTTATGAGCAAACCCAAACACAATCATCACCTATAAACCTCTATTGTTTTGGACGTTCTTATGAAAGAAAATATTAATAGATGAAAGTATTAGTTGCCTCGGTACTTATCCTTGTTGGTTCCTGTTCTACACTTAGACATAGTGAAAAAATAGACAATTTAAAAGACAGCATTTCTTACGATAACGAAAGTATCGTAAAGAAATATTTAAAAACCATTACTCCGGAAGAATTAAAAATCGTTGTTGAAGAAGTATCATCCGAAAAGTATGAAGGGCGTATGACAGGTGAAAAAGGTCATGATGAGATTTGTGATTTCATTAGGAGGTATTATGATTCGCTAGACATTAAAGCCCCTTCTTCTCACCCTGATTATTTTCAAAACGTACCTAAGGAGGTGCTACCGGACGATTTGAACCCTTCACAAAATGTCATTGCCTATATCGAAGGTTCTGAGTTTCCTGATGAATATATCTACATTACCGCTCACTCTGATCATGAAGGCATCGTTGATGGTGAAATCTACCCAGGAGCGGATGATAATGGTTCTGGAACAGCTGCTGTATTTGAAATGGCCGAAGCTTTTATAAAGGCAGCAAAGGATGGTTATGGTCCTAAACGCAGCATTGTTTTTCTACATGTTACTGGAGAAGAAGTAGGTTTACACGGGTCAAGGTATTACACCAACAACCCAGTCTTTCCATTAGAAAATACGATAAGTACTCTAAATATTGATATGATTGGCCGTGTAGATGAAAGACATAAAAATGATGAAAATTATATCTATGTTATCGGAGCTGATCGCATTAGCACAGAACTCCATTTTATTATACAAGAAGCGAATTACAATTTTGTGAATCTAAATTTAGATTATAAATATAACGAAGAGAACGACCCAAATCGTTATTATTACAGATCAGATCATTATAATTTTGCCACCAAAGGTATCCCAGTTGTTTTCTTCTTTAATGGTGAACATGAGGATTATACAAAACCAACGGATACTGCCGATAAAATCAATTACCCCTTACTTGCTAAGCGTACTAAATTAATTTTCGCTACCGCCTGGTATTTAGCCAATTCACCTGAGCGATTAAATCCTGAAATCATATAGTGTTAAAACTCAGCTAAAGAAAACAATATTCCATTATTCATAGTTTCAATTTTTATAATTTTGAGAAAATTGTATTGATAAGAAAAATTAGTATCACAAACATGAAACATTTATTAACCCTATTATTTATTTCACTATTAATTACCAATTGTGGCACCTCATCAAGTAGCAAAGCAATATCACCTACAGAGATGAATGAAGCCCTGTCGGTAGACCCCTTACAATATGCTACCACTATAACCAAGGAAGAACTTAAAGAGATGCTTTACACCTACGCTTCTGACGAATTTGAAGGCAGGGAAACCGGTGAAAAAGGACAAAAAATGGCCGTAGAGTATTTAAAATCTCAATACCAAAATATGGATATAGCATCTCCATTTGGCGGTGACAATTATTTTCAAAACGTACCTCTAGAAAAACAACGTGTAGCAGAAGCCAAAATTTCCGTGAATGGCAAAAGCTTTGAGGATTTTGAAGACCACATTGTTTTAAGAGCAAATGAAAATTCAAATCAATCTATTAAGGATCTCGTTTACGTAAGCTACGGTATCGATTCTGAAAATTACTCAAATTATAAAGATCTAGACGTTACTGGAAAATTTGTATTAGCAAAGGCGGGTGAACCCAAAAATGCTGATGGAAACTATATAACAACTGGCAGTTCGGAAAATACAAAGTGGTCAAACGGCCGTCAGTCGTTATCGAGTAAAAGAGATGCTGCCATAGAAAATGGAGCCAAAGGACTGATTCTTTTGGACGAAGAACTATTTACAAGGTATGCTCCATACTATCAAAGATTAGCCGAAAACGGAACATCTAATCGTTTATCACTTAAAAGCAATGATGCTGAGATGGTGATGTTAATGGTGAATGAAAATCTTGCAAAGGCATTACACCCTTCTATTTTAGAAGACGATAAGCCTAAGAATATTAAAACAAATTTAAGCTTAGCAATTGAGAATAAATCTGAAGCCATTTCTTCTGAAAATGTAGTGGCATATATTAAAGGATCAACCAAACCAGATGAAATTCTGGTCATATCGGCGCATCTAGACCATGAAGGTATTAAAAATGGTGAAGTTTATAATGGCGCAGATGACGATGGTTCTGGGACTATTGCTATTTTAGAAATCGCCGAAGCATTTAAGGAGGCCGAAAAAGCTGGCCATGGTCCAAAACGTTCTATTTTATTTCTTCATGTTACCGGAGAGGAAAAAGGACTTTTAGGTTCTAGGCATTACACAGACAACGATCCTATATTTCCGCTAGAAAATACAGTGGCTAATCTCAATATTGATATGATTGGCAGAATAGATCCAAAGCGTAAAGATGGTGATAGAAACTACGTTTATCTCATTGGTAGTGACAAATTGAGTACGGATTTGCATAATATCTCAGAGAAAATGAATGAAAAATACTGTAATGTAGAACTTGACTATACTTATAATGATGATAATGACCCAAATCGTTTTTACTATAGGTCCGATCATTATAATTTTGCAAAAAATAATATTCCAGTCATCTTTTATTTTAATGGCACCCATGACGATTACCATCAACCAAGTGATACGCCAGATAAAATTGAGTATGACTTATTAGAAAATAGAGCGCGTTTAGTGTTTTATACGGCTTGGGAAGTTGCCAACAGAGCGGATAGGCCAATTGTTGATAAAGCAACCGAATAGCTTATTTAAAATAAAGAAACAAAAAAAGCCTTTCATTTCTGAAAGGCTTGTCTTTTTGGGTGGAAGATCGGTCTCGAACCGACGACCTCCTGAACCACAATCAGGCGCTCTAACCAACTGAGCTACAACCACCATTTAAAATTGGATTGCAAATGTAAATTATTTACGTTTTTCTACAAAACGTTTTCTTTACTTATTTTAAATCGAATAAAGAATCTACAGCGGGATAGCGTTCTACAGTAAACCCTTCTCCATATTCAGTGCCTATCAGCCTTCCCGCATTTCTTGCTCTGTAAATAATACTATCTGTGAAATTCTTGCTAGATATTGGTGTTTCTGGTTCTCTACTATCTGGATCAAAAAACTGAGTTTTATAGGCCAAAACAGCTTCCATCTTTTTTTCTATAAAGCCTGTAACATCAACAACGACATCTGGTTCTAAATCCTTCCATTGGATATAGTGGTATACAGCTTTGGGTCTCCAAGGTTCCTGCCAACCGTCCTCATCTTCATGCTTAGTATCAATCTTTCTTAATCCACTAAGAAAGCATGCATCACTAACTAATTTACTGGCTCGTGCATGGTCTATGTGCCTATCATCTATAGCATTACAAAGCACGATTTCTGGACGGTATTTTCGTATTTCCTTTATCAATTCGATTTGATGAGATTGATCATTAACAAAAAAACCATCTGCAAACTCCATATTCGTGCGCATGGCTATATTAAGAAGCTTTGCAGCTTCAGATGATTCTTCGTCACGGGTTTCTGCTGTACCTCTGGTTCCCAACTCACCTCGAGTCAAATCAATTATCCCGACTTTTTTACCATTTGCTACCTCCTTGGCAACGGTAGCTCCACAACCTAATTCTACATCATCTGGATGCGCTCCGAAAGCTAAAATGTCTAATTTCATGTGTTTTTCATTTTTCTCTGATGTCAAAAATATTAAAAAAGGATGTAGGGGTAAGCATTCTTTTTATTTCGCAATCGGTTTCGTTTATATTTTCCCTTATTTCTTGTTATTTTATATAGGAATAATTGAATAATTCGCAATTCCCTAAAAGCATGACATTCGTCATATATAATAGTGGCTATTGACTTTAACTTTACAGTAAATTAAAAAAAGAGCATCATAATGAGTTTAATGCTGGCCATCTTAATTGTTACAATTGTCCTTTTTATTTGGGGCAAATTCACACCAGACATTATCGCTCTAATTTCGATGTTAAGCTTGTTTCTTTTTGGAATTTTAGACCTACAAGAAACATTAAGTGGCTTTAGCAATCCAACAGTGATTATGATCGCTGCCCTTTTTATAATTGGGGAAGGGTTATCCCAAACGGGATGGACAGCCTTAGCAGGTCAGAAATTTATTAAAATGGCTGGGAAAAGTATTACTAAACTCCTATTGATTACAACCTTAGGTTCTGGTTTACTTTCTGGTGTTGTAAGCAATACGGGAACGGTAGCAACTTTAATGCCAGTGACAATTTCTTCAGCTTGGAGCATCGGAACACTTCCTTCCAAACTATTAATGCCGGTCGCCTTTGGTTCTAACACGGGCGGTTTATTAACCCTAACAGGAACACCACCGAATATAATCGTTAACAATACCATGATAGAAAGTGGTTTGGAGGGGTTTTCTTTCTTTGAATTTGGACTAATAGGTCTTCCACTTTTATTAATCACTCTATTCTATTTTAAGTTTGTAGGGTATAGACTACTACCAAACAATAAAACCAATAACAAACCTGTAGATATAAGTACCACACTTCATAAATGGATTGAAGCTTATAAAGTGGAAGGTGATTATTACCGACTCAGAGTTCGTTCTGTTTCTCCGCTATTGGGTACTCATCTTGGTGAATGGAATTTTGAAGATAATTACCATGTTTCTATTCTCCGTATTAAACGTCGTCATCCAAATGTTTTAAAAGGGCACGAACCTTACATCGAGTTTCCTTCAAACGAAACCGAATTTAAATATCACGACATTATTACGGTTAAAGGAACAACGGAAGCTATAAATGCTTTAATGATAAAATTTAGATTGGGACTGTTACCCTTAGAACCAATTGCAGATGAACTTCGTAATAACCTGATTAATCAAGAGGTTGGTATGACCGAGATTATAGTGACACCAAATTCTACGCTAGTGGGTAGAAAATTGAGAATTGGTAGATACTTTAAACGGTTTGGGGTTCAACTCATGGCAGCTTCAAGAAATAATAAACCTTTTACGGATAGAGAGATTGAAGTTAAAGCTGGTGATGCATTTTTAGTAAGAGGTATCTGGAGCGATATTGAACAATTAAAATCCTATCATGAAAATTTAGTGATCATTGGAAGTCCAGAAGGGATGGCAAAAACTGTAACTAATATTACCTACAAATCCTATATCGCACTTTTTTCACTGTTACTTATGATTGGCTTATTAGTCTTCAAAATTGTCCCTGGTGCTATTGCAGCCCTAATTTCGGCTGGTATTATTTTAATTACAGGTTGTGTACCGCTTCCAAAGGCCTATAAAGGCATAAGCTGGATAAGTGTGGTAATGATTGCGGCAATGATTCCAATGGGATTAGCGCTTCAAAAAACAGGTACGGCAAAACTCATAGCAGATGGTTTGGTAACTACTCTTGGTAGTCTTCATCCCATAGTACTATTAGGTGGGGTTTTTCTTCTAACCACAACATTTAGCCAAGTTATTAACAACTCTGCAACAGCCGTGTTAATGGCTCCAATTGTCATCATAACAGCAAATACTTTAAATCTTTCTGCAGCCCCTTTTATGATCGCTGTTGCAATAAGTGCCTCAACTGCATTCTTAACACCAGTTGGAACGACCACAAATGCTATGGTAATGACTGCTGGTGGTTACAAATTTATAGATTATGTAAAAGTAGGTGCACCCTTGCTTCTACTCTTTTTGATAACAACATTAACATTAGTGCCATTGATCTGGCCATTTTAAACTTTTTAACTCATGGAAACACTATTAAAAGATCCGATTATGAAAACTAGAGACCTTACAAAGTACGGACTGAAAGACACCAAAGCACATTGGAATCTTTCCCCAGAAGAACTACAAGCCATTACCGTTGAAAAAGGCATGGGCAAAGAAACTGCAAATGGCACACTAGCTGTTAATACAGGTAAATTCACAGGACGTTCACCTCAGGACAGATTCTTAGTAAAAGATGATTACACCAAAGATAGAGTATGGTGGGGAAAAACAAATAAAGCGATATCTCCAGAGAATTTTGATTATCTACAAGGCGAAATCGAAAACTACCTAAGTGGTAAAGAAATATACGTTAGAGATGGTTTCGTTTGTGCTGACCCTAAATATAGAATGGGTGTTAGAACCGTAACTGAGTACCCATGGTCCAATATGTTTGTTTACAACATGTTCTTAAGACCAACTGATGAAGAATTAGAAAAATTTGAAGAAGACTGGTTAGTGCTTTGTGCACCTGGTTATGAATGTCCAGAACCAAAAAAATATGGTTTAAGACAAGGTAACTTTTCAATACTTAACTTCACAAAGAAAATAGCATTAGTTGGTGGTTCTGCCTATACTGGCGAGATTAAAAAGGGTATTTTCTCTGCGCTAAACATGATCTTACCAGTTGATAAAAACGTATTACCAATGCACTGTTCTGCAAACGTTGGTGACGATGGTGAAACCGCTATTTTCTTCGGATTATCAGGAACTGGTAAAACCACTTTATCTGCCGATCCTAACAGAAAGCTAATAGGTGATGATGAACATGGCTGGACTGCTGAAAATAGAATTTTCAATTTTGAAGGAGGTTGCTATGCTAAAGTTATTGACCTCACTGAAGAAAAAGAACCAGATATTTTCAGAGCCATTAAACCTGGTGCCATTTTAGAGAATGTTATTTTCAAAAACAATGGGGAAGTTGATTATGAAGATAGCAGTATTACTCAAAATACACGTGTTAGTTATCCTATTTACCATATAGATAATATACAACAACCATCTTATGCAGATAACCCTAAGAATATTTTCTTCTTAACTTGTGACGCCTTTGGTGTTTTACCTCCAGTATCTAAGCTAACTCCGGGTCAGGCTGCATACCACTTTATCTCTGGTTATACGGCTAAAGTAGCAGGTACAGAAGCTGGTATAACTGAGCCAGTCCCTTCATTCTCTGCTTGTTTTGGCGAACCATTTATGCCATTGCACCCAACTAAATATGCCGAAATGTTAAGCGATAAAATGCAAGAAGCCGGTGTAAATGTTTGGTTACTTAACACAGGCTGGAGTGGCGGACCTTACGGTGTTGGATCTCGTATAAAACTAAAATATACAAGAGCAATGATTACTGCTATTCTTAATGGTGAATTAGATAATGTTGATTATGAACAACATCCTATTTTTGGATTATATATGCCAAAATATATCCCTAATGTACCTTCAGAAATGTTAGATCCTATGAATACTTGGCTACAAAAAGGAGCTTATATAAGTAAAGCTATTCAACTAGCACACTCTTTCCACTTAAACTTTGAGAAGTTTATAAGTGAAGCTTCTGAACAAATTATAGAAGGAGGTCCTTTAATTGATGAACACCATCAATTAAACGACCACGTTTAATATTTCCATGACAAGGAGGAGTTCTTATGGAACTCCTCTTTTTCATTAGTTCACTGAATATTAATTCTCAAAATGAATAGAGTCTAAATCAAAATGAGAATTCTACTTTCACTTGTATTTATAACTTTAATTATAACCTCTGTAATGGCTCAAAAGCCATCAGAAAACCATTTGGGTTCTTGGTACACTTATGGCAGCCATCACAGATTAAGCGAGCGATTTAGCCTTGACCCATGGGCAGAATTGCGTCTTTACGAAACGTCATCGAATTATAATCTCACCTATATTTCACTCAGAGGAAATTATCATTTAAAAGATAGTCAAACATTTGGAGTTGCCTATGCCTACTTAGATATCGATACAGTTTTTGAATTTGACCATCAACCTAACATTCACGAACACCGTGTTTATGAACAGTATACTATTAGCCAAACAAAATCCAAACTACATATTCAACATAGAGCAAGACTAGAGCATCGTTTTTTAGACTTTTCAGAAAGAAATGAGCTTCAAAATAGATTTAGATATCGCCTAAGTTTTAAGTATGATCTTAGCAAAACGATTTTCATTAATGTATCTGAAGAACCTTTTATAAACTTTCAAGACCAGGCATTTCACGAAAATAGGTTCTATACAGGACTTGGCTTTAAAGTTAGCAGCCACTCTAAATTACAAATCGGTTACTTAAAACAGCATATTCGTAAAAATAATCTTAATAGAATACAAGTTGGTATAAGCTTTAAAACTGATAATAGGAAGGCAAAATCTAAGTTAGCGCAGCTATAGCATTATCAATATCCCTTTTTAAGTCTTTAATATCTTCAATACCTACTGAAAACCTGATCAATTGATTACTTATACCCACCTGATCACGTTCCTCTTGGGTTAAAAGGGCATGAGATGTTAAGTGGGGTGAAATAACCGTACTTTCTACTCCTGCTAAACTCATTGAAGACTTAATAAGTTTTAGTGATTTCTGAAATTGATAGGCATCGAGACCATCTACCAATTCAAAAGACAACATAGCACCATAGCCTTTCATTTGGAATTTTGCCAATTGATGTTCTGGATGGGATTTTAATCCCGGATAATAGACCTTGGCAATGTTTGGATGCTTGTTCAACCAATTTGCCATTTTCATAGCATTTTTAGTTTGTGCTTTTACACGTAAGCCTAAGGTCTTCATGCTACGTTCTAATAGCCAGACCGTCATATCACTTAGACTTCCACCAAAATTTTTACTTATGTTCCAAATTTTGTCTATATGTACTTGTGAACTTGCCACAGCACCTGCACAGATGTCGCTATGACCACCAAAATATTTAGTCGCCGAGTGCATGACCATATCAATACCCAAATCTATTGGGTTTTGGTTGACGGGTGAAGCAAATGTATTATCTATGGATGTAAGTATGTTCATAGTTTTCCCTAGCTTAGCTATCGCTTTTATGTCGGTAATTGTCAATAGTGGATTAGAAGGTGTTTCAATATGAATAAGCTTTGTGTTTGGTTGAATAGCCGCTTTAAAATCCTCAACCTTGTAGCCATTTGTAAATGTATATTCTATACCATATTTTGGAAATTCCTCTTTAATAAAATTAACCGTTCCACCATATAAAGTATTCTGAACTACCAAATGGTCTCCTTTTTGAAGAAAAGCCAAAAACATATGACTAATCGCTGCCATACCCGACCCGAAAATTAAAGCAGCCTCCGCATGTTCTAAAGCAGCAATTTTCTTTGCTAGATATTCTTGATTTGGTGTATTAAAGTAGCGTGGGTATCGTTTTACATCAACGTCTAAAAATTCATATGAAGAACTCAAAAATATGGGAGATACCGCACCTTTAAACTGTTGGTCCTTTACTTCACCGATATGGGTACAAATGGTGTTTAAGCCTAATTTTTTCATTCTATAAAAATAAGAAATAAGATATTTTACATTGGCATTTCAATATTCAATTCTTGTTAAGAAAATACATCACAATAACATGTGGTACAGTGATGGCTGCCAAGAACGCAAAGAATATAGTTATGAAATTAATATCAAAATACTTTGTGCTAAGGTATAACATTACCAATCCTAAAATTGAAACCAACCAATAAATAAAAGAAGATTTAATGTAATTGATAAAATTTATTTTGCTGGAATCACCATAAAGCATTTTAATCTGATCCATTAAACTAGGTAAGGAATGCCACACTACAAAATATATAGCAAAAGCCCAAAGCAGACTGGCTAATTGAAACAGTAAGGTAAATAAAACAATTAAAAATAGTTCCTGAAAATAATTGAATTCAGATGTAAAGTTAGTCCGGTTAAGAAGTGTTGTAAGTATCGTAGCTCCACCACCTATTATAAGGAAATACAAAAATTGTTGTTCACTAAGTGTCACATTTGTTAGTTCATAAATTATGGCACTCGTGGCATCATAATTAAAATAAAACAAGAGACCAAAAATCAAGGAGCCATAGCTAATAAAGAAGAGTAATGATTTGGTATTTCTCTTTTTCATTAAATGATGGTAATGCTGTTCCCCAAAGTGATAACAACTTACAAAAACAAAAGACAGTAATGCAAAAAAAGGAAAAAGGAAAAATGCTAGAATAGCGAAAATAACAAACGCTATATATATAAGAAGAAACTTGTAAGATCTCTTTTTATTGGTTTTTAGGACGTTAATCAAAGAAATATCGTTGGAGCCATGCATAATCCCAATGGTAAGAATAAAAAAGTATGATAAATATTCTTCAGAAGACCTACCAATCTGAATGGTTAACCAAAGTAAAAATACCGTGATAATTAAATTAAAAATTGGATATTTCATAATATAAAGGTACATATATTTATTTTTGTTTAATTTTTTTATGAAAATTTTAAACATTTTTTGTTTAACTATTTTTATTTTTGATTAAACAATAAAACATTAGATATGAAATTACTAACCATTTTTATCGACGGAGTGCAGAAAATCGCAACTGACGATTACGTAGGCTTTACATTCTTTGTTGGATGTATGGCAATGATGGCTGCTTCAGCCTTTTTCTTTTTATCAATGAATAATTTTGATAAAAAATGGAGAACCTCAATTCTAGTATCCGGATTGATTACCTTTATTGCTGCTGTGCATTATTGGTACATGAGAGATTATTGGGCTGCAAATGCGGAATCCCCAACATTCTTTAGGTATGTAGATTGGGTTTTAACAGTACCATTGATGTGTGTTGAATTTTACCTCATACTAAAAGTGGCAGGTGCTAAAAAGTCCTTAATGTGGAAGTTAATTGCACTTTCTGTGATAATGTTAGTAACAGGTTATTTCGGTGAGGCCGTTTACAGAGACCAAGCTTGGTTTTGGGGCTTAGTATCTGGTATTGCCTACTTTGTTATTGTATATATGATTTGGTTTGGTGAAGCCAAAAAACTGGCAGAACAAGCTGGTGGTGAAGTGTTGAAGGCGCACAAAACGCTTTGTTGGTTTGTATTGGTAGGTTGGGCAATATATCCATTAGGCTATATGGCTGGAACTCCAGGATGGTATGATGGTTTAGCAGGTCTTGGGTTAAACATGGATGTTATTTATAACATTGGTGACGCTGTAAATAAAATAGGTTTTGGGCTTGTTGTTTATAACTTAGCAACAGTTGCATCTTCTAAAGTTGAAGCCTAATTTTCTAATATAAGTAAGAATACAAAAGCCACCAGTTGGTGGCTTTTTTTTATACCTTGATCGTTTTCCAATACCCTTTTTTAAACCAAATAAGACCAATTACTGTTATAAGAACTTCAGCTAATGTGATAGATAAAAACACACCCAAAGGTCCAATATCTAAAACCAACGCTGTAATGTAGGCTAAAGGTAATTGGAACAACCAAAAACAAATAAAATTGATCCAAGTTGGTGTCTTGGTATCACCAGCACCATTAAAGGCATTGATGATTACCATACCATAACCGTAAAACACATATCCGGCTGCAATAATTCTCAAACACAGTGCACCATTTTTTATCACTTCTGGCTCTTGTGTAAACCATGCTATAATTTGCGGTGCAAAAATGAGATAAACAACAGAAACAAATCCCATAAAAAAAGCACTGTACTTTCCTGTTTTCCAGACTGAGGCCTCTGCCCTGTGAGGTTGATTAGCTCCTAAATTCTGTCCAACTAAGGTTGCCGCAGCATTACTCATTCCCCAAGCTGGCATAATAGTAAACATCATAACACGTATAGCAATGGTATAACCCGCCAAAACCTCACTACCAAATTCGCTCATAATACGCATTAAGAATACCCATGATGAGGTTCCAATTAAAAACTGACCAATACCTCCTAAAGAAACTTTTATCAAATTCACCATTACCGCTACCCGGAGTACTAAATCCTTAACACCAACCTTAATTTTACTCCAACCATAGAATAAAACCATAAGTTGAAATACAACTGCTGTTCCCCTACCAATTGTAGTGGCAATTGCAGCTCCTTCTACACCAAATCCCGGAATTGGTCCAAACCCAAAAATAAAAATTGGGTCCAATATAATGTTAAGTCCATTCGATAAAACTAAAGCCCACATGGCAATAGAGGCATCACCTGCTCCCCTAAAAATAGCATTGATTAAAAACAACAGCATAATGGTAACGTTACCTCCTAACAAAACCTGGGTATAGCCATAACCCTCAGCAATTAAATCGGGCTCTCCTCCCATTAATTGCAGTATTTCCTTGGGGAATATTATTCCGAAAATACTTATAATGGCAGCGACAATGATGCCAAGACCTATAACCTGTACAGCAGCTTGAGAAGCACCTTCCCTATCCTTTTCACCAATTCGCCTAGCGACAATAGCAGTGGCCGCCATGCTTAAACCTATAGCCACTGCATAAACTAATGTAATGACGGACTCTGTGAGACCTATGGTTGCAACAGCATTAACACTAACTTGGGATACATAAAAAATATCTACAATAGCGAAGATAGATTCCATCAACATTTCTAAAATCATTGGAACAGACAATAGAAAAACAGCTTTGCGAATACTACCTGAGGTAAATTCTTGCTCCTTACCAGAAATAGCAATTTTTAAATATTTGAAAAATTCTCGGATTGAAACTTTTTTGGATTGCATAACTATAAAAACATAAGATTAATTATGGCTAAACATGACTATACGTTTAGCATATTTACATCACATGAAGTAGTGACGATTTTTATCCGAAGGGTAAATTAGGCAATCATAATAGCGCAAATATGCGCATTATTTCTGAAAAATATAGAATTAATTTAAAAACTTAATCATTACGACTAGCTTTATTGTAAGCTCTAATCATAAGTATAGCCCAGATAGCGACTAAGACAATGACAACAACAGAAAACCACAAAACGATATCATTTGCTACCATGGTCTACAAGCTTTAAATAGATCATAACACCCAACAAAGTAGGTGCCCAAAGACCAACAAATAAACCATGCATTTGATCTCCGGTTAAAAATAAGTACTCAGCTACAAGAATTATAACTGCACATAAAATAAGCATCAGCAGATTGGCAGTTCCTAATTTTTTGAAGTAATTCATCTTAAATGGTTAGTTTAATTAGGTTAAGTTATGAAAATTTATGATGCTTAGGACAGCGAAATGGAAAAAAGATTATTTATAATAAATTTTGTACTTCCTAAAAGCTAAAAATGCAATTATCGCAATGATTAATAGTGTAATGGCTATAAACTGAAAACTCAAGATTTGATCACCACTGGCATAGGCATGAAGACCAGATAAATAAAAATTAACACCAAAATAGGTCATTAAAATACTACCAAACGCCAACACAGACATTAAATTATATATCCAACGTCCACGTAATCCAGGCACCAAGCGCATATGTATTACAAACGCATAAATCATAATACTAATTAAGGCCCAAGTTTCTTTTGGATCCCAGCCCCAATAACGTCCCCAACTTTCATTAGCCCACATACCACCTAAGAAGTTACCAATAGTTAACATGATCAAACCTACAGTTAATGCCATTTCATTGATAATGGTAAGCTCTTTGATATTAATTTCAATTCGTTTTTTATTCTTTTTATTGGTAAAAATCATCAATAATAACGCTACTAAACCTAGTATCATTCCTAAAGTGAAGGGGCCATAACTTGCCACAATCACTGAAACATGGATCATTAACCAATACCCTTGTAAAACTGGTTGAAGGTTAGCAATTGCTGGATCCATCCAGTTCCAATGGGCAATCATGAGTATCATTGAAGTCACAAATGCTGAAGCCGCAACGGTTAAATCAGAAGATTTTTTTTCAAACAACCCATAGAATGGTATTAATGAAGCTAATGACAACTTTTTAAAACCGAGCTTTCTGTTGTAAGCTAGTAACAAACCAAACAACATTAAAGACCAAGCAACATAAATTAAGGACTCATAAGCATCACTCCAAGGAGCATGTCCAGATAAATACCATCGCCAAATTAAACCTAAAGTGTGTAAAACAAATAAGCCTAAGACAATTCCAACAAATGATTTTACTAAAATGGTAATGAGCTTACTCTTATAATAAAATATATTGAGAATTATAAAAACAAATAGAAAAGTAGCGGCATACAAATACCAACTAAATAAACGCTTAAAAATATCGTATTTATTGTAAAGAATCTCTGATTCTATTTTTTCATCAGACAACATCACCTCTTTACCATAGCGTTGTTGTGTTTTTTTTATGGCCTCTAGTAACGCTTCGGAATTTGTGAAATCACCAGTGGTCTTATCATTATTTAAACGTACTAAATACGAGCTAAACCCATTATTAATAAAGTTACCATACAAGGTATCCTTAATCTTTTCGCGATAGTTACCTTCTCTAAACTCTAAGGAAGAAATCCAAGTATTATTTTCATCATTGGGAACAGGAAATATTTTTATGGAACGGCCTTCTATCGCATCAGATAACAAACTAAGCCTTCCATAAGCTTCTTTGACCTCTTTCTGAAAACCATTGGGAACCTGGGCTTTAAATGCCTCTTCAATATATGGCCCTAATTTATTTCTCCCATTTGATGTGAAAAAGTCAAGCAAGCTCACATATTTTTGATCGTAATCCACTCCAATTATCGTTCTTATAGAATCTGCTTTTCTTGGTTTTAAATAGATAATAGGTGCGCTGTACCATAATAAAGGACTTTCTTGAATGGAAAGGAAAATCTGTGTTGCCGTAAATCCTTCGTAGGTATCCTTTTTACTTAATTTGCGTAAAACTTCGGATGCGTATGTATGCATTGGCATCATCCTACCGCTATAGTCCTGTATAACCATTTGGGCAAACTTTTCGGCATGCTCAACAGGAGTAATATTAGCTCTTAATATGGAATCTATCTGTACCTTAGATGGTTGCTGCATTTCTACATGATCATGACCATCATTCTGTGTATGCTCTTGAGCAAAACCACTAATGCTTACTAATAAAAGAAGCATTGTCATCATCTTCACCTTCTTATCTTTTAGTTTTTTCAGACGCTTTCTTATGTCGTCAAATCGGGTGTTTTTAGCAAATAGAATAGCCAGTAACCCAAAGTACAATAGCATATATCCAGCATATGTAATATAGGTTCCCCAACGGTCGTGATTTACAGATAAAATAGTCCCCTTTTCATCGGGATCAAAACTGGCCTGAAAAAATCGATACCCTCTATAATCTAAGATATGGTTCATGTAAATATGATAATCAAAGTCTCCCTTTTCCTTGTCTAAGACGGTTACTTTACTTTCATAAGAGGAATAGGCATTTTCGGTACCAGGATATTTTTCGGCAATAAAGTCGTTTAGCTTAACTTCAAAAGGAAGTTGTTCTAGTCTAGACCCATAACGTAAGGCTACCTCTAGTCCGCCCACTTCTATTTCTTCCATTCGGTTGTAAATCCCTTGACCTCCTAACAAGTTGATCGTTTTAGTCTCTCCATTTGCAGAAACTTCGAGTACTACTCCGTCGTCATCCCCTTTTAAAATGGTTGGTTTTTTTACGATATCAAAAACACCTTTTACAACTGGTTTAGGGAAAACCAATTGCATATTGCCAATCACGTATCGCGACCTTAAGGCTAAAGGCTGTAAACTATCTTTGACTAGCTTTCTAGTTTGTCCTGTAGCCATGGTCATATACTCACCTTCAAAAGGTGACTTAATAAACAAACCTTCATCTGTATTATAAATGTTTATAGCTCCTTCTTGCTCTTTATTTAAAGACACAAGAACATTGTGCATACGAGATACTTGTCCTTCTTCCAAAAAGTGATTATGAGGGCTACCATTTCCGGCTTCTACAATTTTCAGATAACTCTTGCCATTGTCGTTGGGCACAACATCTTTTTCAGCACCCTTAATAAATTTTATTAATCTGAAAGTAATCTGATCTCCTCCATAGTCATAAGTCCTTTCAAAGTCATTATCTAAACGTGGAGAAAAATCGACCTCTTCCATGATATTTCGCTGCTGCAATTGTCCGCCAATTTCATAATCACCAATTATTCTTCCGCTGATATAAGTTTTTTGGGAACGGAACTGGCTTTCGGTCTCACCTTCTCTTATAGCCATCATCCCTTCATAACCAATATATCTTGTTACCGCAGCACCAACAATAATCAGTATCCAAGATATATGTAGGATAAGGACAGACCATTTCTCTTTTCTGAGTAGTTTATATCTTGAAATATTTCCGATAAAATTAATGACAAAAAAGACCATAATGGTCTCGAACCACCATGCGTTATAAATTAAAGTTCTGGTATATGGTGTAGGCGAGGTATCCATATTTCTATCCAAAATGGTGCCTACTGCCATTGCTATGGCAAACAGGATAAATAAAACAGCAGTCAGTTTGGTAGAAAATAGAAAGTTTGCGATTTTCTTTTGCATAGTCTTAAGGGCTTTTTTAAGCGCGTCAAAGATAATGCTTTTTAAAGTTTTTACTTTGTTTTTAGGCTATCAATAGCGTTAAAATTCCTTAATATGCATTCAATTATTTTGAAACCTTTGATCTGAGAAGTCTGTTCTGCTCTTCCATTAAATTTCTTAAATCAGATAACAATTCTATATCCTTTGGCGTGGTTACCGTTTCATCCTTTGTATCTTGAGCTTTGCTTCTTAAACGATTCATTGCCTTTACAACAATGAACACCGTAAAGCCAATGATTATAAAATCTATAAAGACTTCAAACAGAGCGCCATATTCCACAGCAACTTCACTTGTTATAACAGCACCTGAAGTATCAAGAAGAGCTTCTCTTAAAATTAATTTTTTATCCTGAAAATTTGCCCCATCGGATAATAATGATAAGGGTGGCAGAAGGACTTGCTTAGCGAGTACATCAATAACTTTATTAAATGCTGCACCGATAATAATACCAATGGCCATATCCATCATGTTGCCTTTAACGGCAAATTCTTTAAATTCTTTTAGGAGTTTCATTTTTCAAGTGTTTTAAATGGTTGATTAAATTCTCTTAATTCCTTTTTATTCAAAGTATAAATATACATCTACAGAAAGATAGACAGCCACAATTTTTTTTAAAGTAATTGTTGCCTATTTTTACAGCATGATAACTGTTACAATCATAGGAGCTGGTAACGTGGCATCTCATTTATATAGAGCTTTTAATGATGCTAAAGATGTTACTGTTAAGCAGTGGTACAATCGTACTTACAGCACCATATCGTCTTATGCGAATGAGGTAGATTGTATAGATGACTTGAATCAACTTAAATACGCTGACATCTATATAATGGCAGTCAGCGACGATAGTAGTGCTTCACTTTCTAGAGCTTTACCTTTTGAAAACAGATTGGTAGCACATACCTCCGGTAGTGTTTCTATTCATGATTTAGACAAAAAAAACCAACGTGCTGTGTTTTATCCCTTACAGACCTTTTCTAAAGATGCTGAATTGGATTTTAGTGAAATCCCAATTTGCATTGAGGTGACTGAGAAAGAGAATCTTCAGTTTATGAAGGATTTAGCTGAAGCTTTAGGTTGCACACCATACAAAATCACTACTGAGCAACGCCAAACTCTGCATTTATCGGCTGTATTTGTAAATAATTTTACAAATCAATTGTATAGAATTGCTCATGAAATCTCTGATGCCAAGAGCATAAATTTTGATATTCTAAAACCCTTAATCATGGAAACTGCCCGAAAGGTACAGCATATGTCACCATACATGGCACAAACAGGACCAGCAAAACGCAACGACAAAAAAACAATTAAGCGGCATTTAAAACTATTGGAAAACGAAGAGCATAAGGCCATTTACGAATTATTAACCGCTTCAATAAAAAAAACACATGGACAACGATAAAAGCTACAAAGAATACCTCATCAATATCAGCACCTTTATTTTTGATGTAGATGGTGTACTAACAGATGGCACAGTCACAATCACCACCTCTGGAGAAATGCTGCGAAAAATGAGTATTAAAGATGGTTTTGCGCTTAAAACGGCTGTAGATGCTGGTTTTAATGTTTGTGTGATTTCAGGAGGTTCAAACGAAGGGGTTCGTAAACGTCTTCAAGGCTTAGGCGTAAAGGATATTTACTTAGGAGCACACAATAAAATTGAGCAACTCAACGATTATTTAAATAAGAAAAACATTTCAACCTCTGAAGTCCTCTACATGGGAGACGACATCCCTGATTATCCTGTGATGCAACTTGCGGGTTTACCTTGCTGTCCACAAGATGCTGCGCCAGAAATTAAAGCCATTTCAAAATATATTTCGCACAAAAAGGGTGGTCAAGGTGCTGCCAGAGATGTAATTGAGCAAGTTTTAAAAGTCCATAACAAATGGAATGGTAATTTTGATGCTAAATACGATTAATTCATGGCTCGTAGAAGCAGAAGACATAGCACTGGATTTGGTTATATAGGTTTTGGGAATAATCAATCTACCTTTAACCAAAAAACAAGCACACCTTTTTCTGTCTATAAAGAAAAACTAGACTTGGAAGCACATCTCCACTACGAAATGGAGTTCATGCATAGAGATCTTACTAAAGCTGATAAGGAAAAAATAAAAAACAAAATACGCAGGCAAGAACGGAAACTATTCAGAAGAACAGTTGTTATAAGCCTTATCGTTTTTGCTATTGTTGCTTATATTACCTATTATCTAATCAATCAAATACTATCTCATTAATCAATAATAATGATTCATTTTCTTAATCTTATCCGTTGGAAAAATCTTATCATGATTGCCCTAGTGCAAATCTTAATTAAATATGCCCTACTTCTGCCCTTTAACGAAAGTCATGGTGTAACGGCGGCATTAAGCCCTTTCACCTTTGCACTATTGGTAATTGCCACACTTTGTATTGCAGCAGGCGGATATATTATTAATGATATATATGATATTGAAACCGATAAGGTAAATAAACCCAATAAGGTCATTATTAATAAATTTATTTCTGAAAAAGATGGCTACACCTATTTTATGCTATGCAATATAATCGGTGTTGGCCTTGGGTTTTATCTGGCCTATCATGTTAACTACGCTACATTATTTGTCATATTCTTTATTAGTTCTGCATTGTTGTACATCTATTCAACAGCTCTAAAACAAATGTTTTTGATTGGTAATATTGTAATTTCAATTGTCGTGGCATTAAGTATTATGGTCGTTGGTATTTTTGAGTTGATTCCATCGATGAACTCTCTGAACAATGTCCCAAACATGACCTTTTTAGAAATTATAAGAGACTACGCTATTTTCGCGTTTTTAATAAATCTTGTCAGGGAGGTTATAAAAGATATTGAAGATATTAATGGTGACCATAAGGTTGGTATGCAAACCATGCCTATAGTTCTTGGTAGAGAACGCGCAAATAAAGTTGCATTTATACTGTCTTTAATACCACTATTTTCGGTTGTGTATTATGTGGTGAATAACTTTTTTAAGCAACAAATACTTGTTGGTTACTTTTTAATTTTTGTGGTCGCCCCGATAATTTATGTGACTATTAAAATCTTTAGCGCAGAACAACCATCTCATTACAAGCACATTGGCAATGTACTAAAATTGGTAATGTTAACTGGCATGCTATCCATGCTTGTCTATCCATTTATATTAAAGTAGAATGCTTAATGAACAATTAAAAGAATACAACATCATTTTGGCTTCGGCTTCACCAAGACGGCATTCGTTTTTAAAGTCTATGAATATAGATTTTGAGGTACGACTAAAACCTGTTGAAGAGATCTATCCCAGTCATTTAATGGGTACTGAAATTACTGATTATCTATCAAAATTAAAAGCAGAAGCGTTTAAGGAACAGCTCAATGATAAAGATATTCTTATCACTAGCGACACCATAGTTTGGTTAGATGGTAAAGCGATAGAAAAACCTAAGGATGAAGATGATGCGCATAGAATGATTAGTACCTTAAGTAACAAAACCCATGAGGTAATGACCTCAATTTGTTTTACCCAGAATTCACAGCAAACAATCGTAAACACAACAACCAAAGTTACTTTCAAAACTCTAACAGATGAAGAAATTTGGTATTATGTCAATACCTATAAACCCTTAGATAAAGCAGGAGCTTATGGTATACAGGAATGGATTGGGGCTATCGGAATTACAAATATTGACGGGTCGTACAATAACGTCGTAGGACTCCCAACGCATTTACTTTATGAAACGTTAAAGGCCATTGTTAAGGGATAGTCGGATTGTAACTTTGTAAGAAACAATTTCTTGTGAAAAAGTTACTTTTAATAATTCCATTATTAGCCTTAACACTGCAAAGCTGTAAAGAAGCAGTTGAAACAACCTCTCAAGTCTCGGAAGTACTGCGCCCGGAAGTTGAATTAAAACAGCCAAAAACAAATCTCACTAGTATATTTAAAGACTATTGGTATGCAGGTGAAGCGGAAATAACCTCTTATAAGTTAGAACAGGCTAGATATGGTGAAATACGGGATGGTAAAGCTGTTTTAGTTTTCGTAACCGAAGATTTTTTACCGGAAGTACAAGTTAAGGCAGAAAGTTATAACAAATCTAACATCCCAGTTTTAAAACTAAATACCACTAAAAAATTCAATACTGGGATTTATCCATATTCTATTATGCAGAGTACATTTTATCCGGTTGCCAATGACCAGCATGCTATTAAAATTTCAGCTTCAATACAAGAATGGTGTGGTCATGTTTACACACAATTAAACAATCGTAATACATTTGAAATATCATCACACTCCTATTTTCAAAATGAAGCCGACCAACAGTTTAGCATTGAAAAAACATGGACCGAAAATGAGCTATGGACCAAACTAAGAATAGATCCTTATACATTACCGATTGGTGACATTGATATTGTTCCTTCTCTCGAATTCACAAGGTTAAAACATGAAGAATTGAAAGCTTATAATGCTTTTGCGAGCATGAAAGAAGGTATTTATACCATTAACTATTTGGAACTAGAAAGAACATTAAAGATTAAATTCAATCCAGAATTCCCTTATGATATTTTAGGTTGGGAAGAATCAACGACCAGTGGTTTTGGCGCTTCTACCAAAACATTAACCACAAAAGCGACGAGGCTTGAAACTATTAAATCAGCGTATTGGAATAAGAATAGTAATGCCGACAAAAACTTAAGAGCCTCATTAAAGTTGGAATAGATTATTAATTACCTTTGTACAAATACCAACTATTTCTTACTATGATTGATATCATTAAGGCTCATAAATCTGAAATTATTTACACGTTAATTCTGCTCGTCATTCTATTCGTCATCAGGGCAATTATTGTTGTTGCCGTAAAAAAAATTGGCAAAAAAAGCGGAACAACCGAAGCTAGAGCTGCTTTAATAGGACGATATGTCACTGTGACACTAGTACTTTTGGCCTTGCTAATTGAGGCCTTTATTCTTGGCGCCAAAACTAGCGATATCACTTTGGTATTTTCTTCTGTGTTTGCTGTAATAGGTATCGCATTATTTGCAATTTGGTCTATATTAAGCAATGTAACCTCTGGTGTCATTATGTTTTTTTCCTTTCCTTACAAAGTTGGAGATAAGATAAAGATACATGACAAGGATTATCCTGTTGAGGCTATTATAGAAGATATCAGAGCATTTCAATTGATTCTACGAGAAGATAATGGAGATTTAGTGACCTACCCGAACAACCTAATTCTTCAAAAAGCTGTAACTTTAATGGAGAAAGATGCTTTGGACGATAGCAGTATTCTTTAAACTATGATTAAAAGACGATTAAGAAAAAAGCGTACCCAGGAATCTAAGAAACATATTGGTCAAGTACCAGGCACGCTTATCTATACCGGAAAAAAATCTGATAAGGATTTTCAAGTTGAATGTTTTGATTACACCAAAGATCATATTGAAGAATCCATCTTATTAAATATCGAAGATGCGATAAACTACAAAGAAACTGATTCTGTAACGTGGATCAATGTTGACGGACTTAAACATACCGATAAAATTGAGGATATTGGTAAGCAATACGACCTGCACCCATTGGTTTTAGAAGATATTGTGAACACCTCTCAACGTCCAAAGATAGATGAATATGAGGATTATCTTTTTGTTGTACTTAAAATGTTGTATTACGACGATGAAGAAAATATTGTCATAGAGCAAGTCAGTGTCATTTTAGGTAAAAATTACGTACTCACATTCCAAGAGTCCGAAGGAGATGTGTTTGGTTCCATCAGAGAACGCCTACGTTTGGCTAATGGCAGAATTAGAGGATTAAAGTCTGATTATTTAATGTACGCGCTCATTGATGCCATTGTAGATAACTACTTTAGTATCATAGAAACCTTAGGGTACAAAATTGAAGATTTAGAAAACGAATTATTTTCAGGCAACGCCAAAGAAGAGATAAATGCAGAAGTGCAACAATTAAAGCGGGAAATCCTTAAAGTGCGTCGTGCTATTTTTCCACTTCGTGAAATTATTAATCGTATAGAAAAAGGAGATCATCCCTTTATTTACAAGCGCACAATTACATTTTATAGGGATATTTACGACCACTTAATTCAAGTCTCTGAAAATATTGATATCTATCGTGAAATGATATGGAGTTTAATGGATATGTATATGACAACCATTAGCAACAGGATGAATGAAGTGATGAAGGTACTCACCATTATAGCTACCATTTTTATTCCTCTTACCTTTATCGCCGGAATCTACGGGATGAATTTTGAACATATGCCAGAATTAAAATATCGCTATGGTTATTTTGTACTCTTGGGTCTAATGATTCTTATGTTTTTAGCCATGCTTTATTATTTTAAAAGGAAAAAGTGGTTGTAACGATCAATACAGAAATACTATTACTATTAATATTACTATACACTACTATAAAGAATGAAAAACTATTTTCAACGTTAAACAAAACCTAAAAGTAAAACTATTACTTAGTTACTTTTTTATATTTGATAGCTAACTAACTAATTTAACATGCGTCAGATAAAACTATACCTATGTATCTTATTAGGTAGCTTAGTTTCTTTACAAGCCCAACAACCCAAAAAACTCAATTCATCAGAAATCTATGAAGCCATTCAAAAGCTTAATGTTTTAGGGTCTGTTTTATATGTTGCCGCACATCCGGATGATGAAAATACACGTCTGATCTCCTACATGTCTAACCAAGTGAAAGCTCGTACAGCTTATCTATCACTTACTCGAGGAGATGGTGGTCAAAACCTTATTGGTCCAGAAATTAGAGAACTACTCGGTGTAATTAGAACTCAAGAATTGTTAGCCGCCAGACGCATTGATGGTGGTGAGCAGCGTTTTACACGCGCCAATGATTTTGGCTATTCTAAACATCCTGATGAAACCCTTAGTATTTGGAATAAAGATTTGGTGCTTGCTGACGTGGTTTGGGCCATTAGGAACTTTAAACCAGATGTTATCATAAATCGTTTTGACCATAGAACCCCAGGAAGAACCCACGGACATCATACCAGTTCTGCAATGCTGAGTCTGGAGGCTTTTGATTTGGCAAATGATAATTCAAAATATCCATCACAGTTACAGTATACCGATATCTGGCAACCTAAGCGCATTTTTTTTAATACTTCATGGTGGTTCTATGGTAGTCAAGAAAAATTTGAAGAAGCCGATAAAAGTAATATGCTGAATTTTGACATTGGCGTATATTATCCTAGCAAAGGCCTGTCTAATAATGAAGTCGCCGCTTTAGCCAGTAGTCAGCACCTGTGTCAAGGCTTTGGTCGTTTATCACAACGTGGTACACAACAAGAATATATCGAATTCTTAAAAGGAGAGCCTTTAGATGGCAATAACTCTGTTTTTGCTGGAATAGACACTTCATGGAATCGTATTGAAGGAGGAAACGCTATAGGTTCAATTTTGAAAAAAGTAGAAGAAAATTTCAACTTTAAGAATCCAGCATTTCACCTGCCTCAATTATTACAAGCTTACAGATTACTTCAAAATGTAAAAAATGACCATTGGAAAACAATTAAAACCAAAGAACTGTTAACCATAATCGAAGCGTGTGCCGGTTTATATTTAGAGGCATCTGCAAACACACCACATGCGGCACCAAATTCTACGGTAAGCTTAACTATTGAAGCTTTAAATCGAAGTTCAGCCGATATTAATTTGATATCGTACAAATTGTCAACATTAAAAACTGATATTTCTAAACAAATAGACATGTCAGAAAACCAAAAGTTTAATTTTAACGAAGGTATCACCATACCAAAGAACAGTCATTATACTACTCCATACTGGTTAAATAAAAAAAGTACACTTGGCATGTATCACGTAGACAATCCTGAATGGATTGGAAAACCTGAAACACCGAGAGCGGTCTCAGTAGATTTTAATCTCAACATTGAAGGAACACCTATTACAATAACTAAACCAGTTGTTTATAGATATTCCAAGCCAGATAAGGGTGAACTTTACAGACCCTTTGAGATTATACCGGAAGTAACGGCAAGCATCTCAGATAAAGTTTTCATTTTTGATAACGACCATCAAAAGGATATTGAAGTTACTGTAAAATCAGGTCGCGATGCTGTAGAAGGCTATGTGCAACTAGCTTATCCTAATGATTGGAATGTGTATCCAGAAAAACAAAAAATTGAAATAGTAAACAAAGGCGACATACAAAAAGTCATCTTTTCTGTGTATCCGCCCAAAGGACAAAGCGAAGGTCTTATAACACCAATGGTAAATATCAATGGTACATACTACACAGACGAGCTTATTGAAATAGATTACAGTCATATACCTCACCAAACCGTTTTAATGCCAAGCGTGAGTAAGGTCGTTCGTTTGGATATTGACAAGCGTGGCAACAATATTGGTTATATTGAAGGTGCCGGTGATGTCGTCCCTGAGAGTCTAAGGCAAATCGGTTACAATGTTACTATTATAAAGCCAGAACAAATTTCTACAGATAATTTAGTCAATTTTGATGCTATTGTTGTTGGCATCCGAGCCTACAATATTTTGGATGAACTAAAATTCAAACAAAACTTCTTATTAGATTATGTAAAAGAAGGTGGTAACCTAATTGTTCAGTATAATACGAGTAGAGGGATTAAAACAGAGAATATAGCACCATACGACTTGCAATTATCGAGAGACAGGGTTACTGATGAGGGTGCAGAAGTTACCATTCTCCAACCAAATCATCCTCTATTAAATTACCCAAACAAAATTACTTCTCAAGATTTTGAAGGCTGGGTACAAGAACGTGGTTTATACTTCCCAAACCAGTGGTCAGAGGAATTCACGTCACTTCTTGCCATGAATGATAAAGGAGAAACTTCAAAAGAAGGAAGCCTCTTGGTAGCCAAATACGGAAAAGGAAATTATATTTATACTGGATTAAGCTTCTTTAGGGAATTTCCTGCTGGAGTTTCTGGAGCGTACAGGTTATTCGCCAATTTATTATCCGCTGGTAAAGATGACACAAATACACTTAAAAACTAATCATTGATTCATATGCAAAACCAACCACAACCAAAACAAAAATGGGAGAAAATGTACACTGTAGTACTTATTGCTAATGCCCTTTATATTGTTCTTTTTTATTTTATAACAGCATCATTCGCTTAGTCCATGCACCAAACGTTAGATTGGATAGACTGGGCGGTTTTAATCTCTACCTTAGCCATTATTGTAGGTTATGGGACGTGGAAAACTCGTGGACGCAAAAACGTTCAGGATTATGTAAGAGGCGGAAATACTACTAAATGGTGGACCATCGGTCTGTCTGTTATGGCTACCCAAGCTAGTGCCATTACCTTTTTATCCACTACTGGCCAAGCCTTTTCAGATGGTATGGGGTTTGTTCAATTCTATTTTGGTCTTCCCATTGCTATGGTGATTATCTGTATGGTATTCATTCCTATTTACCATCGCCTTAAAGTTTATACAGCCTACGAATTTCTCGAAAATCGTTTCGATTTAAAAACCAGAACACTTACTGCTATTTTATTTTTAATTCAACGTGGTTTAGCGGCAGGTATTACCATTTTTGCACCTGCCATTATTCTATCAGTTGTTTTAAATTGGAACATCGTAACATTGAATATCATTATAGGAGTTTTAGTAATCATCTATACTGTTTCTGGGGGTACAAAGGCCGTAACCGTGACCCAAAAACAGCAGATGTTTGTCATTTTCGCCGGGATGGTAGCTGCTTTAGTCATTATCATTAACCTAATACCAAAAGAGGTTTCTTTTGTAGATGCTATTGATATTGCTGGCGCTACAGGAAAAATGCAGGTATTGGATTTTTCGTTCAATTTAGAAAATCGATATACTGTTTGGACAGGTCTTATTGGAGGTACGTTCTTAATGCTATCCTATTTTGGTACGGACCAAAGTCAGGTACAACGCTATCTATCTGGGAAAAGTATGAAAGAAATGCAAATGGGCTTACTCTTTAATGGCCTACTAAAAGTGCCCATGCAATTCTTCATTCTACTTGTTGGGGTTATGGTTTTTGTATTCTACCAGTTTAATCCTTCGCCTTTAAATTTTATTGATAATTCAACAGAAACTGTTCTAGCCTCAGAATATCGCAACGAATACAGAGCGCTCCAAGACAAGCAAGCCGAACTTTTTTCTATAAAGCAAAGACTAAGTTTGGCGTATGCTAAAGACGAATCATCTCAATTAAGACAAGAATTATTACAAATAGATAGTATTGAAAAAACATATCGTTTAGAATCAAAATTCTTAATTAAGAAATCCATTGACCCAGAATACAAAGTCAATTACTCGGATCTTGAAAAAGAGGTAGAAAGCTTAAAAGCAAATCCAAAAAGCAAGGCATTTATTTCAAAATCCGCTGAGCTCAAACAACTGTATAAAGAGGCTGCCAAAGACACACAAACCAATGATAGGGATTACATGTTTATCCGGTTTATTTTAAACCATTTGCCAACAGGTTTAATTGGTTTATTATTAGCCGTGATACTTTCGGCAGCCATGTCATCAACAGCTTCAGAAATCAATGCTTTGGCTACCATCACATCAATAGACCTTTATGGCCGAAATTTAAAAGAAGACAAGGGAGAAAGTCATATGGTAAAGATGACCAAATGGTTTACCCTAGGTTGGGGAATTATAGCTATCACCATTGCATGCTTTGCAAATTTAGCCGAAAACCTGATCCAGTTAGTTAACATCATAGGCTCTATATTCTATGGAAATGTATTAGGTATCTTTTTATTGGCCTTTTTCTTTAAACGGATCAAAGGTAATGCGGTTTTCATTAGTGCGCTTATTACGCAACTGATTGTTATTATAGGTTGGTGGTTGGATTGGATGCCCTATTTATGGCTAAATTTATTTGGCTGTGTGCTTGTTATCATCATAGCATTTATTACCCAATTACTCCGATCTGAAAAAGATAACGATGAAAGATGAAATTGTACATTGGGGAATTATTGGAGCTGGTAGTATTGCTAAAAAATTTGCCACTGACTTAATTACTATTCCAAATGCAAAACTTTATGCTATAGCATCAAGAACTCTAGTCAAAGCTAAAAACTTTGGAGAGACTTTTCAGGCTGATGTAGCGTACGGCGATTACAAAGAACTTGTCTTAGACCCAAATGTAGACGCAGTTTACATAGCAACACCACACTCTTTTCATAAAGAACATACGATGTTATGCCTAAACCATCATATTCCTGTTCTTTGTGAAAAACCCTTTGCCATGAATCTTGAGGAAGTTGAGGAAATGATTCAATTGGCAAGAAAAAAGGAAACTCTATTAATGGAAGCCATGTGGACTATCTTTCTTCCTCACTTTCGATATGCTTTAGATCTGATAGATAAGCAACATTTTGGTGCATTGATAAAACTTGAAGCTGATTTTGGATTTCAACCGGAGTATAATGAAAGATCCAGACTTTTTGATAAACAATTAGGTGGTGGCAGCCTTTTAGATATTGGTATTTACCCGGTTTTTGCTGCACTATCAAGTTTAGGTAGTCCAGAACACATTGAAGCTAAGGCTGAATTTTTTCCAACTGGTGTAGATTCAGAGTGCGATATCCAGTTTCACTATAAAAATGCTCTTGCCAAACTTAAAAGTACGTTTAAAAAAGAAACATATACAGAAGCTATTTTCCATTGCAAAGACGGTATCATAAAAATAAATGGTCGCTTTCATGAACCGTCATCCATTTCACTCATTGATCATAACGGCAATAAAGAACTTAAAACTTTTGACAATAATACCCTTGGGTATAGCTACGAAATAGAGCATTTTAATCAATTAATTCGACAGGGTAAAACCGAAAGTGACATCATGACTTTTGAAAAGAGCATACAACTTATTTCAACATTAGACAAGGTGCGTCAATGTATAGGTCTTGAGTACAAATAAAAACGCAACTCATTGAGTTGCGCTTAAAATATTTTATGTTTCCAGTACTTACATTGCACCCCATTCTTTTAGGGAATCTTCATTCATTTTAATGTAGTCGCCATTCTTTGCCTCTTTTGCACCTTCCAGTGACTTTTTAGCGGCAGCAATGGCTCCCTTCTTATCGCCATTAGCAGCATGGATTAAGGATTGCTGTCTTAAAAACCAAAAACGTGGTTCGTCCTTGGTCATTTCAACAGCTTTGTCAATCCACATCATAGCTTGCTTAAGATCCTTACCTTCAGATAATTTGTATACGGCAGCTGAATAATAATCATTGGCCGACGGTCCTGACATCACCTTCTTTATTGAGGCAGCCACTTTATCTTCTGTTGGAACATTAAATGTAACGGCTGCATATGTGTTTTCCCAAACAAACCCTATGTTTGCAGAACTGTTGGTTAAATCATCAAACCCAATAGTCCATGTTTCAACATTCATTGGCATTTCATATACCTTTGCTGAAGCCTTAGCAGCGATTTTAGAGTCATCCCATTTAGCAGGTGTTCCCCAATTATTAGTATCTGAATAAAAAATAACATCCCAAGATTCTTTGTTTGGTGAAATAAAAATAGCATACGAACCTGCTTTCACTTCTGTTCCGGATATGGTTACATTATCACTAAATGTTATAATGGTGTTTTTGTTGGCACCAGCACGCCACATTTTACCATAAGGCACTAAATCACCAAATATTTTTCTTCCTTTCATACTTGGGCGTGAGTACTCTAAAGTCACATCTGTTAACCCTACTTTTTGTTTTATAGTAGTTGTAGGACTTGGTTGGGGCGTTTCAATTTGAGCATTTGCACTAAACATTAGAGTTAAAGCAAAAGCAAATAGTATTATTTTTTTCATTTTATAGGAATTGATTATTACAAGGTTAAAATTACGATATAAGCAAACCTCAAAATGTTAATGAATACCTAAAAAACAAAAATTATTGGTCAAAATAATTTTTAACTTCTAATTTAATCGTAATATTGCAATATATAAATTAAACGACATGGGACTTACAAAATCTGAGATTTTTACAAAAGAGCAAAACCATATTGCTGCTATTGCAAAAGCATTTGCCCATCCTGCCAGAGTGGCTATACTGCAGCAAATTTTCAACTCTAGAACCTGTATCTGCGGTGACTTAGTGGATGAAATTGGACTAGCGCAGGCTACAATTTCCCAACACCTTAGAGAACTCAAAAATGTAGGATTGTTAAAAGGAAACATTGAAGGTACAAGTGTTTGCTATTGCATAGATGAGGATAATTGGGCGAATGCAAAAGATATTATATCTCAATTTCTAGATTATGAGTCTAAAAATACTACCTGTTGTTAATGCCTATTGATTTTATATCAATATAAAACATATAATTATGAAAACTGAACAAGACCTTAAAAACATAGTCAAAGAACGGTACGCTAAGATCGCAGAACAAGGCAAAACCTTAAACGCATCATCATGTTGTGGCGCCACTACTCAATCAAATAAAGTTTATAATATCATGATGGATGACTACTCAGAAACCAAAGGGTATGTCAGTGATGCCGATTTAGGTTTAGGTTGTGGATTACCAACTCAATTTGCCAAAATTAATGAAGGTGATACCGTTATAGATTTAGGATCTGGCGCAGGAAATGATTGCTTCGTTGCCAGACATGAAACAGGTGCTAACGGTAAAGTTATAGGTATTGATTTTACTCCAATAATGATTGAAAAAGCACGAATAAATGCCGAGAAACTTGGTTATAACAACGTAGAATTTAGAGAAGGAGATATAGACGACATGCCTGTTAGTGATGAGGTAGCAGATGTTATTGTGAGCAATTGTGTCCTCAATCTAGTTCCTAATAAAGAAAAGGTAATCCGTGAAATTTTTAGGGTGTTAAAGCCTGGTGGTCATTTTAGTATCTCTGATATTGTCTTAGTTGGTGATTTACCTAAAGCTTTAAAGGAAGATGCAGAAATGTATTCTGGCTGCGTAGCTGGTGCTATACAAAAAGAGGATTATTTGAAGCACATTTCTAATAGAGGTTTTGTAAACATAAACATCCTAAAAGAAAAGCCAATTACAATACCAGAAGACATTCTTAGCAAATACTTGGATGAAGAAATGATCAAAAGATTTAATTCTGATGCTGTTGGCATTTTCAGTATTACAGTGTATGCTGAAAAACCAGGAAAAATGGAAAAGAAATCAAAACTTCAACTAGCTAACTTAACAGATGATGAACCGTGTTGTTCACCAGATGGCAACTGTTGCTAAATTTGATAACCAACCATGTTATATTTAAAATTAACAGAAAAAATAGAAGGCCTGGATATAGCCTTAATTTCCGAAGAAAGAAAGAACAAACTTCAACTGCTAATTGACTTTATTCAGGTCAAAGTAAATCAAAAAGAAATAGTGAATCTCAATTTTATTTGCACACACAATTCCAGACGAAGTCATTTGTCCCAAGTCTGGGCTCAAGCTATTGGAACTTATTATGGGATTAATAATTTATTTTGCTATTCTGCAGGAACAGAAGCCACAGCATTGTTTCCCATAGCTGCAAAAACACTTGAAAATTCAGGATTTAAAATTGAGACCCTTTCTGAAGGTGAAAATCCTGTTTATAGTATAAAGTATGCAAATAATTTGCATCCCATAATTGGGTTTTCTAAAACTATCAATTCAGATTTCAATCCTAAAAACAACTTTGCTGCAATAATGACTTGTTCTTCAGCTGATGAAGGATGTCCTTTTATTGCAGGCACAGAAAAACGTATTTCCATTACTTACGAAGACCCAAAAGTGGCTGATGGCACTCCTTATCAAATTGAAAAATATGAAGAACGAAGCTCTCAAATTGCTCTAGAAATGAAGTTTGTTTTCTCTCAAATTAAAAGCTAATGTCATGAAAAAGAGACTTGGCTTTTTAGATCGTTACCTAACCTTATGGATATTCTTAGCTATGATTTTGGGTGTAGTCATAGGTTATGTTTTTCCAAAATTTCCAGAACTTATAAATACTTTCAGTAGTGGATCTACAAACATTCCTATTGCAATTGGACTAATTCTTATGATGTATCCACCATTAGCAAAAGTTAATTACAATTTATTGCCCAAGGTTTTTAAGGATGTTAAAGTTTTGTCGTTGTCCTTAATCCTTAACTGGATTATAGGGCCAATACTTATGTTTATTTTGGCTATTATCTTTTTACAGGATTACCCAGAATATATGGTAGGTCTTATACTAATTGGTCTTGCCAGATGTATTGCCATGGTATTAGTTTGGAACGATTTGGCTGAGGGAAGCAGTGAGTACGGTGCTGGCTTGGTAGCTTTAAATAGTATTTTTCAGGTTTTTGGGTATAGTTTTTATGCCTATTTATTCATTACAGTGTTTCCTCCGTATTTTGGTTTTGAAGGCGCAATCGTAGACATTTCTATTGCAACTATTGCTGAGAGTGTGGCCATTTATTTAGGAATTCCTTTTTTATTAGGCTTACTGTCCCGCGTCATTTTGGTAAAACTAAAAAGTGAAGAATGGTATACTCAAAAATTTATTCCATCAATCTCACCTTTAACTTTAATTGCCTTATTATTCACTATTATAGTGATGTTTTCATTAAAGGGTGAACTAATTGTTGAAATCCCTGGTGATGTTCTCATTATCGCAGTTCCATTACTTATATACTTTGCCCTAATGTTCTTTATAGGCTTTTTTATTAGCAAAAGTATTGGTGCACCATATGATAAAAATGCAGCAATTGCATTTACTGCAGCAGGAAATAATTTTGAATTGGCTATAGCAGTAGCTATCGCCGTTTTTGGACTAAACTCAGGGCAGGCCTTTACAGGTGTTATTGGTCCATTGGTAGAGGTTCCAGCTTTAATCCTATTAGTTCGAGTGGCGTTTTTGTTAAGAAAAAAATACTATCCATCTATTAAGACATAATTTAAAATAAACTCTTTCCTTTAATGGAGTTAAATTTTGTTTAACTTTTAAAACTAATAGTTAAACATTTAGTATCTTTACATTGTAAATAAATTACAATGGCAAAGAAAAAAACACTTAAGCAGTCAGATATACTTACAAGTTATATGGACTACGTCCTTATGCATAACCAACAACCTAAGTCGGTATATGCATTCGCAAAGGACAATAATTTTGAAGAACAACAATTTTATCAATTCTTTTCGTCTTTTGATGCTCTAGAACAATCCATCTTCAAAGTATTCTTTGATAATACCATCGCGGTTTTAGAAAAGAGCGAAGACTACCTAACTTTTGATGCACGCAACAAATTGCTGAGTTTTTACTTTACGTTTTTCGAAAATTTAACGGCGAACAGAAGCTATGTGTCCTACACACTTCAAAATCATAAAGGATCGCTTAAATCCCTTCGTACCCTTGCGCTACTCAAAGAACAATTTGTTAATTATATTGATCTTCTTAACATTAATACAATTGATTTAAAGCAAGAACAATTAATAAAATTACAGAGAAGAAGCCTCAAGGAGTCAGCATGGTTACAATTGTTAATCACTATGAAATTTTGGTTAGATGACACTTCACCTTCTTTTGAAAAAACAGATGTCTTTATAGAAAAATCCGTGAGAGCTAGTTTTGACCTTATCGATACCACTCCATTGAAAAGTCTTATAGATTTTGGGAAGTTTATATACAAGGAAAAAATCCACATGAACTAAATGAAAACAATTGATAGCATACCAATTTCTAAAATCTCACGAGCTTCAAAGTTAGTGACTACTGGTGCCAAAGTAGGTGTTAACTATTTAAAATACTACGGTGATAAAATGGTTAAGTCTGAAGAAATCGCTAAAGAGCGTCTTAACCAGAACAATGCCGAAGATATATATGACAGTCTCAAGAGATTAAAAGGAAGTGCCCTTAAGGTGGCTCAAATGTTGAGTATGGAGAAAAGCATTTTGCCAAAGGCGTATGTTGAGAAATTTTCACTTTCTCAATTTTCCGTACCACCACTTTCACCACCCCTAGTTGTAAAAACATTTAAAAAATATTTTGGGAAACATCCCGAAGAATTATTCGATACTTTCAACGCAACTTCAGTTAACGCTGCCAGTATAGGCCAAGTCCATATTGCAGATAAGAATGGGAAAAAATTTGCTGTGAAAATCCAATATCCTGGAGTTGCGGAGAGTATTGCATCCGATTTGGCTTTGGTGAAACCTGTAGCTATTAAAATGTTCAATATTAAAGGAAAAGATTCCGACAAATATTTTAAAGAAGTAGAAGATAAACTTACTGAAGAAACCAATTACAAGTTAGAGGTTGAACAAAGTAAAGCAGTTGTAGAGGCCTGTAAACATATTCCTAATCTTAGGTTCCCTAATTACTATGATGAATTATCTTCCGAACGCATCATCACAATGGATTATATGGAAGGTGAACACCTCTCTGAATTTGCAAGCCACAACACGGATAAGAGTTTATCAACTAAGTTAGGCCAGGCACTTTGGGATTTTTACATGTTCCAAATCCATAATTTGAGAAAAGTTCATGCTGATCCGCATCCGGGTAACTTCCTAATTTCAGATGAAGGCGAATTAATTGCATTAGACTTTGGCTGCATGAAAGCCATTCCTGATGAATTTTATGTACCTTATTTTGAATTAGCTAAAAAAGAGAGTCTTGAAGATCCCGAAATTTTCACGAAGAAAATGTACGAGCTTGAAATTTTACGTAAAGAGGATACTAAAGAAGAAATTGAATTTTTCAGTGATATGTTTCATGAGCTATTAAGCCTGTTTACTCAACCATTCCATAATGAAACTTTTGATTTTTCAGACCCAGAATTTTTTAACAAAGTTGGTGAAATGGGCCAAAAATATTCTAAAAGCACTGAGTTAAGAAATATGAATGGCAATAGGGGTTCTAAGCATTTTATTTATATCAACCGAACCTTCTTCGGCTTGTACAATTTGATGTTTGATCTTAAAGCAGAGAAAATCAAAATTAACAATTTTATAAATTTATAAGATGGCAGAGTTTAGCTTAGAAGATATTAATAAGATGCATCATTTGTACCGTATCAATTTAATTAACAGTTGTAGCGGTTATAAGTCTGCTAATCTTATTGGCACTAAGGATCCTCAAGACATTTGTAATGTTGCTGTATTCAGCTCCCTTACGCATCTAGGCTCAAATCCCGCTTTACTCGGATTCTTTCTAAGACCAACAACTGTAACTAGAAATACTTACGATAATATTCGTTCTACTGGAAAATACACCATCAACCATATACATAGCGATATACTTGAAGAGGCACACCACACCTCAGCAAAATATGATGCACAAATCTCAGAATTTGATGCTACATCTTTAGAGGAAGAATACAAAGACAACTTCTTTGCACCATTTGTAAAGGGCTGTCCCATACAATTGGCTATGAGTTATGTAGAAGAGTATGCTATTAAAGCCAATAACACCATACTTTTGATTGGCAAAATTGAAAAATTATATGTGCCTGATACACTATTAGAAAAAGATGGCTTTATAAACCTATCAAAAGGTAAGGTAGCCACCATCAATGGTTTAGATGGTTATGCTGTACCCCAATTAAAAAAGCGACTCGAATATCAACGTCCAAAGCCAGAATTTGCAATACCTAATGACTAATGCAAATACTAATTACAGGCACAACAGGCTACATTGCCAAAAGACTCGCACTTCAGTTACTTGAGGATGGGCATGAGTTGGTTTGTTGCGTTCGTGATTTAAGCCGTATTCCGGATGAAATTGAAGAACACCCACGATGTTCATTCATTAAAATCGACTTTTTAAGTCCAGAGCCAAACAAAATACCTAAAACTATTGATGCAGCATATTACCTCATTCATTCAATGGCAACCAATGCAGATGATTTTGAAGATTTAGAACGGCAATGTGCACAAAACTTTAAAAATTTAGTAGAAGTTACCGATTGCAAACAGGTAATTTATCTCAGCGGCATTGTAAATGATGATTCGCTTTCTAAACACCTAAAATCTCGTTTACAAGTCGAGGAAACCTTAAGGTCAGGCGTATATGCATTAACTACGTTTAGAGCTGGTATTATTGTAGGTAGCGGAAGTGCATCATTTGAAATTATAAGGGACATCGTTGAGAAACTTCCTATTATGATAACACCTAAATGGTTGAACACCAAAACGCAACCTATTGGCATAAGAGATGTTTTAGCCTATTTATCACAAGGACTTGGAAAAGAAGCACTGTATAACAATTCTTACGATATTTTTGGACCAGAAATTCTCACCTACAAAGAGATGCTTTTGCAGTTTGCCAGAGTAAGAGGTTTAAAACGTTATATCTATACCTTACCAGTGCTAACCCCTAAACTATCGTCCTATTGGCTTTATTTCGTGACCTCTACATCATTCCAATTAGCACAAGCCCTAGTAGATAGCATGAAAGTAGAGGTTATTGGTAAACCCAGTGACATTAATAAGCATTTAGACATCAATCCCCTTACCTATAAAGAAGCTGTAGAATTGGCTTTTCAGCGTATAGAGCAAAACAGTGTGATTTCAAGTTGGAAAGATGCGGTAAGTAGCGGAAGGTTTAAGGATCAACTTTCCAAACATATCGAATTGCCACAGTTTGGATGTTATAAAGACATACGATCAAAAACCATTAAAAATGAAGCTTACACGCTGGATAAAATTTGGAGTATTGGGGGACGCAATGGTTGGTACAGCTTTAATGGCTTGTGGAAAATTAGAGGATATATTGATAAATTATTTGGTGGTGTTGGTTTAAGACGAGGACGTACACACGACACATATTTAGAACCAGGTGATCCTTTGGATTTTTGGCGTGTGCTTTTTGCCGATAAAACTGAAAAGCGGTTATTGCTATTTGCCGAAATGAAGCTTCCTGGTGAAGCTTGGCTCGAGTTTAAAATTGTGAAAGACAAGTTGTACCAGCGTGCTGTTTTTAGACCCAGAGGTGTATGGGGAAGAGTATATTGGTACATGGTTTTACCATTTCATGCCTTTGTTTTTAAAGGTATGATTAACGCACTTGTAGAGCCCAAATGAAAGGAGTAAAAAAACAAAATCTACCCACAAAAATATGCCCAACTTGTGAAAGACCTTTTACATGGCGAAAAAAATGGGAAAAAGAATGGGAGAATGTAAAATATTGTAGCGAAAGATGCAGAAGACAGAAATAACAAATCTAGTTTGGTTTAGGAACGACCTTAGAACCAATGATAATATGGTACTATATGAAGCAACAAAACATAATGCCAAGGTCATTGGAGTATATTGTTTTGATCCAAAACAGTTTAAAGTTGATACATACGGGTTTAAAAAAACCGAAAAATTCAGAGCCAAGTTTTTAATTGAAACTGTTGAAAATCTAAAATCTCAACTTAGAAACCTCAACATTGAGCTATTGATATATGATGAGCATCCTGAAACCGTAATTCCTGAAATATGTAAAACTTTTCATGTGAATGCTATTTTTCTTCAAAAGGAATGGACCCAAGAAGAACTTAATATTGAAAACTCCGTACGAACAAAAGCTATTAATGTTAATTGGCACAGTATTTATAATCAATTTTTATTTCATCCTGAGGATATCAATTTTGAGATCTCAAAAACACCTCAAGTATTTACAGCATTTAGAAAAAAATTAGAGAAATATGTTAAGATTCGAGAAGAAGTGACAATACCTAAACGTCCTGAGAATAATCGAATTGAAAATAACACTACGATTCCAACCTTACTAGAACTAGGTTTTGAAGAGTTTGAACCACATCCACATTCTGCATTTCCTTTTAAAGGAGGTGAATCAGAAGCTCTAAATCGATTGGAAGACTATTTCTTCAATACAAAAAAGCTTGGCTTTTACAAAAAAACAAGAAACGGATTAGTTGGCAAGGATTATAGCTCAAAGTTTTCTCCTTGGCTAGCCAATGGTAGTATTTCAGCAAGAACCATTTACTGGAAAGTTAAACAATTCGAAAACGAGCATTACAAAAACCAATCAACCTATTGGTTGATTTTTGAATTGATTTGGCGTGATTATTTTAAATATATCTCGCTAAAGCATGGTGACCAGATTTTTAAGCTAGAAGGTATTTTACATAAAAATTATGAATGGTCTTCCGACCAAACTCAAATTGAGCAATGGATTAATGGAGAAACGATATCCGCTTTCGTAAATGCCAACATGATAGAACTAAAGGAAACGGGCTGGATGAGTAATAGAGGCCGCCAAAACGTTGCCTCATATTTTGCAAAAGAATTGGAGCTAGATTGGCGAATAGGAGCCGCTTATTTTCAGTCCCTCCTATTGGATTATGATGTGCATAGTAATTACGGTAATTGGATGTATGTCGCAGGTGTGGGCAACGACCCTCGTGACCGTAAATTCAATGTACAATTACAAGCCGAGCGGTACGATAGCAACGGAAAGTTTAGAAGTCTTTGGTTACAACTGAGTTTATTTTAACATGGCAAAAAAGGAACACATACTACTTTTTCCTCATCAATTGTTCAAGGATTCCCCAATTCTAGACGTTGATGCCGATATATATCTTATCGAAGAATTCTTATTCTTTAAACACTATAAATTTCACAAACAGAAGATTGCATTTCATAGGGCATCAATGAATGCCTATGCAGATTTCTTAAACTCAAAAGATAAAACCGTTCACTATATAGAGTCCAATTTAAAAGAATCAGACATTCGTAATTTAATTCCTAAATTGATAGATGAGGGCTCTGAAACACTTCACGTGATAGATCCAACGGATAATTGGCTTGAAAAACGGATTATATCAGCATCAAATAATATTAACATTAAATGGTACAATAGCCCATTATTTATTAATTCTAAAGAAGAACTGAGAACATTCTTCAAACCTAGCAAAAAGAAGTTTTTCCAAACCTCGTTTTATAAATCACAACGAAAAGAACGCGATATTTTAATGGTTTCTAATGAGCCCGAAGGAGGAAAATGGACTTACGATACAGAAAATCGAAAAAAATATCCGAAAGACAAAACACCACCTACCATTCAGTTTCCAGAGCGTTCTAAGTTTCACAAAGAGGCAGAATCGTATGTTGAAGAATATTTTGCAGACCATTATGGCCAATTAAATGATTTCGTTAACTATCCTATAGATTTTAATAGTGCCAAAACTTGGCTGCAACAGTTTTTTGAATACAGGTTTCATGAATTTGGTGTTTACGAAGATGCCATTGTAAAAGAAGAACATTTTCTAAATCATAGCTTGTTATCGCCATTAATAAACATAGGTTTACTTAAACCATTAGAAGTTATAGAAGAAGCTATAGATTACGCAAATACCAATGGTGTTCCAATAAACTCCACAGAAGGTTTTGTAAGGCAAATTTTAGGCTGGCGTGAATTTATACGTGGAGTTTATGAAGTAAAGGGAACTGAAGAACGTACCGAAAACTTTTGGAATTTTAATCGTAAAATTCCTGCATCTTTTTATGATGGCACCACAGGTATACAACCTGTTGATGATGTTATAAAAAAAGTGCTAAAAACGGGTTATGCACATCATATAGAACGTCTGATGATTTTGGGCAATTTTATGGTGTTATGTGAATTTGATCCTGATGAAGTTTATAAATGGTTTATGGAACTTTTTATAGATGCCTATGATTGGGTTATGGTACCTAATGTTTATGGCATGAGTCTATTTGCCGATGGTGGTTTAATGTCTACCAAACCCTATATAAGCAGCAGTAATTACATAATGAAAATGAGCAACTATAGCAAGGGCAACTGGCAAGACACTTGGGACGGTCTATTTTGGAAGTTTATGGATAAGCATCGTGGTTTTTTTGAAAGTAATCCAAGATTAAACATGCTTTTGGGTAATCTGGATCGCATGAAGAAAGAGACCCTGGAAAATCACTTTAACAACGCCGAAAAATTTCTTAATAACTTATCATGACGAGTAAACCACATATCAATGTTGTTTGGCTAAAACGCGATCTAAGACTTCAGGATAATGAAGCAATCGCCAATGCTTTAAAGTCTGGTAAACCTACCCTCCTACTTTATGTTTTTGAACATCTACTACTAAATGATAATCATTACAGTGATCGTCACTTTAATTTCATAAAGGAGTCCATTAGAGATATTAACGAGCAATTAAAATCGTATAATTCAAAAGTTTTAACTGTAACGAGTGATATACAAACAGCTTTTAACCTCATCCAAACCTTCTATAAAATAGACACTATCTTTTCTCACGTAGAAACAGGGATTTTAGTGACCTACAACAGAGACAAAGAGTTATCGCGCTATTGCAGGAACAACCTCATCACCTGGAAAGAAAGTAAAAATAATGGTGTAGAACGTGGATTATTAAATAGGGAAAATTGGTTAGAGCAATGGGAAGACTACATGAATCAACCACTTGAAGATTTCACTCCAAACGTAAATCAATTACTATCTATTGAAGATATTTCGCTTTTAGAAAGTGTACTTACTGTTACCGATTTAGACACACCAGAAAACACCAAATTCCAAAAAGGTGGAACTACTACGGCTTGGAAATATGCCAATTCTTTTTTTGAGAGTCGTTACAAAGACTATATGTTCAACATATCAAAACCTGAGGCATCACGTACAAGTTGTAGTAGACTTTCACCTTATATTTCATGGGGTAATATTTCAGTTAGACAGGTCTTTCAAAAGGGACAAGACCTAAAAAAGACATCTAAAAGCAAACGTCATATTAGTGGCTTTTTATCGCGTTTACGTTGGCAAGCCCATTTTATTCAGAAATTTGAAATGGAACATACCATGGAAAATGCTAGTGTTAACAAAGGTTATCACAAACTAAAAAAGAGTATTTCCATCCAATATCAGAAAGCATGGAGAGAGGGACAAACAGGTTTTCCACTAGTCGATGCCAGTATGCGTTGTTTAGTTGAGACAGGTTATGTTAACTTTAGAATGCGTGCCATGCTAGTTTCGTTTTTTACTCATATTTTATGGCAACCTTGGCAACATGCCTCAGAACACCTATCGCAGCAATTCTTAGATTTTGAGCCAGGTATTCATTTTCCGCAACTGCAAATGCAAGCAGGTGAAACGGGAATAAATAACTTAAGAATTTACAACCCAACCTTAAATGGTCTTAAACACGATCCTGATGCCGAATTTATTAAAAAGTGGGTACCAGAATTAGCGCATTTAGACATTCCCTTTATACACGAGCCCTATTTAATGACAGAACTAGAGCAAGGACTTTATGATTTCAAATTAGGGCATGATTACCCACACCCAATTGTAGATATTAAAGAAAACCGTATACGTGCCAGTGATATTCTTTGGAACATGAAACAAGATCCTGATGTGGTGAAAGAAAGTATTCGTATTTTAAAACGACATACCTTAAAGGATAGAAGTAGGTTATTGAAAAGCGATTAGCTTCCAATTCAAATCTTGTCAAAATTTACTTTCACAATTCTCTGTTAATTTTTGTTTAACTATTATATTAAAAGGTTAAACATTTGTATCTTTACGGTAATATGATTATAAATACCACACACCATAACGCTGAGCATAAACAGATCATTGCTGATCTTGTAGGTTACCCTTTTAGTTTGGTACAAAAATTGAAAATGAAAGGTGTAGGCTCTAAGCGTATGATCATTGAGGAGGTTAGTCCAAATATGCAAAGCATGATGAATACTGTTTCTGACATCAATTATGCTAACATTGAGCTAAGACCTAAAGGTATTTTAGTTATGATAAATCAAGGGCTGAAAAACTTTACATGGATCATCCCTTACTATCAACTCGTAATCTATAAAGTTAATGGTTCAAGCTTGCATGCCCAAGGACGCTTTATACATTTTAAGAATAGCAAAACCTTTAAGGAGAATAAAAAGTTTTTTGACAAGCTTCTTGATGAAAAAGTAAAATATGATATGCAATTTTCAATGCCTGCTACAATATGACATTAAATGACAGACAGATAGACAGAATTATTGAAATGGCTTGGGAAGATAGAACGCCTTTTGAAGCTATTACGTATCAATTTGGTCTTAATGAGCAAGATGTAATAGAATTAATGCGGAGAGAAATGAAGCCAAGCAGTTTTAGGATGTGGAGAAAACGCGTGCAAGGCAGAGCAACAAAACATAAAAATAAACGAACGTTTGACAAGGGTAGGTTTAAATGCTCGCGTCAAAGGACTATATCAAACAACTCTATTTCAAAACGTTAAACCGTGCTTTGATTTAAGCTTGGAGTACTTAAAGACAGCACATTAAAAAGATGCTATGAACACAAAAGCAATTTCCAAAAAAAATGGTCAAAAATTAAATGGATTTTCAATTGATGATATCGGAGATGACCATTTATTCACTAGCCTAGACACACCAATGAAGCCTAACGCTTTCGAAATGTCTAATAGTGAGAAAAAACAACGAATTTCTATACTTTTCTCTGAGATTATGGATGTTTTGGGTTTAGACCTAACTGATGATTCCCTTAAAGGAACACCAGATCGTGTGGCTAAGATGTATGTCGAAGAAATATTTTCCGGCTTAGACCCAGAAAACAAACCAAAAGTGGCCTTATTCGACAATAAGTACCAGTACAATCAGATGCTGGTTGAAAAAGATATTACTTTCTATTCTAATTGTGAGCACCACTTTGTACCAATTATAGGTAAAGCGCATGTAGCCTATAAATCGTCTGGTAAAGTGATTGGCTTATCTAAATTGAACAGAATCGTTCAATATTATGCCAAAAGACCGCAAGTACAAGAGCGACTAACACAGCAAATCGCTAACGAACTAAAAACCGTGTTAGACACTGAAGACGTAGCGGTAATTATTGATGCTAAGCATCTCTGCGTATCATCAAGAGGTGTTAAAGACGATACCTCAGCAACCGTGACTACTTATTATGGTGGCATATTTAATACGCCAGAAAAAATTGCAGAATTACAAAACTATATAAACAATTAAGCTATGGATATTTTAGAAAGAGCAGTAGAGTTCGAAAACAGAAAACACACATTCAAAACTACAAGCGAGCGAATTTTAGCATCTAGAGAAGCCAAAGAAATTATCCTCGCTATTAACGAAGTATACAAGAAAAAGAAAGATGCTAAACTTATGGATCTCATGAAACGATTAACGGTCATTAAACAAAAAATTGAGAAACGATTAAAAGGTCGTCCATTAACGGCAGCATAAAAGACAATATATGAAAACTATAATAGTAGTTGGAGGAAGCAAAGGTATTGGCAGTGCCATAGTCAATTCTTTGCTTTCTTCTCATAAAGTAATTAACATAAGCAGAACCGAACCTGCTCAGGTTCATGAAAATTTGAAGCATTTTCAATGTGATGTCCTAAATGATGATTTGCCTGAAATAGAATCTGCTGACGGTCTGGTTTATTGCCCTGGAAGTATTAATTTAAAGCCAATAAATCGTTTAAGTTTAGATGATTTTAGAAATGATTTTGAAATTAATGTTTTGGGTGCAGTAAAGACCATACAAAAATACCTTACAATTTTAAAGAACGGAGATAAGCCTTCCATCGTACTTTTTAGTACTGTAGCGTCTAAATTGGGTATGCCTTTTCATGCAAGTGTTGCTGCCTCAAAGTCGGCTATTGAAGGAATAACCAAATCTATTGGTGCTGAATTGGCTCCTACCGTAAGAGTTAATGCTATTGCACCAACAGTAACAGATACTGATTTAGCCTCTAAATTACTACGTAATGAACGAATGATTGAAAACATGACTGAACGTCATCCCTTAAAGAAATATCTTCAACCAAATGAAGTCGCAGATATGGCTACATTTTTATTATCCGACAAAGCTGCTTCATTATCTGGTCAGGTTTTTGAAATGGATTGTGGCATTGTAAGTTTTAAATTATAAGAATAATGAATCCTATTAAAGCATTTGTAGGTACTTTAAGTACAAGCGACAAGAATATAAAACAAAAAGCTACAACACCATTGTATGACATAAAAATCAATAGTCTCAATGGAAAACCCCTTGACCTTTCTGCATTTAAAGGCAAGAAAATTTTGTTTGTTAATGTCGCTTCAAAATGTGGTTTTACACCACAATATAGAGAATTACAAAAACTCTATGAAACGTATAAGGATCAGCTTATTGTCGTTGGTATACCCTGTAATCAATTTGGATCGCAAGAGCCTGGTGGGCCGAACGAAATACAAGAATTCTGTGAAATGAATTATGGAGTTTCATTCCCAATCACGGAAAAAATAAATGTAAAAGGTGCAGAACAGCATCCATTATATCAATGGTTAACCAACAAACGACTTAATGGAAAACAAAATTCAACCGTAAAATGGAATTTTCAGAAATACCTGATTGATGAAAATGGTGAATTTATAGACTTTTTCTATTCCATTACCAAACCAATGAATTCGCGAATTACCAAATTTTTAAATTAAGTTGCTATGTTTGGATTATTTAAAAAAGTTTCTGAAAAAGAAAAGTTGCAAAAGGAATATGAAAAACTGATGGCAGACTGGCATAAATTATCCAATACCAATAGAGCTGCTAGTGACGAAAAGTATGCTCAGGCTCAAAAAATATTAGAAAAAATAGAAGCACTTGATTAAGCAAAATCTTACTAGGACGGTATATTTTATTATTTTTTTAGCGATCAACTTCGGAGGTTTAGCTTTGGGCAGCTGGCTAATGGATAATGGTCCTAATACGGCATGGTACCAAAACCTGAATAAAGCACCTTGGACACCACCCGGATGGGTATTTGGGGTCGCTTGGACATTTATAATGTTGTGCTTTTCTTGGTATCTAGCGGAACTATTTAAAGATAGAAATTCCAGATTTCTTTGGTCTATTTATAGCCTACAAGTTATCCTAAATGTAGGGTGGAATTGGATATTCTTCAATCAGCATATGGTAACAGTAGGATTAGCAGTTATAAGCCTACTCTTAATTGTTATATTCTATTTTTTCATTACGTTTAGAAGTGATCGTTTAAAATACGCCAAATATTTGCTGTTACCTTATCTCCTATGGTTGTGTATTGCAACCTCATTAAATGCTTATATAGTTTTGAACAATTGATTTTTATTAATTATCATAAATGAAAATATATACTCTACACAAAAAACAAAACCTTCCTATCTCTATTGATGAAGCATGGGAATTTCTATCTAGTCCTAAAAATTTAAAAACTATCACACCCGATTATATGGGCTTTCATATACTGTCAGGTGCAGATCGACCAATGTTTCCTGGTCAAATTATTCAGTACATTGTAACACCGGTATTAGGTATAAAAACCAAATGGGTAACGGAAATTACCCATGTTAAGGATAAAGAATATTTTGTAGATGAACAGCGCTTTGGCCCTTACGCTCTATGGCATCACAAACATTTTATAAAACCAATTGAAGGTGGTGTAGAAATGGAGGATATTGTAGATTATAAATTACCTATGGGGATTTTGGGTCAAATGGTGCATCCATTTTTAGTAAAACCCAAACTTGAAGAAATTTTTAATTATAGAACAAAGAAGTTAGAAGCACTTTTCGGAACATACTAATATGAGTAAGACTGTAAATATTTTTTGGTTTCGTAGAGATTTAAGGTTAGATGACAATATTGGGTTTTATGAGGCATTACATGGCGACCTACCCGTACTACCAATTTTTATTTTTGATTCTGAAATACTCAACAAATTACCTAAGAATGATGCTCGTGTCACCTTCATTCACGAAACATTACAAAAGATAAGGCAAGAACTACAAGAGCACCATAATAGTAGTATTGCCATCTACCACGGAAAACCAATTGAAATATATAAACAACTCGTTAAAGACTTTGATATTGATACTGTCTACACTAATCATGATTATGAACCCTACGCTAAAATGCGTGATGGTGAAATACAAGCATTTTTAAAAGACCAAAACATAACATTTAAGACCTTCAAAGATCAAGTGATTTTTGAAAAAGACGAAGTCGTCAAAAAAGATGGCGATCCCTATGTTGTTTATACCCCTTACATGCGTACTTGGAAAGAAAAATTTAAGTCTATTGATTTAAAAATTTATTATACCAATTCATTTTTGAACAACCTTGTTGAACATACGCGTTTACCAAACCTAAGTTTATCAGAAATTGGTTTTGAAAAATCAAGTCAGAATATTGCACCCTATGAGGTAACACCAACTTTAATTCAACAATACGAGGACACCAGGAATTTTCCTGCAAAAGATGGCACATCGCGATTGGGACCTCATCTTCGCTTTGGTACAGTAAGTATTAGAAAAATGGTGAAAAAGGCTATTAATGAAGCCAATGAAACCTTTTGGCAAGAACTCATCTGGCGCGAATTTTTTATGCAAATACTTTGGCATTTTCCGCAAACGGTAGACAAAGCCTTTAAGTCTAAATACGATAGAATTGAATGGAGAAACAATGAAGAGGAATTTAAAAGATGGTGCGACGGAAATACCGGTTATCCCTTAGTGGATGCGGGTATGCGAGAACTCAATGAAACCGGTTTTATGCATAATAGAGTGAGAATGCTCGTAGGTAGTTTTCTTTGCAAACATCTTTTAATCGACTGGCGATGGGGAGAAGCCTACTTTGCCGAAAAATTACATGATTACGAAATGGCCAGTAATGTAGGTAATTGGCAATGGGTTGCTGGCTCAGGCGTTGATGCTGCACCGTATTTTAGAATATTTAATCCTACTTCTCAAATTAAGAAATTTGACAAAGAGCACCACTATATTAAAAAGTGGGTACCAGAATATCAAGAGCTTACTTATCCAAAACCTATGGTTGATCATAAAAAAGCGAGGGAGCGCTGTTTGGCAACTTACAAAGCCGCTTTAAATTAATTTATTTTTTATACAATAAATTGAAAATCTAAACGTTACAAGGAATAAGACAGATATGTCTTAATAAAAATAACCATTTCAATAAACAATTTTAAAAGTCCTAAATGACACATTTGGGACTTTTGTTTTATGTTTAATTTCCTGGTAGGCGTTCAATGTTAGCACCTATAGCCCGAAGCCTTTCATCAATATTTTCATAACCTCTATCAATTTGTTCAATGTTATGTATAATAGAAGTTCCTTTAGCTGATAAGGCCGCAATGAGTAATGAAATACCAGCTCTAATATCTGGTGATGTCATAGTAGTTGCCTTCAGTTGTGATTTAAAGTCATGACCAATAACAGTAGCGCGATGTGGATCGCAAAGAATAATCTTGGCTCCCATATCTATTAACTTATCTACAAAGAACAAGCGACTTTCAAACATCTTTTGATGAATTAAAACTTCACCTCTGGCTTGTGTTGCAATTACCAAGACGATGCTTAACAAATCTGGTGTAAACCCAGGCCAAGGAGCATCTGAAATAGTAAGTATGGACCCATCAATATAATTTTGAATTTGGTAACCGTCCTTATGGGCCGGAATATGGATATCATCACCTTGTTGCTCAACGGTAATACCTAATTTTCTGAACACATTTGGGATTTGCCCTAAATCGTCCCAACTAACATCTTTAATAGTCAATTCGCTTTTAGTCATGGCTGCCAAACCTATCCAACTACCAATTTCAATCATATCAGGTAGCATTTTATGCTCGGTCCCACCTAAACTATCCACACCATCAATGACAAGCATATTAGAGCCAATACCCGAAATTTTAGCTCCCATCCTATTCAGCATTTTACACAACTGCTGTAAATAGGGTTCACAAGCAGCATTGTAAATCGTGGTTTGACCTTTAGCCAAAACCGCTGCCATGACAATATTAGCAGTACCTGTTACCGAAGCTTCATCTAAAAGCATATAAGTGCCTTTAAGTTCTTCAGCTTCAACACCATAAAAATAATCTTCTCTGTTATATCTAAATTTAGCACCAAGATTTATAAATCCTTCAAAATGGGTGTCCAATCGTCGACGACCAATTTTATCACCACCTGGTTTTGGGATGTATCCTTTACCGAAACGTCCTAAAAGTGGACCCACTATCATAATTGAACCTCTCAAACCTCTTCCATCTTCCTTAAACTCTGCAGATTCTAAATATTTGAGATTAAGCTCATCCGCTTTGAAACTGTAGGAACCCTTTCCCAATTTTTTAACTTTGACTCCAAGCTTTTTTAATAAGGCGATAAGTTTGTTAACATCAATGATGTCTGGGATATTATTTATGATGACCGTCTCTGGCGTAAGTAAGACAGCACAAAGAATTTGTAAGGCTTCGTTTTTCGCACCTTGAGGTTTAATAGAGCCCTTTAACTGATGGCCCCCTTCAATTTTAAATGTGCCCATTCGTTATTAGTAACGTTTACGATTGTTAGAATATTTTTTCTTTGATTTTTTACCACCTTTATTACTGTACTTGGATTTGGTACGCATTAAGCTCGAGGAGTCACTTAAATCCTCTTCACTATTCTTTAGATTAATTTTTCCATTGGATAACTCGTAGAGGTGATCGAAGATAACATTGTCTTCAACACTATCTTTATTCCAATTAAGGTAACTCTTTTTCATATGGTTAGCTATGGTATAAATCAAAGCCTCTTTCATCTTACCTTCTTCCCATGTTGTCGCCACATCAATCATTGTTTTTATGTTATTGCCATAAAAACGGTATTTTGGATGATTTTGTGGATATTTTAATGGGTCTGGCCTAGAGGACAATTCTTCTCTAGATGGTTTTGGATAAGGTGAATCAGCATCGAGTTCAAAATCAGACATTATAAAAAGCTGATCCCATAATTTATGCTGAAAATCTGGCACATCTCTTAAATGGGGCTGCAAGTTACCCATAACCGATATTATGGCTTTAGCTAACTTATTTCTTTCTTCTTTTGTTTCGCGTGTCTTAGCATAGTTTATCATTTTTTGCAAATGACGCCCGTACTCAGGAATAATTAAATGCTCGCGTTCTGTGTTGTATTCTAAATTGTCAATCAAAATATAAAATGTGTAGTAAATTATTCAAAACCTGAAGTTTCTAGGTTTTGTCGCAAAGTACAAAAAAATAGCTAGCCTACAGGAAAATTTAGAGGGAAATTACACCTTCTACTTTCTCACCTACTTCCTTATATTTTAAGATTACTTCATCAGGATTTTTCATTCTAACGTTAACAGACACACTGGTATATTTACCATTTTTAGATGGTCTTGTATTGATAACAGCGCCTAAATGATTAAACAAAGCCTTGATTTCTTCAATTTTTGAGGTTTCAGAAATAACAATAAACTTATACAAATATTCTGTTGGCCAAAGTGCCGTATCTTGAAGTTGTGACTTCAGTTTTATGTAAAACTCTTCCGATTTTTTGTTTTTATCCATCATCATTATTTATCAATGCAAAGATACATCTTACTTTACATTTTTGGTTTTAATTTTTTATCACGAATTTTACTGCAAAAATACTGCCAATTTGAATCCTAAGAAAATTGTTATCACTGGTGGACCAGGCACAGGAAAATCTTCAGTCATTAATCACTTAAAAACACGCGGATTTTTGTGTTATGACGAAATTTCTAGACAAATTACCTTACAGGCGAGAAAAGATGGCATAGAGCAGCTCTTCTTGACTAATTCCTTACTCTTTAGTGAAAAACTTTTAGAGGGTAGATTAAAGCAATATCACGACACCTCAAATGAAAGTTCAAGCACTGTTTTTTTAGATAGGGGAATACCAGACATATTGGCGTATCTGGATTATATAGGTGACAAATATCCAGAGTATTTTGATAATGCTTCTCAAAATAATCGGTATGATTATGTATTCATATTAGCTCCTTGGCAAGAAATTTTTACTAGTGATAGCGAACGCTATGAAAACTTTGAGCAAGCTATAGAAATCCATCACCACTTACTGAAAACCTACATGCGATTTGGTTACCAATTAATTGATGTTCCCTTTGAAACTATAGAAAAGCGAACGGATTTTATTTTAGAGGTCTTAAATTTGTAGTAATGCATCCTATTGAAGTTTTAGAACGTTACTGGAATTACACATCATTTAGACCCTTACAGGAAGATATCATTCATTCCGTATTGGATAATGAAGATACCTTTGCATTATTACCAACTGGGGGTGGCAAATCGATTTGTTTTCAGATCCCTGCTCTAATGAAAGAAGGTATTTGCATTGTGGTTTCACCACTTATTGCACTAATGAAAGACCAAGTTAATACCCTTAAACAAAAAGGCATTAAAGCCATTGCCTTAACCTCCGGCATGTCTTATGGTGAATTGGATACACAATTGGATAATTGTATATATGGTAATTATAAATTCCTATACCTCTCACCTGAGCGTTTACAACAGCCTATAGTCCAGGACCGCATTCAGCAAATGCGCGTCAATTTAATCGCAGTAGACGAAGCGCACTGTATTAGCCAATGGGGAAACGACTTCAGACCGGCTTATAATAATATTTCTACGTTAAGACAAATTCATCCTCAGGTAAATTGTATTGCTTTAACCGCCTCTGCAAAGTATTCGATTATTGACGACATCATAAAAAACTTAGATTTTGTGTCACCAAAAATCTACAAAGCTTCATTTACTAGAGAAAATATAGCCTATCAGGTGATTCCAACGGAAGATAAACTATTTCAGCTAAAACACATTTTAACGACCAATAAAGGAAGTTCTATTATATATGTTAGGAACAGAAGAGCTACTAAGGACATTAACGACTACTTAGAAGCAAAGGGATTTTCTTGTACCTTTTATCATGGAGGCATTACCAACAAAGAAAAAAACGATCGTTTACAGCTATGGCTAAGCGAACAAAAGCTTATTATGGTTGCCACTACAGCTTTTGGTATGGGTATTGATAAAGCTAATGTGAAAAATATTATACATTTCAATTTACCCGAAAGTCTAGAGAGTTATTATCAAGAAGCTGGAAGAGCTGGCCGAGATGGACAATTGGCCAATGCAATAATCTTAAAACAGAACATAGACGAGGAACGGTTAAAAAATCAATTTCTGCATACGTTACCTTCCTCAGATTATGTTAAGTATATCTATAAAAAATTATGCAATTATTTTCAGATAGCTTATGGAGAAGGCGAGAACAATACCTATCAGCTAGATTTCAAAACATTTTGCACCACCTACAACCTTAATCCTAGTATTACGTATAATACCCTTGCACTCTTAGACCGAAACTCAATAATTGTATTAAACCGTCATTTTAATTTTAGGACTAAAATTCAATTTTTAATTTCGAACAACTCCCTTTTTCAATATTTAGAAAGACATTTAGAATTAAATACCTTAGTTAAGGTTTTGCTTCGTACTTATGGAGGGATATTTGACTATGAAACCAAAATAAACCTAAATCTTGTTATTGATAAAGCTGGCCTACCGGAACAAAAAGTTATCGATCAACTCAAAAGGCTAGAAAAAGATGAAGTTATAAGCTTTGAGATGGCAAATACAGACTCTGAAATTACTTTCTTAAAGCCGCGTGAAGATGACATTACAATAAACCCAATAGTGAAGATTATTGAACAACAACAAGATTTAAGACACCAACAAGTTGAAGCGGTCATTGATTACGTCAATAACAATCTTATCTGTAAAAACAGACAATTAATAACATATTTTGGTGAAAAATCTGAGGTAGATTGTGGTATATGTTCGGTATGTATTCAAAATACAACCCATACAAAAACTGACTCAAACACCCTTGCAAATCAAATAATCGTAGCTTTGAAACAAGAAGATCTATCATCACGTCAATTATTACATACTCTTAATTGTACAGAGAATCAATTAATAGAATCTCTAAAAGCCCTTATTGAAACTAAAAGAATTAAAATTACGGACTCAAACACTTATACCTTACAATGACTATAAACCGCGATTTACGAATTGTCTTTATGGGAACACCAGATTTTGCCGTTGCCGCTTTAAAGGCCTTATTAGATAATGATTACAATGTTGTTGGCGTTATAACCGCACCTGATCGCAAAGCTGGTCGTGGTCAAAAATTAAAACCCTCTGCTGTAAAGGAATTTGCCCTAAAACACAATTTAAATATCCTACAGCCAACAAACCTTAAGGCAGAATCATTCATTGAAGAGCTCAGAGCTTTAAATGCCAACTTACAAATTGTTGTTGCTTTTAGAATGTTGCCAAAGGTGGTCTGGAGTATGCCTGAATTCGGAACCTTTAACCTTCACGCTTCCCTTTTACCTCAATATAGAGGTGCTGCACCCATTCATTGGGCCATAATAAATGGTGAAAACAAAACTGGTGCCACTACCTTCTTTATCGATGAAAAAATAGATACTGGAGCCATAATTCTAAGTGAGACAACCGAAATTAATGAGGACACTACTGTAGGTGAATTACACGACAAATTAATGGCAATAGGAAGTGAACTTGTAGTTAAAACTGTTAGGCAGATTGAAAAGGACGAAGTAACTACTTTGATTCAACCTCAATCAGATGACCTAAAAACAGCCTATAAACTTAATCGAGATAACTGCAAAATAGACTGGACAGCAAACATAGAGACTATTTATAATAAGATAAGAGGCCTAAATCCTTTCCCTACGGCTTGGTGCTATTTAGATAATGCTGAAGAAGACTTGCTATCCGTTAAAATTTATGGTGTAGAAAAAGTTTATGAAACCCATGATTTGGATGCCGGATTAATTTTTTCTACAAAAACAGAATTAAGGGTCTCATGCAAAGGAGGTTACATAAAAGTGAATGAAATGCAGTTGCCAGGGAAGCGAAAAATGGATGTAAAATCACTTTTAAATGGTTATGAATTTTCAAAAAATGCTAAACTTCTGTAAACCCTTGTCATCACTGACATAGTGAAAAATCCGATAAAATGCAGTCCTTTATTAACAAATAGGGTGACTTATTAACAAAATCGCCGATTTCCCTTGCTATTACTTGCGTAGCTTAATATTACTGATAAATTTGTATACGGATTTTTAGAAATCACTTTTAAAAACCGAATATTTAACAATTTAAATTTAAAATTTATGAACAAAACAGATTTAATCAATGGTATGGCAGAGAATGCTGGAATTACTAAGGCAGCTGCAAAAAAAGCATTAGATTCTATGTTAATTGACATCGAAGGTGCTTTACAAAAAGGAAATAGAGTTTCTTTAGTTGGATTTGGATCTTGGTCAGTTTCTAGAAGAGCTGCTAGAGATGGAAGAAATCCTCAAACTGGTAAGACTATCAAGATTAAAGCTAAAAATGTAGTGAAGTTTAAGGCAGGTTCTGACTTAAGCAACGCTGTAAACTAAGTCATTTTTTCTTAAAAATATGAAGCCTGCTCAATGAGCAGGCTTTTTTTTACCTTAATTTTAAAGGGTTTGTGTTGTTTTAATCACAAAAATGAATTAGATTTAATCAACCCAAAAAGAAATTTAAGATGAGTAAACCAGAAAAAGGCAGTTTATTAATTGCAGAACCATCCATTATTGGTGACCTATCTTTTAACCGCGCAGTGATTCTTTTGGCAGATCATAATGCCTTAGGCTCTGTTGGGTTTATTCTTAACAAACCCCTAGAATATCACCTCAAAGACATTGTAGAAGGAACAGATTCTAACTTTAAAGTGTACAATGGTGGACCTGTAGAACAAGACAATCTGTATTTTATTCATAAATCACCAGAGTTAATACCAAACAGTATCGAAATATCTAATGGTATTTATTGGGGCGGAGATTTTAACGTAGTGTTAGATTTAATAAATCTAAAAAAAATAACCAAGAATGACATAAGGTTCTTTTTAGGTTACTCTGGTTGGGCCGAGGAACAATTGCACCATGAGTTAGAATCCAATGCATGGTTGGTTACGGATAACGTCTATGATAACAAAATCATAGCAAAGTCTTGCCAATCCTTTTGGAGAGAGAAAATGTTAGAACTTGGTGGTGAATATAGTATTTGGTCTAACGCACCTGAAAACCCTAGCTATAATTAAGATTCTAACCGTATCTTAGTATTAAGCTTATCTGTTATTTTTTTTGCGAATTCCCATCCATACGTTTTTTTACGGTATTTCGTTATTGGAACTATACCTTGAATAACATTGGTAATAAACAGTTCATCTGCTTTTTGTAGTTCAAATGGACTTATAGAGGCTTCCTCAATATAAAGATTCACATCCTTCGACATTATTTCTAACAGTTGTTTACGCATTACGCCTTTTAGACAGCCATCTTCAAGAGGCGGTGTTTTGACTTTGTCCCCTTTTACCAAAAACAAGTTACCATTTAATGCCTCAACTACAGCTTTATTTGTGTTTAAAATCAAACAATTACCTAAGTCATTCTCCTTAGCATAAATACTACCAATAATTTGTATAGCCTTATTATTGGACTTTAAACCTGAAAGCAGACCTGGTGCTATAAAAAAGTCTTTATACAAATCTACTTCATTAGATTGGTCATCTTTAATGGAATAAAATGGCTCTTCAAAAGCTTCAGCTATAATATTAAACGAAATACTTGAAGTTGGTGCTGGTAAATATTTACCTCCTTCACCTCTATCAATATTAAGTCTTACTCTAGCTGTATTATTTAATAACCCGTTTGCCTCAACTGTTTTTAAGATTTGAGCCTCTAAAAACTCCATAGTAAAATCCATTGGAATATCCATTCTCATAATGCGCATGGATGCCATAAGCCTGAAATAGTGATCTTCCCAAAAAAAGATTTTGCCATTTACTACTTTTAATGTTTCAAAAAGTGCATCACCATATCTATAGCCTCTGTTTTCTGATGTCAAAAAAGTATCAGATGGTTCAATTAGATTACCGTTAAAATTTACCATAAAAAAAGTCCCGATTTAGATTCAATTAAATCGAGACAAAGATATAATAGTTGAGTTAGTTACGGGTTACCTCGAGCCTAAAACTTGTTTTAGACTGGATATCTGATTATCCCAAAGCATTTTGCCTTCATCAATCTCATCTTCTTCTGCAAAATCAGTGATCATTAGAGATACGTCTTTAGTGATTTCATCAACTTGAATTCTAATTTCAAAATAATAGCTCGCGCCATCTTCTTCATCGCTCAACCAACGGAATTTTACGCGTTCACCACTCTTTTTCGTTAATAGCTTGGCCTGTTCTTCAGAGCCATCCCATATAAAGGTAAAAAGTTCTCCACGGGAATTAACGTTATCAGCAAACCACTCAGATAAACCAGAAGGGGTTGAAATATATTGGTAAATTAAAGAAGGAGATGCCTGAATGACAAACTCCATTTCATACTTTTCTTTATCGTCCATAGAAGCAATTAATTATTTGCTCAATATATGCAATTATGACTCAATTCAAAACTTTAGTTTAAAATTATTTTTTTAGAAACTTATGTTTGTTGTCGAAGAATTTGTTTTTATATTTGCAACCGCAAAAATGGCGAGGTAGCTCAGTTGGTTAGAGCGTCGGATTCATAACCCGGAGGTCTCGAGTTCAAATCTCGATCTCGCTACAAAACATAAAACACAGCATTTATACGGTTTAGGCTTTCCCTAAACCGTTTTTTTATGTTTTCAGTTCAAGAAGTTCTTATTTTTATTCGAAAGTGAATACGATAACGCATACGATTTGTCAGAACGACGTCGTTTTCTGAACCTAAAATTCATACTGCAAAAGGTGACTTCATTCTGGATGCAACCAATAAGTGACACTACATTCACGGTTTTATGCCCTAATTGAATCTTTTTAAAGGACGTTCTTGCGAGGCTTATACGCAGGTAAGCGCCAGGCAGGTTTTAAGGAATGTATTGAGACTTACAAGCATTAAAAAATAGGTGATATTGCACACCCTGCGTCATAGTTTTGCAACTCACTTACTGGAAAGCATAAGCGATATTAGGTATATACAGGAGCTATTGGGGCACAACTCAACAAAAACTACAGAGAATTACACACATGTTGCAATAAATAATTTTAATTCTATAAAAACCCTCTAGATTTGTAGGAATAATATGTAAATTTAGGGAAGAAACATAATGGATATAAAAACAATGTTTTTATTCCTACGTTGTGCTTCATTATCAGAAACCGCTAACCAATGATTAAATTCTTTAGAAAAATTCGGCAAAACTTACTTATGGAAAATAAAATTGGAAAGTATTTTAAATATGCCATTGGAGAAATTGTTCTTGTGGTCATAGGTATTTTAATTGCATTATCTATTAATAATTGGAACGAGGAAAAAAAGGAAAAAAAAGAATTAAATCAATATTTATCAAGTCTAAAAGAAAATATAAAAGAAGATATTCAAGTATTAGATTCTCTCATTAAAAGAAGAGAACTTATAATAAATCGCAGTAAAAAAGAACAGCTTAATTTTTTAAATAAGACGTTTAATTTTGATGATACACGATGGGCATTATCTTCTTATGTAGACTTTTATCTTCAACCCAACACCAGTGCATATGATGCTTTAAAAAATTCACCATATCTAGGCAAAATAAATGGTACTAATCTAAACAATTTAATTATCGACTATTATGCTAAAACGTACCAAATAAAAGAAGCAGAAAAAAGTTATAATGAATTTTTAGAAAATTTAGAGGCAAAACAGGCATATGACATAGATAGAACATTAGTAATGGCATATATTTGGATGGACCCTGAACAATTAAAAAGCACAAAAACGACTCAGGAAGAAATTGAAAATGTATTTAAAAAGATGCATCATTCTGTGGCATTTAGAAATATTGTAAGTCAAGCTGTAAATCAGGAAAAGGGCATTTTAGTACCCTATAAAGAAGCTAAGTTAATTGGATTGAATATAATTTCCGAAATAGATAAAATTGCAGAAGCTAAATAAAAGTCTTTATTAAAATTGATTAAAAAAATAACGAAAGCACAACACCGTGTATAATTAATTGCTAGGTCACTGCCGACTTACGAAAATTCTGCTGGAATTTTCTATCTGTGATTTGTTTGCTAAATTAGGTACTTAAACACGCCACTAATCATACACAAACCGTTGTAAGTAATTTGACCAAACCAAGAAAAATAGAACTAAATTTAGGAAATCCGAAAAATGGATGGCTTCCGATTGAATTAAAATCAGCGGAATTTGAATTGGAATTTATGGCTTCTAATATTCCTGAAAATCCGACTGACAAACTTTGTGAATCTCTGATTTTAGCAATAAACGGACTTGAAACGGAAATATGCTGGAATTTAGAACCTGAATGTTATTTCATTGAACTAAAACCAAACGGAAAAGGAATTGACATTTTCATCTCAAAAAGTGGCGAAAAAACAAAAAAACGAAACCTGATTTATGAACTGAATGGAAATTTTGAGACTTTGATTTTACCAATGTATCGGAGTTTAAAAAAGTTCAGTACGTTGGAATTTGACAAAACTGATTGGGAAAAAATTAACCAAATAAAACTGGGTAAGTTAACGGAATTAGTAACGGAAAGAAAAAAGTATGCCTATTGATGGAACATATGGTAGATTAAGCGCACACAACCAAAGATTTAAAGAGCTACGCCGAAAAAAAATAGAGCGCAGAGAAAATAAAATTTGGCGGAATAGTTTAAGTAGTACTCAAAGAGGCGAAAGCGGAATTGAAAACAATTTTGAAACAATTGACCCTAAAAAATTAGAAGCAATAAAAATTGAAATACGAAAAAAAGCTAAAGCTCAATTGCGGCATGAATTATATTTATATTTACTGTCAATTATCGTGACTTGTGGTTTAATTTACTTTTTGTTCTTTTATTAATGGGATTAAAAAACTACTTACAACAACGTGTATAGCCAATTGCTTGGTCTTAGTGTGCTCGAAAAATCCTTCGGATTTTCTTCTGGTTGGTTTTTGTTCACTAACTTAATCCTTGTCAACCCAACTAACCATACACAATTAGGATATGTGCAATCTAAATAATCAAAAAAATGACTAAACAAACGGACGAATTAGATGATTACTTAGCACCACATTACATTAATCGTAGTAATTGGTTAAGAGCAGCAGTTCTGGGAGCAAATGATGGAATTTTGTCTACTGCTAGTATTGCGATTGGTGTTGCCGCGGCAAGTGATTTACGAGAACCTGTAATTTTGGCCACTCTAGCTGGTTTAGTTGCTGGTGCTCTATCCATGGCTGCTGGAGAATATGTTTCTGTAAGTTCGCAAACAGATATTGAAAAAGCCGATATCCAACGTGAAATGGATGAACTGAATGAAATGCCTGAAATTGAATTACAAAGACTAGCGGAAATTTATGAGAAAAGAGGGCTAAAAAAAGAGACTGCCAAGATAGTTGCCAGGGAACTTACGGAACACGATGCATTAGGTGCTCATGTTAGAGACGAATTAGGTATAAATGAAATTAGTCAAGCAAAACCAATTCAAGCTGCTTTAGCATCTGGCGCGGCATTTACAGTTGGTGGATTACTTCCTTTTTTAGTGACACTTTTCATTCCTATAAGGAGTATGGAATATTCACTTTATGGCTTTGCACTTGTTTTTCTAATAATTTTAGGTGCTCTAGCCGCCCGAGCAGGAGGCTCTAGTGTTGGTAAAGCAATTCTTAGAATTACGTTCTGGGGAACTGTGGCAATGGGACTGACAGCATTGGTTGGGTATTTGTTCAATGTAAATGTTGGATAAAAAATGCAAACAACATTTGCTATAGTTCATTGCTTCTGACTTTCCTCGCGGAAAGTCCTTGCAAATTTGCTATCTTCGGTTTACGGCGGAAAATCCAAGCGGATTTTCAACGCAACGAAATCACAGCCGAACCGTTGGCAATAATTATGAATAACCTGAAAATTTAAAAATATGAGAAGTTCAATAATTATTTTTTTCGTCCTAACCCTTATTTCTTGCAACGATAAGTACAATAGAGGGGAAGCAGAATCGTCAAATACCAATACTATTGATATTGAAGCCGAATTGGCTTCAATAGAAAAAACTCGTCAGACATTTATGAAAGCTGTTAAGCAAGGTGATGGTGAAACCATAGGAAAAATGGTAACAAAAGATGTTAAGACTATTTCACCTGGTAGCAGTGATTGGATTGAAATGTATAAAACGAGTAAAAATCAAGGTCCGTTTCCTTACGACAGTATTATTATGTTCCCAAAAGAGACAATAATTGCATCAGACAGTATGGCTTATGACTTTGGCGTTAGTCATGTATATTATACTAATGGTGAAGGAATTGTTGTTGAACTTAAAGATAACTTTTTGGCTATATTAAAAAAAGGTAAGGATGGCATTTGGAGACTTCACCGAGAGGTTGCATCATCAAATGTTACTGAATGATATTGATTAAATCAAATAAAAACTATTGCCAACAATGTATAACCGCAATTATGCTGGATTCGACTACATCCGAAGGCACTCGGAATTGCTAACGTCTGTGCTTAACCGAAAAATAAACGCATAAAAACCCGTAACTGACGGTTATACGAGACCGTTGTCTTTAATTATGACCCGTCCTGAATAAAGGCTACATAATTTTAAACATTATGTACAAAAACGACAAAGTCATCAGACGGTATTCAGAACCTTTCAAACTGAAAATTTTAGACGAACTTACAACCGGAAAGCT
>NZ_JBHTJQ010000009.1:0-179626 GCF_042676105.1 Winogradskyella aquimaris | reverse complement strand
AACAGTGCCACTGCGACTGGCGACAGTCCACTGGGCGGTCCGGACGATGTTACGGATACCAGTGATGATGGTGATGACGGCGACGGCAATACGTTGGATGACCCAACGGTAGTTGCGATAGCCCAGGATCCGGTATTAGAAATTGAAAAGACAAGTCTTTTAGATTTAGGTGTAGATGGAATAGCAACAGTTGGTGATATCATCACTTATACCTATACAATAACTAATGCAGGTAACGTCACCTTATTCGATGTTAGTGTAACGGAAGACAACTTAGATTTTACAGGAACAGGTACATTGCCAACACCGGTTTATGTGAGTGGAGGTAGTGATGAAGATAGTGAAGGTGATTTGGAAGATATAGCTGTTGGTTCTGATACAATAATTTATACAGCAACATATGCAATAACTCAGGAAGATATTGATGCAGGCATTGTAACGAATCAGGCTCTTGCAAATGGAACGGGACCACTGGGTGGAGGAGTAAGTGATGAGAGTGATGATCCTAGTGATCCGACGAGTAATGACGATCCAACAGACACAGTGATTCCACAAAATCCTAGCATGGCTATTGAAAAAACAAGTAGTTTAGACTTAGGGGCAGACGGAATAGCAACAGTTGGTGATATTATCACTTATACCTATACAATATCTAACACAGGTAATGTAACCTTATTCGATGTTAGTGTAACAGAAGAAGCCTTAGATTTTACAGGAACAGGTACATTGCCAATACCAGTTTATGTAAGTGGAGGTAGTGATGAAGATGGTGAAGGTGATTTAGAAGATATAGCTGTTAGCTCTGATACAATAGTTTATACAGCAACATATGCAATAACTCAGGAAGATATTGATGCAGGAATTGTAACGAATCAAGCTGTTGCTAGTTCTACCGACCCATTAGGTGGCGCAGTAAGTGATGATAGTGATGATCCAAGTGATTTGACAAGTAATGATGATCCTACAGATACTATAATTCCACAATCTCCTGATATGACTATTGAGAAAACCAGCAATTTAGATACTGGTGGAGATGGTGTTGCCGATGCTGGCGATGTTATTACCTATACTTATACAGTAACAAACACAGGTAACGTAACCTTATTTGATATAAATGTAACAGAAGATTTAGCTGATTTTACAGGAACAGGAACATTACCAACACCTCTTTATGTAAGTGGTGGTAGTGATGAAGACGGTGAGGCAGACTTAGAGGATATGATTGTAGGTTCTGATACTATTGTTTACAGTGCAACTTATATCTTAACTCAAGAAGATATTGATGCTGGAATAGTTACCAATCAAGCTGTTGCAAGTAGTACGGATCCATTAGGTGGAAGTGTTATTGACGACAGTGATGATGGTGATGATACTGATGGTAATACTGAAGATGATGTAACAAATACCGAAATAATTCAAGTACCAATGATAAGTCTTATCAAGACTACATTACCTCTTGAAGATACAAATGGTGATGGTATAGAAGGTAGTTTAGATGATATTATTTCATATGTATTTATTGTTGAAAATACTGGAAATGTAACATTAACTAATATTGAGGTTGAAGATTTATTACCAGGTTTAAACTTAGTTGGTGGTCCGATCGCACAGTTATTACCAGGTGAAATTGATAGTACTACGTTTACTGCAACGTATCAAATTACACAACTCGATTTAGATACTGGTTTTGTAACCAACTCCGCCAGCGTTAGTGCAGAAGGACCTAACGGTGACTTAGGGGATCCTACAGATGATGTTGTTGACATTAGTGATGATCCAAATGACGCAAATGATGATGACCCTAATGGGGATGGTAATCCAGATGACCCAACAGTTACGGCGGTTAATTCAATCTTTGATTTAGAAGTCACTAAAGTTGTTGATGAAGTAAGGCCTGTTGTTGGTGATGAAGTAACATTTACTATTGAAGTAGCCAATATAGGTAACGTTACTGCGACCAATGTGGTTATTAGTGAACAAATTCCAAGTGGTTATGTATTTGTCTCAGCAATTACAACCACAGGAACTTATTCTGAGTTTGATGGAGAATGGACAGTTGGTCAATTAGATCCTGATCAAGTTGAAATTCTTGAGATTACTGTTGAAGTATTAGGTTTCGGAGATTATGTAAATACAGCGTTTGTTGATGTTGCTGATGGTGGAATGGATGTTAACCCTTCCAATGATGAGGGTAGTGCTGTTGTGGATCCAATATGTTTAACAATTTACAATGAGTTCTCTCCAAATGGTGATGGTGTTAATGAGACTTTTGTTATTGATTGTTTAGAGCGATTCCCAAATAACAAATTAGAAGTCTATAACAGATGGGGTAATATCGTTTATTCTAAAAACGGATATCTCAATGATTGGAGTGGTACTACAAATGGAAGAGCAGTCATTGGTCAATCAGACGAGTTGCCTGTAGGCACATATTATTATGTACTGGACTTGGGTGATGGATCCGAACCGAGAGTAGGATGGTTATATATAAATAGATAAGTAAACAACTATAGAAAAAGACAGAAAGATGATACGTATATTATCAAAAGCAAGTTTAATTTTAATGGTGTTTACTACACTATTAGTAACTGAATTAAATGCCCAGCAAGATCCTCAATTCACTCATTATATGTACAATACTTTGAGTGTTAACCCCGCGTATGCTGGCCAAAGAGAGACACTAAGTGTTGTAGGTTTACATAGATCACAATGGGTGGGTATTGATGGTGCACCGCAAACACAATCTTTAGGTATTCATTCGCCTTTACGCAATGAGCGTATAGGTTTAGGTCTGAACATTGTTAGCGATGCACTTGGTCCTGCTAGAGAGAATTTTATTGATGCTAATTTTTCATATACTATTCCTTTAAATGCAAATGATTTAAAATTATCGTTTGGAGTAAAAGGAGGAATACATATGTTAGATTTAGATTGGAGTAAAGGTCGATTCCGAGATCCAGATAACGTGTTCAATGAAAATGTTAATCTTATTTCACCAATGGTTGGTGCAGGACTATACATGCATACTAGAAAATGGTATTTAGGGTTAGCTGTACCAAACTTTTTAGAAACAGAACATTATGATGACTTTCAGGAGTCTAGAGCTACAGAACGTATGCATTTCTATGCCATAGGTGGTTATGTTTTCAACCTTAGTGAAACCTTAGAGTTAAAACCAGCTTTCTTAGTGAAAGCGGTTTCAAATACACCGCTTATTGCGGACGTGTCTGCTAACTTTTGGTACAAAAAGAATTTAACTGCTGGTTTAGCTTGGAGATGGGATGACTCTGTGAGTGCTCTTGTAGGTTTTCAAGCTACACCTGGCATGTTTATTGGTTATGGATATGATTTAACCACAACAGGTTTAAATAATTACAATGGTGGAACTCACGAAATAACTTTAAGATTTGAAGTGAAGCGATTAGGCAGAATTTTATCACCACGTTTCTTCTAAAAATAAGACTATGAGAACAATTTCAAGATATATAAGTTTAGTATGTGCAGGTATGTTTGCCTTATCTGCCATTGCTCAAAATGGAAAAATTAAAAGTGTTGAAGACGACTATAGGGATTTTGCTTATGTAAAAACAAGCGAAGTCCTTTTGGAAGTAGCCAATAAAGGCTACAAGTCTGCCGACCTTTTTCAGAAATTGGCAAATTCCTTTTATTTCAGAAATGATATGGAAAATGCTGCCAAATGGTATGGTGAATTATTTACAATGAATGAAGTCATTGATCCGGAATACTATTTTAGATATGCGTTAGCATTAAAAGGTATTGAAAATTACGACGAGTCTGATAAGTGGATGAAAAAATTCAATGAGCTTAAGCCAGATGATATGAGAGGTAAAGCTTTCCTTTCTAAGGTAGATTATAGAGCTAATATAGAAGAATTGAGTAGAGATGACATCGAGGTTCATAATTTAGAAATTAATACAGAACTTTCAGACTTTGGTACTACTGAGTATGAAGATGGAATTGTCTTTGCTTCAGCTAGAGGTGGTGGTCGAAAATATCGTTGGAACGAAGAGCCTTATCTAGATTTATATTCAGTAGAGAAAACTGAAAATGGCTTTGGAGAGGTTAAGGAAATTCAAGGAAAGGTAAATACGAAATACCATGAGTCGAGTGCCGTGTTTTCGCCAAATGGTAGATATATGTTTTTTACCAGAAACAACTTCTTCAAATTAAAATATAAAGAAGATGGTACAGGTGTTAATCGATTACAATTATATAGAGCTACATTAAGTGAAGATGGGACTTGGGATGAGATTCATAAGGTACATTTTAATAGTGAAGATTATAGTGTTGCTCACCCAACTTTAAACTTAACAGGATCACGATTGTATTTTGCATCGGATATGCCAGGTACGTACGGCCAATCAGATATTTTTGTTGTTGACGTTAATGATGATGGTACGCTTGGACAGCCAGAGAATTTAGGGTCTTCCATAAATACGGAAGGGCAGGAGTCGTTTCCTTTTATTGATACCAGTGGTAATTTATTCTTTTCATCAACAGGTTTCCCTGGGCTAGGTGGTTTGGATGTATTTAAATCCGAAGAGTTAGATCAAAAAGTGGCCTCAGGTTCTAATAGAAATTTTCCTATTGAGAATGTGGGCAAACCAGTAAATAGTCCAGCCGATGATTTTGGATATTATGAAAATTTAGTGACCAGACGAGTTTATTTTAGTTCTAACAGAGAAGGAGGAAAAGGTAGTGATGATATCTATACTTTTGAAGTGCCCGAGTGTGAGCAACTGGTATTCGGAACAGTTCAAGATAGTAAAACAGACGAACTCATACCTAATGCCATTGTGGTATTATTTGATGGCAAAGGGAACGAAATTGAACGAAAAACCGTTGGTGAGGATGCCGTTTTTGAATTTGAGTTAGATTGTGAAATGGAATATCTTGTAAGAGGTGAAAAAGAAACCTTCATATCTGATGAAAAACGTTTTACCACACCAAAGAAAAAGCAAGAGCTACAGTTACAATTACTTTTAGATAAAGACGTTCAAGAAATCAACGCTTGTGACGATTTAGCCAAGATTTTAGATATTCCTATCATCTATTTCGATTTTGATAAATCGAATATAAGATATGATGCTGAAATTGAATTACAGAAGGTATTGGCAGTATTGAACAAGTATCCAACGATGACTATCGATATACGTTCGCATACAGACTGTAGAGGTCCTGCAGACTATAATGAGAGACTTTCAGAAAAAAGGGCCAAGTCTACACGTCAGTATTTAATCGATAACGGTATTGCTGAAGAACGATTAACAGCCAAAGGTTACGGTGAGTCACAACTGGTTAATGATTGTGGTTGTGATACAGCAGGTGCGTCTGGCTGTTCTGAGGATGAACATCAATTGAATAGACGCAGTGAGTTTATCATTACAAGTATTAATGGTCAATCTTGTGAAGATTAGGAATAAAAATTTATAAAAAAGAAATTAAAAATAGCCGTTTATACATAAACGGCTATTTTTTATGAATTCCTTTAGCATTTTTAATGCTTTAGATGTTAATTTTGCTTTATGAGAGAAGAAAAAGTCATCCTTGTAGATGAAAATGACAATCAAATTGGGCTAATGCCAAAAATGGAAGCTCACGAAAAAGCACTATTGCATCGTGCATTTTCTGTCTTTGTATTTAATTCTAATAATGAATTGATGCTTCAACAACGTGCGCTACACAAGTATCACTCACCAGGTTTATGGACAAATACATGTTGCAGCCACCAAAGAGAAGGAGAATCTAATTTAGAAGCTGGTAAACGTCGGTTACAAGAAGAAATGGGTTTTGTAACGGAATTGGAAGAAACTACATCCTTTATTTATAAGGCTCCCTTTGATAACGGATTAACCGAGCATGAATATGATCATATTATGATAGGATATTATAATGATCAACCCAAAATAAATCCTGATGAAGTTGCGGATTGGAAATGGATGGGTTTAGAAGATGTTAAGTTAGACATTGCACGTCACCCAGAAAATTTCACGGCTTGGTTTAAAATTATATTCGATAAGTTTTATGAATTTATAAACGTAAAAAAATCATGAAGGTAACCGTACATAGAAAAGCACATTTTAATGCCGCACATAGACTTTACAGAAAAGATTGGAGTTTTGAAAAGAATGATGCCGTTTTTGGTTTGTGTAACAATCCTAACTTTCATGGTCATAATTATGAGCTTATAGCAAGCGTTACTGGCGATATTGATCCAGAAACAGGTTATGTTATTGATGTAAAGATTTTAAAGGATATCATAAAAAGCGAAGTAGAAGATGCTTTTGATCACAAAAACCTAAATGTAGAAGTCCCAGAGTTTCAAGATTTGAATCCTACGGCAGAAAATATTGCAGTGGTCATTTACAATAAGATAAAGGCAAAACTAGATTCTAAATTTCATTTAGAAATAACACTTTACGAAACCCCTCGTAATTTTGTAACCTATTCTGGTGATTAATTTATGAAGAATCAACTCTATCCTTTAAAGTTTAAACCCATTTTAAAAGATAAAATTTGGGGTGGGGAAAAACTTAGTAAACAACTTAAGAAGCCTTCAAGTTCAAAGAATCTAGGTGAAAGCTGGGAAATCAGTACCGTCCCAGGTGATATTTCAATTGTCGCTAACGGACCATTAAAAGGAAAGACACTTCAAGAAATTATAGAAGAGACTACCTCAAGCCTTTTAGGTGTAAAAAACTATAAAAGATATGGCCGTAATTTCCCATTATTGATCAAGTTCATTGATGCTAAAGAAGATTTAAGCATCCAATTACATCCAGATGATACTTTGGCTAAGCAAAGACATGATTCATTCGGAAAAACCGAAATGTGGTATGTCATGCAAGCCGATGACGATGCAAACCTCATAGTAGGTTTTAATCGTGAAATGGATAAAGAGACATATTTAAAGCATCTTGAAGAAAGGACACTGACAGAAGTTTTAAATTTTGATAACGTAAAAGAGGGTGATACTTATTTTATTGAAGCTGGTCGTGTACATGCCATCGGTGGTGGTGTAATGTTAGCAGAAATTCAACAGACCAGTGATATTACATATCGCATATACGATTGGGACAGAAAGGATGAAAAGGGTAATGAGCGTGAACTTCATAATGATATAGCTTTAGACGCCTTTAAATTTGACTTAAAGGATAACTATAGAGTTTCCTATAATAAAGGAAGAAATGAGTCTAATAAGGTGATAAGTTGTCCATTTTTTACAACTAACTATTTAGACTTAGATACTGATTTTTCTGTTAAAAATAACCACGATTCCTTTGTTATTTATATATGTATAGATGGTGAAGTTGAAGTGGTAATGGAGAATTCAAAAGAATTGATTTCAAAGGGTGAAACTATGTTGATACCTGCTTGTATTAAAGATTATTCACTTAAAACTAATAAGGCAAAACTTCTAGAAGTTTATATCTAAAACTTCAAAAAGTAAATTAACTAATTACTACATTTGTATTCAAATAAACATAGATTATTATGGCAAATAAAAGAGATTTAAAAAAGGATATCAATTACGTTTTTGGAGATATTATTGAAGCAGTTTATTACTGGGAATTGGAAAATGCAGAAAAGCCTACGAAGGAAAGTAATGCTATTATTGATGAAGCTATAGCATCATTTGACGAATTGATTGCTCGCGTAAATGATAGAAGTATAGAAGATGCGAAAGCTCATTTCAAATCAATTAATAAAGACCTTGAATCTAAGGGAAGAGCATTAATAGAAAGAATTAATAAATTAAAATAATAGGATTTGCAAAATTGAATTTAACGTTTAATTTTGCTTCCGTTTTTGCCGATATAGCTCAGCTGGCTAGAGCAGCTGATTTGTAATCAGCAGGTCGTGGGTTCGAGTCCCTCTATCGGCTCTTAAAAAAAGCTCTGATTTTTATTAAATCAGAGCTTTTTTAATTTTATGGATGAATCAAGCTATTCTTTTGTATTTCTGTTCTTGATTACTTCACCGAGTTTCTTACCATAAAATGAATTTTTAATTTCCTCAGTTAAACCATTATAGACAGAATCTACATAAACGGGATTTGCTGAGGGTATTTCATATAATGCTAAATAAGGTGCGATAATATTATCTCTATGATTTAAGGCAAATTGAATGGTATAAGAATACTTGCGTTTTACTAAAGTTTCAGATGCTATATTCAACGAGTCCATTGCTAGACTATCCTTATCCTTTTGCGCTAAGAAATTGGCTTTAATAATATCTAAATTCTTATTGTTAAAGCTAGACATGACTTTAGTGTATTCGTTCAATAGATCTTGTTGTTTAGATCCTTTAATTTCCGCGTCAAAATTAAAATTATCTAATGTCGTGTATATTTCGGTTACCCCTTTATCTGCAAAAAATGGAATATAATGCTCTTCTCCATCATTTTTAAATAATTTTAAATAAAGTAATAAAGGTTCTTCTAGGTTGGTCTTTAAGTTAAACTCAGGTTCACCGGTAATAATCATCGAGTCTAAATCTATAATGGTGGAGTCACCTTCCTTTTGAAGATAAACCACTCCTTTTTTAAGGCCTTTTATACGTCCCTTTAATGTAAAATTAGTATCAACGTCTTTGCTACAAGACACTGTAAAAAGTAATAAAAGCGAAACACTGAGTGTTTTGTAAAAGTTTGTCATGGAATATAAAAAAGTTTGTTATTATGTTATTGGTGCAATCATTCGCATTAATTCGGCTGTCAACATCGCACCATAGGTTCCTACTACATAGCCAAAAACAGCTAATAGAACACCAACAGTTGCTAAGGAGGGATGAAATGCTGCGGCAACAACAGGTGCTGAGGCTGCGCCACCTATATTTGCTTTACTTCCTACGGCAAGAAAGAAATAAGGAGCTCTAATTAATTTAGCGACCAAAAACAACAGTGCGACATGGATAGCCATCCAAACTAAGCCAACTATGATTAATCCTGGGTTATCTACTATTTTCGTTAGGTCCATCTTCATCCCTATAGAAGCGACGAGGATATAAATAAATACACTTCCAATTTTACTTGCACCAGCTCCTTCGTATTTCTTTAAACGGGTAAAAGACAAAATGATACCTAAAATGGTTGCGATGGTTATCATCCAGAAAAATTGGGATCCGAATGATGACCAAGCTGATTTTTTATCACTAACGGCTTCAATGTTGGTTTTAAGAAATTCAGAAATTTCATTTGCCCCAAAATGCGAAAATCCAACAACAGTAAATGCTATACCTAAGATGACCATAAAGTCAGTCAAGGTTGGATTTTTCGAAATGCTTTCTGCGTAGCTAGATACTTTTTCCTTTAAGGTATCAATAGCGCTATTATCCGCTTTGAGCCATCTGTCAATCTTTTCTTGTTTGCCAATACCAAGTAAAAGAATAGCCATCCAAATATTGGCCACGACAATGTCAACAATGACCATACCGGCATAGTTTGCGGTATTGTATTCATATATTTCTAACATTGCTGCCTGATTAGCACCACCACCAATCCAACTTCCAGCAAGTGTTGCCAACCCTCTCCAAACCGCATCAGCACCAGCACCTCCAACAGTTTCTGGCGAAATTAATGCAATTAAAAAAATCGCAATAGGACCACCAATGATAATACCAATGGTACCAGTACCAAACATGGCTAAAGCCTTCCAGCCTAAATTAAAGACTGCTTTTAAGTCAATACTAATAGTCATAAGTACCAGTGCCGCTGGGAGCAAAAATCGACTTGCAATGTAGTATACTTGTGATTGATGCTTAACAACCTCACCATTTACATTCACAGTTTCCCACTCAGGTGCTATTAAACCAAAAGTGGTTAATGCGGCAGGCATCATATACGCCATGAGAAGGGCAGGTATATATTTGTAGAATTTTTTCCAAAACTTGTTTTCGCTTGAGGATGTATAAAAAACAAATCCCAGCATTAACATTAATAGCCCAAAAACAATGGTATCCTGTGTAAAAATAGGTGCAGTGTCCATAAGTTGATCATTAAGGGCGCAAAATACCAAAATAAAGAGCAATAAAAAAGTGACTATTAAAGTCACTTTTCATCATTTTTGTTTGTTTTAGGTTTGGGTTGCCTGTTATATTCTTTTAAATACTGCATGAGCATCCATTCTATTTGGCCATTGGTACTTCGAAACTCATCAGCAGCCCATTTTTCAATCGCTTTCAACATTTCTTCATTTATCCGTAAAGCAAAAGCTTTCTTCTTAGACATTTGTATTGATTTTTGATTTGTAGGTTTCTAATATGCGTTTGGCTTCTTCTGATTTTTGGGTGCCTAACAATAGTTTCTTACCATTTTTCAATGTCAGTTGAATCCCAATATCGCCAGATACATTTATAGCTTTTCCATTTGATTTTTTCCAAATTGCACCACCTTTTAGTCCCCAACCTCCATACTCTGTTATGGCATCATACTTTCTAACATAAACTTCGGATATTTCTCCCCACTTTATGAGTCTATATTTAAAATGAAAAGGAAAAAATTTATAATAAATCCCTTTGTCATCGATTCTGGTGTTCATCTTAAGGAAAAAAATCATGCTTGAAGCAAGAATGATAATCATTATTGCTATGGCAAACTCCAAACCAGAAAAACTTTCAGGATTGTTAATATGGGTATGCAATAGAATGGCCAGTGGCATAATCGTACTAATAACCATTAATACAATTATCCAGGTTTGATTAAAACGCTGTTCTTCTTTAAAAATTCGCATTATCTATTTTTATCACGTTCTAAGACAACACTTGCCCATCCTTGTCCAATAAACTTCACGCTCCAGCCTTCTCTGGCATGCTGATTCAACAGGTCTTCAAATTGCTGAAATCGATTTCTAAAACCTAACTTAGGTTGTATGACTTTATACTCTTTCATCTTTATTTTTCACTTTTATTTTCATTGAAAATTACATATGCTATGATGATGCCTCCTACTATTCCAATAATTGAGCCATATACGACTCCCATAGCTACATTACCTGCAATGGCTCCAACGGTTATTCCTATACTTGAACCAAAGGTACTTCCAATAGCAATACTAAATATTTGATTTTTATTCATATTAATGACTTAAAGTTCCTGTATTAACCACAGGAGCAGCTTCTTTATCACCACAAAGTACAACCATAAGATTGCTCACCATAGCTGCTTTACGCTCCTCATCTAATTCTACAATTTCATTTTTGTTAAGCTCTTGGATGGCCATTTCTACCATACTCACGGCACCTTCTACAATTTTATGTCTTGCAGCAACGATAGCGGTAGCTTGCTGACGTTTTAACATGGCGTTTGCGATTTCCTGCGCGTAAGCTAAGTAACCTATACGTGCTTCAAGTACTTCAATACCTGCAATAGATAAACGCTCATCGATTTCTTTTTCTAAAGCTTCACTTACTTCATTAACACTTGAGCGCAACGTTATGTCTTCATCATGGCCTTCATCAGCAAAATTATCATAAGGATACATGCTAGCGAGCTTACGAACAGCGGCATCTGTTTGTACACGAACAAAATTTTCGTAATTATCTACATCAAAAGCAGCCTTGTAGGTATTCTGTACGCGCCATACCAATATAGTACTAATCATTACTGGGTTACCAAGTTTGTCGTTTACCTTTAAGCGTTCGCTATCAAAGTTACTAGCTCTTAATGAGATTTTTTTCTTGGTGTAAAATGGATTGACCCAATAAAAACCATTCTTTTTGATAGTGCCTACATACTTTCCAAATAGTAATAATACGCGCGATCCGTTAGGCTGTACCATCACAAAACCAAATGCCATAACTAATGATAAGACAATAGTGATTATGGGCCATGGAGTTTTTAATGCAACAATAGTGGCAATACTTCCAAAAAACAGAACTAAAAATACAAATAGCATAAAGTAGCCATTAGCAGGAACGATGATTTTTTCTTCTTTCATAATTAAAAATTTAATTGGTTAATCATTTTATTCAATATGATATTAAAATGATATCATAAAGATATACACTATATGTGTCTAGTTCCAAATAATTGTTACAGTTTTATGAAAAAAAATAAAAAATAGAGTTTGGCACGCGATTTGAAATATAGTTGTTGTAATGGTTACAGCGATCGTTACAATCGTAACAACACTACAACATCGCGACATTACATTTTGGTTGGTTAGTTAGTAAAAAAGCATCTCGTACGAGATGCTTTTTTAATTATGTTATATTAAATTTTAATTCTTAATAAACTTGGTGATACTTTCGATAAGCTCTAAAGAGATTTCGCGAGATGCTTCGTTATATGATTTTGAATTTTCTAGATCATCACCTTCAATTTCGAAGAGCACATGATTCATGTTTTCAATAATTTTTAGTTCAGCATTTTCATTAGCGTCTTTTAATAGTTGGGCTTCTTCTTCAGAAACTTGAAGATCTTTGGTGCCATTAACAATGAGTATAGGAATGTTTAACTTACGAATAACTTCGGTAGGATTATATTGCATCCAATTGATCATAAAAGGTTGAATATCTATATTAAAAACAGATGCCAGCATAGGAGGGAACTCCGATGTTGTTTCTCCATTTTTAAGTTTATCTACCACTTTTTGAGCTTCTTCTCCAAGTTTAGGAGCCATATTTGTAACTTGATCTACAATGACATCTCCAATGTTTTGGCCAGCGCCCGCCAACGAAATAAATCCATCAGCTAGGTCTTTAACTGCGAGCATACCCACTAAGCTTCCTTGGCTATGGCCAACAATATAGATTTTTGAGTGTGCCTCCTTTTCTTTGAAATAGGTGATAACCTCTACCGCATCACTCACAAAATCGTCAAACATTACGTTTTTATCAATATTACCTTGACGTATTTGTTTTACAATTCGTTTATCGTATCTATAGGTAGCAATACCCTCATTAGCCAATTCTTCTGCTAATTTTTTAAGGGAATTGTTCTTCATAAAATTCTGATTGCCATTTCTATCCGTTGGTCCAGAACCGGCTATGATGATTACCAATATCTGTTTTTCATTGGTATTTGGAGTCAACAGAGTGCCATCAATTAAGGATGAAACAGAAATCTCCTCTTCTGTAAATAAATTGTCTTGACAAAATGAAAAATTAAAAATCAGAGCACTTAAAATTACTAAAAGGTACTTCATTGAATTACAATTTTATTTAAGGTAAAGTTAACGTATAATAATTTTAAATTTTAATAATTCAACTTTTTTTGGATGCATTTTATTGTGAAATTTTGGTAAAATAATTCTATATTGTGAAGTGTATTTTATCGATGAAATGCATATTTTCATCCTTAAATGTTAAAATTAAATGTATTACATCGATTAATAGTGTTTTTAAGCGATAAAATTAAAATCTAATTATATATTTGAAGTGTACTAAAATTTAGTTTTTAGTTCAATGGATTAATTAATTAATATTTGCGTTATGTTATGTTGACTTAGAGACCCTAAATCTACTTACATAATAAAAAAGCAAATTAGAAAAACCGGGTTTGAGGGAACCCGGTTTTTTGTTTTACATCTGTTTTCTTCTATTACTCCTTTTCATTTAAATAATTTTCGAAAGGTTAAATTTATTCGAGGTTGAATTTTACGTTTTGTTTTTGCAATTTGATGTAACCAAAAATGCTGCATTTCACCTTTCATTAATAATAAACTGCCATGTTTCAAGTTAATCTTATGTTTTTCGGTTTTTAATGTTCTATGTTTAAATTGAAATGGTCGTTCCTCTCCTAAACTTATGGATGCAATAACGGGATTAATCCCTAATTCTTTTTCATTGTCGGCATGCCAACCGTTACTATCATTTCCATCACGGTAGAGATTAATCAAAAGTGTATTGAATTTCTCATTTGAGAAATCTTCAACCTTTTCTTTGATTACGTTTAAAATGGGTGTAAAGGCCTTGGGGTACATAGTAATATTTGAGTAACTATAAGGTTGGTTGGTATCACCAAAAAGAGCTGTTAATCTAGGTTGTTTATAGGTTTTTCCGAAGACGGTTATGTCATCGTGTTGCCATTGTGTTTGTTTGTTTATAGCATTAAAATAGTAGTTGGCTTCTTGAATTTTAAAAAAGTCAGGTACATAAATCAACTCAGCATTAGGTAAAATCAGATGTTGTTTCTCGCTCGAAAACAAGTCCATAGCATAATTTTTCTCTAAATTAGTACTTCAATATGAAATATAAAATTCTCATCTATATAATTACTCTGGGTTTTCTTGGTTTAGCCTTTTTTCCTAATCAAGAATTGCCAAAAGACTTTGTTTATGTTAAGACATTGATACCAGACTTGGATGTAGAGTTAAGGTATTACACCACAAATAACTTTGTTGGAGATACCATTGATGGTTATAAGTCTAATCATTTAATACTAACCAATGCAGCGGCTAAACAGTTAAAACAAGTTCAAGATGAGTTGCAGAAAAAGAATTTATGCTTAAAAGTTTATGATGGTTATCGACCACAGCGTGCAGTGAATCACTTTATGCGTTGGGCAAAGGATCTTAATGATACCATTAACAAGGCTCTCTTTTATCCAGATGTGCATAAACGAAATTTATTTAGGGAAGAATATATTGCTTCACGCTCTGGCCATAGTAGAGGAAGTACCGTTGATCTCACTATTATTGATGGCAACACTGGTAAACCTTTAGATATGGGAAGTCCTTATGATTTTTTTGGTGAAGAGTCTTGGGTAGATTATGACGGCATTACTGAAGCACAAAAGAAGAATCGCCAATTACTACAAAACGTGATGCTAAAACATAATTTTAGGAATTATCCTAAGGAATGGTGGCATTTTACATTGCGTGGTGAGCCTTACCCAAACACATATTTTGATTTTGAGGTGGAGTAATTACTTTTTTGAGTTTCTCTTTAAGTGAATGATGACACCTACAATGTTTACCAATAGACCAAGTACTACAAACGCGAGCGCAGAATTCTCAGTTTTGGCTTGATAAATGATGGTGCCAGCAAGTATCGCAATACCAACAAGAGCAATTATTAATCCAGTTTTATCTTTCATATGCTTTAAAATTAAATATAAATGTATGCCCAATACATCAATAAAAATTGAAGCGGAATTCTTAAAATCAATATCCATTTTGGGATACCAGCAGAAGCTTTTTCTCCAGATAACATATAAAAATGCACTAAAAGAAAAATTACTAACATGGCAATAATGCCATAAATGGCAAAAGCCTTTGTTTCAGGAAATAATAGAGCTACACCCAAAACAATTTCTACAATACCACTTAGTAATACCAAAAATTTGTGATTTGGTAAATAGCTTGGCATAATGCGCATATACATTTTTGGTTTTATAAAATGCATAAGACCAGCCAAAATATACATACCAGCCATAATATATAGTCCTAACAGGTTACTCATCCTTAAATGTTTTATACGTTATCCCAATACCATAATTAAAGAGATTTTTGTCTAAAAGACTAGATTTAAAACCATTGCCTTTATCAAATTTCACCCAATTATTTCCGTTAATAAAAATACGTTTTATAAATGTGTTTTTGCCTTCAACTTTATCTGTAAAGGGTAAGAGTGGTCTAAAATTAGTAGGGATTTTTACAGTTTCGTTCTTTGTTTTTATTTCCTTGTATTTTTTATTTGGTAGAAGTTTTCCTTCCTTATTGGTATATCCCATGACCTGTATAGATACAAAAAAACCATCCTTTGGAATATAAAGGTTATAGCCGCTAACATCGAGATTATAAACATCACCATCTTTTTCAGTGGCTCTAAAGACAATAGTTTCATAGGTTAACACTTTTCCTGGTACCCCTTTATCGTTAACATAAAACTGCACCTTAAATAGGGTTGAAAATTTCTTTTTTTGGCTATTGGCACGTTTACGTTTATTCCAATCCTTAGACTCTAGTGCAATAGGAAAACTAACACTTTCTAATTTTTGATCCTTATCTGAAGTTTTTTCAAAATATACGGCTATTTCAGATTCTATAGTTGGTAACCAACAGTTATAATAGTCATCATCGAGATAGGGCTTTGAAATTTCTATCTTAAATTTTCTATTCAGCTTGGTACTTAAAACAACCTCATCTAAAGCATCTACTTGTGGTTGTAAGAACAGTTGGTTGGGTAAATTGTATGTGGCAATTTTTAGATTTCTAAAACCAATAGCCGAAATAAATAGGGAATCGACGTCTGGATATAATTTTTTGGTGAAGAAAAACACACCGTCATCATCGGCAAATATTCCTTGTCCACTTCCAAAGGATACCGTGGCATAACTTATGGGACTTTTGGAAACACTGTCTAGCACTTTAATTTGGGCAGTAGATTTGGCCCATCCAAAAGTGATAAATAATAAGGTTATAAATAATTTAGAACTCATAGATGTTAAAGATGCTGAAATAAATTAAGCAAGGCAAATAAAACTAAAAAACGCCTCATAAGATGAGACGTTTTTAGTTTTGATTGATTATGTGTTGTAGTTAGTCTTCCACTGCTTTTTTGGTTTGTGTAAAACCAACGTAAAGACCAACACCAGCCATGAGAAAGGTCATTGCAGGGTAGATTACATCCTCATCTAAATTGGTTGTTGTTTCTAGAAGATTTGCAATAAATAGACCTAAACCAATACCCATTAAAAGAAAGGCTAGGTTAATGACTATTACTTTCCATGAAGATCCTGAGCGTTTCCCTAAATTAAAAATACTGGCATCGGCTCCTTTTTCTATTAAAGCTAAGCGCTCTTTGTTTCGGGTGGAAAAGTATAGATAAACCATTCCAAAAATTGCTGCGAAAAAACTAATTGGTATTAATATTTCTGCGTCCATAGTGTTTGTTTTTTAATTGATTAATTTTAATTGTTTTTAGCTTATGACGACACATTAAGTTTTTAGGTTACACTTTTTTAGAAAATATTTTTTTACTCGGTTTGTAACCTTTACAAAAATGTGGTCGTCTTAAATACAAAATGACCACCAACGACGAGAACATATTAATTGAAGCTATTAAAAATGGCAATACCAGGGCTTATGCGCAATTAGTAGATAAGTACAAGGATTTGGTGTACACTTTAGCTATAAGAATGCTTAAAAACAGGGAAGAGGCTGAGGAGGTGGCTCAAGATACATTTATTAAGGTGTTTAAGTCATTAGAGAATTTTAAAGGAGATTCTAAATTCTCTACATGGATTTACAGAGTGGCCTACAACACTTGTTTAGATAGAATCAAAAAGAACAAGAAACATCTTAATAATGTTACAATAGATGAGTTTACATTTAATAAATTAGATACTATAGATAATGCATTAGATAATATTATTAAGGAAGAAAAAAACACATTAATAAAAAATTGTATTAATAAGTTGCCTGAAGATAGTAGTGCGTTATTGACCTTGTTTTATTTTGAAGAACTCTCTTTAGAAGAGATCTCCAAAATTATAAATATTGAAACTAACACGGTTAAGGTCAAATTATTTAGAGCTCGTAAAAAGTTGGCAACGATTTTAGAACAATATCTACAACCACAAAATAATATAAGTTATGGAAAAGGATGATAAAAGAATAGAGGATTTAGTGAATAAACTTATGGCTTATGATAGTTTAGAAAAGGCACCAGAACATTTTACGGATGAGGTCATCTCTAAAATCGAATCACTTCCTAAAACAAAGGCAATTGTTTATAAACCGTTAATTCCTAAATATGTATGGTGGTTATTGGCTGGTGGTTTTATGGCATTAATAGCTAATATTGTTTTTAATAGACCTAGTGATACAGCAAGCCTCTCTGAACGTTACAATATACCTGATGTTTCTTTTGACTTCCTTAGCAATATATCCTTCAGTTTTTCAAGTACATTAATGTATGCTACAGTGTTTTTGGCTCTGATGGTTGCTATTCAAGTGCCATTATTAAAGCAGTATTTCAATCAAAAACTATCGTATTAATCTGGGAAATACCAAAAGGGAATCTTAGCATATACTAATCGCTGTGTATCTTGTTTTCTTATTCGTTTTCTTATTATGCTCAGTATATGTTTCCCTTCATTAAAATTTTTAAGGCCAACATAGGTTTCAAAGCCTGTCTGCTGTTTTTTACCCTGACCAAAAACATAGTCGTTGTTAAATTCAATAGAGTCAATTTTAATGGTAAAAACCTCTTTCAAGGTCTCTATATAAGTTTTTCTCAAACTATCTCTTTTGTTCCAAGACATATCATTAACAATAACAATATCACTATCCAAACCTCTCAGTTCCTTTTCAGGTTTTAGGCCTTTATTGAATGCAAAAATGTAATCATCAAAATCGTCATTAAAAACCAAAAACACTTTCATGAAGTTGTTGGTAATAACTTTAGAAGAGATTGCAACATCTTCAATAAAGTCATCATCACTTAGTAAATCTTCATAATTGCTATTATCTGCTATAAAACTGTTTGAGTTGATGTCTGAATTGAAATAATTTGAGGTATTATAACGTAGGCTCGTGCCAACAAGAATTAATACATAGATTGGGACAAGTGCCAAACTAATCCGTCTACCAAACTTGTTGTCTAAAAAATTGTACACTAATGGTCGGTATAAAAACGCTAACGTGATTCGACTAAATACCCAATAGATTGGAAAGTATAGTTTACTGAGCCATTTCTTCTTTTTTAGCCAACCTTGGGTTAAAAAATCAATGAATGTGAAAAACATTCCAATAACAATAAATACAATAAGAGGTATACCAATCCATTTGCCAAGAGAATCGTTGATACTATCGTTATCCAACAATAATTTGGCGACTAAAACAATAGAAATAATAGTAAAAGTAAAGGCAAGGACATAAAAAATTAAAAGAAAGGAAATAGCAAAAATAATGCTGCAATAATTCTCTAACCTGGCGATGTAGCGATCAAAGGAACCAACTTTCTTTTTTAGGTAATTGGTGAATTTTGGACTGTAATTTAAAGCCTCATAGTCAATATCTCCAGAAACATAGCGTAATCCCAGAGCACCAATCCAAAGACCACGCAATACCACATGAAGCAATAAGTTGAAAATTAAAATGGCACAAGATACCAATACTACAGATAGTACAATCCATGAATAAATTTTACCATCATTCTGAGCAGCTTTGACTTCAATGTTCAAATATGGGAAAGCAGTAAACAAGCCAAATATTGCAAAACCAGAAATAAGTAACTCTAACTGCCAGCTTTCTTCCTGTAATTTTTGAAGTAATTTTTTAAATGCAGGATTGTTATAATCTTGACTCATGGTTATTACGTTGGTGTTAATTAAGTCTAAAGTTAACTATATTCAGTTAATTTTAATTTTTTTAATCCAAATTTGAAACCCTAATCACTTTTCATCGTTTTTAAAAATAAAGATGCCAACCAACTTAATGCAAGCACAACTAGAAACTTTAATAACAGCCTGTAGAAATGGTAACCAAATGGCGCAAATGCAATTGTATGATCAATATTGCAACGCTATGTTTACAGTAGCTTATAGGTATCTTAATAATGAAGAAGATGCAAAAGACGCCACGCAAGAAGGCTTTTTAAAAGCATTTGTAAATCTTGAAGATTATAAACCAGAGGCAACTTTTGGAGCTTGGTTAAAACGTATTGTAATCAATCAGTGTTTAGATGTTTTAAAGAAGAGGAAAATTGAATTCTCTGGAGTTGAGGTTTCAGAATTGCAAATAATTGATAATAATGATTGGCGTTTTGACAGTTCACTAACCAAAAAGGACATTCTAAATGCCATAGCGCAGCTGAACGAAAAACATAAAATAGTTATAAAGCTTTACTTAATTGAAGGTTACGACCACACCGAAATTTCAGAGATTTTAGATATACCCATAAAAACCTCTAGGACACATTTAAGACGTGGGAAATTAAAATTACAGGAACTCTTAAAACAGAAGTATAATGAAGCAAGATATTAGAGAATTTTTTAAAGACCAAGAGGATTTAAAAACACCTCCAGCAAATCATAGAAAGGAATTTTTAGATAAGTTAAAAGCACAAAATCAATCTAAAAAAGTTGGTCAAAAATGGTTAAATGTTGTTGCTGTAGTTATAGTAGCACTAACTCTTGGTTTCACTGTACTCTACAAAAAACCAACTGAAGAAGTATCGCCAATAATAGCACAAGTAGAAGCATTAGAGGCCGATTATCTTAAAGAGATTAATACCGAATGGGATAATTTTATCGCCATTGCCGATGATGAGGTTTTGGTTGTTCGCTTCCGAAAAAGATTAGATGATTTGGATAAGGATTACCAACTAATTGCAGAGCAATTTAAGGGAGATGTCAATAACATACAGGTTGTAGAAGCATTAGTAGAGAATTTACAGACACGACTTCAAATACTAAAAGATATACAAGAGCACATTAAAATATTGAATCAAAAAAACGAACAACATGAAAAATCAATTTAAAATCTTAGTGCTGATACTCATCACATCAGCAATGAGCTATTCACAAACACGTCGCATACTCCAAAAACATATAGATGTAGATAAGAATACATCTGTAATCTTAAATTTTGAAAATATTTATGTAGCGATAGAGGAATCTTCGGACAATCAGATACATTTTGAATATGTGATGGAATTTCATGGTTATTCCAAAAAAGAAATTCAGGACAAAATAGACGGAATTAAGGCAGAAGTAACGAGTTATGATAATATTGTAACACTAAATGCCACTAGTAAACAGCAAGTGACTTTTGTAACCTACGAATTTAAAGGAGACTACGGGATTTCGTTTGAAGATGATTTTTTTAGTTCAAAAAAGGATTCCGTAATTCGAAAATCTAAAGATTCCTTGTTAGCTCAAATTAGAAAAAATAACAAGACGAATTGGACCAGAAACCCAATAGAATATGTTAAAGGTAAGTTTAAGAAAGTTGATAAAGACGGAAATTTATCTAACATATCTAAAGAAAATGTAGACATTTTACGTAGCAAGTTTTTAATTAAAATCCCATCTACAGTTAAATTAAACATCAATGCTAGGAATTCAGGTATTTACTTTAGAAACGATTTACGTAATGAGGTGTCTATAACTTCACAGCAAGGAACTATTAAGGCAAAGGCAATGACAAATGCTTACAACCTAGTGAAAATAGATAATGCCAATTTTGAAGCTGAGGCAATAATAGGAGGTAGTTATAATCTAAAGAATATTAAAAATGGTAAAATAGGAAGTCTAAAAGACATTAAAATTAATTCTGAATTTTCTAAAATTGAAATAGGGGAAATACAAAAAGAGACCACAATCACGGATTTTAACAGTGAATATTTCTTCTACAATTGGTCTAATAATTTTGAACGATTTAGTCTTTATTCTGAATATTCAAAGGTTCATTTTTTTTATCCAACACAAAATTACAGTCTTAAGGTTGTTGGTCATAATACCAAAAATCTTTTTGGTAAAAACAAGTTCGAAGTCAATATGCAGCCTACTTCCAAAGGTGAAAAACAAACTATGATGGTAAAGGAAGCTGATAAAGATAAAAAGTCAGAAGGCCAGATCTTCTTTGATATTGTTCATGGCATAATCGTATCTTATTCTCATTCCCTTAATTAGCATTTATTTTTTTTTGAAATTATAGAGTAATATGCTCTAAAGCTTTAATTAAAATAATACTCATTATTAGAAAAAGAATAAAAAAAGCGCAAGTTTAAACAACTTGCGCTTTTTGGCTATTAATCCTTAGGGTAACTTAATTAATGCTATTAAGGTCGTGCAAACTTAATAGTATTATGGCAATTAAAAATTGATGTATGTTAAGAAATACTACTTAAGCTATAACTCTTTCCTTATTCTGCTGAGGCTTTCTGTGGTTATGCCTAAATAAGAAGCAATGTGGTAATTCTTTAAATAAGTTTCAATTTTAGGATAGGTAGCCATAAAATCGAGATAACGTTCTTTAGCAGGTTTTGAGATGCCAGTTAAAATTCTCTTTTGAAATGCAGCAAAGGCACGTTCAAGTTTAATTCTGAAGAAGCAGTCTATTTTAGGTATTTCACTATATAAATACTCCTTGTCCTTTTTGTTAATTCTATAAATTATAGAATCAGTAATTGCTTCAACGGTTAATATGGCTTTGTCTTCGGAAAAGAAGGCGGTAAAATCGCTCATCCACCAATCTGCTATGCCAAATTGAATGGTATATTCTTTTCCCTGATTATCTAAATGAAAAGCTCGCAGGCATCCATCCAAAATGTAGTATTGTGCATCAACCGTATCGCCTGGATGAATAAGAATTTCCCCTTTTTTGATAATCTCTTTATGGAACACGGACTCAATGAGCTTTAATTCATCATTAGTAAAATCAAGCTCTTTAAAAATGGTTTTGATCTTAGAATTGTCTGATCGCACTGTTTTAAGGTTGGAAAGAATGAAATTAAAAAAATTAAGAACTAATTGAAAGGAAAATTCGACAGTTGTAACTAAAAAAAGGTTAAAAGTTAGTTTTATAAGAAAAAAACCACTTAGAATATTCTAAGTGGTTTTGCATTATAAGAGATTTTGAAACCCCTGACTATGACCAGACAGGGTAAAGTATGATAAATCAAGATTACTTAATCATCTCGTAACTGCGCTTGATAAAGTTTGTTAATTCTTCACCTTTCAATAGGCCTTGAGACAAACGTGCCAAGTCTAAACTTTGATTAATTAAGCGTTCTTGTTTTTTACGTGTTTTGGTGTTTAAAATTTCATTCACCAAATCGTGATTGGTATTTACTACCAAATTATACATTTCTGGCATATTGCCCATACCAAACATGCCACCACCTGTCTGTTGCATTTCCTTCATTCTGCGCATGAACTCTGGTTGCGTAATCATAAACGGAGACGCATTGCTATCCATAGCTTCTAGTTGCACCATGAATTTTTCTGATGGCACTACTTCTTTTAAAAGCTCGTCTAATTTTGTTTTTTCCTCATCAGACAACTTAGAAATTGCAGTGTCCTCTTTTTTAATGAGATTGTCAATATGATCGGCATCCACACGTGCAAAAGAGATGTTTTCTTTTGAGGTTTCCAGTTTTTGCATTAGGTGGCTAACGATAGGAGAATCTAACAACAATACTTCATAGCCTTTGTCTTTTGCAGCTTGAATGTAGCTGTGTTGCTCGTCTTTATTAGATGCATAAAGAATCACCATCTTGTCATCCTTATCGGTTTGCTTAGCCTTTATAGCATTGGTCAATTCTTCAAAGGTGTAATATTTACCGTCAACCGTTGGGTATAAGGCAAACGCGTCTGCTTTTTCAAAGAATTTCTCTTCGGAAAGCATTCCGTATTCAATAACAATTTTAATGTCGTCCCATTTCTTTTCGAAATCTTCACGGTTGTTGTTGAAAAGCGATTTTAATTTGTCTGCTACCTTGCGTGTAATATAGGAGGATATTTTCTTAACAGCTCCATCGGCTTGTAAGTAACTACGTGATACGTTTAACGGAATGTCTGGTGAGTCGATAACACCTCTTAGCATGGTTAAGAACTCTGGTACAATTCCTTCAACATTATCCGTAACAAAGACCTGATTTTGGTACAATTGAATCTTGTCTTTTTGAATGTTAAGATCATTGGTCATCTTAGGGAAATACAATATTCCGGTAAGATTAAATGGGTAATCTACGTTAAGATGAATGTGGAAAAGTGGCTCTTCAAACTGCATAGGATACAGTTCTCTATAGAAACTCTTATAATCTTTATCCTCTAAATCTGCAGGTTGTTTGGTCCAAGCAGGGTTAGGATTATTTATAATATCGTCTACTGTAATTTTTTTATGTGGTTCAGTAGTTTCTTTACCATCTTTATCCTTTGTGGTTTTAGGTGTAAAGTCAGGATCATTGATTTCCTTCGTTCCAAATTTTATTGGAATAGGCATGAACTTGTTGTACTTAGTCAAAAGCTCACGAATTCTTCCATCTTCCAAAAACTCTTCCTCGCCTTCAGAAATGTGCAAAATAATTTCTGTTCCTCTATCTTTTTTGTCGGCTTCTTCTAGGGTGAATTCTGGTGAACCATCACAAGTCCAATGCACAGCAGGGGCATCTGTATGTGACTTTGTAATGATCTCTACCTTATCGGCAACCATAAAGGCTGAGTAGAACCCTAAACCAAAGTGACCGATAATGCCTGCATCTTTAGCCGAATCTTCATATTTGTTTAAAAACTCTTCGGCACCTGAGAATGCTACTTCGTTAATGTACTTTTCTACTTCCTCGGCTGTCATACCAATGCCTTGGTCTATGATATGAAGTTTTTTTCCTTCCTTATCAATTTTAACCTCAATTTTTGGTGCACCATAGTCTACTTTAGACTCGCCAATGGTAGTCAAATGCTTTAGTTTTAAAGTGGCATCCGTAGCGTTACTGATTAACTCACGTAAAAAGATTTCGTGATCAGAGTACAAGAACTTTTTAATTAACGGAAAGATATTCTCTACCGATACATTAATACTTCCTTTTGTCATTTTTCTATGTTGTTTTGTCATTCCTGTGAAAGTAGGAATCTTGTTAATTATTTATTTATATTCAAAGTCCTATGTTTCAAATAAAATACCAATTGGGTATTTGTGACAAGATGACATAATTTTAAGTATTATGCACGCATAACGAATACATGTTAGTTTGACCTGAAAATGGATTAAATTTGTATTTCTAATCTATGATATAAGCATGTACAATTCGAGAATAACAGGTTTAGGAAAATACGTTCCAGAGAACGTGGTGACCAATAATGATTTAAAACAGTGGATGGATACCAGTGATGAATGGATACAGGAGCGCACTGGTATTAAAGAACGTCGTTGGATCGACCCAAAGACAAGTGATGATACTACATCGATAATGGGAGCAAAGGCTGCCAAAATTGCGATTGAAAGGGCAGGACTAACCAAAGACGATATCGATTTTATTGTTTTTGCAACCCTGAGCCCTGATATGTATTTTCCTGGTGGAGGGGTGCGTGTACAAGAACTTTTAGAAATGGATACTATTGGTGCCTTGGATGTACGCAATCAATGTTCTGGTTTTATTTATGGCTTATCCGTCGCAGATCAATTTATAAAAACTGGGATGTACAAGAATGTGTTGGTAATTGGTAGCGAAAACCATTCAGGTGGTTTGGAGCGCTCAACTCGTGGTCGTGGTGTTACGGTTATTTTTGGCGATGGGGCAGGTGCTGCTGTTTTAAGTAGAGAAGAAGATAATACTAAAGGTATTTTATCAACCCATTTGCATTCCGAAGGTAAGTATGCCAAAGAATTGGCTTTAGAAGGCCCAAGTACAGGACGTTGGGTAGATGCTATCATGGAAGAAAACGATCCGGATGATGTGTCTTATTATCCTTATATGAATGGACAGTTTGTATTTAAACATGCTGTTGTACGTTTTAGTGAAGCAATCATTGAAGGATTAACCACAAACAAGCTCAAAAAAGAGGACATAGATATGTTGATACCACACCAGGCCAATTTGAGAATCTCACAGTTTATACAGAAGAAGTTTGGCTTAAGTGACGACCAGGTCTATAATAACATTATGCGCTATGGAAACACCACAGCAGCATCTATACCCATTGCGTTGACAGAAGCCTGGGAAGAGGGTAAAATAAAAGAGGGTGATACCGTGGTGTTAGCCGCTTTTGGAAGTGGTTTTACTTGGGGGAGTGCAATTATAAAATGGTAAAAAAATCCTGCGAAAGCAGGTTTTTTTTTGAATTAATTTTAACAAAAAGAGAATTTTAGCTGTTCTTATCCTTATAATCAGCTCGTATAATAATTATATTTAACCACATATAACCAGTTAGCTCTAATTTTGAAAATCTATCTTTTATTATTTATCCTACTCTCAGGCAATCTTTACAGTCAATCAAAAATTGTTGAGTTTAATAAAGTAGATAGTCTAACTATTGTATCCTTAATCTCCACTTATTCGATTTCTAAAAGTAAGGCAAAGGGAATCAAAGATTCGCTAGTAATAAAAAAATCACTTTTGAGTGATTATCATTATTCTCATTACACAAGAGAAGATTACACCTACTTCAGCAAGTCAAAAAAATGGAAAAAAAAAGAAAAGTAACCCAAAGTTAAAATCAGAACTAAATCCTGAATTGATTTACCAACTGATTAGTCATTTAGACTCATTTCCTAATAACAATTATGAAATAGACAGTCTTAGATTTAAAGAATTAGTTAATAAAAAGAGAATTTTAGAAATAGCAAAATTTCATGATATTGACTGGTATTTCAAAAAAAGATTTAATTCTATTGAAGATATTGAATCATTATATAAATCTATACAGTCAATAAAGTCTTTCAATAAATTTATTCGAAAAGTGTTTACCAATAACTATAGTTATAACCCGCCTGATTACTCGAACTACATTCAACTTACAATATTTGAGAAAAATAACATTAGAGTGATTAATGGTTATTATCCTAACCCTGTCAGACAACCTTGGTTATTGGAACAAAAAAAAATGTTAAGGAACCAACGCCAATTTTAAACTTGGAAATAAACAAAACACTTTTTGAAATACTGCCATTAGATTTTCTAAATCGAAATTTTATAAGTGAATCAGCATTAATAGAAAAATATATAATCTGGAATTTAAGGCAGCAAAAACTATACTAAAAAAGCCCAGAAAACCTTAAGGTATCTGGGCTTTTTAGCTATTAACCAACTTTAACTAACACTATATTATAAAATCAAAAATCTTACAATAAAGATTACTTAAAACTTATCTCAACTACATAGACGTAAAAAGTTCTATTTTATTTCAAACATTAACGTTTTTAACGCACATTTAACAAAAACCCTGATCAGCAATTTGCTGTCAGGGTTTTTTCATTTAATAGTTAAACAATAACACTAACCATCAACTATTTATGCCAACTATTAAATATGATATACTATATTATATAGACGTTTTATAATGTCTAATGTGACAGTCAACTCTGTTAATTTTTATATAAAGCTGCCTCCGTCAGATTTTACATCATTATCTCTACGTTTTCTAGATTTGGCTCTATACTTACCTCCGCCAAAGCGATACGATAGTCCAGCAAAAATGGTACGGCTTTCCCAGTTAAAATCTCCATACTGAGGAAAAGGTCTGTCTCCTTCAAACTTAAACTGCATCGTATTAAAAATGTCGTTAAAATTGAGACTAAAGGTCGCTCTGTTATCTTCTAGGAAATTATAGCGCATCCCAACATTAACAAAAGCAAACACATCTTGCGTAAACTGTACTCCTTTATTTTTACCGCGATAAAGACCAAATAAAGAAAAGGATAAGTCCTCATTTACTTTAAAATTATTGAAGACTCTAAAATTCCATGTAACGTTATCCACTTTAACCTCTTCTCTGATGATATCGTTGATGGTTGCCACATCCGTTGGGACGTCTAAACGCTCTGTGATACTTCTTTGGGTTTGTCCGAATAAATCAAAACTACCGTTGACGTTCCACCATTTAAAAAACCTATAGCTACCATTCACCTCGATACCATAGGCTGAAGTGTTATCAAAATTATCAAACGTTAAAATGATACGATTTAAATCTGCAGGATCTATAAAAACCGCTCGGTTAATTTCATCATTTATAATTCGGTAAAAAACACCTCCTGTAATGCTGCCCTTTTCTAAATTTCGGGTATAGTTAAGTTCGAAGGAATTGGTGAACTGTGGAAGCAGTTCCTGATTTCCAAACGACGAGATTAAAGGGGTATTCCATTCTGGCAAAGGATTAACCTGTCCAATTCCTGGTCGGTCAATACGTCTGCTGTAACTAAACTGAAATGTGTTTTTTTCGGATGCGTTATAGGTCACAAAAGCAGATGGGTAAAATTCGGTATAGTCGTTTTCGAAAGGAATAAATAGATTGCTATTATCACTTAAGTTGGTTTGTAAAGCTTCAGATTCAACATTAACGGTTTCAGCTCGCAAACCGAGTTGCACCGACCATTTTTCGAAAGACTTATTGTAATTTGCGTAGGCAGAATAGATGTTCCTAGCATAATCAAAATTGATATCAGCAGGAAATGGGTTGCCATTTTGGTCTCTTAACCTCGCATCCGAAAAATAGTTTATTTCATTATCAAATAAACGTGCTTGTAAGCCAAGTTCTAGTTTTGATTTTTCGGATAATGGATTTACATAGTCTAAATTAATAGTTGTACGTGTGCGGTCTATCAGATTATCTTCAATAAAGTCTGTTTGCAATACAAAGTTATTATCGCTAAAAGACTCTCCTTCAAAAATATTGTGGTCAACCTCGAGTTCTATGTTATGCCCTTCTTTGTCAAAATCTAACTTATAGTTAAAGTTGTATTGTTGCGAATTGTTTTCATTTTCGTTGAAATTGTTCTGAAACTCATTGTTTGACGCATCAACAAAACGAATGGCAGTCGTTCCAAAAGTGTCACCATCAAAAATGTTTTGATTGGTGAAGAGTGAAATCGTATTTTTTTCATTGATGTAATAATCAAATCCTACTTTATACAAATGCGATGTCCCACGACTTAAAAAATTGAATAATTGAATGGAACCATCGTTAGTACGGTTAATGTTTCCGTAGTTTTCATTTCTATTGATGTTGTTCCCGTAGTTACCAAAAAAGTTAAGCTTTCCATTACGGTAGTTCATGTCTATAGAACTATTGAATTTTGGTGTTTCTTGATAAGCTAAACCAAGCGTAAGGTTTCCGTTAAAGCCCACATTTACATTTTTATGCAGTATTATATTTATAATACCACTTAGGCCATCTGGGTTGTATTTGGCGGACGGATTGGTAATCAATTCAATTTGTTTGATAGAAGTTGAAGGAATCTGACGTAATAACTGCGCTGGTGAAATATTGGTAAGTTTACCATCTACCATGACCTGAACATTTTGGTTACCACGAAGGCTTATATCACCCGTTTGCTGATCTACATTTACGGACGGTAAATTGGTCATGATATCACTCGCTGTAGGTCCAGAAGTAGTCAAGTCCTTACCAATAGTAATTACTTTTCGATCTACTTTTTGCTGAATGGTTGAGGTTTCGGCAACGACAGTAACCTCATCTAGACTGGCTGAGTCTTCTTCTAAAAGAATGTCTCCTAAGTTTATTTTGAAACTGCTTTTTCCAACAGTTTCCTGTTTTAAGATGGTTTTATAGCCAATAAAGGTGATTTCTACTTTAATTGAACCTTCAGGAACTTTTTCGATAGTAAAATTTCCTTCACTGTCAGTAATGCCGCCGGTAATTACCTTTTCTGAGGCATCTTTAATGACAATATTTACATAAGGTAAGGGTTCGTTAAGTGCTTTATCTAGAACGCGTCCCGAGATTGATCCGTTTCTAATATCTGTGTTGGAATTAGGTTGTGCACTCAAAATGGCTGATGAAACCATAATGAGCAATAATAAGAACTGCTTCATTTTTTGATTGAATTATTGATTGATTGAAAGTTTGTTTACATATAGACGACTATTTTTACAACTTGTTACTGTAACATGTATTCTTAACACCTTTTTAACATATGAGTAAAACAACTTTGGTTCTAGGAGCCTCATTAAAAACAAACCGTTATTCTAATATTGCTATCAATAGATTGCTACAAGCCAATCAAAGGGTTTTAGCTTTTGGTTTAAAGGAAGGTGAAGTCAATGGTGTTAAAATAGATACTGAACTGCTTCCTTATAAAGATGTAGATACCGTAACATTATATTTAAGTCCAAAACACCAAAAAACATATTACGATTACATTCTAAGTTTAAATCCTAAACGAGTTATTTTTAATCCAGGTACGGAGAATACGGAATTTTATAAAATTTTAAGAGAAAATAACATTCAGTTTGAAGCAGCTTGTACACTAGTGTTGCTTGCTACAGACCAATATTAGCTCTTATTTTAGAAAAGAGAGATTGTTATTTACTAAGTACCCTAGTTTAATTCCTTGCTCTAAGCCAACATCAATGGCTGCTCTATAATGAATACTACCATAAAGTCTGCTGGTTGCGGCTTCTTTCGCTGCCAGCCTAAAGGATTTAAAACTCCGCATTGGCAGTCCGTAGGGAAGCTCGGTGGTGTCATCAAATACAAAATTATCACTAAAAATTTCTGTCAGTACCTCGGATGAAGCTCCTGAAACTACAGAATGACCACTCGTATATTCTGGGAAAGGTGGCGTTTGTAGAATCGGTGTCCACTCGGTATCAATATACTTATTAATCAGTGTTTCTGGTCTTATAAGATTGCTACGGTATTTTTCATCCCAACAACTAATAAAGGCATCAGCAATGGCAATGGATGTTTTGGTGTAGGCATAAACCGTTTTTTCAAAATCAGCATTAGTTTGTTGACAAGCAATTTTGCATATACCGATCCAATGCGCTCCTGGTGTAATTTTCTTTTCGGCAAACATGAAATGCCCTTTGTTTACTGAGACGAAAGGATTGCAATCCCAAAATCTTGCAATTTCAATTTCTTCACAATCGTCTCCTTTTTTTCGGATTGCATTGGTGATGTTGTAAACTTCCATTAATTCTTTATAAAACTCAGAGTCTTCTTGTAACGAAAATTTAGGGTGAGGCACAGGTTTAAATTGGGAAGCGGAATCGAGTACAAAAGGTCTTAGTTTATTCCAATGTGGTTCAATGCCCTTCATATAGGCAGGTGGAGTAGGTTCCCACTGCGATGGATCGTCAGTGTAGATATTATAGTCTGGCATGGTGCGTGTTTCGGCATACTGGTCATCCTGCATCCAATTAATAATCTGTTCAGATATTGCCAAGCCATAACCTTTGGCATTGTTATATTCAGCAAGATTATTTGTCTCCCATATCGCATACAAACTATCTCTGTAGGATGTGATTTTTTCTTTTGAAAAAACCAGTTCTTTGGCCACGTTTAGGTATGCTATAAGCGCCGCTAACCTTAAGTTTTTATTAATATTGACTTTTTCTGGTGTTATATCTTTTAACCCGTTGAGTTGATTGGCTAAAGACTTATAAGATTTACTGTTTTGATTTAAAGTTTCATAGGCTGCAATGTTAGGATAGACATATATTCTGCTCGCCACAGGAGGTGAGAAAATATCATGTACCATAACTTCTGTGACCTTATCCACCATTTGGTGGTAATCTTCTGAAGAAATATCTATAGGCTTAGTTTCTTCTTGACAAGACCATGAGAAGGTTAGTAAACCAAAAATAATTATGTACGCTTTTATCTTCATGAATTAATTTAATACGAATATATTTTCAAGGTATCATTGTTGGTAACGATTAAGACCAAGTTTTTATTTTTCATTTTAAGGGTCTCTATTTGTTTTACCTGACGATTAAACGGATCCATACCTAATTCTGATACATTATTAAAGTTAAACAGATCTTTTACTAAAAGTCCTTTTAATGCCGTGTATGAGCCATGATAGGTATTAACTTTATAAGAATTACCACCTACCAATAGATGTTGTTGCCCATTGATATCAATTTTGGAAAAGGTATTAATTGGAGCAAGTTGAAAGGCATCAGGTAAAGCGATAAACTGTTTGAAATTACCATTATCATTCCTTAGGTACCCAGAGGCTAAAATATCCGCTTTGTATTGTGTTGAATTTTCTAAATAGTCATTACCAACGATATCAATTAGGGTTTTGCCAGCATAACTTTTATGGTCTGTGAAAACCTTGTTTACAACATTCATCTGGGCAGCGAGTTCATCTTTAGAATTAAGTGGATAGTATTTTCCTTCGTTGTTGTAAGTTAAAAGTGTTTCAAATGTTCCATTATTATCAAAGTCATTATGATACATCATTAGCGGTCCATCAAAATTGAGACTGAATTTTGTATTCGTGCCCCAATTACCTAGCAAAATATCTTTATCACCATCACTATCAATGTCGTAAGTTGTAATCGTTTGCCATAAACCATTGATGTTTTCGGGTACATCCATTTGTTTAAGGCTTCCATTGTTATTAAAGTAAATTAAAGGGGCATTCCAGTCTGTAGCAATTATTAAATCCTTTAAGTTATCTCCATTAACATCTTGCCATTCAGCATGGGTGACTTTTGCAGTAATCTTAAAATTAGGATCCTTTGAAAAATTACCAAGTCCATCGTTAATGAGCATGTAAGATGAGACTGGTTGGCCAAAGTCCTTAACATCGGCTAGATTTCCAACAAAAAGATCTACATCGCCATCTCCATCAAAGTCATTTGCCGTAATAGTTGATGTGACTAGGCTGTTTTTAGGAATACTGTTTTCAGATCTCGTATACGTGCCATTGGAGTTGATGTATAAACGATCAACTTGTAATTCTTCGTTTTTGGATTCATGCACACCCGAAGCGACATACAAATCTAAATCACCATCGTTATCAGCATCAAAGAACGTAGCGTCATTATCTTCAAATGGTGAGTCCTCTTTGAAAACCTTTTGGATTGATGGTGTAAAGTCTTTACCAGAATTAAGATATAAAACAGCAGGTTTTCCCGAAGCATTTCCAATAAAAATATCATCATAGCCATTACCATCCACATCCCCTTTTGCTACTGCTGGGTCATGCATAGAGATTTTGTAAGGAATCAGTTTTTCCTCAGCAAAATCATTAAAGCGGTCTTCTTTGTGTACATAATCAATTAAAAATGCTTTCTCGAAAAGTTTTGTTGGTGTAGGTCTATTTTCATAATCATAAAACGTATTGGTTGGTGTATATACAACCTCAAGTGTTTTGTTAATGTCAATATTTTTTAAGGTAATAACTTCGTTATTAGGCCATATCACCTGTATCGAGTCTATAGATTTTACAGAGTCCAATCCAAAATGAAGTCTACTTTCTAGAGATGATAAAAATCCTCTTGATTTAAAAACTTGTTTTAATTGCGATTTTCCATTGGTAAAAACTATGGCTTTTGATCCGATACCTTCTAGGTTAGCATTTCTATATTCAAGGTCTATTGTAATATAATTCGCGGAATTATCAGTGTTATTTTTATAGATGCCGGCGATTTCTCCAAAGTTATTTGTGACTAGATCTAAATCTCCATCCAAGTCTAAATCAACATAAATAGCACCATTAGAAAGATTAGGCTGATTTTCTATCCATTCGCCAGTGAGGTTTTCAAATGTTTTAGAATTACCTTCGTAGATTTGGTTAGGAACTTTTCCGCTGCCCATTTCATTTACTGAATTGTATAGCCATTCTAAACCCTCTGCCTCAGAACGACCTTTAAAGGCACTAGAGATGTATTTCTTAAAATCTAAACCGTTAGGCCGTCTAAGAATGCCGTTTGAAATAAATAAATCCTGATGCCCATCATTATTGAAATCTGCAAATAATGGAGACCAACTCCAGTCTGTATCAGCAACGCCATTCATAAAAGCTGTTTCAGTAAAATAATGCCCAGAGGTGTTTATCTGAAGCATATTGCGCGAGTATTGATCTTTATAACCGAGTTTGTTCAAACGTGTTTGAAGATTAAACATAGAATCGTCACCTTCCGTTTCCTTAATGGTTTGCTCATCAAAAGGCAGCATATCTAAGGTCATCAAATCTTGGAATCCATCACCATTGATGTCTGCGGCATCACTACCCATTGAAAAACGACTAATGGTTGTAAAACTGCCTTCTAATTGTTCGGTAAAGGTTCCATCTTGGTTATTGATATAATAATAATCGTCCTCGTGGAAATCGTTACAAATATAGAGGTCATCCCAACCGTCATTATTAAAATCTGCTATAGCGGCACTAAGACCATAACCGTTAGCGCCTCCGTATATATTAGCTTGTTGGCTGACATCATTAAATATTCCGTTGTCATTTCTTAAAAGGACATCTCCTACCAATGGTTCTCGCTTGTTGCGCATATCTGCCCTGCCATGAGATAAGGTGGTATGCACAGCATGGTTAACCAAATAAAGGTCAAGATCGTCATCTTTATCATAGTCAAAGAAATAGGCTTGTGTAGAGTGGCCTTTAAAATCTAATCCGTAGTCTTTAGCTTTTTCTGTGAAGGTGCCATCTCCATTATTAATGTAAAGTTCGTTATGACCTTCAAAATCCAATAACTCTGACACTGCACAAATATAGATGTCCAAATAGCCATCGCTATTGATGTCTACCATAGTTACACCCGTTTGCCAGCTTGCTTTTCCAGCAACATTGGCCTTTTTGGTGATGTCTTCAAAATTAAGGTTTCCCTTGTTGAGATAGAGCTTATTCTCGCCACTATTTGCAACAAAATAAAGGTCTGGAAGTCCGTCATTATTAATATCGCCAGCAGCAACGCCTCCACCATTATAATAATAGATGTAAGTTATGATATTATGCTGAGGATCCTCACTTACTAAATTCACAAAATCTATACCTGTATCTTCTTTTGTTAATTGCGATAGAAGATACGAAGGGTTACTATTGTCATTAGCTTGTTCTTTGCTACAATTTAATACCAATAACAGAGCCAAAAGGGCTGTGTAAATGCTTTTCATTAAGGGTTACGGTTAGTCAATGTAACAAAAATAAGAATTATTTAACAAAACGTTAACAAACTCGAAGAGGGAAAATTATCTACCTGTTAAATAATGAAGTAAAGCTTTATGTTTTTGTTTTTATGCACCATAAACCGAAGAATGTAATCAATCCATTGAGAGGAAGAATCTCCCAGTTAAACACATAAGTCCCAATAACCTCTTGCGGTAGTGATGAGATGATAAAGGTTAAGCTTATAGACAATAGAGCAACGACCCATACAAACTTGTCTTTAACTTTGTACTTTGTCAATATTCCAAAAGTGAAAAGGCCAAGCAATGGCCCATAAGTAAAGGTTGCAAATTTAAATAGGTTGCTCACGACATTGCCTTCCAGCATATTGAAGATGATGACAACTAAAACTAATAAAATGGAAACACCGATATGCACTTTTTTTCTAAGTGGTTTTTGCTCAGCTTCAGGTCTTTTTTCAATATTTAAAAAGTCTACACTAAACGATGTAGTCAGTGAGGTTAATGCACTATCTGCACTGGAGTACGCTGCTGCAATCAACCCGATTAAAAACGTAATGGATAATCCGATTCCTAAATTTTGATTCATGGCTATTTCAGGAAATAACAAATCTGTTCTTGTCCGTCCATCTAATTCTGGAATAGAAAGATTAAATTTTTCCGCATAGATAAAAAGTAAGGCGCCTAATGATAGAAAAATAAAGTTTACGACAACAAGCAAAGATGCCATAGATAGCATATTTTTTTTGGCATCCCTTGGATTTTTACAAGTTAGGTTTTTTTGCATCATGTCTTGATCCAAACCTGTCATGGCAATGGCAATAAAGATACCTCCAATAAAATATTTCCAGAAGTATACTTTAGCCATTGGGTCGTCAAAGAAGAATATTTTACCCTTTTGTTTAAAACTTTCAGAGTTCAAAAAATCTAAATAAGACCAATTTAGTTCTTCATTAATTAAAACGATGGCAACAACTACAGAAACTAGCATGGCAAGTGTTTGTAAAGTATCCGTCCAAACGATGGTTTTAATACCACCTCTATTGGTATATAGCCAAATGAGTAAAATGGAAATTACAACGGTTAACCAAAAAGGAATTCCAATAGTTTCAAAAACTATATACTGCATTGCTAACGCTACAAGGAACAGTCTAAATGATGCACCAGTAACCCTTGAAAGCAAAAAGAAAAAAGCACCAGTTTTATAGCTGATAAATCCAAATCTTTGTTCTAAATATTGGTATATGGATGTTACATTAAGTCTGTAATACAGTGGAATAAGGACAGTAAGTATAAAAATATAACCCACAAAAAAACCGAAAACACCCTGCATGTAAGCAAATTGTTCACCACCAACCATTCCTGGTACTGAAATGAAGGTAACTCCAGATAGTGATGCACCAATCATCCCAAAGGCAACAACATACCAGGGAGATTGTCGCTTAGCTTTAAAAAACACATCATTACTGTCATCCTTTCCCGTTAAAAGCGAAATTAAAACTAAGATTGCAAAATAACCTGCAATCAAAATTAAAATGGATGTAGAGCTCATAGAAGAATTTCTTAACTAAAAATTTTATGAAAAATAGTACATTTGGAAAAAATAGCTATTTAAAATCCATTTTTTTATGAAAAAGACAATTTTACTGGTTGCGTTTGGACTCTTCATTTTTAACGCTTCTGGTCAAGATTACAGGCAATTGATTATTGAGGGTAATCACACGGTTGATTATATCTCTCAAGTTGCCGAACAACATTTTGATTCTGTTGGCAGGGGCAGAGGTACTGGTTTTAAAATTTTTAAGCGATGGCAATATTTTGCAGAACGTGCCATGGACGAAACAGGTAAATTAAAATCTCCAGAATTTTACTATAACGAATTGGAAAATTTTAATGTTAACTTCATCAGTGAAGGTTTAGCAGCTAGAACGACGGTGGGCACTTGGGAAGAAATGGGACCAACCTATTGGGATGCGACTTCTGGATGGAATCCAGGAGTAGGTAGAATCACGTCTTTAGCCATTGATGATTCTAATTTAAACCATATCATTGCAGGTAGTGAAACTGGTGGGGTATGGAAAAGTCTAGATGGAGGATCAACATGGACAGTATTGTCAGACAATCTTTCAAATATAGATGTATATGCTTTAACCATTGATCCTAGCAATAGTAATACATATTATTGGGGCTCTACAGGTGGTATTATTTTTAAATCTACCAATGGAGGGTCAACCTGGTCGCTTCATGCCAATCTATTAGGAGGGCTGGTAAACAAAATTTTAGTAGACCCTTCAAATCCTCAAAAATTATACGCTAGTGTCCAGGGAAATGGCTTATTTAAATCAACGGACGGTGGTTTAACCTGGAGTTCTATATATGTTGTTTCACCAAATACAGGGTATGATTTTGAGTTTAAACCAAACAACTCCAATGTAGTATATGCCTCAGGAAATGAGTTTTATGTTTCTACCGATGGTGGAAACAGCTTTACGCAAATAACTGGTGCTGGAGCCAATCAGTTTTCTAGTGGCCCTAAAATGATAGGAGTTTCTCCTAATAACCCTAATACGGTTTATGTTGTTGAAGCCAATGGAGGGGTTTTCGGCGGATTTTATGTGTCAAATGATAGCGGTAATACGTTTTTAAAACGTACTCATTCACAAAACTTTTTTGGTTATGATACCAATGGTAACGATGCCTTAGGGCAGGCACCAAGAGATATGGATATTACAGTAAACCCTAACGATATTAATGATGTTCATATTGCGGGTATTAATACTTGGCGTTCTATCAACGGAGGTGTTAGTTTTACTATCACTTCTCAGTGGGTGCCAGGTACAGCCAATGGTTTAGGTATAGGGTATTGTCATGCAGATGTAGACATCATGCAATTCGCTGGTGTAGGTTCGGATGTAAAATTATATGTTGGTACGGATGGCGGAATTTTTAGGGCGGATGACCCTGTAAATGTCAGTTCTTCTTATTACACGGATTTGACACCAGGTATGGGTATAAGACAATTCTACAAAATTGGTGTTAGTCAAACCGATCCGGTAATTGTTACTGGTGGCTCGCAGGACAATGGTACATCTGCACTGAGAGAAGATGGTAATTGGACCGATTGGCTTGGTGCTGACGGAATGGAAGGCTTTGTAGATAAGAATGATGCTTCTATTATGATTGGTACAACACAGTTTGGAAGCTTGTACAGTACCCAATACAATTTCGCTGGTAGTAATGTTTCTAACCTTACCCAACCTGATGGTAAAGGTGGAACTTCAGGCTGGAATTGGGTCGTACCTTTTGAACAAGATCCAATCGTTCAAAATACAGTATATGTTGCGTTTGATGAAGTTTATAAATCACTAGATGCAGGGAATTCGTGGACTTCAATTTCACCAAACTTTGGGAATATTGATCATATGAAGATTGCACCAACCAATAGTCAGATTATTTATGTTGCTATAAATGGAATCTTGAGATATACTTTAGATGGTGGAATTAACTGGTCTATAGCACCACTCGGTTTAACAGGTAATTCAAGAATTAATGAAATAGCCATTCACCCAACGGATCCGTCTAAAATTGCTGTAGCAACAACAGATATCGAAAAAGTTTATGTGAGTTCTGATGCTGGACTTACATGGACGTCTTACCGTCTCAACTTACCTAATTTTGTGGCTCAAGCGCTTGCCTGGCAAGACAATGGTGATGATGGCCTATATGTTGGGATGAATTATGGTGTGTTTTACACAGACAATACAAGAAATAGATGGGTGGCGTTTAGTAATGGATTGCCAAATGTTAGAATTAATGAGTTAGAGATTAATACTGCAGACAATATGTTGTATGCAGCAACTTATGGAAGAGGCTTATGGAGATCCAACGTGTATGATGCTTCATTAAGTGTTAAAGATTTCGAAGTTAGCGATTTGCTTATGTATCCAAACCCAACTAAGGACCAGGTTACCTTAAAGTGGGATAAGCCAGAAGATGTAAGCATAAGGGTGTATGATACTCAAGGGAAAATCGTTTTTTACGGAAAGAAAGTTAATTTAATGAATGAGTTTAGAATCGATTTGTCATCATTTAATCCGGGTATTTACTTTGTAAAGTTGAATAGTGCTAAAGGTGAAATAACTAAAAAGTTAATTATAAAATAAGCATACAGTTTTTCATCAAATGCCCAATTGTAGTATGTTAACAATTTGGCATTTTTTAGTTCTAAAATCTGTACCTTTATCCCTATGGAATTTTCTTCTAAACTTTTGGAAAATGCGGTGAATGAAATGTCGCAGTTGCCTGGCGTTGGTAAACGAACGGCATTGCGTTTGGTGCTACATTTATTAAGGCAGCCTGCACATCAAACCATTCAGTTATCAGAGGCATTATCTAAAGTTCGATCAGAAATAAATTTCTGCAAATCTTGTCACAATATTAGTGATAAAGAACTTTGTGAGATTTGTGAAAATCCAAATCGTAACGAGGAACTGATTTGTGTTGTTGAAGATATTAGGGATGTTATGGCAATAGAAAATACAAGTTCCTTTAGAGGATTGTATCATGTGTTGGGTGGAAAAATATCACCTATGGATGGAATAGGACCACAAGATTTAAACATTGCTTCTTTGGTAGAAAAGGTAAAATCAGGAAAGGTAAAGGAACTCATTTTTGCGATGAGCCCAACGATGGAAGGTGATACCACTAATTTTTATGTGTTTAGACAAATTCAAGATTATAATATTAAAACCTCTACCATTGCAAGAGGTGTTGCTGCTGGTAATGAATTGGAATATACAGACGAGATTACTCTTGGTAGAAGTATTATTGATCGTGTACCTTTTGAAGCTTCTTTAAAATCGTAAATCCAAATTGAAGCTTTCCGTAGTCATACTTAACTATAATGTTCGCTACTTTTTAGAGCTCTGCCTAAGAAGTGTTGAAGTTGCATTAAATAATATAGAATCGGAGATTATAGTCGTTGATAATTGTTCATCAGATGATAGTGTTGCCATGGTAAAACAACTTTTTCCCTCGGTGACACTTATAGAGAATAAAAATAATTATGGCTTTTCTCAAGGTAATAATATTGGTGTTAAACACGCAAAAGGAGAATACTTGTGTATTCTAAATCCAGATACAGTTGTGGCTGAAGATACATTTTCTAAAATCTTAAGTTTTTCTGAAACACAGTCAAACCTAGGAATTGTTGGTTGTCAGCTCATAGATGGAACAGGTAAGTTTCTTCCCGAAAGTAAACGTCATATTCCAACACCAAAAGTGGCACTTCAAAAATTGATAGGAAACTCAAAAAATTATTACAACAATAATTTAAACCCAAATCAAATAGGCAAGACCGATATACTTGTAGGTGCATTTATGGTTTTAAAACGGGCTGTTTATAATGAAGTTAATGGTTTTGATGAAGACTATTTTATGTATGGTGAAGATGTTGATTTATCCTATAAAGTATTAAAAGCAGGTTATAGTAATTATTACTTCGGTGAGACTTCTATCATTCATTTTAAAGGAGAAAGTACCCTAAAGGACAAAATCTACGCAAAACGTTTTTATGGTGCTATGGAAATTTTCTACAAAAAACATTTTAAGAGTAATGCTGTTGTTTCTGCTTTAGTGAAAATCGTACTAAGCCTAGCTTCTAAAAGAAGTCTTGTGGAGGAGTCGGAAGAATTAACCATAAATGAAACTTTGGTAATTTCGCAACCTGTAGATGAGCAACTTAAACATAAGTTAGACGGTACAGTTAGTTTTTCTTCAAGTTTAAAAGAGATACCAAGTCATACACAGATTGTTTTAGATGCGAATTCTTTGGGTTACAAAACCTCAATAGATTATATCAAAAGTTCTAATACTTCAAGACAAAACACTTATCGCATATGGTTAAAAAGTAGTAATTTTATGCTTGGAAGTGATAGTAGCGTTGGCAAAGGTGAAGTAATATCATTCTAATTTTTATTGAACAAAAATCATCAAAACAGACTGTTTTTTGTTAATTTTGCATTCGATTTTAAAATAAAGACCTTCAAATTATAGATATGGCAAAGTTTGAACTTAAGTTACCTAAAATGGGTGAAAGTGTTGCAGAAGCAACCATTACCTCATGGCTTAAAGATGTTGGCGACACTATTGAAGCTGATGAAGCTGTTTTAGAAATAGCAACCGATAAGGTAGATAGTGAAGTACCTAGTGAAGTTGATGGTGTATTGGTCGAAAAACTATTTGATGTGGATGACGTAGTACAGGTTGGCCAAACTATTGCTATTATTGAAACTGAAGGAGGTAGTTCTATTGAGGTAAAAGCACCAGCGGCTGAGACTACACAACAAGAAGTTCCTAAAGCTGCAGCAGAAGTCGCACAAACCGTGGTGGCTGCAAAAGAAACTGCACAGCCAGTAATTTCTTCTGGTGACCGTTTTTATTCTCCTTTAGTTAAAAATATTGCTAAAGAAGAAGGGATTTCTCAAGCAGAGCTAGATGCAATACCAGGAACTGGTAAAGATGGACGTGTAACTAAAAATGATATTAAATCTTATTTACAGTCACGTAGCTCAGCACCTATAGTTGATAAACAACCAAAGGCAACCGAAGAAGTAAAAGCAGAATCCAAGGTTGAGCCGGCTGCTGAACAAAAAACACCACAAACGCCAACTCCTAAGCCAGTAGTATCCTCTGGAGACGATGAGATTATAGAAATGACGAGAATGGGTAAGCTCATCTCTAAACATATGATTGATTCGGTTCAAACTTCGGCGCATGTACAATCATTTATTGAAGCTGATGTTACCGAAATCTGGGACTGGAGAAATAAGCACAAAGCTAATTTTAAAAAGAGAGAGGGTGAAAATCTGACCTTTACACCAATATTCATGGAAGCTGTTGCGAAGGCTTTAAGAGACTTCCCAATGATGAATATTTCGGTTCAAGGCGACAAAATCATCAAAAAGAAGCATATCAATTTAGGAATGGCGGCTGCACTTCCTGATGGTAACCTTATCGTTCCTGTTATAAAGGATGCAGATCAATTAAACCTTTTAGGTATGGCCAAAAAGGTAAATGATCTGGCCAATAGAGCAAGGGAAAATAATTTAAATCCAGACGATATCCAAGGTGGTACGTACACGGTTACTAATGTGGGTACCTTTGGAAGTATTATGGGTACACCTATAATTAATCAACCTCAGGTGGGTATTCTGGCACTTGGAGCCATACGAAAAGTACCAGCAGTGATTGAAACACCTCAAGGGGATTTTATAGGTATCCGTTACAAAATGTTTATGTCACATTCTTATGACCACCGTGTGGTTAATGGCGCGTTGGGTGGCCAGTTTGTTAAGGCTGTTAAAGATTATTTAGAAGCCTGGGATACCAATAGAGAAATATAGAAAAGTCCATGTAATAACAGTAAAAGGCACGGTTTATGAATCGTGCCTTTTGTTTTTTATTTTTCAACAAAACCTTCCCAACGCTGCATGTAATCGATAAATGTTTCACTCAAGCCCTGAGATTTTAAGTAAGCTCTCGAAACGGGATTATTAATCGGTTGAAAATTGAGATTGGCGATTACTTTTTTAGGAAAGTCATGATGAAGAATACCAGACCTACCTATGGTAACAAAATCAACACCAGCATCAATAACTCTTTGCACATCATGTCCAGTTCTTATATTACCGGCGACGGTTAGCTTCACATTCTTGTAGTTAAGTTGAAGTACGTGTTCTAAAAGAGTCATGTCACTTTCAGGATATTCTACAGGTGTTTTAAAACAGTCCCAAAGTGAGAGATCTAAAAAGTCAATTTTTCCATCATCTATGAGTTGTTGGCATAAGACTTTTATTTCAGAAAGTTTCATTCCAAAGCGTTCTGGAGATAACCTGATTCCAACTAAAAAGTTTGGACCACATTTAGCCCTAATGCCATGTAGGATTTCAAAAATAAGACGTGCTCTGTTTTCTAAAGCACCACCATACTCATCTTGTCTTTTGTTTATTTCAGAACTTAGAAATTGTGTCAAGATATAACCATGCGCACCATGTACTTCAACGCCGTCATAACCGCATTTTTGTGCTCTTACGGCAGCTCTTATGAAGTCCTCTTTTAATTTGGTAATTTCAGATAGGTTTAATGCTCTAGCATTATGTTTTTTGCTTTCAGATGGACAGACTGCTTTTTCTTTTATAACCTCAAAGGGAGAGCGCATTCCTGCATGGTGTAGCTGTATTACCGCTAAACTACCATAAGATTTTATTTCTGCTGCTAATCTTTTATGCCCATCCATTAGATCATCTGAAAAGATACCTAGCTGACCAGAAAAGCCTTTCCCAATTTTCTGAACATGAGAGGCACAGGTCATTACGAGTCCAAATCCACCTTTAGCTCTTAAGGTTAACCACCTAAATTCCTCTTCAGATAACTTGCCGTTTTCATGACTTTGTTGGTTTGTTAACGGTGCTAACATAAATCGGTTGGGCATAAGTGCACCAGATGTAAATGTGACGGGTTGATCTGTTATGGTATTCATTAATGTTGTTTAAATTCAAAAACTAAATTCGGTTTTTTTCAAGTCATTATCAAATTAACGGAGAGGATATACTAATAGAAATGCACTACATTTGCAAAAATTAAGGACTAATGCAACTCAATTTAAACAAACCAATCTGTTTTTTTGATTTAGAAACAACAGGGATAAATATCTCAAAAGACAGAATAGTTGAAATCTCAATATTAAAAGTACATCCCAATGGGAAGGAGGAAACCTATACCAAATTGGTTAACCCTACCATTCCCATTCCACCAGAAGTAACAAAGGTCCATGGAATTTCAGATGCTGATGTGGCAGATGCACCAACATTTAAAGAAATATCCAAAGAAGTTCATAATCTGATTAAGGATTCTGATTTAGGTGGGTTTAACTCCAACCGATTTGACATACCGTTATTGGCAGAAGAAATGTTACGTGCTGAGATTGATTTTGATATGAAAAATCGGTTAGCTGTAGACGTACAGACAATTTTCCATAAAATGGAGCAGCGTACCTTAAGTGCAGCCTATAAATTTTATTGCGACAAAAGTTTAGATGATGCGCATAGTGCAGAGGCAGACACGAAAGCCACATATGAGGTGCTAAAAGCACAGTTGGCCAGATATGAAGCACTAGAAAACGACACGAGGTTTCTGGCAGAATTCAGTTCGCGTAAAAAGTTTGCAGATTTCGCAGGATTTTTAATTTTTAATAAAGAGGGCGAAGAATGTTTTTCTTTTGGTAAACATAAAGGGAAACGCGTTGTAGATGTTATGGAGCAAGAACCAGGATATTTTGGTTGGTTGCTAAATGCAGATTTTCCGTTATATACTAAAAAGGTATTAACCGCCATAAAGCTACGTCAGTTTAATAATAAATTGAGCTAATGAAACTTATCTGTATAGGGCGTAATTACACAGAGCACATTAAAGAGTTGGAAAACGAAAAGCCTACAGATCCTGTAGTATTTTTAAAACCAGACACCTCTATTTTACTGAAGAAACAGCCTTTTTTTATTCCAGATTTTACGGATGAAGTCCATCACGAAGTTGAAGTTTTGGTAAAAATTAAAAAGGTCGGGAAGTACATCGATAAAAAATTTGCTCATAAATATTACGATGAAATTGGCTTGGGAATTGACTTTACCGCAAGAGATTTACAAGCGCAGCTAAAAGCTAAAGGGTTGCCATGGGAAAAAGCAAAAGCCTTTGACGGTGCTGCTGTCATTGGAAAGTGGCTTCCAAAATCAAGTTTCAAAAATGTAGATAATATCAATTTTAGTTTAAAGAAAAATAATGAAGTTGTACAATCAGGTAACACAGAGTTAATGCTTTGGAAGATTGATGAGCTTATAGAATATGTGTCAAAATATTTCACTTTAAAAATTGGAGATATTATCTTTACCGGAACACCATCTGGTGTTGGTAAGGTTTTTGCAAACGATGAATTAAAAGGATATATTGAAGACCAAGAACTGTTTTCAATCAAAATAAAATAAATGGCAAAATATTATAAACTAGACCGTGTACGCGAAATGGCTGATAATGATGAAGACTTTGTTATGGCTTTAGCCGCAGCCTTTATTGAAGAGGTTCCAGAAGATGCGGAGCGTTTGAGGAAGGCTGTTCCAGAGGGAGATTTTTATGAAACCTATCAGGCAGCGCACAAAATGAAACCAACTATAGAGCTATTCGATCTTGGGGTTTATGATGAGTTAATTGAAGTTCAGGATTGGGGAAAATTTGAGCAAGCAGACAAAAATATTGATGCTCAGCTTCAAAAAGTACTCACGGCTGTAGAAAACGCAGCGGAGGAGATTAAGGCTGATTTTAATTTATAATCTCTTTATCCCGAGAACGTCCTTGGATATATGCATGGTAACTAGCATATGTGGTAAATCAACAGTTTCAGCTATTTTAAGATCACCAGCTAATGAGCATAAGGCATAAGCTTCGTTTTCACTTAATTTATGCTCTTTCATTAAATACTCTATCATATAAAGTGTTGCTTTTTTTGCTGCCATATCTATAGAAGTACCAAAACCTGTGGTGGCATAGTAGTCCTCAGTCTCGTATTGTGGTTCTTTTATTGATTTATCCTTTATCAACTCAATTTCGTAAACGACCCTTAAAGGAACCTCAATAGCAGTGCCACATACTTCGCCGAGACCTTGTAAAGCATGTCCATCACCTATGGAAAATAAACCTCCCTTAACAAAAACAGGGAAATATATTGTTGTTCCAACTGTCATATTAGGATCATCCATATTTCCACCATTTGCACGCGGTGGAATTGTGCTTAAGAGCTCAGGTGTTGCTGGTGCCACTCCCATTACCCCTGGAAACGGATTAAGTTTTAAATGAATGGAATCATTAAAACGTACTGTTGTTTTATTGTCCTTTAGATCATAAATTCTTAAATATTCTCCTTTTATTGAATCGGCCACAAAACTAAAGCCAGGATAAATCGCATTCCATCCCCAATCTCCCACCTCAATTTCGTGCAACTTAACCTTTAGTACGTCACCAGGTTCTGCACCTTCAACAAATACAGGTCCTGTTAAAGGGTGTATGGGCTCAAAATCTAATGTTCTAAGGTCTTCAAGACCTGAATTTAACTTAAATTGTTCATCACTTGCATCTTCGGTATATGCCTCAATGATAGCACCTGATTTGACCTTGAGAATAGGTGGTATTGTACTACTGAATTTATTATGGGTTTGATCCTTAGTTAATGAATATTGAGGTGTTATTTGTTTAGTTAGTGGTTGGGAATTAGTAACAACAGTATTCTTGTTGTCATTACATTGATACAAATTGAGGCAAAAGGCAACATAAAGAATGGTGATTAGAATATTTTTTGAAGTCATTATTTGTTGGGTTTTTATTAAAGGTTCTTTAAAATTAATGAATTAACTTTTCAATAGCCTTACCTTTGTCGGGTTAATTTAAAAGGAATCAACTATTGACAGCAGAAATTATAACTATTGGTGACGAAATTCTTATCGGTCAAATTGTAGATACCAACTCAGCTTTCTTAGGTAAAGAATTTAATAAAATAGGTATATCGGTCTATCAGATCACATCTGTACAAGATGATAAAGCACATATTCTTAAAGCATTAAAAGAAGCTGAAGAAAATGCCGATATAATCATAATTACCGGTGGCTTAGGACCTACTAAGGACGACATAACAAAATATACGATTTGTGAATATTTTAATGATACCTTGGTTGAAAATAAAGATGTTCTCGTACATGTAGAGCATTTGTTTTCTAAATATATCAGTACACCGATATCGGATTTAAATCGACAGCAAGCTTTAGTACCGTCCAAAGCAAAAGTACTTAAAAATGAATATGGTACGGCTCCAGGAATGTGGTTAGAGAAAAACGGAAAAGTTTTTGTCTCACTTCCAGGTGTGCCTTATGAAATGAAGGCTCTCATAAAAAATGAAGTACTGCCTGCGCTTCGGTCAAAATTTAAATTCCCATATATAAAGCATAAAACCTTATTAACCTATGGTTTGGGTGAAAGTGCCATTGCCAACAGAATTGAGGCATGGGAAGACGCCTTACCTAAATTTATAAAATTGGCGTATTTACCAAACTTGGGTAAAGTGCGTTTGCGTTTGTCAGGAAAAGCTATGGACAAAAATATTGTTGAGGCAGAGTTAGAAAAACAAATACAATTACTGTTGCCTCAAATCGAAGATATTTTTGTTGGCTTTGAAGACGATTTATCATTAGAAGCTATCATTGGAAAGCAATTAACCCATTTAGGGAAAACAATTTCAATTGCTGAAAGTTGTACTGGTGGTCAAATCGCAAATGCAATTACTGCAAATGCCGGAGCTTCAAAATACTTTAAGGGTAGTATCGTAAGCTATGCTACAGAATCCAAAATAAATATTCTTAAGGTTTCAAAGAAGGATATTGAAACTAAATCTGTAGTGAGTAAAGAAGTTGCCGAAGCTATGGCCGTTAATGTGCGTCAATTGTTTAATGCTGATTACGGGATAAGTACCACAGGAAATGCGGGTCCAACAAAAGGAGATTCAGATGCTGAGGTAGGAACGGTCTGGATTGCTATTGCCTCTGAGTTAGGTGTTGTGGCTAATGTTTTTAATTTTGGCAACCATAGAGGAAAAGTCATAATGAAAGCCACAAACAAGGCTTTTGAGATGCTTCAAAAAGAAATTTTGAAAAAGTAGAATATTATATTTGTTGAAACATAAAGTTTTACTAAATTTGCACCCTGTTTGAAAATATCCCTTTATTGGATTAGAAAAAGACAGGAAAAATTAATAGACCTAAAGAAAGAATACAATGTCAAGAGTTTGTGAACTTACTGGGAAAAAAGCAATGGTTGGAAACAATGTTTCCCATGCTATGAATAAAACAAAACGCAAGTTTGATGCAAACTTGATCAAGAAGCGTTTTTATATTCCTGAGGAAGATAAGTGGGTAACATTGAAAGTTTCTACATCTGCTTTAAAAACCATTAATAAAATTGGTATTACTGCAGCATTGAAAGAAGCTAGAGCAAAAGGATTTTATAAATAAGCATACGCTAAAGTCAATTTACAATGGCAAAGAAAGGAAATAGAATACAAGTTATCTTAGAGTGCACAGAGCACAAAGCTTCTGGTATGCCAGGAACTTCAAGATATATTACAACTAAGAATAAGAAGAATACGCCAGAGCGTATGGAGATTAAAAAATTTAATCCTATACTTAAGCGTATGACAGTTCATAAAGAGATAAAATAATAAATCATGGCAAAGAAATCAGTAGCGTCTTTACAGACAGGATCAAAAAGATTGACAAAAGCTATAAAAATGGTGAAATCACCAAAAACTGGTGCATACATGTTTGTGGAATCAGTTATGGCACCAGAATTTGTCGATGACTTTTTAAACAAGAAATAATCTTAAATAGATATAGAGATTTAACAAACTGCTTTCATTTGAAAGCAGTTTTTTTATGGCTATATTTGAGACCATCTGACAACTTAGCAGTACATTAGGAAGGGCAAGGTTGTTGCAGTGAGCAAAGTAAATAAAAAGTACATGAGTTTTTTTAAAAAAATCTTTTCTTCAGAAAAGAAGGAAACCCTGGATAAAGGTTTAGAAAAATCCAAAACTTCCTTTTTTAGTAAGTTAAATAAAGCGGTTGCCGGTAAGTCTAAAGTTGATGATGATGTACTAGATAACCTAGAAGAAGTTTTGGTAACGAGTGATGTAGGTGTCAACACCACATTAAAGGTCATAGAGCGAATTGAAGAGCGTGTCGCTAGAGACAAATATCTAGGAACTTCAGAACTTAATCAGATATTACGAGAAGAAATTGCTGGTTTGTTGTCGGAAACGAATTCTGGTGAAGAAACTGATTATACCATACCTAATCTGCCAGAACAAGATAATGGTAAAAAAACACCGTATGTATTAATGGTCGTTGGTGTTAACGGTGTGGGAAAAACCACAACTATTGGTAAGTTGGCTTATCAATTTAAGAAGAAAGGTTTAAAAGTAGTATTAGGTGCAGCAGATACGTTCAGGGCTGCAGCAATAGATCAATTACAGGTTTGGGCAGATAGAGTAGATGTTCCAATGATAAGACAAGAAATGGGGAGCGATCCTGCATCTGTAGCTTTTGATGCCTTACAATCGGGAGTTAATCAAGATGCAGATGTTATTATTATCGATACTGCAGGACGTTTACATAATAAAGTGAACTTAATGAATGAGCTTTCTAAAGTAAAGCGCGTTATGCAAAAAGTGGTTGGAGATGCTCCACATGATGTCCTTTTGGTTTTAGACGGCTCTACAGGACAAAACGCATTTGAACAGGCCAAACAATTTACTGCTGCAACCGAAGTAACGTCTTTGGCGGTAACTAAATTAGATGGTACGGCAAAAGGCGGTGTAGTTATTGGTATTAGCGATCAGTTTAAAATTCCTGTAAAGTATATTGGTGTTGGTGAGGGTATTGAAGATCTGCAGGTATTTAATAAGTATGAGTTTGTAGATTCGTTTTTTAAATAATAATAGAGTTTGTCATGCTGAACTTGTTTCAGTATTTCTTTTTTTTTAAATGTATAGACCTCACAAGTATCAAAAACTTATGAGGTTTTTTTTATTCATGGTTTTCGTATTTTTATAAAAAAAAAACTAACCATGCGCTACATTCTTTTTTTATTAATTTTCCTTTTTGTTTTTTCGTGTAAAGACAATAAATCTCGTGAAGCGCGAGAGCCAATTTCAGAATCAGAAACTGTTGAAACTACAGCGGAAGAGCAATCGGAGTTAGATGCAATTTCAACCAAGGATTTTACAGAGTTTAAGGTTCTAGATTCTAAAATCCTAATGAAGGCAGATATTTGGGCTGAGATTAATCCACAAATGGAAGATTTTAAAGAGTCTGACTATAATCGTTTAAAGCCATTAATTTTAGAGCAGGATATTCCGACACTTCAGAAGCATATTTCTGATGGTAATTTTACTTACGAAGCCTTAACAAAATTCTACTTGTATCGCATTAGAAAGTTTGATAGAGAAAATTCGTTGTCACTAAATTCAGTAATTTCAATTAATCCAGAAGTTTTAAATGAAGCAAAAGCCAAAGATGAGGCTTTGAAAATTTACGGTAACACACAAAACTTAGTCTATTCAGTATTTGGCATGCCAATTCTTCTCAAAGACAACGTCAATGCATCTGGTATGGCTACAACTGCTGGTGCTGTGGCATTGAAAGAAAATGTTACCGAGGATGCCTTCATTGTTCAAAAATTAAAATCTAAAGGTGCTTTAATCTTAGGGAAAGCCAATTTGAGTGAGTGGGCGTATTTCTTTTGTGGTGAGTGCCCGAGTGGCTATTCGGCTATTGGTGGTCAGACCTTAAATCCCTACGGACGAAGAATCATCGATACGGGCGGCTCGAGTTCCGGTAGCGGAGTAGCGGCTTCTGCTAATTTTGCTGCTGCTACAATTGGTAGCGAAACCGCTGGTTCTATTTTATCACCTGCGAGTCAGAATTCAGTTGTTGGGTTAAAACCTACTGTCGGTTTGGTGAGTCGTAGTGGAATTGTACCTATTTCTTCAACTTTAGATACTGCGGGTCCAATCACCAGAACGGTAATGGATAATGCTATAGTTTTAGATGCTATTTTTGGTGAAGATCAATCCGATTCTAAATCTTTTATGATTATGTGGGAATCTGGGTTTTATACAAAAGATTTAAAAAATGCGAGTCTTCAGGGTAAGCGTTTTGGTGCACCAAAACGTATGATGGAGGATACTTTGTTTGTAAAAGCTTTAGATGTTCTAAAACAACAAGGAGCAGAAATTATTGAGATAGAAGAGCAACAAATTGGTTTACCGAATTTTATAAGTCTACTTAATCTAGATATGAAAAAAGATTTACCTGCCTATATGGATGCCTATGCTAACGATAATATTTCAATAAGAACAATTGAGGATGTTATGGAATATAACTTAAAGGATTCCCTAATCAATATGCCTTATGGACAAGATTTGTTTAAAGGTATTGTTGGTGATAACGGAGATGCTGATTACTTGGAACGCATTAAAGATACCCTGAACACAAACGGGAAGTCCTACTTTGATGTACCTATGCAGCAATTCAATTTGGATGGCTTTTTGTCAATTAACAACAACCATGCAGCATATGCAGCAGTGGCAGAATATCCTGCAATTACAGTACCAATGGGTTATACGGATAAGGGTGTACCAAAAGGTCTAACATTTATTGGAAAACGTCTCCAGGAAAAACAATTATTAGAGTGGGCTTATGTGTATGAGCAAGCTTCTAAAGAACGGGTAGCACCAGAGAACTATAATTAATTTATTAGGTCATTAATTTTTTCCCATAAGTCATTGTCAAAATTTGAAAGTGCAAAATTTTCATCATCTGCTGTTTCACCCATTCTAACAATAACAAGTTTAAGACTCGGAACAACATATATTTTTTGGTCATTCTTACCTAAAGCTGCGAACATATCATCTGGTGCATTAGGTATAAGTTCACCCGGAAATTGAATTTGGGTTTGTGGTAATCTAAAAGAAGACTTTCCATTTAACCACCACATATATCCATAAGACTGATTGAGATTTTGAGAGGTGTTTAGGGCATCATTAAGATAGTTTTCAGATATAATTTGCTGACCCTGCCAGTTGCCATTAGCCAATGTTAATAAGCCAAACCGCGCCATACTTCTTGTGTTGCTCCAATACACGCTTAAATCGCCTAATCCTATCCAACTGCCATTCATACCTATTGGGTTCTTGAGTTTTGATATAAAGTAATTTTCCCAACTTTGGTTTGTGGCTTGGGCAACAACATCTTGCATTTTGACATAAACGTTGTGATAAGCCCAACGTGTTCCAGCATCTGCAATATATTGAAGGTTTGTAGGCGAAACATCATCACCTAAAGTATCGTCTAAACCAGAAGACATGGATAATAAATGCTTACAGGTAATGAGGTTTTCTTTGTCGAGGTCGGCACTTGTCCAGCCAGTACCTAAATAATCGGATACTTTATTTTCTATATTCAAGTAACCTTCATCTTGTGCGATGCCCGACAAAGCCGTTGTTAGTGTTTTACCTGCACTTGCCCAATACCAAACAGCATTGCTGTCATGTCCGTTCATATAATGTTCAACCACTATTTTTCCGTTATGAAGGATCATAAAACTCTTAGTGTTTTTTTCTTCTAAAAAGTCTAATAAGGGTTGTAATTGTGTTTCATTCCAATTTAACGTTTCAATAGATTTGGTTTCCCATATATCAGAATTTAAGGGAGGATAATAAATGTTTTCGTCTTGAGGATTCGGATTATTAGGGGCATCGTTATCCTTAGAGCAAGAGAAAACCAGCAATGCACTTAATACTATCAGTGCCATATTTGGTAATTTCATGGTTAAGTTTTTATATATGACTTACTAAATATACAAAAGGTTTAATTTCCGTTGTATCTTTGCCCACTGATTTAAATAGATTTCCATTTTGGTGGAAGATGCTTATGAGAACTAAAACACTAAAAAGAAATAGAATTAATGTTGTAACGCTTGGTTGCAGTAAAAATGTGTACGATAGTGAAGTGTTGATGGGACAACTTAAAGCTAGTGGTAAGGACGTTGTACATGAAGAGGAAGGGAATGTTGTAGTAATAAACACCTGCGGATTTATTAACAATGCCAAGGAAGAAAGCGTCAATACTATTTTACACTACATGCAGAAGAAAGAGGATGGTGAAGTAGACAAGGTGTTTGTAACAGGTTGTTTGAGTGAGCGCTACAAGCCAGATTTACAAAAGGAAATACCTAATGTAGATCAATATTTTGGTACGACAGAATTGCCAAGTCTCTTAAAAGCTTTAGGTGCCGATTATAAACATGAACTGATAGGCGAACGCTTGACAACCACTCCTAAAAATTACGCCTATTTAAAGATAGCTGAAGGTTGTGATAGGCCTTGTAGCTTTTGCGCTATTCCCTTGATGCGCGGTAAACACAGGAGTACGCCAATTGAAGATTTGGTGGTTGAAGCTGAAAATTTAGCAGCCAACGGTGTTAAGGAATTAATTCTAATTGCACAAGATCTAACCTATTATGGATTAGATTTATATAAAAAACGAAACCTTGCAGAACTGCTTGAAAATTTAGTAAAGGTTGAAGGTATCGAATGGATTCGTTTACACTATGCATTTCCTACAGGTTTCCCTATGGATGTTTTGGATGTGATGAAACGAGAACCTAAAATTTGCAATTATTTAGACATTCCATTACAGCACATTTCAGATTCTATTTTGAAGAGTATGCGTCGTGGTACCACTAAAGAGAAAACAACAAAGTTGCTAAAAGAATTTAGAGCTAAGGTTTCAGAAATGGCTATAAGAACTACATTGATTGTTGGCTATCCTGGTGAAACTGAAGATGATTTTGAAACCCTAAAACAATGGGTTAAAGCTATGCGCTTTGAGCGTCTGGGCTGTTTCACTTATTCCCATGAAGAAAATACACATGCTTACAACCTTGAGGATGATGTACCAGAAGAGGTAAAACTCCAACGCGCTAATGAGATTATGGAAATCCAGTCCCAAATTTCTTGGGAACTGAACCAAGCCAAAATAGGACAGGAGTTTAAAGTGGTTATCGATAGGAAAGAGGGTAATTACTTTGTGGGACGTACTGAGTTTGATTCGCCAGATGTTGATAATGAGGTATTGATTGATGCTTCAAAATATTATTTAAAAACAGGAGAGTTTGCTAATGTAATTATCACTGAGGCAGAAGATTTTGATTTATATGCACAGGTCAAACTATCTTGATTAAAGCCTACTTGCTACACATGCTGATCTACCAATATAGCATTTCCATCTGGGTCTAAAACGACAAAACTTGCTGGTCCTGATTCTGGAGCATCAATTTCACTTGCAAAGGTTACACCTTTCGATTTTAAATGCTTTTGAATGGCTCTTACATCATCAAAGTTATCTAGAGTCTTAGCATCTTGATCCCAACCGGGATTAAAGGTTAGGATGTTATTTTCAAACATACCTTGAAACAATCCAATTAATGTGGATTCGTTTTTCATGATGAGGTAGTTTTTGTCTAAATCTCCAGCAAAGACTTTAAAACCTAAGGTTTCGTAAAATGTTTTTGAAGCTGTAAGGTCTTTTACAGCTAGACTTACCGAAAATGCTCCTAGTTTCATATTCAAATATTTTAATCCAAGTTTTCATGATTGGGATTCAATAACACAGGCTTACCAAATCCTAATTCCACTAGTTGATCTAATTGCGTTTCTGCATCTCCAACAATCAGATAAATCATTTGATTAGGTTTTATATAGTTTTCAATTAAAGCTTTAACATCTTCAATCGTCAAATTTTTAACTACAGCTTCTCTTTGTTTGGCATAATCGTCAGCTAAACCATAATTACTGATATTGCTTAGCATATTTAATTTAGCTCCTAAGGTCTCAAATGCTCTTGCGGTACTTTTAATAGTATAGCCTTTAGTAACCTCTAAATCTTCTTCACTATAATTTCTACCATAATTTTCGAGAATTTGTTTTATTAAGTTAGAAGCTTCAAAAGTCACGTTCGTCCTAATGCCACTGCTAATGGAGAATTCTCCAAGATGTTGCGATCCAGAAAATCGCGATCGAATACCATAAGTATAGCCTTTTCCTTCCCGTAATTCTTGAGTTAACTGAGAGGCAAAACCACCACCACCCAGGCGATAATTCATGACTGTGGCAGGATAATAATCGTTATCCGTTGCTTTCAACGCAGGGTAACCAAAGCGAATGACTGATTGCTTCGCACCTGGAACATCGTAAAAGTATACTGTTGATTTTTCAGGATACAACGGCAATGGTAATTCAGGAATATTTACATCTACAGACTGCCATTGTTCATTGAGTTGGTCCAAGGCCTGTACAACATTTTTTTCGGTTATGTCGCCAACAACATGAAAGTTGGTAAGCTGAGCTGATAGATTATTCTTATAGTAATCCTTTAAATCTATTAACTCAATATGCTTCACAGATTTCTCGGTACCTCTGTTATTGTAGGCAAGAATATTGTTTTCACCATATAGTAATTTTGAAAATTCGTTTGAAGCAATGCTGTTTGGGTTAGCTTTACTGCGCTGAATACCACTTATGGTACTTTGCTTTAAGAGTTCAAATTCTGATTCGTCCCAACGTGGTTCTAAAAGAATTTCAGTCACCAGATCCATAGTTTTATCGAAGTGTTTAGATAGTGTGGTACCCGAAATAGTAATGTTGTCTTCTGATGCATAGGCATTGATACTTGCACCAATACTTTCAATAGCATTCTCTAATTCTTCAGGTGTTTTAGTTTTTGTACCCTTAGTCATAAGTTCTGCTAAAAGGTTTGAAACCCCAACTTTGTCTTTGTTTTCTAATAATAAACCACCAGAAATTTGTATCTCAAATTGCACCAATGGCACTTCATTGTTTTCTATACCGTAAACTTTGATTCCGGAGTCCAGTTGTTTTTTCCATACCTTAGGAATATTCAGTTCAGGACTTTCACCATATGGAGGTTCAATACTTCTATCAAAACTGCTCGGTGTTTTTTCATAAGTGGCGGCAACACTCGGATCGAATGTTTCTTCTGCTCCTTCAACAATTTTTTCTTCTTCAATATCAGCTAATATTGAATTGTCTAAAATCAAATTCTTTTGTCCCTGAGGTACAAAGCTGGTTGCAACAAAATTTTTATCCTTGATGTAAGTGTTATACACCCGCATTACATCATCTGGTGTTACAGCTAGAATATTTTTTACATCTTGATTGATAAAACCTGGATCACCTGCAAATATTTCGTATTGTGCCAATTGGAATCCTTTACCTAGAACACTGGATAAGCCTTGGTAAAAATCGGTTTCCTGTTTGGCTTTAATACGATTAAGATCCTTTTCTGTGATACCATTTTGTTCAAAATCCTTCAGACCGTTTTCAATAGACGAAGCCACAGTGTTTAAGTTAGTTTGATCAAATGCGGTAACAGTAAGCATTAATTGACCGGCTAATTCGGAGTTGTATTGATAAAAAGAGACATTATCGCTAAGCTTTTCGTCATCAATAAGTACTTTGTTTAAGGGAGCTTTTTTGCCATTTGCTAGATACTCTGTAAGTACACTCAAGGCATAGGAGTCTTCATGATATTGTGGTACACCTGGCCAAGCCATCGTCAATCGTGGTGCTCTTGCAAAGTTGTCCTCGTAGAACAAACGTTTTGTTGATTTTAAGGTGACAGGTTGTTTTTCTAGATTAGGGATGTCTTCACCTTTTGGAATTTCGTCAAAGTACTTTTTTACCCAGGCTTTGGTTTGTTCTACATCAATATCACCAGCAATGGTTAAAGTAACATTATTAGGAACATACCAACGATTAAAAAACTCTTTGACGTCATCTAAAGTAGCGTTTTGTAGGTCTTCAAGTGAGCCAATAACTTCCCAACTGTACGGATGGCCTTCAGGATATAAATTGCTGTTGATTACAGCAAAATTATGACCGTAAGGTTGATTATCTACACGTTGGCGTTTTTCATTTTTAACCACTTGTTTTTCTTTTGCCAAAACCGGTTCGGTTACTGTATTGATAAAGAACCCCAGTTTATCGGCTTCTGCCCAAATCATTTTTTCTAAGGCATCTTTGGGTACGGTTTGAAAGTAATTCGTTCTGTCTCTACTCGTAGACCCATTAGCACCAGAACCACCGATACGCGCACTCATTTGATCGAGTCCACCTTTGCCTAAATTTTCGGATTCTAAAAATAACAAATGTTCAAATAGATGAGCAAAACCGGTACGGCCTTCCTTTTCTCTTGCAGAACCTACATGGGCTGTTAATGCTACTGCAGCAACAGGATCCGATCGGTCGACGTGAAGTATGACTTGTAAGCCATTATCTAAAGTAAATTTTTCAAAATCAACTTTAAACTCTTGTGTGGTTTCTTTGGTCTCATTTTCTTCACATGCTGTAAATGAGATTAAAACAAAGAGACTTAGAACTAATTCTTTAATGGATTTCATATTTTATTTTGATTGGTGATATTATAATTCGTATGCATTATTATTTACGAAGAAAACGGAGTTTACTAAGAATAATTTTCCGTTTTCCCAAAAACTTCTAAATAAGGTGTTGTCTACAAAATAGATAAAACTCCCACTGCCTTTGCGCTCTTCACCAAAAACCAAGGTATTTTCTAAATTGGGTAAAGCATTTTTACCAGCAAAACCAGAATATACTTTAGTGTCGGCTAAATGTCCAACGTTGTAGCCACTATCCAATAAATCATAAGCAGAACTGCCCAGTTTTAGGGTAAAATAGTCTTTATTGTAACCAAAAGCCATAGGGTGTGTGTTGTCTATTTTAGTTTTAAATATTGCCCCAGTAATAAGGCTGTTGGTGTATTCGCGTTCGCGCTCAGCATAAGGTGTTAAGTTATCACTGGAATTGCTATTATCTGAAGATTTATACTTTAAACTAAACCCATCTTTACCAGCAAAACTTCTTAGCGCTCCATCAATGGCAATAACTTTACCGCCAGCTTGTACCCAATCCTTAATTTTTTTCATTGTGTCATCATTAAGTACGCTGCCATAATAGCCATTTGGAATGATAAGAACATGGTATTTGCTAAGGTTGGTTCTGCTTAAATCATCTGTATTAATTGAGGTGAGTGGATAGTGTAGTTGTTTCTCAAAGAAATGCCAAATTTCACCATAACTTAAAGAAGATGTACCTTCTCCAGACAATACCGCTACTTTTTGTTTGTTGATTAATTTAATATCAGGTGAGCCAATATCTGGTGTCGTTTGGGAGAACCCTGAGTTAATCTTTGATAAATTTTGTTTATGCTTCTGTTTGAGTTGATTCAAGGTACCAATGAAATCAGTAAGATGTTTATTATCGCCTTTGGTTATAATCAAAGAGCCTCGATCAAATTGTTCTCCATTAGACTGAAACGGTTTTTCAGTAAATCTTACCTTGACGTCATGCTTTAGTAAATCTGCTAAAAACTGTGCATCTTTTAGGGAGTTCCATTTGCTTACATAACCATAAGCTTCTGAAAGCACAGTAGGCATTTTACCTTCGTAAGATTTCGTGCTACTGACTTTAGATGAACTAGCAACAGCATCTAAACCGTAGGCGTAAGGTAAAGACCAAGCAGTAATATCGTAAGTTAGTGAGTCGTTTAATTTGGCGTTAGGTTCAAACAAAACTTTAACCATTTTGCCTTTTGGTTGATTGGTGTGAATTACGATTGAATTGGTATCAACTGACATACTTCCTTGTTTTCCTGAAGCATAATCATAGCCAGAAACTTTTCCTGAGTTGGCATTTTCAAATTTAATACCGTGTTTGCTCAATAATTCTTTAAGACTATTTAATTTATCTTGATTACCCTTTACAACATAGCTCTTATATTTTAGGTTGCCATTATCAAAGAATTTAGCAAATTCAGTATTGAGCTGTTTCGCATTTCGCGAAGCTATTTCAACCGTAGAAAGTCCAGTAGCCGTATGGTGTGTCAATCGTTCTACCAAGGTGAGTACGTGGCCTTCATCATTTAAAATTCCCAAACCTGACATGCCATGACCGCCTTGTTCGTACGTCATACCAATAGCTCCCATGTATGTAGGGTAGGTGTCACCATAACTTGGATAAAATAAATCAAAACGTTCTCTAGTAAAGAACAACCAGCCTTCAGCATCAAAATACTTAGCGTGATTTATTCCTATTTGTGTCTGAAAATCGCGTTGCCAATCACTTATGATTTCATGAAACGGTTCTGCGGCAGGAGCAAAATAATACGGTTCGTTTGGTCCTTGTTCATGAAAATCGACATGAATATGTGGCATCCATTTATTGTATACTTTCAAGCGTTGTTGTGTTTCAACTTGTGTAGCCCAAGCCCAGTCTCTATTTAAATCAAACAAGTAATGATTTGGTCTACCACCTGGCCAGGGCTCATGGTGTTCACTCGCTTGTTGATCAATGTCATAGGGTTGACTAGCGGTCTCATTGTACCAATTAATGTAGCGGTCACGACCATCAGGGTTGATGCAAGGATCGATTATAACCACTGTATTTTCTAACAAATCCTTGCGTTCTGTAAGGAGTTTGTATAAGGTGAGCATTGCAGCTTCAGAACTAGAAGCCTCATTGCCATGAACATTATAACTCAACCAAACAATAGCTACATCAGTATTTGAGGGACTTCCTTCTAAAAGGCCAGTGTTTTTCAAATTGTTTTCTCTTATGGTTTCGAGATTCTTAATATTGTCTTCGGAAGAGACGAAGGCCAAATAAAGTCCTCTTCGTTCATTAGTGGTGCCATATTGTTCTAGCTTTACCTGATCGGGAACTGCATTGGCAATGGTTTTAAAATAATCAACCACCTGATGATGGCGACTGAACTGGGTGCCAATGTCGTACCCTAAAAAAGCACTTGGCGATTGAAGGTCTTGACTTTCAACGGTGAATAAAGAACAGAAGACAAATAAAATGGTGCAAAATAAATATCGCATGGGTTTGGTTGGTTTTGTTTTACAATCTAGTAAATATAAAGACTGAATTTTATATTTTGGCGAATGATATTTTGAATTAACTAAAAATTAGGAATTAGAATTTACACTTACCTTATATTTATACCTTGATAACGTATTAATATGCCAACTGACTGTATTCCCTATAGAGCTACTAACTATTTTTCTGATTTTATTTGCGATTATCTAGACCAAAATCCTGAGTTAAAAGCGCTTTATAATCGTTTTCCAACATTAGAAAATTTTAAGGCTCAGATTGAAGAAAAATCAAAAAGTGGTCACCTTGAGCACAGTCGAAAGGTACTTTTTGAGACATTGACAAACCAATATACCAATTATAAAACTTCAGAAATAACCTTAAATAACATTGAGAGTTTAAAATCTGAAAACACGTTTACCATTACTACAGGTCACCAATTAAACTTGTTTACAGGACCTTTATATTTCTTATATAAAATCATTTCAACCATTAATTTAACGGAGCAGTTAAAATCTGAGTATCCTGATTACAATTTTGTGCCGGTGTATTGGATGGCTTCAGAAGACCATGATTTTGATGAGATTAATTATTTCAATTTTAAAGGGAAAAAAATTCAATGGAATTCGAGTCAAACCGGTGCCGTTGGTCATTTTAACACAGATGGATTAGAAGATGTATACGAAGTGGTTGCTGCAGAATTTGGTTCTGGAAAATTTGCAGAACAGTTAAAGGAATGGTTTAAAAAAGCTTATCTCAATCATACAAATTTAGCGGATGCTACACGATACTTCGCAAATGAATTATTTGGGGAATTTGGACTGGTCATTATTGATGCAGACCATAGCGCATTGAAGCGTTTGTTTATTCCTCAGATGCAAAAGGAGCTCGTTGAACAAACCGCTTTTAAAACTGTATCGGAAACCAATAAGACCTTGGAAGATTTAGGATTGAAAATTCAAGTGAATCCTAGGGAAATCAACCTCTTTTATATTCATAAAGGTTTGCGAGGGCGCATCGTATTTGAAAATGACAGTTATAAAGTTTTAGATACCGAGATAACTTGGAATAAAGACGAACTTTCAACTCATTTACATGAGCATCCAGAACGTTTTTCTCCTAACGTAATTATAAGACCGTTATATCAAGAGGTTGTTTTACCAAACCTATGTTATATTGGCGGAGGTGGAGAGATGATTTACTGGTTACAGTTAAAATCCAATTTTCAGGCTCAAGGTGTGACGTTTCCTATGCTATTGCTTAGGAACTCTGCTTTAGTAAAAACTAAAAAACAAGCAGAGAAGCTAGATAAACTTAATATTTCTAACTCAGATTTATTTTTGAATCGAAATACGTTTATCAATAAAAAAGTACGACAGATTTCTAATATTGATATTGATTTTTCAGATCAAATAGCCTTTTTAACACAGCAATTTCAAGCTTTATATCAATTAGCCGAGCAAACAGACAAATCGTTCCTAGGTGCCGTTAAAGCGCAGGAAGTGAAACAAATTAAGGGTTTGAAGCATTTAGAAAAGCGATTGCTTAAAGCCCAAAAGCGAAAGCTAAAAGATCAGATAGAACGTTGTACGGAATTACAAGAGCAATTATTTCCTGGACAAAGTCTACAAGAACGTAATACTAATTTCTCTGAACTCTATTTGGATTTTGGTGATGATTTGATCCCTGAATTGAAGAAATTACTTCAACCGTTAAAAAAGGAGTTCATGGTAATCACCATGTAATGGAACATACGGTTAATGGTTAATAATTTTTGCAAAAATCTTAAAAACCTAAATCCTAATGTGAGCGCATTTATTATTTTTGCACATGCAACACAACAAAGTCCTTATTTTAGATTTCGGATCGCAGTACACGCAGCTGATTGCTAGACGTGTCAGAGAGTTAAACATCTATTGCGAAATACATCCATTCAACAAAATTCCAGCAGACTCAGACAGTTTTAAAGCTGTTATCTTATCAGGTAGTCCAAATTCGGTAAGAGGTGAAGATGTGCTTCATCTAGACTTATCAAATATTAGAGGGAAAAAACCTATGTTAGCTGTGTGCTATGGCGCCCAATATTTAGCACATTTTTCGGGTGGCCAAGTAGCCGAATCAAGTACAAGAGAGTATGGCAGAGCTCACCTTGGTTTTATAAAAGCTAATGAAGACTTCTTTGAAAATATTCATAAGGGTAGTCAGGTTTGGATGAGTCACAGTGATACCATTAAGAAATTACCGCAAGGTGGAGTTTTGTTAGCAAGTACAGAAGATGTTGAAAATGCTGCGTATAAAATTGAAGGTGAAGATACATATGCCATTCAATTTCATCCAGAGGTTTATCACACTACGGACGGTCACCAATTGCTCCAAAACTTTTTGGTAAAGATTGCTAAAGTCAATCAGGACTGGACACCAAATGCTTTTGTAGAAGAAACTGTAGAAGAGCTTAAGGAAAAGCTTGGTAACGATAAAGTGGTACTTGGTTTGTCAGGTGGTGTGGATTCATCAGTAGCTGCAATGTTGCTGCACAAAGCCATTGGCAAAAACCTCTATTGCATCTTCGTAAATAACGGTTTGCTTCGTAAAAATGAGTTCGAAGATGTGCTACATCAATACGAAGGTATGGGATTAAACGTTAAAGGAGTAGATGCTTCGGCACGCTTTTTGGATGCCTTAGCTGGTAAAGGCGATCCAGAGGAAAAACGAAAAACCATTGGTCGTGTGTTCATTGAGGTTTTTGACGATGAAGCACATCGCATAAAGGATGTAAAATGGTTAGCACAAGGGACTATTTATCCGGATGTTATTGAGAGTGTATCAGCGACTGGAGGTCCAAGTGCAACTATAAAAAGCCATCATAATGTAGGTGGTTTGCCTGACTTTATGAAATTAAAGGTTGTAGAGCCACTGAAAACCTTATTTAAAGATGAGGTAAGACGTGTTGGTGCTTCTATGAATATGGATTCACAATTGTTAGGTCGTCATCCATTTCCAGGGCCAGGATTGGCAATTAGGATTCTTGGAGATCTAACTCGTGAGAAAGTTCGTATATTACAAGAGGTCGATGCTATTTTTATAAATAATCTGCGTTCTTGGAATTTATATGATAAGGTATGGCAGGCAGGTGCCATGCTTTTACCGGTTAATAGTGTTGGGGTTATGGGAGATGAACGCACCTATGAAAAGTGCGTGGCGCTGAGAGCTGTAGAAAGTACCGATGGGATGACAGCAGATTGGGTAAATTTACCTTATGAGTTTTTACAGAGGACCTCAAATGAGATTATAAATAAAGTAAAAGGTGTTAACAGAGTTGTTTATGATATCAGTTCTAAGCCACCTGCAACGATAGAATGGGAATAAAATAGTGACGTAAAAGTTGATTTTGTTTCCAAATTAGGGATAAGCTAAATCAGAATAAATGAAGAAATTATTAATCGTCATATTAATTGCCTTAGGTCTAAATCTTTCTGCTCAAAATTACATTGAGCACAAAATCAAAAAGGGTGAAACCATAGAGAGTATTGCCAAGAAATATTTGGTAACTCCTTTTGATATTTTTGCTCTAAACCCAGATGCAAAGTCAGATTTTAAGCCAAATACGATTTTAATTATTCCAAACTCAAAAATTAAAAATGAGCCTTTTAATGAAGAGTCGAAGGAGTTAATAGGCTACAAGACCCATAAAGTAAAACGTAAGGAAACACTTTATGGTTTATCCAAAAAATATAATGTTTCAGAAGATGAAATAAAAAAGGCCAATCGCTTTTTATATTCTGAAAATCTAAAGAGGGGTGATAAAATAAGGATTCCTAAGTACAAGACTTTTATCAATAAGGTGAGCCTTAAAAATACAGTGAGAAAGTACAAGGTTCAACCTAAAGAAGGCAAATGGCGTATTGCATATAAGTTTGGAATTACTGTCAAAGAATTAGAGGCTTTAAACCCAAATATGAAGGAGGTTTTACAACCTGGGGATGAACTTAATGTCCCAAATATTGAAGACAAGGATGAAAAGGTTGTAGAAGATCAATATAATTATTATGAAGTACTACCTAAGGAAGGGTTTTATAGATTAAAAGTTAAAACAGGTCTTACACAGGAAGAGTTAGAGGACTTAAATCCAGGTTTAAAAGAAAGTGGATTAAAAGAGGGTATGGTTTTGAAGATTCCAGCTTCAGCAGAGACAGTTTCTAGTCTTAAGGATTTGGAAAGAACACGTCTGGAATCTAAAATCAAAAACTTCAGCACAAAAAAATTAGCCCTATTGTTGCCATATCGCCTCAATAGAATTGATTTAGACTCTGTGGAAGAAACAAAATCTGAAATCAAGAATAATAGATTGTTGTCAACCGTTTTAGACTTTCATGTTGGCGTTAGAATGGCCTTAGACTCAGCTAAACAGCTTGGAATTTCAACAGACCTAAAAGTGTTTGATACACAATATCAACCTTCAACGACCAATAAAATCCTTTCTGATTATGATTTTTCTGATTATGATGCGGTCATTGGTCCAATTGAGGAGAGTAGTTTTGATCGCGTTGCCAATAGCTTAAAACGAGATAGAGTTCCGGTAATAGCAGCATTAAATAAGCCAAAGGAAGTTTATACCAATGTCTTTCAAACGATCCCAGAAGACAAATTGTTGCAGAAAGCGATGATTGAATTTATAAAACGAGATAGTCTCAAATCCAAGGTGATTATTATAGCGGATCAAGCGCATCGTTCAACGAGCAATATGCTAAAAAAAGAATTCCCAAGTGCAGTACAGATTTATTCTGAGATTAATAAGAAAACTGGTAAGGACGACCATTTTATTTATCCTGTGCGTTTAGAGAATATGTTTACTGCTGGCAGAACAATTGTTTTTCTTGAAACAGATAGTAACCCTATGGCTTCGAGCGTTATAAGTCTACTTAATTCTAATGTAAATGAAGACATTGAGATTGTTTTGGTCACTTTAGATAAAAACAAGGCTTTTGAAGGCAAAGACATAGACAATAATAATTTATCGAATCTTAAATTTCATTATCCTTCAGTACATAAGGATTTTGATGAATACAAGTCTAATAGTTTTGTTAAGGCCTACAAAAAAGAATTTGGTGTATCACCCAGTAAATATGTTGCAAGAGGTTTTGATATTACCTTAGATGTTTTGTTGCGATTGGCTACGGCAGATAACTTATACAAGACCTCTGACGATTTAATTGAAACAGAATACATACAAAACAAATTTAGATACAACAAGTCTTTATTTGGGGGTTACGTTAATGAGGCGGTATATATTGTAAAGTATGATAATCTGCAAATTGTTGAAGCTAATTAAAGAGGATTATGACTTCAAAAGTAACATACCTTGGTAATCTTAGAGCAGAAAGCGAACATCTGCGCTCAGGAAATACTTTTATTACAGATGCACCAATAGACAATAATGGTAAAGGAGAAGCGTTTTCTCCTACAGATACTGTAGCTACAGGATTGGCAAGTTGCATGTTAACGGTTATGGGTGTAAAAGCGAACGAACATAATTTGGATATGTCTGGTGCTACGGCAAACGTTACAAAGATAATGGCAAGTAATCCTAGACGTATTTCTAAAATTGAGGTCGTACTTAATTTTCCTTTTAAGGCAGATGAAAAGATTAAAAAAATCTTAGAACATACAGCTAGAACTTGTCCTGTGCATTACAGTCTACATCCTGATATTGAAAGAGACATTACGTTTAACTGGGAATAAATGCAATTGCAACAACTTATCCTTTCAATTTTAATTCTGTTTATAGGGACTTCTCCCTATGAAGATACCATAACATGGAATGATACTCGAAAACTTAGTTGGGAAGATTTTAAGGCGGACCCAAATCCTAATTCAGAAGCTGTGGCTTTAACGGCATCAGGTATTACCTTTGGATATTCTTTAAAAACCTCAGGTAAGCGGATTGTTGATTACACAACATCTGTAGAAGCACATTTTTATCCCAAAAAGTCCTGGTATCTATCAGAGAAAGCAAATGATCATATCCTTGCCCATGAGCAATTGCATTTTGATATTACCGAATTATATGTCCGTAAGTTTAGACAACAATTAGACCGACTAGTAATAAATCAGAATATCAAAACTCAAATGGGTCAAATACATCAAGCTATTAATGAAGCATTAGATAAGACTCAAAAGACTTATGATGAACAGACCAATCATTCCATAAATATTGAAGCCCAAAAATACTGGCACCGCTATATTACAGAGGAGCTTAAAAAGTTAGAGAAATATAAGGCACCATAAATTGGAAGGAAGTAAAGAAGCACTCATTGAGCTGGCCAACTACAAAATGCCTTTTGGTAAGTACAAAGGCCATTATTTGATTGATATTCCAGAATATTATTACACCTGGTTTAAGCAAAAGGGATTTCCTGAAGGAAAGCTAGGGAGAATGATGATTCAAATGCACGACATCAAAATCAATGGTCTGGAAGAATTAATCCATAGGATTCAACGCGATTACAAAAAGTAGTTACTTTACAGTATTCTTGTATAAATAAGCTATGGACAAAAATACTGATACAATAAGAACCTATTGTTTCAGTAAGCGCTTTTAATGATGCAAAAACTTATTTTAAGATTGCAACTTTATAATTGCACTTAAGACAATTTTTATTGTAAATTTGCCTGCGTTTAACAGCGTACCATGACCACAGATCCTAAGTATATTTTTGTAACAGGCGGTGTGTCCTCTTCACTTGGAAAGGGCATCATTGCGGCTTCTTTAGCAAAACTTCTACAAGCCCAAGGTTACAGAACAACCATTCAGAAATTAGACCCTTACATCAACATAGACCCGGGAACTTTAAATCCATACGAACATGGTGAATGCTATGTGACTGATGATGGTGCTGAAACGGATTTAGATCTAGGGCATTATGAACGGTTCTTAAACGTTCCAACCTCACAAGCCAATAATGTGACTACGGGTAGAATTTATCAAAGTGTTATTGATAAAGAACGTCGCGGTGAATTTTTAGGAAAAACGGTTCAGGTTATTCCTCACATCACAGACGAAATAAAACACAGAATTCAGATATTGGGTAATTCTGGTGATTATGACATCGTCATTACAGAAATTGGCGGTACAGTTGGTGATATTGAGTCCTTACCATACATTGAAGCTGTACGTCAGCTACAATGGGATTTGGGAGAACATAATGCTTTAGTGATTCACCTAACGCTTGTGCCATACCTTTCGGCAGCCGGAGAATTAAAGACAAAGCCCACACAACATAGCGTTAAAACCTTAATGGAAAGTGGTGTGCATGCTGATATTTTAGTCTGTCGTACAGAGCACGAACTCAACGATGGTCTAAAGGAGAAGCTGGCACGTTTTTGTAATGTGAAAAAAGAAGCAGTCATTCAATCTATTGATGCGTCAACAATATATGATGTACCAAATTTAATGCTCGATGAAGGCTTGGATAAGGTAGTATTGCAAAAGTTAAGTCTAAAAAGTGATGTGCCTAACCTCACACAATGGAACGAATTCCTAAAGCGTCATAAAAACCCAAAAAGTGAAGTTACTATTGGCCTAATTGGTAAATATGTCGAGCTTCAGGATTCTTATAAATCCATTTTAGAAGCTTTTATTCATGCTGGTGCAGAAAATGAGGTTAGGGTTAATGTGGAGCCTATTCATTCAGAATTTTTGAATGATGACAATATAGATTTTAAACTTGGTCACCTTGATGGGGTTTTGGTGGCACCTGGTTTTGGTGAGCGTGGTATCGAAGGTAAAATTGATGCCGTTAGGTTTGTAAGAGAACACAATATTCCTTTTTTAGGGATTTGTTTAGGAATGCAAATGGCTGTGATTGAATATGCTAGAAATGTTCTCAACCTAAAAAATGCCAATTCTTTGGAAATGGATGAGAATACTCCACACCCAGTCATTAACCTTATGGAATCCCAGAAAGATGTTATTAATAAGGGAGGTACGATGCGATTAGGAGCTTGGGACTGCAATATTGCAGAAGGCAGTATCGCGCATAAAGTTTATGGTCAAACAAGTATAAAGGAACGTCATAGACATCGCTTTGAATTTAACGATGCGTATAAAAAGCAGATTGAAGCCGCAGGAATGAAAGCCACGGGATTAAATCCTGATACTGGACTTGTGGAAATCATAGAAATACCTGATCACAATTGGTTTGTTGGTGTACAATACCACCCAGAATATAAAAGTACAGTTGCTAATCCACACCCTTTATTTGTGGCATTTGTAAAAGCAGCATTAAAATACAAGAATAAAAAATAATGTGCCACTTTGGCGTAAAATGAATTATGGATTGCTTTTTGGGATAGCCAAGGCATTAATCATGCAATCGTAGCGTAGTACGAACAAAATTATGGAAGAAAAGAAACTCGATATTAATTCAATTATTGGATTTATCCTCATTTTCGGGATTTTGGTATATATGATGTACCAAAATGCACCTTCACCAGAAGAGATTGAAGCACAAAAACAAGCTGAGCAAGAACAGGTTGAAGAAGAAAAAAAGACTAGTAAGCAAAATGAAGCTGTAGTAACAACCGCCTCAGACTATGTCAATACTAAAGATTTAGATTCTACTCAGTTGGCATCGCTTCAAAGTAAGGAAGGTTCTTTAGCTTATGCTTTAACCCTGCCAGGTGAAGACTTTACAACCGTAGAAACGGATGTTTTTGATTTGAAATTTAGTAGAATGGGTGGCCACTTGGCTGAAGTGAAACTCAAAAAGTTTGTAACCTTCGATTCTCTGCCTATTTATATGGTTAAAGACCAAAATAGCGCATTCAATATCACCTTTGGTACTTTGGATAATCGCACCCGTAATACCATGGATTATCCTTTCCAATCTAGTGTTAGTAAAAGTGGTGAGAATACCATTGTATCAATGAAACTCAAATTTTCTGAAACTGAATTTTTAGAGTATCGCTATGAGTTAAAGCCAGACGATTATATGATTGACTTCTCTATCAAATCGGAAGGTTTAAGTGGGGAGTTTAATACGTCACAACCTATCATTTTAGATTGGAAACAAAAAGGTATTAGACATGCAAAAAGTATTAGTTATGAAAATCGTTATACCAGATTAACCTACATGCATGATGAAGATCGTGTTGAAAAGTTATCTCAAATGGGAGATGATGACGAAACCGTTGAGGATATAGAATGGTTATCATACAGACAGCACTTCTTTAGTTCTATTTTAGTAGCTAATGACAGTCCATTTTCTAAGGCAGATTTGACTTCAGAGAATTTAGTGGAAGACGAAGAAGTCGATACGTTATTTACAAAACTGTATACCTCAAAAATTCCATTAGCTTATAATGGTGGTGAGGTCAATAAGAATTTAGGATTGTACTATGGCCCAACGGATGCTAAGATTTTAAAAACCTATGATAAAAGCTTAGAGGAAAGTATACCTTTTGGTTGGGGTATTTTTGGCTGGATTAACAAAGCCCTCTTTATTCCATTGTTTGGATGGTTAAGTAGTATATTACCTTATGGTATTGCCATTATTGTCATGACTGTATTGGTAAAGTTAATGTTATCCTTTGTACAGTATAAGCAATTCTTATCTCAGGCAAAAATGAAAATTTTGAAACCTGAGTTAGATGCCATAAGAGAAAAATACAAAGACAATAAGCTTAAGGCACAACAGGAAACTATGGCCCTACAGAGTAAAGCAGGTGCAAGTCCACTCAGTGGTTGTTTGCCTGGTTTAATGCAGATTCCTGTATTCTATGCCTTGTTTATGTTCTTCCCGACAGCATTCGATTTAAGACAGAAAAGTTTCCTTTGGGCAGACGATTTAAGTTCGTACGATTCCATTGCAGATTTACCATTTAATATACCTTTTTATGGTGATCACGTGGCGTTATTTCCAATATTAGCTGCTATTGCCATTTTCTTCTACATGAAGATGACCACAGGGCAACAAACCGCTATGCAGGGACCACCTCAAGAAGGTATGCCAGATATGAGTAAAATGATGAAGTATATGATTTACTTCTCACCATTACTAATGCTTATCTTCTTTAATAACTATGCGTCTGGTTTAAGTTTGTATTACTTCATCTCAAACCTAATTAGTATCGGAATTATGTTAGTGATTAAGAACTATATCATTGATGAGAATAAAGTTTTAGCCAAAATAGAGGTGAGTAAGAGCAAGCCTAAAAAGCAAAACAAATTCCAAAGAAAAATGGCTGAGATGATGGAGCAGGCTGAACAGCAGAAACAAGCACAGCAGAAACGCCAAAAATAAATTGCAACGACATTCTATATTTGAATCAGAATCATTATACCATACAAATAAAAAAGCCAGATGTAGTCTGGCTTTTTTAATTAATCTATTTTAATTTTTTAAAGTTAGAGTTGTAGTCTATTAATTGCTGATTTGTTTCTAATTGACAAGATAGTTTAACCTACTAATGTATTAGTATCAATTCGATTTGATGATGTTATTTGTCAGTTTATAAGCGTCTATAGCATAGTTTTTAAGGATCTACTCAGTAAATAAAACAAGAGTCATGACGTTATTCAATTACAAAAGGATTAATAAATTAATGTGACATTTCCCGATAGGTTTTAAAACAAAAAACCCAGACAACTGTCTGGGTTTCTCATCTAACTAAATCAATCAATATAAAAATGAGGTAATCAGCCTCGACTTTTCTTATTTATTATAGTGTTGGTAAAATCACTCTATCAACAACATGTACAACACCATTTATGGCTTGAATATCTACTAATGTAGGTGCTAAGATGTTAATATCTCTATCATTAGTATCTGTTATGACAGTACCGTTTAAATCTAGATTTCCGCCAACAGTTGGTATTACACCACTTAACGAACCAAGTTGATTCGACTGAACATTAGCTTGCGCTACAACATGTACAGTAAGTACAGAGTCTACTAAAGCTGGGTCTAAATCACCAAGACCTGTGTTTCCTGATGGATCTAACTCTAATAGTAAGTTAGCAAACGCATCATTTGTTGGTGCAAAAACTGTAAAAGGCTCTAAACTTGCGTTTTCATTCCCTGAAACTGTTGCAATCCAATTTACAGTTGGTGTACCTGTATCAGCTAATTGTAAAGCAGCTACTAAATTGCTAAGTGCTGGATTTGTAGTCGCAAAAGTTGCGATCGTAGGTAAATCAATAACTGTATTAACGATGTGGATTGTTCCGTTCGTAGCTGTTAAATCTGGAGTTTCAACAGTAGATTGTCCATTAATAACTACACCAGCTGAAGTTGAGAAATATAAACTTAAGTTTTCGCCATTAGGACCTGTAGCACCAGTGTTTCTATAACCTGATCCTTCGTTTATTAAATCAGTTGATGATAAATTTTCACCTACAATCACATGGTTTAATAAAATGTTTCTTACCAACGCTTCTTCAGCAGCTGATAAATTGTTTAAATCCAAACCAGTAGCGGTAAGTAAAGCAGTAAACGCATCATTATCAGGTGCGAAAACCGTGTAAGGACCAGTACCTTGTAATGTGGTTACTAAATCGGTTGCTTCTAAAGCAGCGGCTAAAGAGGTTAATCCATTTGCTAAGGCAACATCAACAACCGTAGTGGTTTGCACACCAGAACCATTGTTGTCATCATCACTGCTACATCCAGTTATACCTAAGACCAATACAAATACTGTCAGTAACTTGAGAGTTTTTGAAATAATTTTCATTTTTTTGAGTTTTTAATTGTTCAACATTGCACAAACTATTTTCAGTTTGTTTAACCAAAAATACAAAATGATTAAACAAAAAGTTTATCTCACTTTTATTTTTACAATAACTTTAACACTTGCCTATACTCAAAAATCGGTTAATCAGTTCGATAAAGACGGCAAACGTCACGGTTTATGGACAAAAAACTACTATCAGACCGATCAGAAGCGCTATGAAGGCCAATTTGTTCACGGAAAAGAAGTTGACACCTTCAAGTATTATACCTTATCTAATGGTAAAAGTGTCTTGAGCGCTACAAAGGTGTTCAATCTAAAAGACAGTCTGTCAATGGTTAAATTCTACACGTCCAAAGGTAAGGTAATCAGTGAAGGTGAAATGAATGGCCAGCGTTATGTCGGGAAATGGATCTATTATCATAAAAACTCTTCTGTAAAGATGATCGAGGAGAACTATAATGATAAAGGACAATTAGAAGGTGAGCGATTGGTATATTATAATAACGGAGCTATTGCTGAAACCGCACATTATAAAAAAGGTGAATTAGAAGGGGAGTCTAAATGGTATTCGGAAGCCAAAGTACTCCTAAGGCATTCGATTTATAAAAATGGTGCGCTTAACGGTAAAACAATATACTATGATAGTGCAGGTAAAAAAACTTCAGAAGGTACTTATACAGCCGATAGAAAATCGGGCATATGGAAATATTACAAAGTAGGAAAACTCAGCAAAGAAATTGACCACACCAATAATAAAGTCATTAAAAAATATGATTAGCTCAAAGCGGTCTTTGCTATAGAATTAAGGAACGGCATTCTTCAAAAGATTGCCGTTTTTATTTGTAATTTTGCCGAAGTTTTTCAGACTAATGAAGTCAGTTTGACATAAAAGTAAGCTCCACATTTGTGGATTATAAATATGAAAAGAGTAATTGTAGGACTTTCAGGTGGTGTAGATTCAAGCGTTGCGGCTTATTTATTAAAGGAGCAAGGCTATGAGGTTATTGGTTTGTTTATGAAAAACTGGCACGATGATTCCGTAACTATTTCAGACGAATGTCCTTGGTTAGAAGATAGCAATGATGCCATGTTGGTAGCCGACAAATTAGGTATTCCGTTTCAAACGGTCGATTTGAGTGCTCAATATAAAGAGCGCATAGTTGACTATATGTTTAATGAATATGAAAGAGGACGTACACCAAATCCAGATGTCTTATGCAATCGCGAAATAAAGTTCGATGTCTTTATGGATATTGCCATGGATTTGGGTGCAGATTATGTCGCTACGGGTCATTACTGCCGTAAGGCAACAATTGAAAAAGACGGCCATACCATTCATCAGTTGTTGGCTGGTAAGGACAACAATAAAGACCAATCTTACTTTTTATGCCAGTTATCCCAAGACCAATTGGCAAAAGCGTTGTTTCCAATAGGTGAATTAACTAAACCTGAGGTAAGGGAAATTGCCAAGGCTCAGGATTTAATCACTGCCGAGAAAAAGGACTCGCAAGGCCTATGTTTTATTGGAAAAGTGAGACTTCCAGATTTTTTACAGCAACAGCTCAAGCCAAAAGAAGGTGTGATTGTTGAAGTTGAAGATAATTTGGATGTGTACAATCAAACCCAGTCAGGATTTACCTCAAAGGAACGTGAATTAGAATACCTTGCCAAAAAGCCAGTGTATAGCATTTCAGATGGCAAAGTAGTTGGGAAACATCAAGGAGCACATTACTTTACTAAAGGACAACGCAAAGGATTAGCTGTAGGAGGCACCAAAGAGCCCTTGTTTGTGATTGAAACCGATGTGGATGAAAATGTGATTTATACTGGTCAGGGTAAAAACCATCCAGGATTATTGCGAAATGTCTTGTTTGTAACTAACGAAGAGTTGCATTGGATTCGTGAAGATTTGACCTTAGCTGAAGGTGAGACTATGGAGGTCATGGCAAGAATACGTTACAGACAACCTTTAGAAAAGGCAACACTTTATAAAGTGGCTTCAGGATTGTATGTTGAATTTAAAAACAAACAATCTGCCATTACTGAAGGCCAATTTGTAGCTTGGTACAATAACGAAGAACTATTAGGCTCAGGAGTTATTTCATAATAACAATTAGGGTCCGTTTAAGTTTTCTTTTAATTAAGAGGTCTAAAGGGTCATTTAGAATTCAGAACAAATTCTTAACTTGCCATAAAAGAATACCTCATGCTCAAATCCTTAACCATATTTATCTTCCTTTTGGTTGCGTTAAATGCCAACGCGCAAGAAGATGCCTGGGTTTATCTCACGGATAAGCCAAACGAAACGGCTGCTCTGGCAAATCCCACAGCCATACTTACCCAAAAGGCCATAGATCGAAAACAAAACCATGCTATTCCAATAGATTCTAGGGATGTGCCAGTACATGAGCCTTACATTTCAATCTTAAAAAGTCAAGTAGGAATCACCGTTATGGCAAAATCCAAATGGTTTAATGCCGTGCATGTGAGAGGCACAGAAACTGATATTTCGGCATTACTGAATTTAACTTTTGTAGACCATATTGACTTTGCCGATAATGGATTAGATGTCGGTTCTCGAGTTGGTGCCCTAGAAGATAAAACCAATGTTGAAGATGAAAGTGTTGTGTTTATGTATGGAGATACACAAAACCAGGTAGAAATGATCAATGTAGACGATTTGCATTTAGCGGATTTTACGGGTGAGGGGATGACCATAGCGGTTTTAGATGCTGGGTTTCCAAATGTTAATACCATGACGGCTTTTCAGCGCCTACGCGACAATGGTGATTTATTAGATGGTTATGATTTTGTAAATCGAACTGAAGCTGTTTATGATAATGTAAGCAGTTCGCATGGGACTAGAGTATTAAGCACCATGGCAGCCTACATTCAAGATGAATTTGTGGGTACGGCACCAGATGCATCCTATTATTTGTTTATTACCGAAGATGCCAATAGCGAAAATCCTGTTGAGGAAAGCTATTGGGTAGAAGCAGCAGAGCGTGCCGATAGTCTGGGTGTCGATTTGATCAATACGTCCCTGGGCTATACAGAATTTGATAATCCAAATTATAGTTATACACCAGCAGATATGAATGGTCAAACGGCCTTTATTAGTAAAGGTGCGTCCATTGCTGTTGAGAAAGGGCTTTTGGTGGTGGTCAGTGCAGGAAATTCTGGAGCTACAGCCTGGCAAACCGTTGGTGCACCAGCTGATTCCCCTGATGTATTGTCCGTTGGTGCTGTAGATGCCAATGGAGATTATGTTGCCTTTAGTTCGCAAGGTGGTGCAGCACAAGTGGGCTACCAAAAGCCGGATGTTGTTGCTCGTGGTGGTGCTGCATATGTGGTCAACGAAAATAATGCTATTACGCAAAATAATGGGACATCACTCAGTGGTCCTATATTGTGTGGAGGGATAGCCTCGTTATGGCAGGCCATTCCAGACGCTTCACCAACTGAAGTGATGGATTTGGTTAGACAATCCGCCTCACAATACGCGACGCCAGACGACTTTTTAGGCTATGGTATTCCGGATTTGGCATTGGCAAGAACATTGGGAGTGGAAGAGGAAACTTTTAGCACATTTAGTTTTTATCCAAATCCAGTAAAGGATAAATTAAAATTCAATGCACCCATTGATAGTAATAATCTAAAAATTATCATTTACACTTCATTAGGTCAGGAAGTACATACCTTGAAGTTAAGCCAAGGTGTCTCCAATGTTAATGTGGCGAATTTATCATCTGGAATTTATGTAATGAAAGTTTCTGCAGAGCATCATTCCAAAACGTTTAAGTTTATAAAGGAATAGACATCTCGTCTGTTCGAGGCTACCTTTTACGGCAGACAGATTTTTGATACAAATTTCCCTCATTTCTATTCGTGAAATTCACTCGAATTGACGAATTTTATGGAAATTTTTAAACCATGACCAACAGAATCACAGAACTCTTTAATATACAATACCCAATCATCCAAGCAGGTATGATCTGGAATAGCGGATGGAGACTCGCCTCTGCAGCCAGTAACGCAGGTATTTTAGGTTTAATTGGAGCTGGATCCATGTATCCGGACGTGTTGCGCGAACACATTCAAAAATGTAAAGCGGCAACCGATAAACCATTTGGGGTGAATGTTCCCATGCTGTATCCCAATATTGAAGAGATTATGGATATCATTGTAGAAGAAGATGTAAAAATCGTGTTCACCTCTGCAGGAAATCCAAAAACATGGACCAGTTGGTTACAAGAGCGTGGTGTTACTGTGGTACATGTGGTGAGTAGTGTAAAGTTTGCGCTGAAAGCCCAAGACGCAGGAGTGGATGCTGTGGTGGCTGAAGGTTTTGAAGCAGGCGGCCATAATGGTAGAGATGAAACTACGACACTGACGTTAATCCCAATGGTAAAAGAGCAATTAAAAATTCCACTAATTGCTGCGGGAGGTATTGCTACAGGTAAAGCCATGTTGGCCTGTATGGTGTTGGGAGCTGATGGAGTACAGGTAGGTAGCCGTTTTGTGGCAAGTGATGAGTCCTCGGCACACCAAGCGTTTAAGCAAGTGGTGGTGGATGCTAAAGAAGGTGATACACAATTGACCTTAAAAGAACTCGCACCTGTGCGCTTGATTAAAAACAAGTTTTACAATGAGGTACAAGAATTATACAAAACTGCACCAACACCAGAGCAGCTCAAAGAACTATTAGGACGTGCCAGAGCCAAACGTGGGATGTTTGAAGGCGATTTGGACGATGGTGAATTAGAAATTGGCCAAATCTCAGGATTGATCCATGACATTAAACCCGTTGCAGACATTGTAAAAGACATGATGATTGAGTTTGAGGAGGCGAAACAACAGGTTGCCGCGCTATAAAAAATACGTAATGTTACGTATTGACTTGTTGGTTTAAAAACCCGAACTTCGCTTATCGGTGGATATAAATTATTAAAACGAATTCATATCCTTGACGTTGTAAAACATTTGAGACAAGCAATCTACATAGTAATTTTATTTTCAATTTTGGGTTGTTCAAACTCGAAAAAAACTGACAATCTAAAATCTGAAAAGAACCAGCTTCCTGTAAATCAAAATGAACAGATAATCGAAAAAAGATTTGTCTATGAATTTTATGCTGACTCTTTGGAAAAAGAGATGGAATATGAATTAACCAAAAAAATTAACGATAGCTCAATAATTTATCATTATAAAAATTTATCTGACAGTGAAAAGAATATGAGTTTTAAGTTTCGTAAAAAGTTAAATCAATTAATCTTTGATGAAACTGAATTTGAACTAATAAAAGAAAAGCATTATTCCGACAAGAATCTATCTAAATCTGATTTTGACCTTTATGTTTTGGCAGAACCTACGGACGATGGCAATGGTCCTATGTTTTTTAACCCTGAATATGGAATTTTGAATTTGAATAATGGTTGGGAAATGGATTTGATTTATTTAAAAAGTGGACGAAAAACTGAATTTGTTAAAGAATTAAATAAAACCCTTAAAGAAAAAACGTTTTACAACAACGTGTATAATTAATTGCGGCTGAATTTCCTCATCGGAAAATCCTCGCGCTGAATTATTGCCTGTAATTTTTAATTAAATTAGTTGCTGAAACACGCAACTAACCATACACAAACCGATAAGCGTCATCTTTCAACATCAGTTGTAAAATTTAATTCGTACAACTCAAATCGAAGCCCTACTTTTGCCAAATGGTTTTAAGCAACTATACCAAAGAATTTCGGTACAACCTTAAACTGGCATCTCCCGTCATGTTAGGCATGCTTGGGCATACCTTTGTGAGCTTTGTGGATAACGTGATGGTTGGGCAATTGGGCTCGGCAGAGTTGGCCGCTGTGTCTTTGGGAAATAGCTTCATTTTTATTGCCATGTCTTTGGGCATTGGCTTTTCTACAGCTATCACGCCTTTGGTGGCGGAGGCAGACACCGAGCAAAATTTCGTCAAAGGGAAATCGGCTTTTAAACATGGCTTTTTTTTGTGTACGGTTTTGGGGATCCTGCTGTTTTTGTTAGTACTGCTCTCCAAACCTTTAATGTATGTCATGGACCAGCCAGAGGAAGTCGTAAAGCTTGCCATTCCGTACTTGGATTTGGTGGCTTTTTCATTACTGCCGCTTATTGTGTTTCAGGCGTTTAAGCAGTTTAGCGATGGCATGTCCTTAACCAAATACCCAATGTATGCCACGTTGGTAGCTAATATTCTAAACGTAGCCATTAACTATGTGCTTATTTTTGGGAAATTGGGCTTTCCGCAAATGGGTATTGTTGGTGCAGCTGTTGGCACTTTGGTTTCGCGCTTTGTGATGTTGTTTTTCTTATGGTGGCTATTGGCAAAGCGTAAACGGTCTAAAGCTTATGTTACCAATATTAAATTCTTTAAACTCAGCAAACAACCCATCAAAAAACTCACCAATTTGGGCTTGCCCAGTGCCATGCAGATGTTCTTTGAGGTAGCCATTTTTACGGCGGCTATTTGGCTTAGTGGCTTATTGGGCAAAAATGCACAGGCGGCCAATCAAATAGCACTCAACTTATCATCTATGACCTTTATGGTAGCTATGGGTTTAAGTGTGGCAGCCATGGTGCGTGTCGGTAATCAAAAAGGGTTAAAGGATTATAAAAACTTAAAGCGTATAGCAGAATCCATCTTTTTGGTTGGGTTTATATTTGCGGTGCTTTTTGCTTTGTTGTTTGTGGTATTCCATAAAGTACTTCCCGATTTGTATGTGGATTTAGACGATCCTGTCAATGCTATGGATACGGCTGAGGTGGTAAAAATTGCAGCCACCTTATTATTGGCATCGGCTGTGTTTCAGATTAGTGATAGTTTACAAGTCATTGCCCTTGGGGCATTGCGAGGGTTGCAGGATGTAAAGATTCCGACCATCATTACGTTTGTATCGTATTGGGTCATTGGATTTCCGATTAGTTATTTCTTAGGTAAAGAAGAGGTGTATGGTAGTCTTGGCATTTGGATCGGTCTGTTGGCGGGCTTGAGTGCTGCGGCAGTATTACTCTTTATTCGATTTCGTTATTTGACGAAGAAATTGATAGAAAAAAGTGCCTTAAGCACATGACGTTTGAGATAATGATAACTTAAAGCACTCTAAATACTTCAAACTTTTAACTTTTACCTATTTTTGTTCCAAGAAAAAGTAAAACTTAAGTCTCTTTATAAACTTCAAACCTTTAACCTATGGAGTTACCTAAATTCATATTAGGAGATAACACGGATTATCCTGATGCTATATTCATCATTCATACTGAGTTTCCAAGATTCATCATTAATCTTGAAAATGATGAGGTAGAGTGGTTTGAAGAATTTGACCAACACGATCAAAAGGAACTTGAAACTGAAACCGAAAACTACATCAGACAAGCGACCGAGTTTTACGATAGGGAAGTAGCACGTTACGACGACAACTAATGCTAGACAAACTTTTAGATTTAGATACCGATCTTTTTGTATATCTCAATGGTCTTGGCTCGCCAACTTGGGACGACCTTTGGTTGGCCATAACTCACGAGTTTACCTTTGCGCCATTATACGCATTATTACTGTTTTTAATCTATAGAAAATTAGGTTGGAAGGCTTTACTGTTTATCATTGTGACTATCGCCTTAATGATTTTATTTACGGATCAGACTACTAATCTGGTGAAGCGTTCGGTGTTGCGGTTTAGACCTTGTGCTTGCGACGAGATTAAGGACAGTATTCGGTTTATAGCTGAGCGCTGTAGTAGCAATCGCAGTTTTTTCTCTGGCCATGCGTCTAACTCCATGGCAGCTGCTGTTTTTGGTGGATTGGTTTTACGTCCTTACTTTAAAAACCTCATTTTTATACTGCTGTTTTGGGCGTTTATTGTGGCCTATAGTCGTATCTATGTCGGTGTACATTTTCCTATAGATATTTTAGCAGGAATGACCTTTGGAGCACTAGCGGGCTTTGGGTTTTATAAGCTAAACAAATATGTTTTAAAACGATTTATTTCAGAGTAAGTTTATACAACTGATTGACCAAACGCTTATTATAGGCTCTCGAATCTTTGGAGGCACGATTGAGGTCATAGGTGTCTATAAATTCCATCTTATACAATTTTGAAAGGACTTCAATTGTATCGGGTTTTGTTGTTCTGGTCAGTAAATGAAAGGATGTTTCGATTGGGATATTGTAGCCTTCTTCAGCTTTAATACTCGGTATTTTATCACCATAGTTATAAATCATTTCTGGAGCCACATAGTCTAGATGGTATAGATTGAGTTTTTGGTCTTGTAATTCTGAAACGGGTTTGTAATCGTTTTGAATATTTCGTTTTACTAGTGGTAAAGCAAACAGTCCAATACTCAGCATTAAGGCGATACTTAAATAAAACACGATTTTAATATCTTTTTTTCTTAAGTACTGAATGATAAAAGCACCGATGCTAATCAACACAATAGATGTAATGATATAACGAATTATAAAATCACTAAAAATAAAGGAACCGATAAAAAATTCAGACATCCAAAACAGTATGCCAATCATGCCTATTAAACCAAAATGAAAGTACACTGGAAATGTTTCGCGCCGGTCTTTTAAGTTTTTAAACTCTCGGATCAGATACTCTATATAAAATCCGATATTAATAGCTAACGGAATTAGGACTGGCATGAGGTAACGCGATTTCTTTTCTGGGATAATAGATAAAAGAATAACGGCAATGATCGTCCAGAAAAAACTAAAACGATAGGCTTTTAGATTGGATACGCGCGATTTTAAGTAAGGATACAACAAGCTGATAAATGCAGGAATGGTCCACAATCCACTTTGCACAAAAAAACTCCAGTAGTAATAAAACGGACGTACATTGTAGCTGCTCCAATTTGATGTTTCTTTAGCCGCAATAGCCGCAAAGGTTTCAGGATCTGCGATTCTAACGTGCATGTACCACCAACCTCCTAGCACGATTCCGAATACCAATAAACTCAAGAGTTTTAAGAAGTGCAACAGATTGCCTTTTGGTTTAAGTGCAATAACATAAGCAATCACAAAGGACAAAAACAGTACATACAAGGATACAGGACCTTTTGACAGTACCGAACCTGCAATAAACAGCACAAATAGTAGGCTATTAAGAAGGCTGGTTTTTTGTTGTTTCAACATTATGAACAGCTGAACCAATGCCATGAGCATAAATCCATGGGTGTAAATGTCCCAAGGTGCTTCTATGGTAATACCAATAACATAGAAGGAACTCAACACAATAAACCCATTGATTAGGCTATGAGATTTAGTCAACTCCAGTTTTTTAGAAATCAAATAAATAGAAATTCCGATACTCGCTAAAAACAACAGGGCAGGCCAACGTAAAGCCAACACGGATTTTATTCCGAAAAGCATTCCAAAAAATGCGGTTATCCAGGTTGGTAGTGGCGGTTTTTCATAGCGAGCCTCACCATTCATGGTAGTCAAAATCCAGTTATCATCCGTAAGCATTTCCCTTGCCGAAATAAAATTTCGGGCTTCCATAATACTTACCGGAATCACATCAATAGTAAACCCTAACATGACTATTACAAATAGTAAAAGGCTGGCAATGGGATATTTTTCTATGAGCTTAATCATTGTTTTGTCTAATAAGATAAGCATTCCTAGCATAAATCATCATACCAAAGAGGTGACCCACAAAGAGTACTGGATCTTTTCTGATGATGGCATAGGTTAAGATTAATGAAGCACCTATTAAGCTCAAAACCCAAAAACCCATGGGCAGAGATGATTCTTTATGTTTTTCCGCATGAAGCCATTGGTACACAAAACGTAGGGTGAATATCACCTGGGCTATGATACCCAAAACAAGCAGCCAGGTGGGTATGGCTTCATTTTTAAACAACAGTTCAATATCTATCTTGTTATTATTATAATAGAATATAACAATAAGAACAGGAACTATGAATAATAAGATTTGGACCAGCTTTGGAAATTTTTGCCATTGGCCTTGCAACTGTAGATTTCGGATATAGATGAAATAGGTTAAACTTTGTCCCAACATTATCGCAAAATCCAAACGTAAATAACCGTAGATAAATAGTAAAAAGGAAGCAAATAAGCTTAGGGTCCAAAACGTGGTAGGTGTAATGACCTTGCGTTGTTTTTCTGAGGTTACCCATTGTATAAGTAATCGTGACGAAAACAAGATCTGTGCAAAAAAACCTATGCTATAAATAATCCAGTCTTTCATTTGCTGGTTTTAGCAACGTCGTAGTTGATGTATTTTTTCTTCATCCATAAATAAGCGAAGCAATCCATTAAAGGACCAAGTAGTCGATTCCAGACCCCAAATTTAGCAGTGCCTGCTATTCTGGGAAAATGGCGCACAGGCACTTGGGTTACCCTACCATTTTGTAGCATAATCATGGCTGGTAAAAAACGATGTAAACCTCTAAACATTGGAATGCGTTTGGCATAGTCCGTTTTGATGATTTTAAGAGGGCAACCCGTGTCATCCATACCATCTTTGGTAAAAGCACGTCTGATACCATTGGCGATTTTAGAGGACATATTTTTAACAAATGAATCTTTTCGGTCGGCACGGACGCCTGTTACCAGTTCATTTTGGTCAATATGCTCTAGTAAAATATTGAAATCCTCAGGTGAGGTTTGTAAGTCAGAATCTATGTAGCCAACAAGTTCAGTATCTGCATAATCAAAGCCTGCTTTTATAGCTGCGCTTAAACCACGATTCTCTTTAAAAAGCACAAAATCAAAAGCGTCATTACGATTACAAATAGCCTCGATCATGGTTTGGCTTTTGTCTTTTGAACCATCATTTACAAACAATACAGCGGTGGGTACTGTGGCTATTTTTAAGTAACTTGAAAGCTCTTTTTCCACACGCTCAAGGTTTTCCTCTTCATTATAAACAGGTACTATGATGGTTAACTTGTAGTTCATTTATTGTTAGAATTACTGGCACAAAAGTATGCTTTTTTAGTATTACGGAGAAAACCTAAGTGTATTAAGGCATTTTCAATCAATTAGAAAGTTTAAGCAAATATTCAGCTGCAGCAAAAGGAGTTGTTTTTCCTTCTTCTACTAATTGAATCTGTGTGGGAAGTTCTTTTTTTATTTTTTCAGATTTGTAGAAGTCAGACTTTAGACGTTCTTCTATGGTTTGAAGCAACCAAAATTTGTTTTGGTTATTTCTATTATGTTCAAAATAATGGTTGTTCGATGTGGTTTTAAGATACTCTTGTATCAAATTCCAAACGTCAGAAACCCCTTCTTGTTTCAAGGCACTACATAGTGATACTTTTGGTGACCAACCAGAGGCTTTTTCAGGATAAAGATGCAACGCTCTGTTGAATTCGACTTTAGCAGATTTAGCAGCTTTAAGGTTATCTCCATCGGCTTTATTGATCACAATGGCATCTGCCATTTCTATGATACCTCGCTTGATACCTTGTAATTCATCACCAGCGCCAGCAAGTTTAAGAAGTAAGAAGAAATCGACCATGCTGTGTACAGCAGTTTCACTTTGCCCAACACCAACAGTTTCTATAATAATGGTGTCAAAACCTGAAGCCTCGCAAAGAATGATAGTTTCCCTTGTCTTTCTGGCGACACCACCGAGTGAATCTCCAGAAGGAGAAGGACGAATAAAAGCATTTTTATCTTTTACCAAATCTTCCATCCTCGTTTTATCACCAAGAATACTGCCTTTACTTAAACTACTGCTAGGATCTACGGCAAGAACAGCTACTTTTTTTCCTATGCTAGTTAAATAACTACCGAAAGCCTCGATAAAAGTGCTTTTACCCACGCCAGGAACTCCGGTAATACCAATTCTTACTGATTTGTTAGCATAGGGTAAACAGGCTGTGATGATATCGTGGGCTTTTTGGGAGTGATCTGCATTTGTGCTTTCTACTAACGTAATGGCTCTGCTTAGGTCGGTAATATTTCCTGTTATAATACCCTTTACCAAATCATCAACCGAGGGTTGTTTTTTGCGCTTGTCTTTGATGAATTTTGCAGAATTGACACTAAGCGTATTAGGTGGGTCGATACCATCCTGTTCATGTAATGCAGATTTATATGTGTCCTCCTTTTTTGCCAATTAGTATAGGGTTAGTATTTGTGAGGATAGGTCTGCATTGGAATTTCAATTAAGGTTTGATCCCAAGCCATGGTAAGTTTAAGGTTACCAGTTTTGTTGTCAAAGGCAATGGTAAATTTTTCTACAATTTCATCTATATCTTGTTTTGTAACTTCAATTTCAATGGCATCGTAATTTGGATCCCACATGGGTTCCATCTTCTCATTAACTCCCCATTCGTATTGCTTGGTATTGAACATTACCTTCCATGAATTTTCCATAGGAACCGTCCATAAGGTATATTTTCCTTTCTTAAGTAGCATACCATCAATCATTAAGTCCTTGTTGGTTTCAAACGTGGTGGCTTCGTTTGCGCCTGTTCTCCATACTTTATTAAAAGGAACCAAGGCCCCAAAAATATCACGCTCGCGTTTTGAGGGTCTGTTGTATTCCACCTTAAGGTTTAAATCATTAAGGGTAATTTTAGCAGTGTCTTTTGGACTGAGCCTGGGTGCAAAAATATTTTCTATAAAAACAGAGTAGAGTAATAGACCTAAGGCAATTACAGACAATATAATAAGAATGCGTTTTAGCATAGTCAATTTTTCTTAAGCAGTTTTAACTATTTGATAGGTGCCGAATAGGTTTCAGCGATTTCAAAACTTAAAGATAATTCAATTCCCTAAATTTATAGAACAGAACGCAGAATTTTAAGCAAATCTTATAAAATCAAAAAAAATTAAAAGTTTTTGCAACACTTAAAAAAATGTGTCGTCTTTAGAATGAAACCAATCAAGAAAACCAAAACCAATTAGTCATCAATACGTTTCAGATTCATATTGTTGAAAAATGCAAACAGAATGACAGGCAAGCGCAAATGCAATTGTACAATCAATACTGTGATGGTATGTTAATCGTTGCTCTTCGTTTTGTTAAGGATACGATGGAAGCTGAAGATATAGTACAGGAGGCCTTTATAAAGGCGTTTTCAAAACTAGATCAATATAGAGCTGAAGTTAGTTTTGGCGCGTGGTTAAAGCGCATCGTAGTGAATCGCTGTATTGATGTTTTGAAATCCAAAAGACAGCGAATAATTGAATTGGAAGACCATCATCTAAATGTTGTGGCGACCAATGAAGATAATAACGAATGGTCGGTAGATGATGAGATAACTTTAGAGACCGTAAAGGCGGCCATTGAAGAACTGCCTGAAAAATATAAATATGTTGTAATGCTCTATCTTATTGAGGGTTACGATCATAAAGAAATTTCGGAGATATTAAATATTTCTGAAGTGGCCTCAAGAACGCAGTTATCTAGAGGAAAACAAAAGTTGCAAACCCAATTAAAAAAAGTAAAAAATGGCACAAGATCTTAGAAATTTATTCGAAAAAGATAAGCTAACTCAGAACGCTAAAATGTCTGAGGGTCATGAAGCACGCTTTTTAGAAAAGTTAGATAAGGCCATGCCTGTAGAAAACAAATCGAGTGGGTTTGGGTTTTTAAACATTGCCGCGAGTGTCGTTATCTTACTAGGTTTAAGTTTTGGTGCATATCAGTTTTTTAAAACTTCTCCTGTAGAACCTGTTGAAGTTGAAAATACGAACTTAAAAACCCTAGGTGATGTATCACCAGATTTAAAAAAGGTAGAAGACTATTATTTGGCAAGTATCAATTTAGAATTGTCTAAAGTAGAACTCACCCCTCAAAATAAGGAATTATTTGACGGCTATGTCCTAAGACTTCAAGAGTTAAATAAGGAATACGATAAATTGCTAGAAGAGTTGAATGAAAATGGACCAAACTCAATAACATTAGATGCTCTTATAGAAAACCTTAAGCTAAGGTTAAACCTTGTGATGCGCCTTAAGGATAAATTAGAGGAATTTAATGACGATGCATTTGAACAGGAAATTACGTAATCAATTATAAATTAATCAAAGTTCATCTTTGCTAAAGAGATGGATACAATCAAAAAACGAACAGTTAAATTAAAAAAATCATGAACACCGTTAGAATTTTAGTCTTGTGCTTATTAACCACATTTGGTTATGCACAAAAAAAGTTAAGTAAAGTATCACAATCCATTAAAGTAGATAAGGATGTTGTTATAGACTTAAACACCAGTTATGCCGAAATCGAAATTGATACTTGGAATAGAGATATAGTGGAGATTGAAGCCTATTTAGAAAGCGATAAACTCACCGAGGCAGAGCTGGAGAAAGCACTTGAGGCTTGGAACTTAAAAGTAGATGCCTCTACTAATAAAGTTGTGATTTCATCACATGGCGCAAGAGCTATTGGCTTGTTGAGAGAAGGTGACTATTCAGATCTCATGAAGGATTTGGAGTTTGAGTTAGCCGATTTCCCAGAAATTCCAGATGTTATTGTAATACCTGAAATGCCTGAAATGGGAATCCTACCTAAGATGCCAAAATTACCTGAAATGCCGGAGTTCCCAGAACTTCCTGAGTTGCCAAAAGGTATCAATACCATTAAGTTTGATTATGATAGATATCGAAAGGAAGGTGAGTCCTATCTTAATGAGTGGAGCAAACGTTACGAAAAAGAGGGTGGCGAAGAACTCCAAAGACGCATGGAAGAATGGGCTAAGAAATTTGCTGAGTCCGGTTATCAAGAGAAGATGGCAAAATGGGGTGAAGAGTACGGTAAACGTTTTGAAGGAGAATGGGCTAAGGATATGGAGAAATGGGGAGAGGAATTCGGTGAAAAATATGCCAAGGAAATGGAGAAATGGGGTGAAGAGTTTGGTGAAAAATTTGGTAAGGAATGGGAACAAAAAATGGAAGCTTGGGGCGAACGATTTGGAAGACAAATGGAGAGACAAGCCGAGTTAATGGAACGTCAGGCCGAGCGTAGAGAACGTCAGGTAGAACGCGCAGCTGAGATGGAATTAAGAAGAAAGGAAATGCGAGAGCGTAAAGCCGCTGTTGGATATGCCAGAAAATTAGAATCAGGCAAGAACAGTAACGTACGTAAGGTGATTAAGATCAAAATTCCTAAAAAAGCAAAATTAAAAACCAATATACGCCATGGTGAGCTTAAAATTTCTTCGGTTATTTATGACTTACAAGGAGATATATCACATGCTTTTTTGGTAGCAGACAACATTGATGGAGGAAACACCTCCATCAATGTATCTTATTCACCAGTTGTAATTAACTCATGGAATTTAGGAACCTTAAATTTAAATTATGTAGATAAGGCACAGATTAAAAATGTAAAAAATCTTGTACTAAATGCTAAGTCTTCCAATATTAATATTGAAACGCTTACCGAAACTGGAGTTATAGATGGAAGTTTTGGTGACTTGACCATTTCCAATCTTACGGAGACGTTTAAGAATCTCAATTTGGTTTTAGAGAATAGTGATGCCTTTGTGAATCTACCTCAAAATGTAGATTACAGTATGTATTTTAAGGGCAATCGTTCTAAGTTTAATAATAAAGTGACGTCTCAAAAGACAATAAGAAACTACCCTGAAGGCGAGATTTCGGATAGAAATATTGTCGTTAACGCTAAGTTTAGTAATATCATCATGAATTAATCCCTTTAGGTCGTTCATTATCTAAAGGTTACATTCAAATTTTTTCTTCCTGTTTTCCATTGAAATAGATTCTTATTTTTGTGGAAATTTTATGTTTTATGGCCTTATCTTCTTTTGAAGAATTTATTACCTCACTTGATATACAGCCCTTAATTGATACTAAGGTTTCTAACAATGCTTACGTTTCATTAGATTTATCAGTTTATAATAAAGAATTAGATGATATTGATGTTTCCTCATCTACAGCATTAGAAGGTTATATTTGGAATCATTTAAAAATCCATAATGCTAAAGTTGCCTTTGGTGGTTATTTAGAACATCGTGGAATATACAATAGAAGTGCTTATTTTAATACAACTAAACCGGAAGAAGTACGCAATATACATCTTGGATTGGACCTTTGGATAGAAGCTAATACAGCTATTTATACTCCTTTAAGTGGAACAGTTCACAGCTTTAAAAACAACACTAATTATGGTGATTACGGACCAACGATAATTTTAAGGCATAATATTAAGGGCGAAACATTTTATACCTTATATGGTCATTTAAGCTTAGAGTCCATCAGTAATCTAAAGGTTGGAGCAGAATTAAAGCAAGGTGATAAAATTGCAACCTTGGGCACTGCTGAGGTTAATGGCGATTATGCGCCGCATTTGCACTTTCAGATCATCAAGGATATTCAGGATTACTATGGCGATTATCCTGGCGTGAGTAATCAACAAGATTTGGAGTTTTACAAAACCAATTGCCCAGATCCTAATTTCCTTTTAAAATTGATCTGACACATCATTTTTATGCTAGTTGGGCATAAAATAATTTCCATCGTAGCTACCAGTAATTACCTGTCCATCATTTCTGGTAAAGGTAAATGTAAACACAATATTAAACTGTGTAAAGTTGGTGACTGTTACAGAGCCAGACTGGGCATACACATCAGATTGTGAATCGTCATCTGCCAGTAAGACCGTACCAGGACTAAATTCACTATTTACTATACTACTATTGATAGAGATGTCGTAATTGTCGATTTGACTGTAAGTTGTATTCTGAATGTTTGTATCTATGATTTTAAAGTTGACATAACTAATATCGCTCAAATCAGTATTGCCAGTAATCTCAGCGCTGGTTTTATTAAAAAGACTAATGCTTATATCGCCTGGGTCACTGTTGGTGGTGTTTTCATCTACAATTATGGCCGACATTAAATTATAGGTATTGCCATTAAAAGTAAACTCGTTATTGGCTTCATCGGGAGTGGAACCTGTATCGTCTGAAGAACATGATACGAATGCTATACTTAGCATTGATGCTAGTATGCGTAATAGATTTGGGTTCATAATAAATTAATTATAAGTAGGTTATGTTGTAAATATAGAAATAAATTAATAAAACAGTAAAACAAAAAGAATTGAGCTTCTTCAATCAACTTTTTGAAATATTCAAAACCCTATAATTACACGAATTGTTACTCGTTTATTGGCGAAATCATAATATGAGCCCTATGTGTACCAGGGTTCATAATCCAAGGGTGATTGGCAGCTATGGGTACTTCTGGCAAACCGGTTGATTCCGATGTTGCCCATGGCATGTAGACCACATAACGAAGTTTTGCATCTGCAACCTCTGAAGTTTCTGGGTTATAAAGGGTCTTTTTCCCATAGTAAATATGTAATGTCGTCCCAGTTGGAATGTTTAATTGACCAGATTTTACCTCTTCTTCCCTAATGTCAAAGACTTCTGATGCCGATTTACCTTCGGCGCGTAGTGCTCTTCCTCTAGCCATGAAAGGTTCGAGGTCTTTATGATAGCAGGCTGCGTTAAACCCATCTTTTTTTGGATCGTCGACAAGCACAATATATTGATTGTCACCTTCTCTAAATGTTACAAAATCACCAGCCATGTTATAGCCAATAACTTTACAATTAGCTCTACTTTCTTTAGGAACGGCCATCAAAGCTGTTGCAACGAGCGCTTCATCAGAGTCTATTTCTTCGTAAGAGCTATACTCTTTTTCAGTTGTGGTTTCTATGGTAGTTTCTTTTTTGGACCCTACTTCTTCTTTTTTTGATTTATCCGATGAGTTGCAGGCTACTAATATTGTGGCAAGAAGACCTATTTTGATGATTCGTTTCATATATAGTGGCATTGATGTTTTAACCTATGTTCTACTTAAAAGTACAAAAAAATCCTGATGGCGTGCATCAGGATTTTAGATTCCAAAATAAAATCAGAATAATAAATTTTTTTGATTGAGCTTAGTCGTTAACCAAAACCCATTCTCCTTTATCAATTAATGGAATAGCTTGTTTGTATTTTACAACTTTGCTCTCGCCGCTCATGACGTGTTTTATAGTTACTTTATCGTTACGGCCAATTTTTGGTTGTTCTCTTACAATCGTTTCCACCACTTGCTGCTGTTGGCGAGACGCTCCTTGACCTGCAGCTCTACTTTGTGCGGCACGTTCATCCATATTAGGAATTTCCTCTTTTTGCGTTTCCAGTTTATCTTGTTTACGCTTTTTAGCTTCTTGAATAGTGTCAGCAGTTTCCTGAGGAATTTCACCTTTAAATAAGAAGGAAATCACATCTTTATTGACTTGATCTATCATCGCTTTGAATAACTCAAAAGCTTCAAACTTATAAATCAATAATGGATCTTTTTGCTCATGCACTGCTAACTGCACTGACTGCTTTAGCTCATCCATTTTACGCAAATGTGTTTTCCAAGCATCATCTACAATGGCAAGTGTAATGTTCTTCTCAAAGTCATTGATTAACTGCTTACCTTTTGTTTCATAGGCTTTCTCCAAGTCTGTTACAACTTGAAGGTTCTTAACGCCATCTGTAAATGGTACAACGATTCGCTTAAATCTATCGCGTTGTGTGTTGTACACATTTTCAATGACCGGATAAGCTAGGTCGGCCGCACGTTGCATTTTTTCGCGATAATGTTTAAAGGCTTCCTTATAAATGATTCCAGTAATTTCCTGCTCACTCATTTTGGCAAATTCTGCTTCAGAAATAGGCGAAGCCATTGAGAAATAGCGGATTAATTCGAACTCAAAATTTTTGTAGTCATTAGCTACTTTATTGCTCATGGCTATACCTTCTGACGTATCAAATATCATATTGGCTAAGTCTACACGGAGACGCTCACCATGCAGGGCATGACGACGACGTTTGTAAACTACTTCACGTTGAGCATTCATGACATCATCATACTCTAATAAACGCTTACGAACACCAAAGTTGTTTTCTTCTACTTTTTTCTGAGCACGTTCAATAGATTTGGAAATCATGGAATGTTGAATCACTTCACCTTCTTTAAGTCCCATTCTATCCATCATCTTGGCAATACGCTCAGAACCAAACAAACGCATTAGGTTATCTTCTAATGAAACGTAAAATTGAGAACTTCCTGGATCTCCTTGACGACCAGCCCTACCACGTAACTGACGGTCTACACGACGGGAATCGTGACGCTCTGTACCAACAATGGCTAAACCACCTGCTTCTTTCACTTCGTCACTCAATTTAATATCTGTACCACGACCTGCCATGTTGGTTGCGATTGTTACCTGACCAGCATTACCAGCTTCGGCGACAATTTCTGCCTCACGTTTATGCTGTTTGGCGTTAAGAACATTGTGAGGAATCTTACGAATACTCAACATTTTTCCTAAAAGCTCCGAAATCTCTACGTTAGTCGTACCAATTAGTACTGGTCTCCCAGCATTAGATAACGCTACAACTTCATCAATAACAGCATTGTATTTTTCACGTTTCGTCTTATAAACTAAATCCTCTCTATCGTCTCTAGCAATGGGTTTATTGGTTGGGATTTCAACAACATCTAATTTATAGATTTCCCAGAATTCGCCAGCTTCTGTCACCGCAGTACCCGTCATACCAGACAGTTTGCGATACATTCTAAAGTAATTTTGTAAGGTTACTGTGGCGAATGTTTGTGTAGCCGCTTCAATCTTTACATTTTCCTTAGCTTCAATCGCCTGGTGAAGACCGTCGGAGTAACGACGACCATCCATAATACGACCCGTTTGCTCATCTACGATCATCACCTTATTATCCATTACAACGTATTGCACATCTTTTTCAAAAAGGGCATACGCTTTAAGTAATTGGCTAAGGGTATGAATACGCTCTGATTTAATACCGAAGTCTCTAAACAACTCTTCTTTAAGAACGGCTTCTTCTTCGGAGGATAAGCCTTTGTTTTCAATCTTAGCGATTTCAGTTCCCATTTCTGGCATCACAAAGAAATTAGGATCATCCTTACCAGAAAGATATTCGACACCTTTATCGGTCAATTCAACCTGATTGTTCTTTTCATCTATAACATAATAGAGTTCTGCATCGACTTTTGGCATCTCTCTATTGTTATCCTGCATGTAGAAGTTTTCGGTTTTTTGAAGAAGTTGTTTAACACCTTCTTCACTCAAAAACTTAATTAACGCTTTGTTTTTAGGAATACCTCTGTAAACTCTCAGTAGTTGAAAACCACCTTCTTTGGTATCACCTTCAGCAATTAATTTTTTAGCTTCAGCTAAAACACCGATTAAATACTTTCGCTGAACATCAACAATTTGACTCACTTTTGGTTTTAGTACATCAAATTCATGTTCGTCACCTTTAGGAATTGGTCCGGAAATAATGAGTGGAGTACGAGCATCATCTATTAAAACCGAATCTACCTCATCTACAATAGCGTAGTGGTGTGGGCGTTGTACTAAATCTTCTGGCGAATGTGCCATGTTATCACGCAAATAATCGAAACCAAATTCGTTATTTGTTCCATAGGTGATGTCTGCATTATAGGCTTTACGACGGGCATCCGAATTTGGTGTGTGGTGATCTATACAATCTACGCTTAAACCATGAAATTCAAATATTGGTGCCATCCATGCACTATCACGTTTTGCTAGGTAATCGTTTACCGTCACCAAGTGCACACCTTTACCAGCTAAAGCATTTAAGTAAACTGGGAGTGTTGCCACTAATGTTTTACCTTCACCGGTTTGCATCTCGGCAATTTTTCCTTGGTGCATGGCAACACCACCAATAAGTTGTACATCATAATGTACCATATCCCAGGTGATAGGTTTACCAGCAGCGTCCCACGAGTTTGACCAAACAGCTTTATCACCTTCTAAAGTGACATAATCTTTGGCGCCAGAAACTTCTCTGTCAAATGCATTGGCAGTTACTGGAATCTCAGTATTGTTTACAAATCGTTTTGCTGTTTCTTTTACTACGGCAAAAGCTTCTGGTAAAATATCGTTAAGAATCCCTTCCGTAACTTCATAGATTTCGTCTTCTATTTTATCGGCCTCTTGGTAGATGTCCTCGCGCTCGTCAATATCTTCCGTCTCTTCAGCTTTTGCTAAAAGTTCGTTTTGTCTTTCTATAAGCGGTTTGCGTGCTTCGGCAATTTTTTCTTTGAATTCTAAGGTCTTTGCTCTCAGCTCATCATGCGATAAGCCTTCTAGGGCTTGTTCAAAGGTTTTTATTTTGTCTACAATTGGTTTAATGGCACTAACGTCTTGTTTAGATTTGTCTCCTACAAATACCTTTAGTACTTTATCTAATATGCCCATTTTATGTGTTTTGTCTCGGATTGAAGGTATCCAATCCGTGTATTAATTTCAGTAAAATTTATTGGCTCAATAGCCATTTAGGTGTTCTCATTTAAGAAAACCGAAAATAAAAAAAGTCTCTCAGTTAAGATAACGCAAGAGACTTTTTTTGTGATATTATTATATGTTAATATTCGTCCTCGTTCCAGAGGTAATCTTCATCAGTTGGATAGTCTGGCCAAATTTCTTCAATAGAATCGTAAGAATCACCTTCATCTTCTATAGCTTGTAAATTTTCTACAACTTCTAGAGGTGCTCCTGTTCTGATTGCATAATCAATAAGCTCATCTTTTGTTGCTGGCCAAGGTGCATCACTTAAATACGATGCTAATTCTAATGTCCAATACATTTGCGTTGTGGTTTTTAATTTTTTGCAAAAATAATTTTTTAACTGAATTATTCAAGAAAAAAGTAAATTAATTATTCATTATTAAAAAGAACGTGTGGTCTTTAATTTCGTTAAACCATAATACTCCATTATTAAGGTTTATCCGCCAAACAAAAAAGACTATGATTCTTTTTGAGGAATCCACTTTATTTCTTCGGCATGCAAGTCATGTGACAACTTCCGTGCCAACACAAAAAGGTAGTCAGAAAGACGGTTAATATACATGAGTGTTTCTGGTTGAAAAGGCTCTAGATCATTAAGATGAGACGCTATGCGCTCTGCTCTGCGGCACACGGTACGTGCTATGTGACAGAATGACACGGTTTGATGTCCGCCCGGTAAAACAAAATGTGTCATGGGTGGTAAACTCGCTTCCATAACATCCATTTCTTTTTCCAACCGCTCTATGTCTTCATTGGATATTTTCGGAATTTTTAAGCGTTGTTCACCATTTTTTAGGGTTGCTTTTTTAGGGTCGGTTGCTAAAATAGCACCAACCGTAAATAAACGATCTTGAATATGCATTAAGGTATTTTTATACAATTGATCAATGTCTTGATCTCTTATAAGACCAATATGTGAGTTAAGCTCATCTATAGTACCGTAACTTTCTATGCGAATATGATGTTTAGGTACACGTGTACCACCAAATAGGGCAGTAGTACCTTTATCACCTGTTTTTGTATATACTTTCATAAAAACAAAGTTACGAGTTAAAAGTTACAAGTAGAAAGTTGTTTGGGAATAGTTTATTTGTCCAAAAAAAATGACTAATTATAAGTATCACTCTCGATCATACCATCACGTAAACGAATAACCCGCTTGGCATGAGCAGCAATATCCTCTTCATGGGTTACCATAATTACAGTGTTTCCAGAAGCATGTATTTGATCAAATAATTCCATGATTTCTAAGGATGTTTTAGAATCTAGGTTGCCAGTGGGCTCATCGGCCAAAATTATGGATGGTTTATTTACCAAAGCTCTACCCACTGCAACACGTTGTCTTTGTCCACCAGATAATTGATTAGGTTTATGGTCCATACGATCGGCTAAACCAACATTGGTTAAGACTTCAGAAGCTCTTTCCTCGCGTTCCTTTTTTGACTTTCCAGCGTATACCATAGGTAAGGCCACATTGTCTAAGGCTGTGGTTCTTGGCAGAAGGTTGAAAGTTTGAAAAACGAATCCAATTTCGGTATTTCTGATATCTGCCAACTCATCATCTGACATTTGACTTACGTCTTTGCCATTGAGCTTATAACTTCCAGCTGTTGGTGTGTCTAAACAACCTAAAAGATTCATTAAGGTAGACTTGCCCGATCCTGACGGTCCCATGATGGCAACATATTCGCCACGTTTGATGTCTAAATCTATGCCTTTTAGGACGTGAACAGTTTCTTGTCCTAATTTGAAATCTCTGATAATGTCTCTAATTTCAATGACGTTGTCACTCATAAAAAAATGCTCTTGGTTGCTCAAATCCTTCGCAAGATAAAGAATTTAAAAATCAGTTTGCCAATAAGACGTTAAAGTTGTAAGCTTGTTACAATCTTATTTTAAAATGTTCTTTCGCTTGCTCTTTTCTGAAAAATACAAAGCCTAATTGAAAGCAATCAACGGTTACCGTAACAGCGCTATGGTTCTTAATACAGTCCCATGCTTCGGCCATTTCTTTTGACCAATAGATGTCGTCAAAAATAAAGATGGAATCATTCTTTGCTTTGGGTAAAAGCGCTTCAAAATATTGAATTGTTGCTTCTTTGTTATGATGACCATCAAAATAAATACAGTCAAAATATGGGGCTTCTAATTCTTTTATCTCTGAAGAAAATGTGCCGATTTTGAAATTGACAGTATTAATGCCCAATTTCTGGAATTGAGATTCTGAGAAATTTGAAGTGTTTTTGCAGCCTTCGATGGTTGTAATTTTTATATTCTTATTTGCCAATGCAAAAGCATAGGTACCCATTCCAAGTGATGTACCTAACTCTAAAACAGAGCTTATTTTGAAATACTTGGCCATTCGGAGCAAAAGTCTTGCTTCTTTTTTAGAACAGCTTGAAATGGCCACCATCTGACTCACTTTTCGCTTGTTTGAGTCTAAGACTTTTGAGCCCTCACCCCAATCGGTAACTTCTAATTCAACTTTTGAATTTTTTAGAGTTTTTCTGTAATTATCAAGGTTAATGTAGGCTTGATGTTTTTCTTTGTCATACAAACATTTTGTTACGAAATCATATACAAATGGCGAGTGTACTCCATGTTGATTAGTGGCTTGGAAAAGGAATTTTATGTAGGATAGTATTTGATACATTTATGATAATGCAATGTCCAATATAATTGTGATTACTTTTTAACCTTCTAATTTTTCAGCCAATTCAAACCAACGTAGTTCTTTTTCTTCAATAGTATCAATTATAATCTGTAATTCTTCTGAAAGTTTATTGATCTCGTCTTGTGATAATTCAGGGTTATTGAATTTAGCCTCCATTGCTTTTTTGTCTAATTCTAAAGAGCGAATTTTAGACTCTAAATTCTTGTATTCTTTCTGTTCATTATACGAAAGCTTTGTGGCTTCGTTTTGTTTGATTGCCTTTGTGTTATCAGCTTTTTCTATTTCATCTATTTGTTTTGGCTGACTGTTATCATAAGCTCTAAAGTCCGAATAATTACCAGGGAAATCCTCTATGACTCCATTTCCTCTAAACACAAAAAGATGATCTACAATTTTGTCCATAAAGTAACGGTCGTGCGATACCACTAAAAGTACACCCGGAAAGTCCATAAGGAAATCTTCGAGCACGTTGAGTGTTACGATATCCAGGTCGTTAGTAGGCTCATCGAGAATTAAAACATTAGGGTTCTGAATTAGAACCGTACACAAGTACAAGCGTTTTTGCTCGCCACCACTTAATTTTTCAACAAAATCATATTGTTTCTTACGATCGAATAAAAAGCGTTCTAACAATTGCTGTGCACTTATTTGTCTGCCCTTAGCCAAAGGAATATAATCGCCATATTGTCGAATAACATCAATTACTTTTTGCTGTGGCTTCACTGTGATACCACCTTGTGTGTAGTAGCCTATTTTTACAGTTTCTCCAATCACGATTTTACCACCATCAGCATTTACGCTTCCTGTAAGTAAATTAAGAAAAGTGGATTTTCCTGTACCGTTTTTGCCAATGATACCAATGCGCTCTCCTTTTTTAAAGATGTAATCAAAACCTTCCAATATTTTTTTGTCCTTAAAAGCTTTCGATACATTGTGAAACTCAATGATTTTACTCCCAAGACGTTCCATGTTAATTTCGAGTTGAACTTGGTGGTCTTTTCTTCGTTGGTGGGCCTTCTTTTTAATTTCAAAAAAGTCGTCAATCCTGCTCTTGGATTTTGTGGTACGTGCCTTGGGTTGGCGACGCATCCAATCGAGTTCCTTTTTATACAATTGCTTGGCTTTGCCTACTTCGGTAGCTTCACTTTCCAATCGTACTTCTTTTTTTTCTAGATAGTAAGAATAGTTGCCTTTGTAGGTGTATAATTGCCCTTGGTCTAATTCAATGATTTCGTTACAAACCCGCTCTAAAAAATAGCGGTCGTGCGTTACCATAAAAAGGGTTTGCTGTGTTTTGGCAAAATAATCCTCGAGCCATTCAATCATTTCTAAATCGAGATGGTTGGTAGGTTCATCGAGAATAAGAATGTCAGGTTTAGTCAGTAATGCTTGGGCGAGAGCTAAACGTTTTTTCTGTCCTCCGGAAAGCGCACTTACCTTTTTTGATAAATCGTTTAGTTTTAATTGTGACAGGATTTGCTGGTATTGTGTTTCAAATTCCCAGGCATTATATCTATCCATTGCTTCAAAAGCCAATTGGTAGGCTTCAGTATCTTCAGGGTTTTTTAAAGCTTTTTCATAAGCTTCAATAACTTTTAGGATTGGTATGTCCGATGCAAAGATGGTTTCTTCCACCGTAAGCGCACCATTTAAATCAGATTCCTGGTCTAAAAAAGCTAAACGAAGTCCTTTTCTAACCACCACCTGACCTTGGTCTGGTGTGTCCTTTCCAGATAAAATATTAAGGATAGACGTTTTGCCAGAACCGTTTTTTGCAACAAATGCGATTTTTTGATCTTTATGAATGCTGAAAGATAAATCTTGGAAAAGCACTAACTCTCCATAAGACTTCGAAATATTTTCTACATTAAGGTAATTCACACCAATTTTTTTACAAAGAACGAAATAAACCAAAAAGAAACCTAATAGTTTTGTTATTGAAGGTGATACATTATATTTGTCTATAAACATCCATAAAATCTATGAGAAGCATTAAGCTTTTGATAATGGCGATGAGTTGCATTTTTACCTCATCATGTATTCCGCATAAAGACACGGTTTATTTACAAAATAAGGAGGACGCTCTTAATGATACCATTCCTTATGATTTATCTGAAGTACAAAAGCCATATCGAATTCAAATTGATGATATCTTAAATATTAGAATTAAGGTTTTAGATCAAGATAATGTTCAGATTTTTAACCCAATAGGAGATGGAAATCTTAATGCTAGCAGTGCTGAACGAGCTTACTTTGATGGATTCACTGTGGATATTCATGGAAATATAAGAATACCAACTTTGGGGCGCTTTAATGTCTTGGGTTATACAGCGCCTGAAATAGAAAAACTAATCGAAGATAAGTTGTTAGAAGAGCAGTTTAAAGAAACCGCAAATATTTTTGTAACTGTAAAGTTGGCGGGTCTGCGTTATACTGCGACTGGAGAAATTGCAAACCCTGGAACTATAACTTTGTATAAGGAGAGGGTTAATATTTTTGAAGCTATAGCAAATGCAGGTGAGATTCCTACTACTGGAAATAAAAAAGATGTTTTAATTATTCGTCAATATCCTCAAGGTCAAAAAATTCATCATTTAGATTTGACGGATATTAACGTTATGAAATCTCCATACTACTACATTCAGCCCAATGATATGATTTATATAAAACCCTTAAAGCAAAAATCATTGGGAACAGGAGAGACAGCAGTATCTAGCTTGACAACAATTGCTACAATATTTTCATTAGTAACATCCTCAATTTTAATTTTTTCAAGATTGTAATATGGATTATAAAGATTATGAAGATATTGGTGTACAAGAGTCCCAAAATGTAGCATTTGATTTTAAGGGTTTTTTATTTAAAGCATTAAATCTTTGGAAACTAATACTTTTATGCACAGGTGCCGCTCTTATTGTGGCCTATTTCATTAATGTTAGAAAGCAAAATATATATCGACTAGATTCTTTAATAACAGTCAATAACGATCAGAATCCTTTTTTTACCGCAAATACGAGCATATCTTTTAATTGGGGTGGGGTTTCAGGAAAAGTTGGTAGTATATTGACCGAAATAAAAACGAGGAGCCATAATGAATTGGTTGTGGATTCATTGCAATATTACAAACAATATTTGGTAGAAGGAAAATACAATCTTATTGATATTTACAAAGATGCACCTATTGAACTAACCACGGATAAATCCAAACCTCAAGTTCTTGGAATACCTATCGGTATCAAAATTATAAATAACGAAACATTTGAATTATTTTGTGAATTTGAGAAAGATAAAGTTCAAGGGCAGTTTTATGGCAGCAAAGATAGGATTTCCATTAAAGTTGACATAGGTGAGTTTAGAAAGTTAATTAAGTTTGGTGAAGAGGTTAACCTACCTTTTTTTAACGGTAAAGTAAGTCTTAGACCAATTGCAAACATACCTAACAACAAAATCTTTTTTGTTAGATATTTAAATTTCGATACTGTAGTCGATCGTTATAAAAATGATATAAATATCGAGCCTTTTTCTAACGACGCTTCTTCGGTTTTACGTCTATCTTTAATAGGCAAGAATAAATCTAAAATTGTCGACTATCTTAATGCTACTTCTGCAATTTTAAGTAGAACTGAGTTGGAACGAAAAAATCTGTATGCCACAAATACCATAAAATTTATAGACAGCAGTTTGCAATCGGTTAATAATGACTTGAAAGCTGTGACTAATGAGATGAATGAGTTCAGAAAGACTAATAAGATTTTCAATGTAGAAGAGGAAATAACCCAGAAATCTGAACAACTTAAGGGGTATGACAAAGAAAAACTTGTCGAGGAGTCCAAGCTTAATTACTTAAATAACTTAGAGAAATATTTAAGAAATAAAAATGACTATAGCAATATTGCTGCGCCCTCTTCTGTTGGTATTGAGGAAGTAAATATACTTTCTAGTGTAAGTAAAATAATAGCATTATCCGTTGAGCGCAAAAATTTGGAGTACTCCACCAAAGAAGGATCGATACTTTTTGATGAGCTTGATAGAAGAATAGATACTGAAAAGAGTGTCTTATTAGAAGCTATTAATGTGACAAAGCAAACCATAGGTATCCAATTAAATGCCATAAACAAAAAAATAGCTAATCTAGAGTCTGATTTGATAGGTCTACCTAAGGATCAACAAGAGTTTTTGAAAATACAGAGAAAATTAGATATTAGTCGAGAGGCCTACAATATTTATCAAGAAAAAAGAGGTGAGGCTGCCATAGTGAAGGCCGCAAATGTTTCTGATATTATGGTTATAGATGAAGCTAAGGATATTGGAAATGCGCCAATCGGGCCTAAAAAGTCCCTCAATTACATGCTGGCTTTATTGATTGGCTTTTTTACACCAGTGTTCTTGATTTTTGTTGTTTATCTTTTAGATGGCACAATACATGGTTCTGACGAAATTGAGAAGATGTCTAAGGTGCCGATTTTAGGTCTTATTGGCAAATACCGTTATAAAAATAATTTGGTGGCTTACGAAAAACCAAAATCTGCAGTAGCGGAATCTTTCAGGGCGATACGGTCTAGTCTACAATTTATATTTAAGAATAATCCATCAGAAACGAGGGCAAGTACCTTAATGATTACCTCTTCCGTAAGTGGTGAGGGTAAAACTTTTACATCAATTAATATAGCTACAGTGTACGCACTTTCTGGGAAAAAAACAATACTACTAGGTTTAGATTTGCGTAAACCGAAAATCTTTGATGACTTTAATATCACTAACGAGAAAGGAATTGTGAATTATCTCATTGAAGATAGTAAACTAGAGGAAATAATTACTAATACTCACATAGATAATCTAGACCTAATAACATCAGGTCCCATTCCACCTAACCCATCTGAGTTGTTAATGGGAGAAAAGCTAAAGGAATTAATAACTGATTTAAAAAATCAATATGACATCATCATTTTAGATACACCACCATTAGGCTTAGTAACAGATGCCCTAGAATTGACCCAATATGCTGATGCAACTATTTTTATGGTTAGATTAAATTATACTAAAAAGGGTATGCTTCAATTAGTAAACTCCAAATATAGGACCGGTGAGTTAAAGAATATAAGTTTTGTTCTTAATTTCTACAAACACAAGAGCAACCACAATTATGGTTATGGCTACGGTTATGGTTACGGTTATGGTTATGGTGCTTATGGTAATGCCTACCATGAAAAAGAGAATCAATCTTTGTTAAAGAAGATTAGAAACTTCTTAAGAATTTGATAGCTTAATTTAAAATTCAAATTTTGATTACAAAAAGGCAACTTAGAACAAAGCGATTATTTGATGTCCTTCTCGTATTGCTGCTTTTCCCTTTTTTAATTGTTCCGATTATTATGTTAGTCGGTATTGCTACTTTAGATACAAAAAAGTATGGGGTTTTTACTCAGAAAAGAGTCGGGCAAGAGGGTAGCCTATTTCATATTTATAAAATTAGAACCTTAAAGGAAGAGGTGCATCAACTGGGACATTTAGACAAGAGTGCCACAAGATTTGGTAAGTTTTTAAGGAAGACTAAATTAGACGAACTGCCTCAATTGTTTAATGTCCTTAAAGGCGATATGAGTTTTGTAGGACCTAGACCAGACGTTCAAGGATTTGCAGATGAATTAAAAGGTGAAGATCGAATTATATTATTGGTTAAGCCAGGTATAACAGGTGAAGCCACCTTGAAATATAAAGATGAAGAACGTGTATTAGAACGACAAAAAGACCCAGAGCATTACAATAGAACGATTATTTGGGTAGATAAAGTGAAAATCAATAAAAACTATGTTCAAAACTACAGTTTTTATTTAGATTTGAAACTCATTTTAAAATCTGTTTTAAACAAATGACACACTCTGAAGACAAAATTGCAATTATTGGATTAGGATATGTTGGATTGCCCCTTGCCGTCGAATTTGCAAAGCAATTTTTTGTAGTTGGTTTTGATATCAATAAGCAGCGAATCAGTGAGTTAAATTCTGGTGTAGACAAAACACTCGAAGTCGATAATGATCATCTTAAATCTGTTCTAACTTCAGATTTAAACGCTCAAAAGGGATTATATATTACGGATGATATTGATGCCCTTTCCGTAGCAAATATTTATATAGTTACTGTACCAACACCAACTGACGAGCTTAAACGACCTGTATTTACACCACTCATTAAGGCAAGTGAAACGGTTGGAAAAGTTTTAGGAACCAATGATATCGTGATTTATGAATCTACAGTATATCCTGGCGCAACAGAAGAAATTTGTATTCCTGTTTTAGAGAACGTGTCGGGTCTTGCATTTAATAGGGATTTTTATGCTGGTTATTCGCCAGAGCGAATCAATCCAGGTGACAAAAAGCATACCGTTACCAAGATTTTAAAAGTCACTTCAGGTTCTACTCCTGAGATTGCTGAAAAAATAGATCAACTCTATAAAAAAGTCATCACAGCAGGTACGCATTTGGCTCCTTCTATTAAAGTTGCTGAAGCAGCTAAAGTTATTGAAAATTCACAGCGCGATATTAATATTGCATTTGTTAATGAATTGTCTAAAATATTCAGATTATTGAATATAGATACCAAGGCTGTATTAGAAGCAGCTGGTACGAAATGGAATTTTCTCAAATTTTCACCAGGCCTAGTAGGAGGGCACTGTATAGGGGTAGATCCTTATTATTTGGCACAAAAGGCCATTGAATCGGGTTATAATCCAGAGATAATTTTAGCAGGTCGTAAAATGAATGACAGTATGGGCGGTTATGTAGCGACTGAAACAGTTAAAATGATGATTAATAAAGGAGCAACAATAAAAGGCTCCAATGCTTTAGTTTTAGGTATTACATTTAAAGAAAATTGCCCAGATATCAGGAACTCTAGAGTTATTGATATTATTGAAGAATTACAATCCTACCATGTGAATGTGGATGTATATGATCCTTGGGCTTCCAAAGAAGAGGTGAAACATGAGTATGGTCTAGAATTAAAATCATCTACATCCGATTTAAAATCAGCGTATGACGCCATTATTTTAGCAGTGTCTCACAACGAATTTTTAGAGTTTTCAATAAACGATCTAAAATCTGATAATTGTGTAATATTTGATGTTAAATCATTATTGCCACCAGACACTGTCGATGCGCGACTTTAATTCTTAAACTGAAGCAACTTAAACATGTATTCAAAACCCTATCATAACCAAGAGTTATCAAATTTTAGTTTTTTAGTGACCGGTGGAGCGGGCTTTATAGGCTCTAATATTGTAGAGTACTTATTAAAGTATGGTGCAAAGACAGTTAGAGTTTTAGATAATTTTTCTAATGGATATCGGGAGAATTTAACCGAATTTATGGACAATCCGTCTTTTGAACTCATAGAAGGAGACATCAGGGATTTAGAAACTTGTAAGAAGGCTGTAGAAGGTGTTGATTTTGTTACGCATCAGGCGGCTTTAGGCTCTGTGCCACGCTCTATTAATGATCCGGCGACTTCTAATGACGTTAATATTTCAGGTTTCTTAAACATGTTAATTGCAGTTAAGGATAGTGCTACTGTAAAGCGCATGGTTTATGCTGCTTCCAGCTCTACTTATGGTGATAGCAAGTCTTTACCAAAAGTTGAAGATTCCATAGGTAAACCGTTGTCGCCATACGCGGTGACTAAATATGTTAATGAACTCTATGCCGATGTTTTTGGAAAAACCTATGGTACAGATGTCATAGGACTTAGATATTTTAATGTGTTTGGTCCAAAACAAAGCCCTAATGGAGCTTATGCTGCTGTAATTCCTTTGTTTATGCAAGCCTTAAAAGATCATCAACCTGCAAAAATCAACGGTGATGGAGAGCAAACCCGTGACTTTACTTTTGTAGATAATGCAGTTCAGGCAAATATCAAAGGCTTCTTTGCACCCAAAGAAGCAGCTAATGAGGTTTTCAATGTGGCATGTGGTGAGCGTATAACAGTAAATTATCTTTGGGACTCGCTAAAAGTTGCTGCAGATTCTAACTTAGAAGCAGTATATGGACCGCCAAGACAAGGTGATGTAAGAGATTCTTTAGCAGATATTTCTAAAGCGGAGAAACTTTTGGGTTATAAACCTCAATATACCGTTAGGGAAGGCCTTAAAATTACCTGGGATTACTTCAATTAATTGAGGAAATACTTTTGCCCTTTTTTACTAAAATTCCGAATAAATAGTATATTAGCGTGACTAACTAAAACACGCTGCATTGGCAAATACTAAGGAAGATGAATGGCTGTATACCATCTCTGCAAAGAGAAAACTCATCGACTTTAATTTTAAAGAAATCTGGCGTTACAAAGACTTATTGCTTCTTTTTGTAAAACGCGATATTGTTACGCTTTACAAACAGACTGTTTTAGGACCGCTTTGGTATTTAATACAACCTCTTTTTACATCGGTCATATTTACGTTGATTTTTAATAATCTTGGCCAGATTCAAACAGGTACAGTGCCACCATTTTTATTTAATCTTGCAGGCATTACTGCCTGGAACTATTTTAGAGATTGCCTTAACAATACGTCGAGCACCTTTACAAAAAACCAAAATATCTTTGGGAAGGTGTATTTTCCAAGAGTTATACTGCCCATGTCTATAACCATTTCAAACCTTTTAAAATTTGGTATTCAGTTGTTAATTTTTGTTGGTTTTTTTGTGTATTACTCAGTAATAGGTTTTGAGTTAAGTATAAATCCTAATATTTTCCTATTTCCAGTTTATGTGGTCATTATGGCATTGCTGGGACTTGGCCTGGGTATGATTTTTTCATCACTAACAACAAAGTATAGAGATCTGAGTGTTTTACTCACTTTTGCGGTACAACTCTTAATGTATGTGTCTGCTGTGCCTTACCCAATGTCTGAAGCCAAAGCAAAGTTTCCTCCCTTAGTTGCAAAGCTTGTGGAGTATAACCCACTAACACAAATTATGGAAGGCTTTAGGTATATGCTTTTAGATACAGGTGAATTTAATTCTAGCAGATTCTTATATACCTTGTTTATAAGCCTATTTATATTTTTATTGGGCCTAATTATATTTAACCGTACCGAGAAATCCTTTATTGATACTGTGTAGAAGATGTCTGAAGTTATCTTGAAAGTAGAACATATAAGCAAACAATACCGATTAGGTCTTGTAGGTACAGGTACGTTAAGCCACGATCTCAAACGATGGTTTTATAAAATACGAGGTAAAGACGATCCCTTTTTAAAGATAGGCGATACCAATGACAGAAGTAAAGCCTCAGAAAGCGACTATGTTTGGGCGATTAAGGACATTAGTTTTGAAGTTAAGCGAGGTGAAGTTCTTGGTATTATTGGTAAAAATGGGGCTGGTAAATCTACTTTGCTTAAAATACTCTCACGTGTTACGAGTCCAACAACTGGACAGATAAAAACCAAAGGACGTATTGCCTCGTTGCTGGAAGTAGGTACGGGTTTTCACCCAGAGCTAACCGGTAAGGAAAATATTTATCTCAATGGGGCTATATTGGGTATGAGCAAAGCTGAGATTAAGGCCAAAGAACAAGAGATTATTGAGTTTTCAGGTTGCCAGCGTTATATAGATACACCAGTGAAACGTTACAGTTCTGGTATGCGAGTGCGTTTGGCATTTGCCGTAGCCGCATTTTTAGAGCCTGATATTTTGGTAGTAGATGAGGTTTTAGCGGTTGGAGATGCTGAGTTTCAGAAAAAGGCCATTGGGAAAATGCAGGATATCTCAAAAGGTGACGGCAGAACCGTGTTGTTTGTAAGTCATAATATGGCAGCAGTAAAAAATCTCTGTACAAAAGGATTGGTTTTGGAAAATGGATTGTCAGTTTTTGAGGGCTCATCAGATGACGCAGTAAATTTCTATTTAAACAGACAAAGTACATTAAATACAGAGAATTTACTTGACAGAACAGATAGGAAAGGATCCGGCGAGATAAGATTTTCAAAAATAGAATTACTTAATAAAAATAATAAATCTGTTAGAGAGATAATCTCAGGGGAATATGCAAAATTTAGAATTCATATGATTTTTAATGCAAAAATCAATCATGAAGATTTAATTTTTGGTCTTGTTATATATGATAAGAATGAAAATAAAGTTGCAGATTTCTACTCAGATGAAATGGGTGTTAAGTTTAAAAAGATTAATTCATATGTCGATTTAGAATTACCAAAACTAATGTTAAGAGGTGGTGATTATTATGTAGTTATAGTCGTTCAAACAGCAATAAGAGTTGTAAAACAAATAGATTTATTGCATCATGTTTTAAACTTTAAAGTATTTCCAGGTGATTATTGGAATGCTAAAGTAAATAGATCTACAAATGTTGCTTTGATAGATGGGGTATTCAAAAATTAGATTGAGACGATGTTCCAAAGGAGGATCATTACAGCTTTAAGTCTAAAAAACATTGTAAGGGTTATATTATGGCTAATCAAATATTAGTAACATAAAGTACATCATTTTATATTTTCAACTATTCCTAACAGATATTGGATGGATATTTTAAAAAAAATAAAATCTAAAATAGGTAGCTCACTTAAAAGCGATATAATTTTTCCTGAGAATAAATCTCTTTCTAAAATTTTAGGTCCTTACAAAAAGGCCTATGTGCTTGGCAGTTCACCTACTATAGGAAAATTAAACCTCAAAATCATAGATATTGACACATTGATTATTTCTATGGGTAATTTTCATGAACACCCAGATATACAAAAGATAAAACCCCATGTTCATATTTTTGCAGCATCTCACGAGCCTCTTACAGATTCTGTAATAACAAATTGGTGGAGTAGGAGCAATGAAAAGCTTCCTAAAGAAACTCTTGTGCTAGTAGAAAACAGGGACCAATTGATAGCGGAAAAAACATTTGTCAATAGAGAATTAAAAAGGTATAGTTATGGTGGTACATATCCCGTAGACTTTCAAAAAAAAATTGTTACTCCATGGAGTGTTACACAAGTAGCCATACAATTATGTATTTACTTAAAAATACCAGAGACATATCTGTTAGGGGTTACACACGATTGGCAATCATGTAAGCCCTACGAACACTTTTTTAAAAGTTCTGAACCTTCGTTAGAATTTTATATGCATAGAGAGGGTATAAAAACAAGAAACGAGCAATTAAAACAACCCATGCCTAAAGAAAAGATGTACAGAAGCTATGAGTTGTACCAAGGCTATGAGAAATTAAAATTGCAAGCAGAGGAGCAGGGTTTAAAAATCTATAATGGTGATAATTTCTCTAGTTTTGATGTTTTTGAGAAGAGAGTACTAAAAGAACTAATACTAGAGAACTAAATGATTAGTCACGCACATAAATGCATTTTTATTCATATTCCAAAAACAGCAGGGAGTAGTATTAATTCTTTTTTTCATCCTGATGTCAAATTTCATTTTAAAAATGCAGACTATGATAGATTGTTTGGTTGGTGTCCAAAGCGCAAACTGCATATGCAACACGCTACAGCAAGTCAATTGTTAGAGACAGAACTCATTTCTGAAGAAATATGGAATACGTACTATAAATTTACATTTGTAAGAAATCCATGGGATAGATCTTATTCAGATTATCTATGGATGAAACAGTTTGCCAATATAAAAGACTCATTTAAAAATTACATGAGGCAAGCAGGTGATTTTACTACTATTTTAAATGACAATACTAAAGATACATTCTTAGGAGACCATATCTTGGGACAGCACAAGTTTTTTGATCTAAAAGGTCCTTTAGAAGTTGACTTTTTAGGACGATTTGAAAATTTTTCAAATGATATTCAAACTGTTTTAAAGACAGTTGGTATTAATAGGCAATTCAATAGGAACCTCAATAAATCTAAAAGAAAATTTAATCATTACTCAAGATTTTATTCTAATTCAAACAGAGATCTTGTCCTAGAAAAATATAGAAAAGACATTGAATTATTTGGTTATGATTTTGAGGATAAAAGAACAGGATTGTATAAATTAAAATCTTTATTATAACTGGATGGACATTAAAATCGCTTTTACAATTTGTTCTAATAATTATTTAGCCCAGGCTAATACGCTCAAGACCTCTTTTTTAAAACATAATCAAGATTTTGAATTTTGGATTATACTGGTAGATGAAAAGAGTTCTGAGGTAGATTATGGTTTATTTGAACCTGCAAAGTTAATTTTAGCATCAGAAATTTCGGTTTATGATTTTGAGGATTTACTCAATAAGTATAATATTATTGAATTAAATACATCGATTAAGCCAAGCCTATTTAAGTATTTTATTTCTCAATATAAGAGTATTAAAGCGATTTATTACTTAGATCCAGACCTATACTTTTACAGTTCTTTGTCACTTGCTGATAACCTCTTATCATCTGGTAAATCAGCAGTCTTAACACCTCATATATTAGACCCAATAACCAGAGATGGATTCTTTCCTGATGAAAATACGTTTTTAAATTTTGGCATTTACAATTTAGGTTTTATAGGTATAGACCCAAATAATATTAATGCGTTAAGACTATTGGATTGGTGGGAGGAGAGAACTTTACATCATGGGCAAATAGATTTGTGTAGAGGTTATTTTGTAGATCAATTATGGATGAATTTGGCACCGATTTTATTTGAAGATATTGCTATTATAAAGAATTATGGCTACAACATGGCTCCATGGAATTTACACGAAAGAACGGTAACTGATGTTAAAGATAAGATGATAGTAAATGCAGCGGATGATCTTGTTTTTTATCATTTTAGTAAACTGTCTGAAGATGAAAATAAGGTGTCCAAAGTTTATAACCGTTATAAATTGAGCGATCTAGAGAGTTTGAGCCTACTTTATGAAAATTATAAACTGCTTGTTGCTAATAATAATTACGATAAGTTCAAAACAATAGAAATCGCTTACAAATTAAGACCAGTAGCGCCTAAAGAAGAAAAAAAGAACTTTCTAATTAAAGTCAAAAGAAAAATAAAAAAACTACTCCAATAATTAAGTTTGAATTTTATAAAGCAAATATTAAATAAACTACCCTATATAAAAGGCCTCTACAAGAGAGATAAACTTTATAGAGATAATGCCCATTTTTTACCTGGTCATTTTTATTCTGCGATCCCAAACTTAGAAGAGGTTAAAAAAGATGAAGATAGAATTTGGAAGGGTATTCAATATGATGGTATTGATTCAATCAACCTCAATATAGATACTCAAAAGAAAGTTCTCAATGACATAAGTGCCTACTATTCTGATATGCCTTTTGAGGATGAGTATAATGAAGATTTAAGATATTATTTTAATAATCCATACTATTTATATACAGATGGTATAATATTATACGGGATGTTAAGGCACCTAAAACCCAAGCAAGTCATAGAGGTTGGCTCTGGCTTTTCATCTGCATTAATGTTAGATGTTAACGATATCTTTTTTGATAGTAAAATAAAGTTTGGTTTTATAGAACCGCATACAGAGCGACTCGAAAAACTCATCAGTAAAGGAGATAAGGATAAAATATCAATATTAAAATGCCGTGTGCAAGATGTTGATATAGAATATTTTAAATCTTTAAAGGAGAATGATATTTTATTTATTGATAGCACCCACGTGTCAAAATGTGGAAGCGACTTAAATTACTTGCTTTTTGAGGTACTTCCTATATTAAATAAAGGAGTTTATATTCACTTTCATGATATTTTTTATCCTTTTGAATATCCAAAAGAGTGGGTTTTTAAAGGGTATAATTGGAATGAAAACTATCTACTAAGAGCTTTTCTTATGAATAATAACGCCCACAGTATACAAGTTTTTGCTCACTACTTACATTTGCATCATAAAGACGTATATAAGGATATGCCATTAGCATACAAAAATACAGGCGGCAATCTATGGTTAAAAAAAGAATCCCATTAAATAATTTAATTGACTAAATTACTTTCCATAATAACAATTAATTATAACAATGCCGATGGTCTAAAAAAGACTATGGATAGCGTTAGAGATCAGTCCTGGCAAGAATTTGAGCACATAGTAATTGATGGGAACTCTACAGACAAAAGTTTAGAAATCATAAAATCTTACACTTACAAGAATTTAAATTGGATTAGTGAACCAGATACTGGTATCTATAATGCAATGAATAAAGGGATAGACAGAGCTCATGGAAAATACCTTTTATTTTTGAATAGCGGTGATTTTTTAGAACACAAAAACGTTCTTAGTACGGTGTTGAATTTTTTAACTCTAGAAAAATCTATAATATCAGGTGATATAATCTTTAAAAAAGAAAACAGCCAAAGATTAAGACAACATCCAGAAAAGATGAGCTTTTCGTATTTGATAGGCAATGCTATTTCTCACCCTTCAACCTTCATAAAACAAGATTTATTTGAAACTTATGGCAAGTATGATGAAAATTTAAAGATAGTTTCTGATTGGGCTTTCTTTTTAAAAGTGTTAGGTCTCAATGATGAGACTTACATACGGTTACCGGAAACAATTACAGTTTTTGATGCCACAGGCATTTCGTCTTCAGAAGAAAATATAAACCTAGTTAATAAGGAAAGAACACAAGTTTTGAAACGGTACTTTCCAACCATATTCAATAATGAAGATGATACGTATATTTTCAATAAATTCATAAGTAATCACAAGCGGTTTAGATACTTAAAAATAATTGAGGAATATCCTTTTTTTAGAAAGGTTACTACGCTAGTACTATCATTTTTTGTTTCAATAATAAAGCTATTTAGATTTTCAAAATGATACAAAAAGTAGCCATAATTGGGCCTATTGGCGATTTTGGAGGGCGAGAACTAGAAACTGGCTTTATTGCAAAGACCTTGTCAGAAGACAGTTGTGAGGTTAGTGTTGTAAGTACAGCTAGATGTACTTCAAAATCGCAAATATTTGAGTTCATTAAGTCTGAACAGCTCCAGATTTTGGATGAATTGGTAATAAAAAGAAATCTATTATTCAGGTTTATAGCTAAATTAGCGTACTTAAGGTCACATCGGAAAAATCCCTTGAATTTTTATTCGTCTAACAAGTTTTCAAAAAAACTTGGATATAAGAGTTCTGCCATAAAAGTCTTAAATCATATTGTTGAAAAAGCAGATTTGGTCATTATATGTGCCCAGATTAGTAGTGCTTATGTTAAGGAAATTGTAGAATTTGCATTTGATAAGCAAATACCTTTAATTATTAGAACCTCCAGCAAAATATCAGAAAATGACATAAAGCACAAAGACTGGCTAGAAAAAGTAACACTATTCTTTCACCATTCCGAATCCAACGCTAAAAGACTATCATTTCTTAACAACCACGATTACAAAATCATAGATCAGTGTACTTTCAAAGAAGAAGAAATGTTAGAAATAGAATGTCCTAGCAGTTTCAAAAATATACTATTTATCGGAAGATTATCCCCAGAAAAGGGTGTCGTTGAGTTGGTAAACTATTTTAAGGTTTACGGTAAAGGACTATGCTTAAATTTAATTGGTGATGGGCCTTTGTATAACAAAATAGCAACATTAACTCAGTCCGTAGATAATATTAACTTATTGGGTTATAAAAGCCAGGAAGATATTATTACGCACTTTAAAAAAAATGATACTATAATCATCTCATCTTTTAAAGAATCGGGTCCCTTGGTAGGATTGGAAGCAATGGCTTCTGCAAGATTAATTATTTCTACTAAAGTTGGGGCGATGTCACATAGGTTAAGCAATACAATTAATCAATTTTGGTTAGATATAAATGATCCTAAAAGTTTAGAGGACGTTTTTATTAAAATGAAAGGCTTAACAGAAGAAGAAATTAGGAAAATAGCAGAGAAGAATAGGGAAGTTTATTTATTAAATTACAGAAAAAATACACTAGAGAATCTTTACAAAAAGAGTATTTTTAACCTATTAAAAGCAAAACCAACCGTTTAATATCATGCGTGTAGGAATGAATCCTCAGAAGCAATCTAAAAAGATAAAGTTAGATTGCCAACACAGACTTATTATTATAGTTTTTATTCCTTCCTTAGAAGGTTACTATAAAGATGTCTTAGAAGTTTTTAAGCTCTGTTTGGAGTCTGCAATAGTTACCACAAATTCTAATTGCGCTATTACAGTTGTTAATAATGCATCTTGCCAGGAAGTTAATACATACTTAAAGAAAAAACTAGATGAAAATGATATAGATACGGTCATTCATCACAAAAAAAACATTGGTAAAATAGATGCTTTAATAGGTGCGGCAAGAGCTAGTAGAGAGCCAATTATTACCATTTCTGATGTAGATATATTATTTAAAAATGGTTGGCAGCGAAGTGTTGAAACTGTTTACGAAAATTTTAAAAACACAGCGTCCGTATCGCCAATACCTGCTAGAATGTTCAAAAATTATGAGACCTATTCAACTTTTGAGAAGGTTTTATTGGGGAAAGTAAAATTCTCTTACGAGTCCATACCACAAAATCATGATGATTACAATAAATACCTATTGAGCACTCACAATCAAGAAGAATCTGATAAGAATTTAAAATGGCCTGTGATTACTTCTAACGGTCATAAAGCAATTATAGGTAGTGGGCATCAAATTTTAAGTATGAGGCGCGAACTTTTCTTTACAACCGTGCCAATAGAACCTTCGCTTGTTTTGGTGGGTAATAGATCGGAGTATAATTATTGTGACGATCCAATCAATTACTCAGGCGGTATGCGATTGGCCACATATAATAATATGGCCTACCACATGGGAAATACAGTAGAAGATTGGATGCTACAAATACAAAAGGACAATATCTCAAAAGGAGAACAAGTTAAAGAGGGTAGTAAAAAAATTGACTTACCAAGCTTTAAGCCTAAAACACCTAATAGAACTTTATATAATTTAAGAAAAAGGGTTTCAAATAGACTATTTAATATTATTTATAAATAGAAAAAATTGGGAAAAACCATAGCCATAATACCTGCTAGAGGTGGGTCAAAAAGATTGCCAAACAAGAATATCATAGATTTCAATGGATTACCACTTTTGGTACATTCTATCAATTATGCCAAAGATAATATGGATATTATAGATGATATTTATGTATCCACCGATGACAAGAAAATAAAGAGCGTGGCAATAGCGCACGGCGCAAAAGTATTAGATAGGCCTTCAGAAATAAGTGATGATAATGCAACCACAGTAGCTGTATTGAAACATGCGCTTCAATTACTTGGTAGCGATGTAGAGTGTGTTATACTACTGCAAGCAACCAACCCACTGAGACCAAAATCTCTACTTAAAGATGCGTATAACGCATTTAAAATTAATAATTGTGACAGTTTGTTTACCGTAAGTAGAGACCATAAAAAATATGGTAAAATTAAAGACAATAGATTTTTGCCATTTAACTATAAAATTGGGCAACGTAGTCAAGATTTAGAGCAATTGTATTATGAGAATGGTTTATTGTACATTACCAATGCTCAATTAATAATGGATAACATTATATTCAACGAAGAATCTTTTCCTTATGTGGTAAATCATCCATTTGCTAAAGTAGATATTGATACGTTAGAAGACTTAGACTATGCAGAATATTTAATTTCTAAAGAAATCGGCAGATGACAGTTGCAGAAAAGCTAAAACATATTTTCAAAAGTTTTTATAACAGAATAATAGGTAAGCGACAAGATCCTATTTTTATTGTTGGCACTGGCCGTTGTGGAAGTACCTTGCTTGTAGACATCTTAATGACCAATCCAGATATACAAATAGACCAAAACGAGCAATACGATTGGTTTTTGCCAGAGGCAAATGATAAAGGAAAAAAGCACAACCCTATCTATTCAGATATTGTAAATTTTGAAATTACAGTAAAAAAGAGCTTAGAAAAGTGGACACCTTTTTACAAGTCTAAGTTAAGAATCATGATGGATGCCAAAATGAACAAGACAAATAGGCGATTTTTTTTTAAGAGTCCTGCAATAACATTTATGCTTCCAGAAATTGAAAAACTTTACCCCAGGGCAAAATATATTCACTTATATAGAAATGGTTTTGCAGTAGCCAGATCATGGTTTAAAAAAGAGTATTTCCGAGTACAAGAGTACCAAGATAATTTCACCGAAGATGAGTTCATTATAGAATGTGCTAAGTATTATAACGCCTCAATTTTGGTAATCAATGATTTTTTTAAGGATTTAACCGAAGATCAAAAATTTGAAATTAGTTATGAAAAGTTAGCCAAGAACCCAGAGGAGGAAATTAATAAACTACTAAAATTCTCTAATGTAAAAAGTAACTGTAACTTTGATTTCAGCCAAGTAAAAAGCACTAATTTCAAAATAGAGAAAATAGAGGAACCCTTGAAGTCAAATTTAGAGACGATTATGCATAAAAGTCTTAAATCACTACATTATATATAATATGTCAAACCCTTTTATAGAAATACAAGGACGTAAAATCGGAAGAGATTACCCTCCATTGGTCATAGCCGAAATAGGTATTAACCACGAAGGGTCGCTAACAGTTGCCAAAGAAATGGTAGATGCGGCTCATAGAGCAGGTGCAGAAGTTGTAAAACACCAAACGCATATAGTAGAAGATGAAATGAGTAAAGCGGCAAAATCTGTAATTCCGGGTAATGCAGATGTTTCAATTTACGAAATTATGGAGCGATGCGCCTTAGACGAAAACGATGAGTTAGAGCTTAAAAACTATGTAGAAAGCAAAGGCATGATTTTTATCTCTACGCCATTCTCAAGAGCAGCAGCAGAGCGTTTAAAAAAGTTTGATGTTTCTGCCTATAAGATTGGATCTGGGGAATGTAACAACTATCCATTGCTAGAACACATTGCTAAATTTGGCAAACCAGTTATTATGAGTACAGGGATGAACACTTTAGAAAGCGTCTCAAAGGCAATTGAAGTATTTAAAAAGAACAATACGCCTCTAGCGATTTTGCATACCACTAATTTATATCCAACTCCAACGCACCTAGTACGTTATGGTGCTATGATGGAGTTGCATAATGCTTTTCCAGATTATGTATTTGGTCTTAGTGATCATACCTTAAATAATAATGCTTGTCTAGGTGCTGTAGCACTAGGCGCGTCTATTTTAGAACGACATTTCACAGATCATATGCAAAGAACAGGTCCGGATATAATTTGTAGTATGGATGAAAAAGAATGTGCAAATCTTATAACAGGAAGTAAGGAAATATGGTCTATGCGAGGTGGTACCAAAGTACCAGCCAAGGAAGAAAAAGTAACTATAGATTTCGCATTTGCAACAGTGTGCAGTATAAAGAATATAAGAAAGGGTGAAAGATTATCTGAGGAAAATATCTGGGTAAAACGACCAGGTACAGGTAAGATTTTGGCTGAAAACTATAATGATATTCTAGGGAAAATAGCGACAAGAGATATAAATGATGGAGAGCATTTAGATTATATTGATTTTGAGTAACTTAAATCTAGGCTTTTAATGCGAAAAATAGTATTTCTTACAGGTACAAGAGCAGATTTTGGTAAAATAAAATCATTGGTTCAGAGTGTGGAAGATCATCCTGAATTTGAGCCCTTTATATTTGTTACAGGGATGCATTTACTTAGGGAATATGGTTATACGTTGATTGAGGTTGAACGCAGTGGGTTTAAAAATATAGCTACATTTCATAACCATACCGACGAGGCTACAATGGATTTAACTCTGGCCAAAACCATTAACGGCTTTTCGGCTTATATCAAAGATGTTCATCCAGACTTAATAGTGGTGCATGGCGATAGAGTGGAAGCATTGGCAGGAGCCATAGTAGGTAGTCTTAATAATATTTTAGTTGCTCATATAGAAGGTGGAGAGCTATCAGGTACTATAGATGAGCTCATAAGACATTCAGTATCTAAGTTAAGCCATATTCATTATACATCTAATGAAGAAGCAAAACAACGCCTTTTACAAATGGGTGAGCTCGAAGAGTCTATTTTTACCATTGGATCTCCAGATGTGGATATTATGTTTTCAGATGATTTGCCAAGTATAGACGAAGTAAAACGGTACTATGAAATTAATTTTGAGTCCTACGCAATAGCCATGTATCATCCTGTAACGACAGAGGTTGAAAATACAGAAGAGGAAGCCAATCATTTTGTTGATGCACTAATTGAAAGTGGTAAGAACTACGTAGTTATATACCCGAATAACGATTTGGGCAGTAAGTTGATATTAAAAACCTATCAAAGGCTCAATGCCAATCAACGATTTAAAATTTTTCCATCTATTCGTTTCGAATATTTTTTAACCCTTTTAAAGGAATCCGATTTTATCATTGGCAATAGTAGTGCAGGTGTAAGAGAAGCACCCTACTATGGTATACCGACTATTAATATAGGAAACAGGCAATTAAACAGAGCATCATCATCAAAGATTGTAAATGTATCGCACCAAAAGAATGATATACTTAGTGCAATAAACGAATTACCAAATGGTCATGAAGTCCTAACTGAAATATTTGGAAAAGGTAATAGTGCTACCTTGTTTTTAAAAAGTTTAGAATCTAACGAAGTTTGGAGTATAAACCACCAAAAGCAATTTAAAGATGCCTAAGGATAAACATATTTTATTCTTGGTTCCCGATGGAGTTGGCATTAAAAACTACCTCTATTCAGAAATTATAAAGCACATTAAGAATAAAGCCAAAATAACAATTTGGTCTCCGCTACCTATTGAAGCTTTTGAGGATGTTAAAACATTACACCAAATAGAGTTTGGCTACAAGCAGATTAAACTTCAGCCAGAAGGTGTTTTAACCAGGCTCTACAGAGAAGCTTCAACTTATGCTAGACTAAAGCATAACACTAAACTAAAGGGTAATCCAACCATTTTAATGAATTGGAGAAAGCCAAACTACAATCTTAAAGTTAAAGTATTATATGAGTTTGCTGAAATTTTAGGTAATTTCATTACTAATAATTACTCTAGGATTTTAAAATTGGAAGCGAAGTCTAGACGCCATATTTCTTCAAAAATAATTTCTTTGTATAAAAGGAACTTAGAGGATCTAAGTCCAACTTCTGTTTTTGTAACACATCAACGTGTACCCGGAATTATGCCTATTTGTTTGGCCGCAAAAAGTATGGGTATTAAAACAATAACGGCAATTTTTTCATGGGATAACCTGCCCAAAGCAAGACTGGCAGTAAAAACAGATTATTACATCGTTTGGTCTCAATGGATGAAAGATGAAATGAAGGATTATTACCCAGAAATTCCACAAGAAAACATACTCCTTTTGGGAACTCCTCAATTTGAATTTTATTTAGACAGTAGTAGAATATTGTCTCGTACCGAGTTTGCTGAAAAGTATGGTTTAGATGTAAGAAAAAAATGGATTTGCTTTAGTGGAGATGATTTAATAACTTCTCCTTACGATCAGGATTTTCTAAATGACGTAGCAGAGTCTTTGTATTCAGAGAAGGAACAAGTTCAAATTATATTCAGAAGATGTCCTGTTGACTTTTCAAAAAGATATGATGAGGTTTTAGATAAGTATAGCAATTTTATAGTGTCTATAGATCCTCTTTGGAATATTGAAACCGAAACAGGCTGGACAGGTTATTTTCCAAAATATCAGGACATTGACATGCAAATCAACTTGGCTTACCACTGCGAAGCAGTTGTTAATTTGGGTTCTACTATGGCTTTGGATTTTGCAACATTTAATAAACCTTGTTTATATCTTAATTATAACCCTTCTATTGATAGTTCTTGGAGTACGGAAAAAATTTATAATTTTCAGCATTTTAGGAGTATGCAAGGTCTAAGACCTGTTGGTTGGATTAATGAAAAAGATTCGATTTTAAGGCAAGTTATGAGGGTGTTTGGTTCGCCACAAGATATTGCGCCAGATATTCAACTTTGGAAAGAAAAATTGGTATTGCATCCTCTAAATAAAAATTCGGAAAAAATCGCAAAAGCTATTTTATAATGCATATTTGCTTCATTACATCTGAATATCCAAAAGAAGGTTTTTCGCATGGAGGTATTGGTTCTTTTGTAAAAACTATAAGCCATCTATTAGCTTTAAAAAACCATAAAGTTACAGTGTTGGGTATAAACACTTATGCTAATGAAGATGAGAGGTTTAAGGATGAACATGTTAATGTAATTAGACTGAAACCCAAAAAAGTGAAAGGTTTAACATGGGTTTTTAATAATAAGTCCATAAATAAGGAACTGAAACAAATACACGAGTCCAACCCTTTAGACATTGTAGAATCAGCAGAGTTAGGGCTAGCATTTATAAAAAAAATACCTTCGGTCAAATATGTTATTAGATTGCATGGTGGTCATCATTTTTTTGCTGAGGCAGAGCAAAGGAAAGTATCAAGGTGGAAAGGTTTTCAAGAGAAGCGCTCTTTTAGTAGAGCAGATGGGTTTATTGCAGTTTCAAAGTATGTCATGGAGCATACGGCCAAATATTTAAGTTATCATAACAAGCCAATAGCGGTTTTGATGTCACCAGTAAATTTGGAAATTTTCAAACCCAGACTAGATATTGAGGTGAAGCTTAACAGACTCTTGTTTGCAGGTACAGTTTGTGAAAAAAAAGGCATCTATCAGTTAGTTAAGGCCATGCCTAAAGTAATAAACCATCATCCAGATGTAGAGTTGCATATTTATGGTAGGGATTGGTTTTTTAAGGACGGTAAATCCTATATTTCGTTTTTAAAAGATTACATTTCAAAGTTGAATTTAAAAGAAGATAGCATCCAATTTAGGGGTACGGTAGATATGAACAGTTTGGCTGAATACTATGCCTCTGCCGACGTATGTGTTTTCCCATCGCTTATGGAAACTCAAGGGCTAGTTGCCCCAGAGGCAATGGCTATGGGTAAATTGGTGATTTTTACGGAGTGTGGACCTGGACCAGAAATTATTGAAGATAAAAAGACAGGCCTTCTCTGCAACCCTTATGATGTGGATGATATTGCAAATAAAATTATTTGGGCATTAGGAAATAAAGAACTAAGCCAAGATATTGCAGAAAGAGGAAGGGTGCACGCCCTAAATATTTTAAATAAAGATTCAGTGGTTAATAGGAATATTGATTTTTATTATAAGATTAAGGATTATTAGCATGGCTTCATTTAAATCAGACTTAATAAAATACAAACGTTACAGTGATAATAAGCCTTCAATAGTTTTAATGTTAACGACACAAGGGTTGTGGGCACTTTTTGTTTATAGATTTTCAAACAAAATTTTTAAATCAAAAATTTTTCCAGTAATAAAGAAACCCTTACTGGTTTTAGCGGTTTTTTGGCAAAAATGGATAGAAATCATTACAGGGATATCAATCCCGTATTCAGTTACTATTGGTCATAGTTTTTATATTGGCCATTTTGGAAATATCATTATCAATTCTAAAGCAATAATCGGTGATAATTGTAATATTTCTCAGGGAGTTACGATTGGTGTTAGTGGGAAAGGGGAACGCAGAGGGGTTCCGACTATAGGTAACAATGTTTATATTGGAGCCAATGCTGTTATAGTAGGGAAAGTAACTATTGGTGATAATGTGGTTATAGGAGCAAACTCACTCGTAGTTGAGGATTTAGAAGCAAATAATACTTATTTAGGAGTTCCGGCAAAAAAAATAAGTAATCGTACCTCGTCAGGATACATTTGATATGAAAAACAAGAGAACAAAGTTTTTGGTTGTTACATATACGCCTTTAATAAAAAAAGAAGGAGAATACTATTCATACTCCCCTTATGTTGATGAGATGGATATGTGGTTCTCTTTTGCTGATGAGTATAGAATTCTTTCGCCAGACTCATATCCTACAGATTTTTTGTCAAAACCTTTTCAATCTAAAAATATTAAAGGTTATCGAATTCCTTTCATTGCCTTTAATTCTTTTAGTAGAATAATCAAAGGTATAGTGCTTTTGCCATTTGTTATTTTTCAGATATTTAGAGCTATGTTTTGGGCAAATCATATTCATTTTAGAAGTCCAGGAAACATTACTTTGATAGGTGCAGTTGTTCAAATTTTCTTTCCATTTAAGAAAAAATCAGTTAAGTATGCTGGTAATTGGGATCCCAATAGCAAACAACCGTTAAGTTATAGAGTTCAAAAGGCTATATTTAGAAATACAATTTTATCAAAAAATATTAATGTATTAGTGTATGGTGAATGGCCTAACGAGACTAGTAATGTTGTTCCTTTTATGTCGGCTACTTACAGAGAAAGTGAAAAACAACCATTTAAACACCGCGATTTTAACGGAAGGCTAAAATTTGTTTTTATTGGTGCAATGGTTGTAGGAAAACGCCCAAAACTTACCGTGCAAATTGTTCAAAAACTTTTGGATAATGGGATAGATGCAGAACTGCACATGTTTGGAGATGGCGATTTAATCGAAGAGATCAGGGAGCTGGTTAAGCATTATAATCTTCAAGATAGAATACACATTTATGGCAATAGAGATAAAAGTGAAATAAAACAATGTTTGTTAGATGCCCATTTTAGTATTCTACCCTCAAAAAGTGAAGGTTGGCCAAAAGCTATAGCTGAAGGTATGTTTTTTGGTGCCATACCAATTTCAACCAAAATATCCTGCTTGCCATGGATTTTAGATTATGGCAAGAGAGGTATTTTGATCGACGAAGATTTAAATGAGGCTTTTAGTGTTATATTAAATGAGCTTAGAAAGGGCAATGACTATCTTAATACTATGTCTAAAAAAGCCCAAGATTGGGCGCAGCAGTATACTTTAGATAGGTTAGAACAGGAAATTAAAAAAGTAGTTATTGGTGATTAGAGTACTTCAAATCATAGATACATTACAAGCTGGTGGAGCAGAACGTTTAGCCGTAAACTATGCCAATGAATTAAGGAATCATAATGTGGTGTCTAGCTTGTGTGCAACACGATTAGAAGGGCCATTACTAAGCTCGTTAGATAATGAGGTGGGATATATTTTTTTAAATAGAAAATCAACTTTAGATATTGGTGCGGTTTTGAAACTTAGAACTTATGTATTAAAAAATGAAATTGATATTATACATGCCCATGCAACTTCCTTTTTTATTGCAACAATCTTAAAAATAGTAACTCCAAGTTTAAAAATAGTGTGGCACGATCATTATGGAAACAGTGAGTTTTTGGATAAGCGACGAGTTCTAATACTTAAGTTTTGCTCATTATTTTTTTCACAAATTTTTAGCGTCAATAGTATTTTAGAACATTGGGCGAAAAAGAATTTATGGTGTAAAAATGTTAGCTATGTTAAAAACTTTCCAGTCTTAAATAAATCAGAACATGATTTAACAACTCTAAAAGGGGAAAGTGGAAAAAGAATCTTGTGTTTAGCCAATTTAAGAGAACAAAAAAATCACATACAACTTCTAGAAGCTTTCAAGGTTGTAATTAAAGATTATCCAAATTGGACACTGCATTGTGTAGGAAAAGATTTTAAAGACCAATATTCTACCTTGTTTTTCAAGAAGATTGAGGAATTGAATCTTGGAAGAAAGGTGTTTTTTTATGATACAAAGTCAGATATTCTTAATATATTAAAACAATCTACAATTGGTATATTAGTATCAAAATCAGAAGGATTGCCGCTTGCCCTACTGGAGTATGGGTTTGCTGAATTGCCTGTTATCTGTACAAATGTTGGTAATTGCAAGGAATTGATTTCTGATAAATCTTATGGTATTTTATTGAATAACGGCAAAAGTTATGACGTGGCTGAAGCTATCATTCGCCTAGTTGAGGATGAAAGCTACAGATTAGAAAGTGCTAAAAAATTTAGTAAAAAAGTGTCTAAGGAATATTCAAAACATACCATTTTAAAAGATGTTGTAGCAGCTTATAGTAGTATAAAATAATTTATAAAGGGTGGAAACTAATTACATTTTTAAGATATTGCTTCATGCAATCTTTGGTGCTTTATTGTATTATATAGGTTTTTTCCCGAAGCTTTTCTTTTTTGGAGTAATAGGTTATTTTTTGTTTAAAATCATTGTTTCCCATCCCAAGGAAAAAACTACTTCAGTTTTACTTGGTTGTGCCTATCTAACAGGTGCGGAAGTTATTTTTAGGATGACAGGTGGTGGATTGTTTTATGAGTCTTCTAAATACTTCATTATTTTCTATATCATTTTTGGTATGTTCTATACAGGTGTTTCAAATAAAGGCTACCCATATTTCATATTTCTAATATGTCTTGTACCATCTGTAATTGTAGCATCAACAACTATAGGCATCGATGGTGACTTAAGAAAAAATGTGGCATTCGTATTAAGTGGACCTGTGTGTTTGGGTATATCGGCACTCTATTGTTATGATAAAAAAATAAATATGAGACAGATACTAGGTATACTGCATTACTTGTCTTTACCAATTGTGACATTAACCACCTATTTATTTTTATATACACCAACAATAAAAGGGATAGTAACTGGTACAGACTCTAATTTTGCTGCTTCGGGTGGTTTTGGTCCCAATCAGGTTTCAACGGTTTTAGGTTTGGGCATGTTTGTGTTTTGTGTCAATTATTTTTTAAACTCTAAAACCAAGTTATTAAGAGCTGTTAATATTGTATTATTTGCATTGGTGTCATTCAGAGCAATAATAACTTTTAGTAGAGGTGGCGTTTTAACGGCTATTTTAATGATTTTTGCGTTTTTGGCCATTGTATATTCCAAATCCAATAGAAGACAAAAAAATATTATTCTTACGTCTTTTGCATCATTTTTGTTGATTTCTTCATTGATTTGGTTTGTAAGTTCAAATCAAACCGATGGTTTAATAGAAAAGCGATATACCAATCAAGATAAAATAGGGAGAGAGAAGGCGGATTTCAGTGCTGGTAGAGTAGATTTATTTGTGGGAGAACTTAATGGTTTTATAGATGAGCCTTTTTTGGGTGTTGGTGCAAGTGGTATGAAAGAGCGAAGGTTGGTAAGTTTAGGTCGAGTAGTAGCAACGCATAATGAGTTGAGCAGGTTGCTTTCAGAACATGGAATTTTAGGAGTTATTATTCTTTTGATTTTAATATTTAAACCATTTGATATGAGGACAGCGAATAGATATAATTACTTTTTTTATGCATTTTTAATTTTTTGGTTTGCTACAATTAACCATTCGGCTATGCGAATTGCAGCACCAGGCTTTATCTATGCTTTAGCACTTTTAAATATTAGATATGAAAAACGTCCTTTACGTAGGAAACGCCTTGTCACAAAGAGGTAAAAACCTAACTTCTATTGAAATTTTAAGTACTCACTTAAAACAATTTTGTAGGGTAACAACTGCCTCTAGTAAACAAAATAAAATCTTACGGTTACTTGACATGTTGTTGATGGTTATAAAAAATAGCAAACAGGCAGATTTTTTACTGATTGATACCTATAGTACAACAAACTTCTATTATGCATTCATAATAAGTCAACTCTCAAGACTCCTTAAAATAAAATATATACCCATTTTGCATGGAGGGAATCTGGAGCGTCGTTTACTCAAAAATCCTATAATGAGTAAAATGCTTTTTGAGAATGCGTATAGACTAGTGTCACCTTCATATTTTCTTAAGAATAATTTTATTGATTACGGTTATAATAACATCCAATATATTCCTAATATCATAGAGATAAACAATTATGATTTTGTTAATAGACCAATTTCAGATATTAATTTATTATGGGTTCGGTCTTTTAATAAAATATACAACCCAACTTTAGCCATTCATGTGGTAAAGGAATTAATCAATAGAAATGAAAAAGTTAAACTTACAATGGTAGGACCTAAAAGCGATGAGTCTTTTTCAGAAGCCCAAACTATGGCCATGACCCAACAATTGGATGTAAATTTCACTGGTAAACTATCAAAAAAAGAATGGATAGATTTATCAAAAGAGAGTAATGTTTTCATAAACACGACCAATTTTGACAATGCTCCTGTGAGTGTTATTGAAGCCATGGCACTGGGTTTACCAGTGGTTTCTACCAATGTAGGTGGTTTACCTTTTTTAATTTCCCATAATGAAGATGGGCTTTTAGTTCCTCCGGATGACGTAAATGCCATGACCAACGCAATCCTTTCATTAAAAGATGACTCTAACTTAAAGCATAAAATAGTACTTAACGCCCGCAATAAAGTAGAACAATTTGATTGGAATAACGTAAAGGCCAAATGGAAAGCGCTTTTATCCTAAATCATCTTAAAAATCAAAGGATGTTAGTATATTTACACTATTGCTAAACCAACTATGACAAAAAAAAAGGGTATTCACTTTGAAGTCTCTGAACGAAAGATTCTTTTGCGAATCATGGATTTGGCCATGGTTTTTTTAGCAATTTATGGTTTAAATCTCTACCCAAAGTTTGAATATTTAGGCTTTGATAGTGAGAATATAGTGTCTTTAGTCCTACTTGGAATATACATTTTAATTTTCGGAACCATTTTTGAACTTTATGATTTACAAAAGGCTAGTAAACTAGATACGACTTTCAGGAATATTGTTATCACAACTTCTACAGTGGTACTGTTTTATCTTTTGACTCCTGTTCTATCTCCTTATCTTCCGGAAGAGCGTATTCAAATTGTGTACTTCTATCTAGCTATTATTATTTCTATCTTATTATGGCGTTTATTTTATATTAACCTTATTGAATCTCCGAGGTTTTACAAACGTGTTTTGATTGTCGGTGAGATATCCAATATAGATGGTTTGGTTAAAGCGCTTAATGCAAAAGATCCTAATTACAAGATTGTTGGTTTTATTAATAGTGAAGTTTCTACACCAGACTCGGTTAAATTTAAGGGCTTAAAAGAGTTCAGTGCTCAAGATTTCCTAGATGTCATAGAAAGAGAGCGTATCTCAGAGGTGTTAGTTGCAAGTTTTAATTCCGAAGCAATAATAGCCGAGGTTTATCATGATCTTATGTTACTATTAGAGCGTGGGTTTAAGATAAGGGAGTATACTCAGGTTTATGAGGAGTTGTTGCACAGAGTGCCTATTCAGTTTGTGGGAAAGGACTTCTACAAATATTTCCCTTTTAGCAGAAGCAATGAAAATAAGCTGTATATTTTTTTTCAGCGTACCTTTGATATTATCATTTCAGTTGTTGGTCTTGTTCTGGGCATATTGATTCTGCCTTTAATTTTAATTGGTAATTTAGTAGGAAATAAAGGCCCTTTATTTTATACACAAGAGCGTATTGGACGAAATGGAAAACCATTTAGAATCATAAAGCTAAGAACAATGATCGTCAATGCTGAGATTGACGGAGTGAAATGGGCAAAGAAAAATGATAAAAGAGTTACGGCATTTGGGAAATTTTTGAGACGGTCAAGGTTGGATGAAATCCCTCAATTTTTTAACGTCCTTAAAGGGGATATGAGTATCATTGGGCCAAGACCAGAACGCCCATTCTTTGTTAATGAATTAGCTCGTATTATTCCATTTTATGAAACAAGGCATATCATTAAGCCAGGTTTAACAGGATGGGCACAAGTTAATACACGATATGGAGGCTCAATCGATGATAGTTTAACCAAACTGCAGTACGACCTGTATTACATAAAACACCGCAGTGTATTTCTTGATTTTAGTATCTCAATAAAAACCCTAAGCACAATTTTATACTACAGAGGTCAATAAGCTTTAATTTTTAAGATGGTAAATTAGAAAATAATATCTTACCACTAAAGCAACAAGTATAGGTATTAGAGCAATTGCAAAAATCTGTACACCAATAATCCAATGCAGCGTTAAAAGAGAAAGCATAATAACTAAAAACTTAAGGTAACTCCTTAACCATTTCTTGGGCTCTTTTTTCATTAATTGCACAGTAATAAGAATATTCAATGGGAAGGCCCAAAGTAAATTATAATTCTGCCATGTCGCCGTATGGTTGGTCCCAAACCATAAAAACAGAAGTACAATACCTACTAATGCTGTAATAGAAAATAAAATGGTATCTAACCATTTAGTGCGCTTGGTGTTTTTGAAGTCTTTATAAGTTATAAAAAGTATAACTAATGAGACCAGACCAAAAATTAATAATGGACTGTATAAAAAGTTGGATGAATTTTCTTCTCTTTTCTCATAGATAACCTTCGAGGATTTCACCAATTCACTATTGTCTTTACGCTTTGAAACTTCAAAGAAGGAATAAATATATTTAGGTAAAAACATATACTCATTGGCTGTAGCTGTTCTATCCACAACAGAACCTAAAGCTAAATCAATTCCAAAGCTTCCCCATGAATTTTTATCTACATGTTCGTAAATAAGCTGTCTAAACGTCTTCGGTTCAAAGTTTGGTGGCGTATTGTAAAGTATTGAATTGTCAGTTACGCTATTGGAGACATCTCTTATTTTGGTAGCACAATTATCATAAAAAAAGTCATAAAGGTACTTTCTGTTCTCAGGTTTATAATTATTCTCTAAAAAATTGAAAAGTCTTTGCTTTTCAAGTTTAGAAAAGTTTAAAACCTGTTCTTTAATTGTTCTGTCTACGCTTGAATAGTAATTAAGAATATCCGAATAGTAATGTCTGCTGATAAGATAGTTTAATTTACCCCTTGCAAATTTTAAATAAAAGTTGGGTGCATCAAAATCGTATTGACCGTAGCCATAAACGAGATCAATGCCTTTGGTATTGTCTTTTATCCTAAAGGCATTGTGGCCAAAAGCATCGTTTAGAGATGATCCTGGTCCAAAGGTCAAAATCGAGACCTCAGAATCTTCAGATAATTGAAATTGAAATGCAAAGGATAATGAAACAAAGAAAAAGGTTAAGAGCGATAGTTTTAATTTCATATATAATTGTTAACTATCTAAAAATACTAAAATCTATCTTCAAAGAAAATACATTAGAATACAATGCAGCACTTTGGTCTCCGATATCGGTGAAGGCATAATCAATTTGTATGCCTTTGTATTTAAAGCCCACTCCAAAGTTAGGTTGAAAAGTTAAATCCTCAGAATTATCAATTTGTCTTTCATTCTGAAAATTTCCTAAGCCACCTCTTAGGAAAACCAAATCCGTATATCCAAACTCAAAGCCCAAAGCAGGATTGATACTTGCAAATGATGTAGAAAGTACATCATTATTTTCTTCAAACCGGATATTAAGGTTTGCAGCAGCTAATAATGAATAGTCATAATTAAAAATCCATTTTTTAGACATGCCCAACTCTAATTTAGGAATGGTTATTTCTGTAGTTTCGGGTAGTTCCTGATTTTGTCCTTCAACAGCTCCACTAATCTGTTCAAACTTTTCTTCGTCAATAGACCAGGCATTGTAAGTTGTTGTAATATCTCTTGCCATTAACCCAAATTTCCAGCCAGAGTTGTTTTCAAATTGAATGCCAGCATCAAGACCAAATCCCCAAGAGGATGCAAAATCTCCAATAATACGTCGTATAATTTTGGCGTTAACACCAAAATTAAGACCGTCTAGCGGTAGTTTCCTGGCATATGAAAATGTTAGCCCATAATCTGCAGTTGAAAAGGTGCTGATTCTGTCATAGTTAATATTACCTTGATCGTCTATCAATTGTGTAGTGTCCAAAATATCGTCTACACCAAATCTTATAAGTGAGAGGCCAACGGCACTTCGATCATCTAATGGCATGGCATAGGCGATATAATTATAATTGGCAATATTGGCAAAATAACTTGAGTGCATAAGAGCAAGCTGATTATCCTCAAGATGTACCAATCCCGCTGGATTCCAGTATCCAGAGTTCACATCGGCAGTTTGAGATACCACAGCATTGCTCATACCCAAAGCAGCAGCATCTACACCAATATTCATAAATTCGTTAGAATATTTCCTTGTGGTTTGTGCCGTAGCTACATAGGTTATAAGTGCTAAGAGAATTACAATGTAATTTTTCAACAGCAAAATTTTTTACAAAGATGCACAATTTTTCTATCTATTTAACTTCAAAAACACCTTCTTATTGTTTATTGGGAACTACAAAATGAAAAAATAACAGTCTAAGCCCAAATACTTTTATATTTTTACAAAAAATAGAGTTATGGGCTTAAAGCGTCATATACCTAATTTAGTTACACTTCTAAATTTATTTTCGGGCTGTATCGCTGTGATATTTGCAGTATATGGTAATTTTATCGTTGCTGCTTTTTTTGTATTCTTGGGTATCTTCTTAGACTTTTTTGATGGTTTGCTCGCTCGACAACTCAAGGTGCAGAGTCCTTTGGGTATACAGCTGGATTCTTTAGCAGATTTAGTGACGAGCGGAGTAGTGCCAGGTATCATTATGTTTAAGCTTATCTCATTAACAATTGATAGTCCAGATTATGGGTCCTACACCGAAAGCTGGAATTCCGTTTTTCATTGGCAGGGATTTAAAATGTCTTTGTTGCCATTAGTAGGTTTATTTATTCCGTTAGCATCAGCCTATAGATTGGCAAAATTTAACTTAGATGAAGACCAACAGACTTACTTTAAAGGATTGCCAGTACCAGCGAATACCTTATTGATATTAGCATTACCATTGATTTTAGAATATCAGAATAATGACATTATGAATAGCATAGTCATCAATAAATGGTTCTTAATTGCATTAACGTTTTTAAGCTGTTATCTCCTCAATTCTAAGGTTAAATTATTTGCCCTTAAGTTTAAGGATTGGAGTTTTAAGACTAATGCAGTGAGGTATGTTTTTTTATTCCTATGCTTGGTGACCTTGGTGGTGTTGCAGTTTGCAGCAATACCCTTGATTATTTTACTCTACATTTTAATGTCTTTGATAGACCAAAAAAACATACACTAATACATAACAAACTAAAACATGGCAGAAGTTATTTTTACACTCTTAATGCTAGTCATGCTTCAAGCAGTACTAGGTTTTGATAACCTACTTTATATTTCTTTAGAATCTAAAAAGGCGCCTTTAGATAAGCAGAAACATGTAAGAAAGGTTGGTATATTAATTGCCATTGTACTCAGAATAGTTTTACTTTTTGTATTGGTTTCTGTTATAGGGTATTTTCAAGAACCATTCTCTTTTTTAACAGGTCATATCGAAGATGTTTTAGATTTTGCCTTTAATGGTCACAGTCTTATAGTTCTTGCAGGTGGTGGATTTATCATTTATACCGCTATTAAGGAGATTTGGCATATGATTTCAACTAAAGATCTTACAGTAGACCAAATGGCAACAGAAAAGGGCACTAAATCTGCTAATGCTGTTGTGGTGAGTATCGTAATCATGAATTTGGTCTTTTCTTTTGACTCTATTTTGGCAGCTATTGGTTTAACAAGTGATATAGACAACTCTACAACAGCTTTTATTGTTATGGCCATAGCTATTGTTATTAGTGGACTTTTAATGTTGTTGCTTGCCGATAAGATTTCTACATTTTTATCTAAAAATAGAATGTATGAGGTTCTGGGACTGTTTATCTTATTTATTGTGGGAATTATGCTAATTACCGAAGGAGGGCATTTAGCCCACTTAAGAATCTTTGGAAATGAAATTGTACCAATGAGCAAAACAACATTTTATTTTGTTATTGCCATACTGGTCGTGGTTGATGTGGTTCAGGGACGCTATCAGAAAAATTTAATAAAACAAGAAATCAGTAAAAAATGAAAAAACTAAAGCTAAGACCGGTACTCGTCATTTTTTTAATATTTATGGTGTTGCAATTTTTAATCATCTTTTTGGATGTTCAGCTTACAAAAAGTAATAGTGATTTAACTTCAGTTACAAATCCAATAATTTCAATTTTCAGCCTTCCAATAAGTGTCATTCACAGAAGATTACCATTTTATGTTAATGAAAGCTTGTACGTTAGAGCTATATTTTGGATGGTGAATTTACTTATTCAATCTGCTCTATTGTATTTAATAATACTAGGATTCAAAAGGGTAAGAAGAAAGCTAAAGAAAATGGATTAGTCTAAAATTCCAATTTCTTTTTTCGTAACTCAAAGTTTTGGCCTAAATAGACTTTGCGCACCATTTCATCACTGGCAAGTTCCTCTGGTTTACCAGCTTTTAAGATACCTCCTTCAAACATTAGATATGTTCTGTCTGTTATAGCAAGGGTTTCCTGAACATTATGGTCCGTAATGAGTATGCCGATATTCTTTTTAGTCAGTTTTGCAACAATGCGCTGAATGTCCTCTACTGCGACTGGGTCAACACCTGCAAAAGGCTCATCTAACAAAATAAAGTTCGGATCAGTTGCTAATGCTCTTGCAATTTCAGTACGACGACGTTCTCCACCAGACAACAAATCTCCACGGTTGGTTCTAATATGACCTAGACCAAACTCCTCTATTAAAGACTCCATTTTGGCATGTTGTTCTTTCTTGCTCAATTTGGTAAGCTGAAGCACACTCAAAATATTATCCTCAATACTCAGTTTTCTAAATACGGAAGCTTCTTGTGCCAAATAACCAATACCATTTTGTGCGCGCTTATACATAGGAAATTTAGTAATGTTGGTATTGTCTAAATAGATATTTCCACCATTAGGTTTGATGATCCCAACAATCATATAAAATGAAGTGGTTTTACCAGCACCATTAGGACCAAGTAGACCCACAATTTCTCCTTGATTCACTTCAAGCGAAACATCTTTTACTACTTTACGTCCACTATAGGACTTCATCAAATTTTCTGCACGTAACTTCATACTTTAGCTATGAGCGCTAAAAATAACAAATTCATAAAGAACCTATTATCCTAACTTTATATTTATAAAAAGTTTAACCTTGATCTTCAAGGGCTTCCCAATATTCGTGTGCTCTTCTTAAATGTGGGATAACTATAGTGCCACCAATTAAAGTAGCAATTCCAAGTGCTTCACTAACTTCGGCTTTACTCAAACCCTCTTTGTAAGAGGCTTCCAAGTGATACCTGACACAGTCGTCGCAGCGAAGTACTGTCGAAGCAACTAGTCCAAGTAATTCTTTAGTTTTTTTGTCTAAAGCACCGGCTTCAAATGCATTGGTGTCCAAATTAAAAATACGCTTTACAATTTTATTATTGTCAGCGAGGATTTTGTCGTTCATTTTAGAACGATAGGTGTTAAATTCTTCAACGATATTAGACATGTTTCTGTTTTCTTTTTTGTTTTCTAACCACTAAAGTAGAAATGTAAATACTTGCTTGATATAATATTAAAATAGGTATGGCTACAATAACCTGACTGGCAACATCAGGTGGCGTGATAATTGCCGATAATATTAATACGATTACTAAAGCATACTTTCTGTATGTTCTTAAAAATTGTGGGGTTACCAAGCCAACTTTGGTTAAAAAGTAGATGATGATTGGCAGCTCAAACACAAAACCAGAAGCTAATGAAGAGGATCTTACAATAGCAATGACAGAACTAACGTCAAACTCATTAGAAATCTGTTCACTGATTTGGTAGTTTGCTAAAAAGTTAATGGATAGTGGTGTGATGATGTAGTATCCAAACAACACTCCAAGGAAAAACAAAACCGAAGCTATTATTAAAAACCCTCTTGAGTTTTTTCGTTCGTTTGGCATTAGCCCAGGACTTATAAAGCTCCATAATTGATAAAGTACATAAGGAAAAGCCACAATAAAACCTGCATATATGGATGTCCAGATGTGAGCTGAAAACTGTCCGGCAACTGTTCTATTTTGGATAATAAATGGAAATTTATCTGCACAGAATGTGGTGTCCTCTATACCTAAGATTTGCGACATTTTACATAGGCCTTCATAGGTAGGGAAACTCATATGAGTTGGTCCAAAAATAATGACGTCGAAAACAAACTCTTTAAAGATAAAAGCTAAGGTTGCAGCAATAACAACACCTAAGGTGGCTCTTATTAAATGCCATCTTAAATCCTCAAGATGGTCTAAAAAGGACATTTCATCTACACGCTTTTTTGCCATTATATAATGCCTTCTTTTATTAAATCATGCAAATGAACAACGCCAGCATACTTCCCTTCATGCTCAACCAATAATTGCGAAATACCAAAACCTTCCATCTGTTTTTTAGCGTCTACTGCCATGGCATCTTCAGCTATACGTCTCGGGTTGTTACTCATTATATCCTTAGCGGTAAGGTTGGTAATGTCATCACTCTTACTCAGCATACGACGTAGATCGCCATCGGTTATAATACCAACAATTTCATCTGCTTCAACAACAGCAGTTACACCCAACATTTTTTCGGTAATTTCAACAATGACTTCTTTCAAACTTGCGTTTAAACTCACCTGTGGTTTTTGGTTTTGAGAAGAAAGATCACTGACCCTTAGATACAATCTTTTGCCCAAGGCGCCACCTGGATGGTATTTAGCAAAATCGTTGCTAGAAAATCCTCTTAACTCCAATAAACAAACCGCTAACGCATCACCCATTACTAATTGTGCTGTGGTGCTCGTAGTAGGTGCTAGATTGTTTGGACAGGCTTCTTGTTCAACATAAGCATTTAAAACAAAATCGGCTTGTTGCCCTAAGAAAGACTCTTTATTACCGGTTATGGCAATCATTTTATTTTGAGCATTTTTTATTAAAGGTACTAATACTTTAATCTCTGGTGTGTTTCCACTTTTAGAAATGCAAATCACCACATCATCTTTTAAAATCAATCCTAAATCACCATGAATAGCATCTGCCGCATGCATAAAAACAGCTGGTGTTCCAGTAGAGTTTAGGGTAGCTACAATTTTATTGGCAATTATAGCGCTTTTACCAATACCAGTAATAATCACTCGACCTTTAGATTCATATATGAGTTTCACGGCATTTGCAAAATCATCCGTAAGCAATTCCGATAAATGACTGATGGCTTTGCTTTCAAGTTCAATGGTGCTTTTTGCAATATTTAAAATGGACGAAACAGTGTTCAAAACTAATTTTTTAATGTGTTTTCTAGATTTAAAGAAATTGTTATCTTTAAGGTTATGCAAATGTATATAAAATACTAATAGGGATTAATGGGTATTGCAGAAATTGACTTACACTCCGCACTAAAAAAATACTTTGGTTTTTCTGGGTTTAAAGGTCTACAAGAAGAAGTTATAAAAAATGTTGTAGAAGGTAATAACACTTTTGTTATTATGCCTACAGGTGGTGGAAAATCGCTTTGTTACCAATTACCAGCTTTGATAAAAGATGGTACTGCCATAGTGGTATCTCCACTTATTGCTTTAATGAAAAATCAAGTGGATGCCATAAGAGCAGTTTCAGAGCATGATGGTGTAGCACATGTTTTAAACTCGTCTTTAAATAAAACCGAAGTAAAGCGTGTTAAAGACGATATTATCAACGGAATTACAAAGCTTTTATATGTAGCGCCAGAATCGTTAACAAAAGAGGAATATGTAGATTTTTTGAAGACTCAGAAAATCTCTTTTATGGCTGTAGACGAAGCACATTGCATTAGCGAATGGGGACACGATTTTAGACCCGAATACAGAAACTTAAGACACATTATAAAACGAATAGGTGACAATATTCCTATTATAGGGCTGACTGCAACAGCGACACCTAAGGTGCAAGAAGATATTCTAAAAAGCTTAGGTATGACGGATGCGGTTACCTTTAAGGCCTCCTTTAACAGACCAAATTTGTTTTATGAAGTACGGCCCAAAACCAAAAATGTAGATGCGGATATCATTCGCTTTATAAAGCAAAATGAAGGGAAATCTGGTATTGTATATTGCTTAAGTAGAAAACGTGTAGAGGAGCTTGCGCAGGTACTTCAAGTTAATGGAATTAAAGCGGTGCCCTATCATGCTGGTTTAGATGCAAAAACAAGGGTAAAGCATCAAGATATGTTCTTAATGGAAGATGTAGATGTGGTTGTCGCAACCATAGCATTTGGTATGGGCATTGACAAACCAGATGTTCGGTTTGTAATCCATCACGATATTCCGAAAAGTATAGAGAGTTATTATCAGGAAACAGGTAGAGCTGGTCGCGACGGAGGTGAAGGCCATTGCTTAGCATTTTATGCGTATAAAGACATCGAAAAGCTCGAAAAATTTATGTCTGGTAAACCTGTGGCAGAACAAGAGATTGGTCATGCTTTACTCCAAGAAGTCGTTGCTTTTGCAGAAACCTCAATGTCTCGACGTAAATTCATCCTTCATTATTTTGGTGAAGAGTTTGATAATGAAACTGGCGAAGGAGGTGATATGGATGACAACGTTCGCAACCCTAAAAAGCAGGTCGAAGCTAAGAACGATGTCAAAATCCTTTTAGATACCGTCAATAAAACCAATGAAAAGTATAAGGCCAAAGATTTAGTGCAAGTGATTATTGGAAAATCCAATGCTTTAATTTCCTCGCACAAGACTGATGCACAGCCATTTTTTGGTATTGGTAAAGCAAAGGAGGACCGTTATTGGATGGCACTCATACGCCAGGTGATTGTAGCTGGGCTTTTAAAGAAAGATATCGAGACCTATGGAGTGCTGCGTCTAAGTGATACAGGAAAGGACTTCCTTAAAAATCCGAAGTCATTTATGATGGCAGAAGACCATGTGTATGATGAGGATTCAAACGATGGAATTATCACTAACTCTAAAGGTGGTGGAGCAGTTGCGGACGAGCAATTGATGACGATGCTTAAAGATTTACGAAAACGTAATGCAAAGAAGCTTGGTGTTCCACCATTTGTAATCTTTCAAGATCCTTCTTTAGAAGATATGGCACTAAAATATCCGATTACTATAGATGAGCTATCTAATGTTCATGGTGTAGGGGAAAGCAAGGCTAAAAAATACGGTAAGGACTTTATAGATCTTATTGCAGATTATGTTGAAGAAAACGATATTGTTAGGCCAGATGATATGGTCGTTAAATCTACAGGTTCTAATTCTGCACTTAAGCTTTACATTATACAAAACGTAGATAGAAAATTGCCTTTAGATGATATTGCCTCGGCAAAAGGTATGGAGATGCCAGAGTTTATTGGCGAAATGGAATCTATTGTTTATTCTGGAACCAAATTGAATATAGATTATTGGATAGACGAAATTTTGGACGAAGACCAGCAAGAAGAAATTCATGATTACTTCATGGACTCTGATAGCGACAAAATCTCTGATGCCATTGAAGAATTTGATGGGGACTATGACGATGAAGAATTGCGCCTGTATCGCATTAAGTTTATTAGCGAAGTGGCTAATTAATTTTACTTCGTCTGTGTATTGTGCAATCCATGAATATTTTTATGGTTTTCATATCTGAAACCGATGAGAAAATCTCAAAAATTGAAATACTAATTTTTGTAAGGTTTTAAAGGAGATATTTTCAGCAAGTAATAATACTGAATCCATAATTTAAGGTTAAATGTTTCTTGGAAATTAATCAATTTCATATGAAAATAAAATTCACATATATTATTTTATTTTTCATTTTGGGCATTCAAGTTTTAAAAGCTCAAATTCATGAAATCCCTTTTCAACTGAAAAATGATATCATCCTTATAGAGGTTAATATCAACGATAACACTCAAAATCATACTTTCGTTTTTGATACAGGGGCGTCCTATGATGTCCTAGATACCGAAGTTGCTAAAAGTTTAGGGTTAAAGCCTGATTATAAGCAAGAAGCAAGTGGTGCTGGGGGAATAACATCCGTAGATATTGTTCTAAATCAAAAATTAAATTTGGGAAATACAATAAGTCTTGATATTAGTAATCTAATACTCGTAGACCTTACCAGATTAAAAAACAAGTTAGAACGAAATTTTGATGGTATAATAGGTTACAGCTTGCTTAGAAATTACATCACAAAAATAGATTATGACTACAAGCTTATTCAGTTTTTTGAAAAATTAAATGAAGTAAAAACAGAAGGTTACTCTCGTATTCCGTTTCAGTTTAAGGGCGGTATTCCCATACCACAGTTTGATATTTCCCTAACATTAAATAACAATGAAAATTATACTGGCACCATTTTTTTTGATAGTGGAGCTGCACTTACCCTTAGCATAAATACGCCATATAATAAAAGATATAAACTAAACGAAAAAGTAGAGCGTAGTATAATTTCCGAAACCGAAAATTTAAGTTCAAAATCCATTTCTGAAGATATAGCTATTAAGTCTTTAGATATTGGGGCATTTACCTTAGAGGATATGGTAATTTCATTGGCTAACGATAAAGAAGGTGTAAGCAGTTATAAAGACTATTTGGGTATTTTGGGTGCTAAGGTTATTAGTAGGTTTAATATTATATTGGATTATACCGATTATAACATCTATCTAAAACCGAATGATAACTTTTCCAAAAAATTTGAGTTTCCATTAAGTGGCATAAAATTAAAAAAAGAGGATGGTGTCATTGTAATAGGTAGGGTACAGAAGAATAGTATGGCTTATGATAAAGGTGTGTTAAAGGGAGATAAATTAATCTCAGTTAATGACATTACAACGGACGATATAGAAAAATATCGAGAGCTATTAAAACAAGAAGGTCAAAGCTGTAAACTTGTTCTTATTGATGGGGAAGGAAAACGAAAAGAAGTAAATATAGAGTTAAAAAGATTATTATAAATGTTTCTTGTTTAAAACATTTGAAATGTCAAGAGAACTATCGCTAAACAAATAACTTTTAAATTTATATAATGAGCTTCTTTTATATAAATCTTCCCATATCTGTAGGGCTTACCTTAAAACAAACATTAACCAAAATACACTTTATATATGAGAACAATTAAAAAGTTGACAGTAGTTGTATTTCTTGCAGCCCTAACACTAACCATGGTAGGGTGGCTACCATCCTCTAAAAAACGAACGATAGATTCTGAAGAAAAAGTCATTGTAGTTTTAAAATTTAAAACTCAGAAAGATAAAGGTGAGTATTCAGTTAACCAGTTCGTTAAGCTAATTGATAAAGTTAAGGAAGAACCTAACTTTATTTCTATAAAGCTACATGTTGATCCAAAAGACGAAACAAATATTATGCTTTATGAAGAATGGAAAGATGCATCGTATTATAATAACGAGCATATGAATACTGACCATTTGAAAGAATTCATGGCCAATTCCGTAAATTTTTTAACAGGACCTCCGGAAGTAACCTTTTGGGAAGTGAAGCACACCTTTTAATAAGACCGTTAAACTTCAATAGTTTTAATCGTTAGCTTGCGGTTTGCTTTATGGTGCGATATATTTTGTGAAAAAGAGTTGTTCCTTTTTGATATTTAAAAGGGTCTCAGACAATGTAGCCTCTTGAAGCGCTTTAATATCGCTCTCTTCAATCTGAAAATCGATATTAGTTACATAACGTCCTTTTATCTCAGTATGATGCGATTCAAATTCAAGCGAATCTGAATTTAGAGTGAGTTCAAAGTTTTCACCTTTAAAAGTAAGTTTAGCGCCATTTTTACATTTCACATTCAATGTGCCCACAATAATGGTCTGAAAAAAGAAATAACCACCTAGTTCGTTGAGCCCTGCAAAAAGTACGTTGCTGTCTGAAACACCATAAGCTTGGTGTTCTACGGAAGCGATGATGGCCTCAATAGAATCTTCGCTTGTTTCTGTTTTACCAAAAAATTTTGAAAGTGAAAAACCCATAAAATCTAGTTTTGACAAAACTAAGTTTAATAAATCAATTCACAAATCTAAATTCGTAAATCATAAATCATTGACTATCTTTGCAGCCTTAAACAAAAGAAATTACAATGCAAGACGGATTATACGCAAAATTCAACACCTCAAAAGGGGAGATCTTAGTCAACTTAGAATTCGAAAAAACCCCAGGTACCGTAGGTAACTTCGTGGCTTTGGCCGAAGGTAATTTAGAAAATTCAGCAAAACCGCAAGGAACACCTTATTATGACGGATTAAATTTTCATAGAGTTATTCCAGATTTTATGATTCAAGGTGGTTGTCCACTAGGAACCGGTACAGGAAATCCTGGTTATAAATTTGATGACGAAATTCATCCAGACTTAAAACACGATGCCCCTGGCAAACTCTCTATGGCAAATGCTGGTCCAGGTACTAATGGAAGTCAGTTCTTTATTACACATGTAGAAACACCGTGGTTAGATGGTAAGCATACCGTTTTTGGTAATGTGGTTGAAGGACAAGATGTTGTTGATGCCATTGCGCAAGGTGATAAGATTGAGAAAATTGAAATTATTAGAGTAGGAGAGGCTGCTCAAAAATTCAATGCCATAGAAGCGTTTAGAACGTTTGAGGGTGAACGTGAAAAGCGTGTTGCTGCAGAGCGTGAAACTGCCAGAGCAGAGCTGGATAAACTAGCTGCTGGTTTTGATGAAACCCCTTCAGGGTTGCGCTATAAAATCATTCAAAAAGGGAATGGAAAAAAAGCAGAAAAAGGCAATATGGTATCGGTGCACTATAAAGGTCAGTTAGCAGATGGTACCGTTTTCGATTCCTCTTACAAGAGAAATTCACCTTTAGATTTTCAGGTTGGAGTTGGTCAGGTCATTCCTGGTTGGGATGAAGGGATTTGCTTGCTAAACGTTGGCGATAAAGCGCGATTAGTAATTCCTAGTGATTTAGCCTATGGAGCTGCTGGAGCTGGAGGTGTTATTCCACCGAATGCAACATTAGTTTTTGATGTAGAATTAATGGATACGAAATAACTCTTCATTATCAGACATAGGTTTTTGAAGTCAGATTCCGTAACAAAATTCAAATAAAATCGTCTCACTTTTAGTGAGACTTTTTTTATTTTCAACAAATCAATCATCCTGCCAAAATGAAACTGAAAGCCATAACTGTTTTAATTTTACTTGCATTTTTTAGTTTGAGTTGCTCAAGATCCATTGAATATTCTGAGGAATTCAAAAAACAAACATCTGGGAAATACCTATACAATCCAGATGAATTGATCTTGGTTTACTATGACGGCAATACCTTAAAACTAAATTGGAAGGGTGGCGACATGGTTCCTGTGGCATTAGCCGAAAATGAATTTTTTGTTCCGGATATGTACAAAAAGTTTCAATTTGTAAAGCATCCAGAAACAAAGGAGCGGTATTTATCGGTAATAAATGAAGAGACAAATGAGGTGACTTACGATTACCTGAAGGTAGATGACGATTATAAAACACCAAGTCAGTATTTAGAGGCGGGTAATTACGATAAAGCTCTTGAAGGATTTTTAGAAATTAAAAAACAAGATTCCACAAGTTCTTACATCAACGAATGGGACTTTAATCGAAAGGGTTATCAGTATCTAAACAAAAAAGAATACGAAAAAGCGATCGGTATTTTTCAGTTAAATGCCAAATTACATCCTGATAGCAGTAATGTCTATGATAGTTTAGCAGATGCGTATTTAAGAAGTGGCGATAGTTTACAAGCTTACACTAATTACAAAATAGCTTTAGATATAAATCCAAGAAACTCTCGTGCTAATCGCTATATAAAGGCTTATGAGGCTAAACATTAAAACTTTATTACATTTTTAAGGTAAACGCGCTATAAGTCTTATCTTCGCTAGAGTTTAATTTTATTAATGGCAAATTACGATTACATCATTTTAGGTGCAGGTGCTTCAGGCCTTATGTTGGCCTATCGTATGGCTTCCGATGCGTTTTTTGATGATAAATCAGTATTAATTATTGATAAGGAAAAACAAAAGGGTAACGATAGAACTTGGTGCTTTTGGGAAAATAGTGAAGGGGAATGGGATGATATACTTACCAAAACCTGGTCTAAAATTTATTTTGGAAGTAAGGATTACGATGAAGCTATTGATATTCTGCCTTATCAATACAAGATGATACGAAGCGAACATTTTTATCATAAACTTTGGCAAAGTATTGATGAAAATCACAATATAAAATTCTTAAATGATGAGGTTGTGAATTTTACAGAGTCTAAGGATAATGTTCAGGTCATAACCAAAAATGGAAATTACACAGCATCTAAGCTTTTTAATAGTATACACAAGGCAAATCTTTATAATTCTCAAAAAAAGTATCCTGTACTGCAACAACATTTTGTGGGTTGGTTTGTGAAAACTAAAGAAGATTTTTTTGACGATTCAGTTGCAACCTTTATGGATTTTACAGTGCCTCAAAATGGAAATACACGTTTTATGTACGTTTTACCAACAGACAAAAAAACGGCATTAGTTGAGTACACCTTATTTTCTAAGGACTTGCTCCAACTCAATGAATATGAGGCGGCAATTACTGATTATTTAGCTAAAAAGAATATTTACGATTTTGAAATAGTCGAAAAGGAGAAAGGGTCAATACCAATGACCGTTTTTGAGTTTTCAAAATTCAACTCAAAGCACATCTTAAATATCGGAACTGCAGGTGGCTGGACAAAGGCAAGTACAGGTTATACGTTTATAAATACTACAAAAAAAACAAAGGCACTCATCACATTTTTAAAATCTGAACGGGACCTTTCAAAATTTCATAAGCAATCAAAATTTTGGTATTATGATTTAATATTCTTGGATGTTTTAGCCAATCACAACAAAGAAGGAGCTGCATTGTTTACTTCTATGTTTAAAAAAGCCAATATTAAGACCATTTTCAAGTTTTTAGATGAAGAATCAAACCTATTAGAAGACTTAAAGATTATTCTGTCCGTCCCATCAAAACGATTTATCCAATCTTTATTAAAGCGCTTGTTTTAATTTTCAGAATAGATTTGTCCGCGATGTGGTTTTAAGGCATCTCTTAAAGGCTTCATTTCAGATTCGTCAACAACGAGATAAGCAATACTATGCATTTCACCATATGTTTCAATTCCTGTAAGGTTTAGGTCTAAATTATTAAGAGCAATGTATTCCTTGAGATGTATCAAGTGATGCTCTGCTGTTTTTAAACTAGCAGGACCTCTAAAGTCCCATATTAATTTTAATTTACGCATTGGCAACAGAAATGCCTTTTTCGGCAAAATTTTTAAAGTTAGTCATGAATTTTTTAGTCTGCTTTTTAAAGGCATTAGGCATTAAAAATAGCATCGCATTCATCATAAAATTAGTAGGTTCAAATTTATTTACGCAAGTCCATTTCGTAAAACCTTCTGGTGTGCTATTAAAGTAGTTTTGCTGAATATTTCTAACACCCTTTGTGGTATATGTAGCATGAAACTCGTTTGGGAAGTCTTGCATGGTAATGGTTTCCATCAGTTCCATTTTACGATTTCCAAAGTCGTATTTTAATTTCATTTTAGCACCAAAAGTACCTGGTGTACCCGAAATATGTTCAGAGCTTACCAAACCTTCTTGCCAGTGCTTCATGTTTTCTACTGAATTCATTTTTTTGGCAACCTCTTCCAGTGGTTTTTCAATGAGTATTTCTGTAGTATATTTCATTAAATAAAATTAAAAAGTGCAGAAAGTTATAAAAAGCAGAAATACTAAGTTCAATTTATCGACGTTTCAACCTATTTACAAGACGTAATAATCTTTTTGAACGTCGTTTGATCTAGGAATTATGATGCTGCCACAACTTGTGGAATAGGTGATTTATGTTATTTTTGCTCAACCTCTAAAATGAGGGAGTCTGTAATACATAAATGTTAAGATTTAACGAAGAAAACATTATGAATATGAAACTTAAATTTAAATGCTTGCTCTTAGTATTATTAGCTTTAAACCTTTCTGTAGCTCAACAAAAAGACGAGGTACTCCTAAAAGTAGATGACCAGCCCGTAATGGCCTCTGAATTTTTAAGGGTATATAACAAGAATTTAGATTTGGTTAAAGACGAAAGTCAGAAGGATGTTGATGGCTACCTTAAATTATTTACGGAATACCAATTAAAATTAAAAGAGGCCAAACGGCTTAAGCTAGATGAGGATACAAAATACCAACGCGAATTTTTAAGATATAAGAAGCAGTTAACACAGAATTATTTGTCTGAGAATAAGGTAACGGATGCCTTGGTAAAAGAGGCCTACGATCGTAATAGTTTTGATATTAATGCGTCTCATATTTTGGTACGCTTAGATGCTAATGCCAAGGATACCATAAACGCATATAATCAGGTTTTACAGTTAAGAGAACGTGTGCTAAAAGAAGGTTTTGATGCCGTAAAGGAAGAGGTGCATGATGGAAAAACAATTTTCTTAGAGGACTTAGGTTATTTTTCTGCCTTTAAAATGGTTTATGATTTTGAAACTGCAGCCTACAATACACCAAAAGGCGAAATTTCTATGCCGTTTAGAACCCAATTTGGATATCATGTAGTTAAAGTTAATGACAAACGTCCTTCGCGAGGTACTGTAACCGCTGCGCACATTATGGTAGCACTACAACAAAAGGACTCACTTTTAAATCCAGAAGAACGCATTAATGATATTTATAAAAAATTGCAACAAGGTGAGAAGTTTGAGTCTTTGGCTAAACAGTTTTCTGACGATAAAAGTTCTGCAAGAAATGGCGGAAAATTATCACCGTTTAAGAGTGGGCAATTGAGCTCAACAATTTTTGAAGATCAGGCCTTTGCGCTTGATAGTGACGGAGCTATTAGTAAGCCTTTTAAGTCTGAATATGGTTGGCATATTGTCAAGCGAATCAGTTATGAGCCTCTAAAGTCTTTTGAAGACTTAAAACCTCTTATGGAGTCTAAGGTTAAGCGAGATTCGCGGTCTAAGCTCATTAATGAAGCTATGGTGGAAGAGTTAAAAAAACGCTATGAAATTTCATACAATAACGACGCTAAGGCCCATTTCTCATCCTTATTAGATAACAACTATTTTACGCGTTCTTGGCGATTACCAGAAGAATTGAATGGAGAAGAAATCATCTTTACTATTGGCTCACGTTCGTATAGTTATGATGAGTTTGGTCGTCATCTCGTATCGGCACAACGATTATATGCCAATAAAAAAGGGGATTTTTCAGTAGTTGTTGATAATGAATATGACAAGTTTTTTGAAAATTCTATTCTCAAATACAGAGAGGACAATCTAGAACAAGAAAACGAAGAGTTTGCAAATATCCTTAAGGAATATCGAGATGGATTGTTGTTGTTTGATTTAATGGAAAAGGAAATATGGAATAAAGCCGCAAAGGATACAGTAGGACTTGAAGCTTATTACCAAAAGAACAAATCAAAATACCAATGGGGTGAGCGTGTAGACATTGTAATGGCAACTTCAGCTAATGAGGCTTATGCAAAGAAGGCTTTAAAACTAATGAAGAAAGGGAAGTCGGTTGAAGACATAAAACAAGCATTAAATACAGATAATAAAAACAATATCATTTTTACCACTGGTGTTTTTAATCAGAATGATAGTAAACTGCCTTCAGGCCTCGAAATAGAACAAGGTCTATCTAAAATTTATGCACATAATGACGCCTATCATGTCATAGATATCAATGCTATTCTTCCAGCAGGAACCAAAACTCTAGAAGAAGCCAAGGGTAGTGTCATTAACGATTATCAAAATGAAATAGAGGCGAATTGGATTGATAGTCTTTATAAACGTTACAAAGTGGAAGTTAATGATGACGTTTTGGAAATGGTAAAGTCTAAAATTAAAAACCAATAAGTTTTCTTGAAGAAAACAGTAGTCATACTATTTATTTATATAAGCGTTCTCAGCTGTGATTTTTTCAAAAAAACAGATGAAAGAATTCCTGTGGCAAGAGTTAACGATAATTATCTTTACCAGGAGGATATTAAAGATCTAGTACCGGAAGGCACTAGTAAAGAAGATAGTTTAGTCATGATTAATGCCTACATAAATCGTTGGGCTAGACAATTGTTGCTTATGGATGGTGCCTTACTCAATCTTTCTGAAGATAAGCAAGAGGAATTTTCACGGTTGGTAGAGCAATATAAAAATGATTTATATACCAAGGCTTATTTAGAAGCTTTGGTTAAAAAAAATATAGACACCGTCGTGAATGAAGCTGAGGCGGAGGTCTTTTATGAAGCGAATAAGGAGTCCTTTAAACTCAATGACGATTTATTACAATTAAGGTATATCAGTCTACCGCTTAATCCTATAAATTTTGATACCATAAGAAAAAGGTTCATTCGTTATGAAACTAAAGATAAACGTTACTTAGATTCTATTTCTGTACAATTCAAATCCTACTCTTTAAACGATTCTATATGGGTGAAGTTTAGTCAAGTAGTGGATAAAGTACCTGTAGTTACGCAAGAAAGTAAAGACCAACTGTTAAAAAAATCTAATTTGTTACAGCTCAAAGATTCAATAAACCTATATTTGATGCATGTAAATGACATACGATTGCAGAACGATTATGCACCATTGGAGTATGTCAATAATTCCATAAAACAAATTGTAATTAATAAGCGAAAACTAGAGCTTATTAAACAACTCGAAAATGATATTTCAAAAGATGCGATTAAGAATAATAAATTTCAAATATATAACTAAGGCAATATGTCTTTGTTGCCTTATGTTTTTTGGTACTATTGATGCCCAAGAGATTATTCCTGATGAAGAGGAGGTAAAACAGGTAAAAGATTCTATTGTTAATTCCACGAGGATTAAAGCAGATGGTGTTGCGGCAGTCGTGGGAGATTTCATTGTTTTAGAATCTGATTTAGACCGAGAGATTGCTCAATTAGAAGCTCAAGGAGCAGATTTAAGTGGAGTAACACGTTGTGAGCTTTTTGGTAGTCTTCTAGAAAAAAAGCTATATGCACACCAAGCCATTCAAGATAGTATTATTGTTAATGAGTTATATATCAAGTCCCTTGTAGATCAGCAAATACAGGGTATTTTGGCACAAACCAGAGGTGATATGGAAGGTCTCTTAAACTTCTACAAAAAGGATTCTGAGCAAGCATTAAGAGATGAGATGTACGAAATCAATAAAAATGGCTATCTCGCACAAGAAATGCAGAAAAAAGTCATTGATGGTGTCGAGGTAACTCCAGAAGAAGTGAGAACCTTTTTCAATGAAATACCTGAAGACGAAAGACCAACATTTGGTACAGAACTTAAGGTGGCGCAAATTGTTGTAATTCCAGAAGTTACAGAAGAAGCAAAGCAAGCTGTTATTGAAAGGTTAAAAGGGTTTAAAAGAGATATAGAGGAAAATGGAAGTAAGTTTGCTACTAAAGCGTTGTTTTATTCCGAAGATTCAGGTTCAAAGAATAATGGTGGTTTATTGCCAACAATGAACAGAAAGCAGCCAAGAATGGTTAAGGAGTTTAGAGAAGTAGCTTTTAGTCTTCAGGAGGGTGAAATTTCGGATCCATTTGAAACTGATTTTGGTTTTCATATTATTTATTTAGAAAAAATTAGAGGTCAAGAGTATGATGTAAGACACATTTTACTGCGCCCTGAGTTATCTGAAGAAGCCATTCAAAAAGCAAAAGACAAAATTGATAAGGTGAGAGATCTTATTGTAAGTGGTAAAGTATCGTTTGCTGATGCTGCTAGGGAATTTAGTGATGAAGAGGAAACCAAATATGAAGGTGGACGACTGACCAATCCCACAACTCAGGATTTTAATTTTGAGTTGACAAAAATGGATACAGAAATGTATACTCAGATTCAAGGTCTTAAAGATGGTGAAGTCAGTGAGGTGATCCAAGACGAAGACCGTATCAATAACATTAAGTTTAAAATAATGACGGTTACAGACCGTATTGATGATCATGAAGCCGATTTTGCAAGAGACTACTTAAAGATTAAGGAACTAGCACTTCAGGATAAACAAGTGAGGGCAATTGAAAAATGGCAGAAAGAGGTAATCGCAGATACTTACATTAAAATAAATGGTAAGTATAGGGATTGTGATTACCAAAGTAATTGGTTAAAAGTTGAATAATTTATGTCTGATGTCACTGTAATAGAGAATTTTGTTAAAAAATATAAGGCACTAAAACAAGAAGTAGCTAAAGTTATTATTGGGCAGGAGGATGTTGTTGACCAAATATTAATCTCAATTTTTTCTGGTGGTCATTCCCTATTAATAGGTGTACCTGGTTTAGCTAAAACGTTGATGGTCAATACCATTGCTCAGGCTTTAGGTTTAGATTTTAAACGGATTCAGTTTACGCCAGATTTAATGCCAAGTGATATCCTTGGAAGTGAAATCTTGGATGAAGATCGTCGTTTTAAATTTATAAAGGGACCAATCTTTGCTAACATCATTTTAGCTGACGAAATTAACAGAACTCCACCCAAGACTCAAGCTGCGCTGTTAGAGGCAATGCAAGAACGGGCGGTTACCGTAGCAGGGCACCAATACAAATTGAGTTTGCCCTATTTTGTACTCGCAACACAAAACCCAATAGAGCAAGAAGGAACCTATCCACTGCCTGAAGCACAGTTAGACCGTTTTATGTTTGCTATACGATTAAAATACCCTTCATTTAAGGAAGAGGTAGAGGTAGTTAAAGCCACAACAACCGATATTCAAACATCAGTAGATGCTTTGTTTTCTGCCCAAGAAATTATCGATTTTCAAAATGTAATACGTCGTATTCCAGTTGCAGATAACGTTATTGAGTATGCGGTTTCATTGGTTGCTAAAACAAGACCTAATGAGGCGAATGCTGCAGACATTGTAAAGGAGTTTGTAGATTGGGGAGCAGGTCCACGGGCTTCACAGAATTTAATACTTGCTGCAAAAACCCACGCAGCGACAGTAGGAAAGTTTTCACCAGATATAGAAGATATTCAGGCGGTAGCTACTGGAATTTTAAGGCACAGGATCATTAAAAATTACAAAGCTGAAGCTGAAGGAATTTCAGACGAAAAAATTATTGAAAGTCTGTTTTAGATATTATGGTTTAAATGGACACCTCAATCCTTAAAATTCAGAATTGTTCTAAATAAATTTATTTGTTAAATTTTTAATTAAACAGTAATTAACGTGTTAAAAATTAGAATAAAAATTATAAAAAATGACTTTTCATGATTTATTTTCAGTGTTTTGAGGAATTCTTTACATATTTTCAAAAATCCTTTGTATTTCGTAATTTTGTGACACTTTAAAAAATAATTATCAACCTTTAAATATACTTTATGGCTTTTGACATTGATATGATAAAAAAGGTTTATGCTAACATGACTGAGCGTGTTGACAACGCCAGAGCCATTGTTGGAAAACCACTAACACTTTCAGAAAAAATATTATACGCTCATCTCTGGGATGGTAAACCAACAAAAGCGTTTACTAGAGGGAAGGATTATGTAGATTTTGCACCAGATAGAGTAGCTTGTCAAGATGCAACTGCCCAGATGGCATTACTGCAGTTTATGCAAGCGGGTAAGCCAAAAGTAGCGGTGCCTACCACGGTTCATTGTGATCACTTAATTCAAGCCAAAGATGGTGCAGCAACCGATTTAAAACATGCTAACAATACGAGTAGTGAAGTCTTTAATTTTTTAGAATCCGTTTCTAACAAATATGGAATAGGTTTTTGGAAACCAGGAGCAGGCATTATACACCAAGTGGTTTTAGAAAATTATGCTTTCCCTGGCGGAATGATGATCGGAACAGATTCACACACAGTTAATGCTGGTGGTCTTGGAATGGTGGCCATTGGTGTTGGTGGGGCTGATGCTGTAGATGTTATGGCTGGTATGGCATGGGAACTTAAGTTTCCAAAATTAATTGGTGTAAGACTAACAGGGAAGTTGTCTGGTTGGACGGCACCAAAAGATGTTATCTTAAAAGTTGCAGAAATTTTAACTGTAAAAGGTGGAACTGGTGCTATTGTTGAATATTTTGGTCCTGGTGCTTTATCTATGTCTTGTACTGGTAAGGGAACCATTTGTAATATGGGTGCAGAAATAGGGGCTACAACGTCTACTTTTGGATATGATGATTCTATGGAGCGTTACTTACGTGCCACGGATAGAGCAGATGTCGCAGATGAGGCCAACAAAATCAAAGAATACCTTACTGCCGATGCTGTAGTTTATGAAAACCCAGAACAATATTTTGATCAAGTAATTGATATTAACCTTTCAGAATTAGGACCTTTATTAAATGGTCCTTTTACACCAGACCTTTCGACTGAAGTTGGTCGTGATATGACCGAAAAGGCAAAAGCTAACGATTGGCCTATGCAGGTTGAATGGGGTCTTATAGGGTCATGTACCAATTCATCGTATGAAGATTTATCACGAGCATCATCGATAGCACAACAGGCTTTAGATAAGGGCTTAAAAACCAAGGCGGAGTTTGGAATTAATCCTGGTTCTGAGCAAGTAAGATACACTGCTGAACGTGATGGAATTCTTCAGGTATTTGAAAAATTGGATGCCAAGATTTTTACCAACGCTTGTGGGCCATGTATAGGTCAATGGGCTCGATATAGCGATCCAAAGAATGCACCAAAAAACAGTATTGTGCATTCGTTTAACAGAAACTTTGCTAAACGCGCTGATGGAAATCCAAATACGCATGCATTTGTGGCTTCACCAGAAATTACAGCTGCTATAGCCATTGCAGGACGATTAGACTTCAATCCTATGACAGATACTCTAATTAATGAGAATGGTGAAGAAGTTATGTTAGATGAGCCAACAGGATGGGAATTACCACCAAAAGGTTTTGAGGTAAAAGAAAATGGATATCTAGAGCCGTTAGAAGATGGTAGTGGCGTTAAAGTAACCGTCAATCCTGATTCCGAAAGATTACAGTTGTTGACACCTTTTGAACCTATAGGAGATACTATAAAAGGTGCTAAATTACTTATTAAGGCATTTGGTAAATGTACCACCGATCATATCTCAATGGCTGGTCCTTGGTTACGTTTTAGAGGTCATTTAGATAACATTGCAAATAATACCTTAATAGGGGCTGTAAATGCTTTTAACCACAAAACTAACTTTGTCAAAAATCAATTGACTGGTGAATATGGTGGTGTACCAGATACTCAGCGCGACTACAAGAAACATGGTATTTGGTCCGTGGTTATTGGTGACCATAATTATGGTGAAGGGTCTTCTAGAGAACATGCTGCAATGCAACCTAGACATCTTGGTGTGGCTGCAGTAATCGTGAAGTCTTTTGCTAGAATCCACGAAACCAACCTTAAAAAGCAAGGTATGCTGGGCTTAACATTTGCGAACGAATCGGATTATGATTTAATTCAAGAAGATGATACGTTCAATTTCTTGGATTTAGATGCCTTTGCACCCGATAAACAGCTTCATGTTGAAGTTGTGCATGCAGATGGCTCTAAAGATGTAATCGCTTTAAACCATACTTATAATGACACACAAATTAAATGGTATAAAGAAGGATCGGCACTTAATCTGATTAAGAAGCAGAACGCAAAATAAATTTTGATTTTAAATTTAATATAAAACTCTCAGTTAAAAGCTGAGAGTTTTTTGTTTTAATAATGAAAGGATTCATTGTATAATGCGACTTTGATTATAACTCAATTAAATCTCTCTTTAGCCATGAATTCCATTTGGGTCTTCGAAGATGTGAATTTATTTAATTTACTATGTCCTCATAAGTTCAAGTCCTATGCGGCTTGTCATGATTTTGATGCTTATAAAAAAAATGATTACATCTATTTTGAAGATGATGCCGCACATAAAGTATATCTCATTGAAAAGGGAAAGGTAAAAATTGGCTATTATAACGAAGATGGTACTGAAGTAGTTAAGGCTATTTTAAATAAAGGAGAGTTGTTTGGTGAAAAAGCCATTCTAGGTTTAGAAAAACGAGATGAATTTGCTCAATCCATTGATAATAAGACCTCTATTTGTCCTGTAAGCGTGAATACCATGCATGATTTAATGAGGGATAATAAAACCTTTAGTTTGAGGATTTACAAATTCATAGGTTTTAAGTTTAAAAAATTAGAGCGAAGACTTCAATTGTTGTTGTTTAAAGATTCTAAAACACGATTGTTGGAGTTTCTTCAAGAATTATGCAATGATTATGGGTACGATTGCGATAAAACAGGACATCGGATTATAAACCATCCATACACTCAAAAAGACATTGCTTCATTGATAGGGATATCACGACCTACATTAAATATTTTAATGAACGAACTCAAGGAAGCTGATATTATAGATTTTAATCGCCGACAAATTAGGATATTGAGTTCTTCCGCTTAACTATAGGATTATGAAAGGAAAAATCAAGAAAAGTAATATCATCTTTTTACTAATCGTCGTGCTGCTTATTGTACCACAAACAAGGCAACCTATACAAGTTTGGCTTCATAAGGGCTTAAGTTATATAAATCAATCGACAGTAATTGATAGTGAAGAAAGAGTAAAAGTTGCTAATATTAATTGGCAGGTACAGAATGAAAATGGTAGTGTGCTGGATTTTAAAACTACAAAAGGCAAAGTGGTGTTTATTAATTTTTGGGCCACTTGGTGTCCACCGTGTATTGCAGAAATGCCGAGTCTTCAATCATTGTACAATGATTATAGTGAAAAAGTGGTCTTCCTATTTGTTACCAATGATAATTTTAAAACGGTTAACAGTTTTAAAGCTAAAGGCAACTATACTTTTGATGTTTTTAGGCCTATCAATCAAGTACCAAGTGCATTAGAGACTGCTTCAATTCCTAGAACGTTCATTATTAACAAAAAAGGTGAAATTGTGGTAGACGAATCTGGTGCTGTGAATTGGAATGGAGAGGTCGTCCGCCAACAATTAAATGAGCTACTTAAAGAATAAAACAACTATTTGTCTTTATGAAAATTAAATGCATTATTTCTTTAAAAATGTAGTAAAAGTCCCTATTTTTTAATTTTCAAATGGCCTGATAAAATTGATTTGAGAAGAATCAATTTTTTAAGCTTATATGGTATAAAACAGTTGGAATGTCTCAAATTACCACATTAACATTTTTTAGGTATAACACCTTCTTAAATAGAGCTTGGGCCTTTGGAATGATGCAATTTGCACATACGCCATTATCAAAAGTTAAGGGCCAGACCACATATAAATTAATGGGTAGTGGGAAGGATGGATTTAATCCTTTTCCAGATTGGTCGGTTTATGCATTATTACAAATATGGGAGAATGAAGATGCTGCTAATAAGTTTTTAGAAAATTCAGAATTGATGAAGCAGTATAAGTCTAAATCATCAGAGCAATACACTCTTTATTTAAAAAATTTAAAATCCAATGGGTCTTGGGCTGGTATAAATCCCTTTAAAAAAAGTGATACGCTGAGTGAAGACATTCCCCTTATTGCAGTTATTACTAGAGCTACTATAAAAAAAAGATTGTTGTTTAAATTTTGGAAATATGTGCCAACATCGCAAAAACCTTTAGAAGGAAACAAAGGATTGATTTTTACGAAAGGGATTGGGGAAGTACCTTTTACGCAAATGGCTACATTTAGTATTTGGAGAGATAAAGACAGTTTGATGAAATTTGCCTATGGTAGTGAAGAACACAAAAAGGCAATTTTAGATACAAAGCGTTTAGATTGGTACAAAGAAGAATTGTTTTCAAGATTTCAACCTTATAAATCTAAAGGTAATTGGTCGGAAATAGAAACATTACCCTTCTAAAAATAAAAAAAGGCGAACACAAAAAATGTAACTTCGGCTAAATATAAATGTAGGGAAAATAATCTGCTGCCTTTTATGTTTACTAATCTCAGAATAGTCTGCAATATTACACCTAAGACGAACCAAGTTACATAATTTTCAATCTTTGGTGTTCCTCCTGTAAATTCCCAAAAATCAAATATTGGTGCACTAAATTCCATTAGAAAATCCAATAAAACCATAAGAAAGGCCGCGACTATAATTTTTGGCTTTGTTGACCATTCTGTGTAATCAACAATTGCAGCAGTTACAAAAGTTAATAATGCCCAGTATACACCTATTAAGTAAGGAACACCATCTAATTTAGTTCCAAAATTATTTCCGTAAGAATAGGAACCAAATAATAACTGATAATTAACACCTAACCATTCAGCAAACATACCTATGCTACCAAAAGCAAAGAAAATGATTAGTTTTTTTGAGCTATTTAAAGGGTAAATTAAAAAAAATAGTACCATTGAGACTAATAGATTTAATGGTGTTTTTTCAATGAACCAATCCATATAGCCAAGCCCAATTCCTATAATGGCAGAAATATGAAATAGCCATAAGATACCTATGCTCAATTGCAGTTTATATTTATAAAATAGTTTATTCATCTAGTTGCTATTTGGTATTAAATCGCTGACTATTTTAGCTGATAGAAGGCATAAAGGTATTCCACCACCAGGATGGACTGATCCACCACAGAAGTAAAGGTTTTTAATTTTATTAGAAAAGTTAGGATGTCTCAAAAAAGCAGCAAATTTATTGTTGCTGGCGGCTCCATATAATGCTCCTCTGTAAGAGCTTGTCGAACTTTCAATACCTCGTGGATCTAAAATGTGTTCAGTCGTGATTAAATCATTTAAGTCGATATTTAAAATCCGATTGAGTTTTTGAATAATGTTTTGTCTTGACTTTTCGATTAAAGAAGGCCAGTCTTGATTATAGTTCCCTGGTGCATTTATCATAACAAACCAATTTTCATGTCCTTCAGGTGCATCGCTTGGATTTTCTTTAGATGTGATGTTAATATAAATCGTTGGGTCATCAATCAAACTTTTCTTCTTAAAAATAGCTTCAAATTCCTTTTGATAAGAATCACTGAAAAATATATTATGTAAATCGAGCTGGCTGAAATTCTTTTTAATGCCCCAATAAAAGATTAAGGCAGAACTAGAACGTTCTTGTTTTAATATTTTTTTTGGTGGTATCTGGTCTTTTAATAGTGTTTTATAAGTAGGGTAAACATCGGCATTAGAGATTACATAATTAGCATTATATGAGCCCTTTGAAGTCAAAACACCCTCAACTTTATTTTGGTTTATTAGAATTCTTTCAGCCTTTTCATTGAATTTAAATTCAATTCCAACATCGAGAGCTAATTGATAAAGACTTTGACTAATCTCATGCATACCTCCTTTTGGAAAGTAGGTTCCGAATCCCATTTCTAAATGAGGTATCATAGACATAATACCAGGTGTCTGATAGGGTGACGAACCGTTATAGGTGGCAAAACGATTGAAAAATTGAACTAATTTTTTATTGTTAAAGCTTTTTTGATTTATTGAATTAAGAGACTCTCCCAAATCTAAATGTATGATGTTTAGAAGGGCTTTGAGCGTTTGTTTAGAAATATATGTACTGACTTTATGCAAGGACTTTTCTAGAAATAAAGACGCGGTTAAATTGTATTTCTTTTTATTAAGTTCGAGATACTTCTTTAAATTGAGTTCAGGTTCATTAAAAGCTAGTGAAGCCAACTTTATAAATTCGTCTAGGTCTGCAGGCGCTGAAAAATAATGTCCATCTTCCCAGAAATAATTACAAATTATTGATTTCTTATGGTAATTGAAATAATTTGAAGGGGGTTTACCATGTAACTCAAATAAATCCGTGACTAGATGTGGCATGGTAAATAGGGAAGGACCAAGGTCAAAGCGATAGTTATCTTTTCTTATACTGTGTAGTTTACCACCCGTATAACTGTTACTTTCGATGACGGTAACATCGAACCCTTTCTTATTTAAACGTAAAGCCGTAGCAATTCCGCCTATACCGGCCCCAATGACCAAGGCTTTCTGCATATGAAACTACCTTTTGAAATATTTAAAAGGAACGAAAAGCATTCCAAAACATTCGCCATCCTTTTTTCCAAGATGTTTATGGTGTATTTTATGTGCTCGTCTCACACCCTTGGCGTACCAATGATTGGCATTTCTAAACAATTTGAAACGTTGGTGTATAAAAATATCGTGAACTACAAAATAAGCAATACCATATGCTAGAATTCCGAAACCAAGCGGATAACCATACCAATAACCTACATGTCCTGCATAAAATAAAGACATACTTACGATGGCATAAAAAATAAAGAAAAGATCATTTCTCTCAAACCAACTATTGTGGTCTTTATGATGATGATCCTTATGCAATACCCATAAAAATCCATGCATAATATATTTATGGGTAAACCATGCCATGAATTCCATAGTTAAAAATGTTCCGAAAAATATTAAAATCCAGTAAACAATTTGCATAATAATTAGGTACTTATTTTAAAGTAAATTTAAATGATATTTCACATAACTACGGGTGAGTAGTTCAATTTTTTTGTAATTAGGTACACGGATTCTTGCAGACTTAATCTCTAAAGCAGGTGTCTTTTTAAGTTTTTGTAACAATTTGTTGTAATAACGATACGCCATAAATACACCAAATCTTGCTTCTAAAGGTAAACGCTTTATACCCTGTAAACCTTTAGAAAAGTCCGCTTCAATATCTTTTATAATGGCTTGCTTAGACACCTCATCAAGATGGTTTAAATCTGTATTGGGAAAATATGTTCTACTTAAATCTTCAAAATCTGCTTTTAAGTCCCTTAAGAAGTTAACTTTTTGAAATGCCGAGCCCAAGCTCATTGCAGCGTCTTTTAGGTCTGTATACTTTTCCTCATCACCCTTTACAAAAACCTTCAAGCACATAAGGCCAACAACGTCCGCAGAACCATAAATATAGGCTTTGTATTCTTCCTCAGTTAGGTAGTCTTTTTTGTGCAGATCTAATCGCATACTACTCATAAAGGCTTCTACTAAATGCTTATCTATATTGTATTTGTGATACGTTTCTTGAAAAGAATTAAGTATTGGGTTTAGGCTTATTTTATCTGTAAGTGCAGCTTCTAAATCGGCTTCAAAATTGACGAAGAGTTTTTCTTTATCATAATCGTGAAAGGTATCTACAATCTCGTCTGCAAAACGAACAAATCCATAAATATTATAGATATCTTGTCTAATACTTTCAGATAGCATCTTAGTGGCCATAGAAAATGACGTACTGTAAGCATTGGTCACTAACTTACTACATTCTTTAGATACGTGATCAAAAATTGATTTCATGATATTACTGTCTTTTTCTTAGCGATTAAACTTTGTTTTTTTGTATTAGCTCTGAAACTAATTTTCCTGATATTAAAGACGGAGGTACACCTGGACCAGGAACGGTTAATTGTCCCGTAAAATACAATTCATCTACCTTTTTACTTTTTAACTTTGGTCTTAAAAATGCTGTTTGTCTTAAAGTGTTTGCCATACCGTAGGCATTGCCTTTATATGAGTTGTATTCATTTATAAAATCATTAACACAAAACGATTCTTTAAACAGAATACTATTTCTAACCTTTTGGTTTGTAAGATTTTCAAAACGATTAATTATAATATCAAAATATTGTTGTCTCAACTCTTTTGTATCTTCTAAACCGGGTGCAATTGGTATTAAAAAAAATCCTGTTTCGCAGCCCTCTGGTGCCATACTCTTATCTGTAACAGAAGGAAAGTTAACATAAAATAATGGATTTTCAGGCCATTTAGGGTCATCATATATATCCTCGGCATGATTTTCAAAGTCTGTATCGAAAAATAAGTTATGGTGCTCAACGTTTTTTAGCTTCTTGTCAAATCCTACATAGAAAAGTAAAGAAGAGGGTGCAAAAGTGCGTTTTTCCCAATATGTTTCTGAATATTGTCTGTAAGTTTTGTCAAGTAGAGTTTCAGTGTGGTGATAATCTGCACCACTCAGCACAACATCTGAAGGGATGAATTGGCCGTTTACTTTTATACCAGTAGCTTTTCCATTCTCAACTTGTATTTTTTCTACGCTACTGTTGGTATGTATAGTGACTCCTAAGCTTTCTGCCAAGCTCTTCATTGCTTTAATGATTTCGTACATGCCCCCTCTAGGATGCCAGGTGCCCAGACCAAAATCTGCAAAATTCATAAAGCTGTAAAACGACGGTGTTTGACTTGGTTTAGCACCTAAGAACAATACGGGAAATTCCAGAGTGGAAATAAGTTTAGGATTCTTAAAATTCTTTCTAACCTCTGAACTTATGGTTTTGAAAAAACGATCTACTCTTGTCACCGTGTCTTTTGTTACCAGTTCAAACGGAGAAATCCCAGGCTTTAATACAACTTTATTAATCGCAATATTGTAATGATCTTGTGCTTGAGCTATAAACTTTCTAAGCGGCTTGGAACTTCCAGACTCAATCCGTTCAAACTCTTTACAAATCTGGTCCATATGGTCACCAATAGTAATAACTTCATCTGAGAAAAAAATCTTGTAGGCTGGACTCAATTTGTCAAGTTTGTAAAAATCCCTTGTACTTTTTCCAAAATCATTAAAAAACTTTTCAAAAATATCTGGCATCCAATACCAGCTTGGGCCAATATCAAAAGTAAATCCATCCTTAACAAGCTGTCTCGCTCTGCCACCAACAGTTTCGTTTTTTTCAAAAATTGAAACTTTATACCCTGCTTGCGCCAAATAACACGAAGCAGATAAAGAGGAAAATCCAGATCCTATGATAGATATTGTTTTGCTCATCATTTATTTAGTTCGGACATCAATGCTTGAATACTTTTAAATGCTGTAATGCCTTTTGGTAGCTTCTCTAAGTCTAAGGAATTCAGCATATGGCCTAAAACCCAGAATTTGGTTTTACTATCGTTCAATATTAATTGGCTAAAGTCTTTAACATATTTTTCAATATCGTCTTTTTCAGGCTTAACCGTAAAATATGAAATAAAGATGAGCTCGTCATAGTAGTTTTTTAAATCTTCCAAACTTTCTAGAGGTACACTACTACCCAAAAATATAGACTGATAACCATAGCTTACCAATTGATGGTTAATAAACATTAGTCCCAACTCATGTATTTCATTTTCTGGTAGATAGAGAACAAATGTTTTTTTACTCGAGTTAACTTGCTTTGCTTGGATTTTCTCGGTATTTATTAAGATTTTCTGACGGATGAGCACGGTTAAAAAATGCTCATGAGCAGGTGTGATAGTTCCTGTTTGCCATAGTAAACCAATTTCAGTTAACAGGGGAATAAAAATTTCATAGAAAATCCTATCGAATGACTTCTCTTTTAACAAGGATTCATAGGTGTTATAAAACAACGCTTGGTCAAAGTTTAACATGGCCAATTTGAAAGCATTGATAGCATGGCTTTCTAAGTTGCTTTTTGAAGCAATTTCTCTGACTAATAACGGAATTTTATGCTCTTCTAGCTTGGCTATTTTAGAAATTTTGTAGCCATTACTATTGAGATAACTTACATTTAGTAGCTTTTGAAAGCTAGCCAAATCGTAATATCTTATATTGGTGTCCGTGCGTTTTGGCTCTAATAGATTATAGCGTTTTTCCCAAATTCTTATGGTATGAGCCTTTATACCAGTTAAATTTTCAAGGTCCTTAATACTAAACTGATTCTTTATGCTGTTCACCTTTCAATTAAAATGTTTAAACAAAAATAAGATTTTAACTGATAGTTTTACGAGAATTAACAAAATTTAAATAAAAATATCATCCAATGAGAAAGGAGAACGATTTTATCTTTTGATGTTGAAGGAAGTTGTGCGCACGAGAAGACTCGAACTTCCACGACCTAAACGGTCACTGGCCCCTCAAGCCAGCGCGTCTACCAATTCCGCCACGTGCGCATAAAAGTGATATAAATATAAAAAAAAAGTTAAGCTTTTAGCTTAACTTTAGTGACCGGGCTGGGGCTCGAACCCAGGACCCTCTCCTTAAAAGGGAGATGCTCTACCAACTGAGCTACCCGGTCAGTAAGGTGTTACCTTTACGAGGGTGCAAATATAAAATGTTTAATTAATAAAACAATACTTTTTTTATTTAAATTTTTGTTTTTTTGTGCTAAGGAAAAAGGTGTCTATTTAATAGAAAATTTTATAAAATGATAGTAGCTTTAATGGGATATATGGGATCGGGTAAGTCTACTATTGGCAAAGAATTGGCTACTGTATTGAACTACAAATTTTTAGATTTGGATTCTGTCATTTCAGACGCTGAGAAAAGTTCGATTTCTGACCTTTTTAAAAAAAAAGGTGAAATATATTTTAGAAAAAAGGAAGCGTTTTACTTAAATGAGATCTTAAAATCCGAGAATCATGTTGTTTTGGCTTTGGGTGGTGGTACACCTTGCTATGGTAACAACCTTCAGCTACTCTTAAAGCAATCCAAAGTATCAACATTTTATCTAAAACTTTCTCTACCGTTATTATCTTCAAGACTTTTCAAGGAAAAAAATGATAGACCTCTTATTAGTCATATTGATTCTGAAGAAGCACTTACCGAGTTTATAGGGAAGCACCTATTTGAACGCAGTCAATACTACAGCCAAGCAAAACACATTATAGATATTGATGGCAAATCACAACAGGATATTTTGGAAGCTATTTTGATGTATTTAATCTAAAAATGCTTCGTAAGGTTGTTTTGAAAGATTAACATGGACATGCTCAAATAGAGAGGTTGATAGTGAAATGCCTTTAAAATCAGCTTTTACAGGATATTTTTTATGGTTACGGTTAACTAATACAGCCGTTTTAAATTGCTTTAGAGGTACATCTAAAAAATGCTTAATGCCATAAATTAACGTACTGCCGGAGTTTAAAACATCATCAATTAAAACCAAGGATTTGTTGGTATAATCTTCACTCTTAATCGATGTCTCTATAGGATTGGTTGGAATTTTCTTATCAATAATGACCTTACAGAGTATCGCGTTGATTTCAGAAATTTTGTCAAGCTGATGCTTAATTTTTTTGGCTAAGATATAACCATTGCTGTCAATACCAGCTATAACAATTTCAGATTCATTGACATTACTTTCGTAAATCTGATAGGCTATTCGTCTTATTTTATGCTCAATTTCACTGTGGCTTAAAATGGTGTTTTTATTAAGTGCCATGTAATTGTTTTCTGGTTTGATTGCAGTTGTGTCTCTTTTACTTCTCAAAGATAAAAAACAGTTCCTTACCTTGTCGTTCTTTAATGGAATTTATTGATCGTTTTAAGGTTTTAATCTTAAATTTTTTATCAAAAAGTGATAGATATTCATCACGGCTCCCACCAAAGGGTGGGCCGGATTCGGTCAATGGAAAATCAAACAACAAACCTACAAGCTTACCACAAGGCTTTAAGAGTTCATACATTTTATCTACATATTGACTTCTTAAATCTGGACTTAATGCGCAAAAAAATGTCTGCTCTATAATAAGGTCAAATGAACTATTGAGTTCAAAAAAGTCTTGATGCAGCAAGTGATCGTTAGGAAAATCCTTAACTCTGTTTTTTAAATTTTCTAAAGGTTGCTTGGCAATATCTAAAACAAATGTGTTTCTGAAGCCTTTGTTCCATAGCAATTCAGCCTCAAAACTGTTACCTGCACCAGGAATTAAAATAGAAATCGTTTTATCATGTAGCTGCTCTATGTATTCTTTTATGGGTGTAGATGCATAACCAATGTTCCAACCGGTTTTATTGTCTCTGTACCTATTATCCCAATAAGCTTTATCAAATTTATTCTTCTTCATAAAAACTGTCTATATCGCGTCTATCTTTTTTGGTTGGTCGTCCCGTTCCTTTTTTGCGGTAGTAATCTTTACTGAATTTTAAAAGTTCTTTAGCGGCAAATGCGTCCTTAGGTGTGGTATCGGTTCTGTAGATATCTACAAGCTTGGCGCCAACTCTGTTAGGGGGTAAATCGTTAACCGTTAGCTGATAGGTTATTTGGTCTTTTCTTAATTCAATTTGATCTGTTGGGTAAACTTCCCTCGATGGCTTAGCAACGGAACCGTTAATCTTTATTTGTCCTTTCTTACATGCTTGTGTTGCCATGTTTCGTGTTTTGTAATAGCGTACACACCAAAGATATTTGTCAATTCGCATATATTTTTAATTAAAAACTACGTTATCCTTTTGGCATAAAAATATTAATTTAATGTATCTTGCACCACATAATAAAGCAATAATGAACACTACGTTAAATTAGTGGTTGAATTTTACGTAAAACAACTTTAATTACTATGAAATTAATAAAATATTTATTCTGTTTGGCTTGTATAGCATTTGTTGTAATTTCTTGTGAAGATGACGATGTTACTGCACCAACCATAGTTGAAAGAGATAGGACTGAACAACAAGAAGCCGATAGCGATTCTTTAATTGACTACCTTTCAAGTCATTATTACAATTCGGAATTTTTTATGACTGGTACTAATCATAAATATACAGATATAATTATTACTGAGTTGGCTGAAGGTGAAGATGTTCCTGCAGGGCATACATTACTAATTGACGCTGTTGAAACACATACCACTACATATTTCGAAACAGACTATGAATACTATATTCTTCGCCTGAATCAAGGAGGAGGTGATTCGCCAAGATTTACAGATCAAGTTAGGGTAAGATATGAAGGGTCTTTAGTGGAGACTGGTGAATCTTTTGATGGCGTTGTCACACCTATAGATCTTCTTATGCAAGGTGTAGGTTTTTCAGGAGGGGTTATAAGAGGCTGGCAATTGATTCTACCTCAATTCTCTACAGCTAGTAGTTTTATGCTAAATAACGGAATTGTTGAATACGATAATTATGGTTTAGGTATGATGTTTCTCCCTTCAGGTCTAGCATATTTTTCGAGTACAGCATCAGGAATATTAAATTCATATTCTAATTTGATATTTAAGTTTGAGCTATTGCAATATGAAGAAGTAGACCATGATAGTGATGGAATACCTTCTTATGTTGAAGATTTAGATTCAAATTTAGATGTTTTAGATGATGATACGGATGAAGATTTAGCACCTAACTATGTAGATGTAGATGATGATAGTGACGGTGTTAATACTATAGATGAATTAATGCCTAATGCCTACATTGTTGATACCAATAATGGTGGTACAGAACCTGTTTTAGGAAGCAATGAATATGAAGTGAGCAGATCTGAAGTTAATGGTGTAATTACTATTAATACAGTAATTGTGATGGATACGGATAGTAACGGGATTCCAGACTATTTGCAAGAAGATATTACAATTAACTATAATGAGGAAGAAGGTTAATCCTTATCAGAACAGAATAAAAAAAAAGCCGCTGAAAAAGCGGCTTTTTTGTTTCCTAGGAATTAAGTTGTAAACCTACAATGCAATTGATAAACTCAGGATTAATTGATCTGGTCTGGTATCTATTCTACTGGCAATACCTGTGCCTAAATTGTTATTAATAAATGTAGCTTCATTATTGCTAAAACCCCGCTCATATCTTAAGTCGATACCAATTTTATTTAAGTTGAGGCCAATGCCAAAATTAAGACCTACAGAGAATTCATTCTCAACGCTATCAATGTTAATTCCTTCAAATTCTGTATCTAAAATATACTGCAATGAAGGACCTCCAAAAACGCTAACGGGTCCTAAGACTTTAAGACCAACTAATAAGGGTGCATCAATTTTCTTAATATTAAACCCATCATTGTTGTAATCACTTTTTGTAGCCGTATATACTAACTCTGGTCGGAAATAAATTTGGTCACCTATTTTTCCAAATAAACCTACATGGTAACCAATATTTCTATCAGGGTTTTGGGCATTGTCGCCGATGGATTCAAAATAATCACCATTAGCACTGTAGTTAAGGCCACCCTTAAAGCCGAAGGAACTTCCTTTTTGTGCATTTACACTTAAGCCAAAAATGGCACATACAGTAGCAGTGAAAACTACTTTTTTCAAATTTTTCATAATGTTCGTTTTTAAGATTAGATACCTAAAATCAAAAACGTTGCCAAAATGAAGTTATTTTCTTGATAAGACTTTTTTTACAGCTTCAACAATAGCATTACTGTTCAAACCATATTTATCCATAAGTTGGGCAGGTGTACCCGATTCACCAAAAGTATCTTTAGTTGCTACGAATTCTTGCGGTGTTGGTTGGTGAAGTGCTAATACTCTGGCAACACTTTCCCCCAGACCACCTAAATAATTGTGCTCTTCTGCCGTCACCACACAACGCGTTTTAGCTATTGACTCTAAGATTGCCTTTTCGTCTAGTGGCTTAATGGTATGAATATTAATGACTTCGGCACTAATTCCACTTTCATTTAATGCTTTGGCCGCTTCCAGTGCTTCCCAAACCAAATGACCTGTTGCTACTATTGTAACATCATTTCCCTCGGTTAGCTTGACTGCTTTCCCAATTTCAAATTTGCCATTTTCTGGAGTGAAATTTGGTACTTTAGGACGTCCAAATCTTAAGTAAACAGGACCATGATGCTCAGCAATTGCTAGTGTGGCTGCTTTAGTTTGGTTATAGTCACAGGTATTAATGACGGTCATTCCGGGTAACATCTTCATAAGACCAATATCCTCTAATATTTGGTGTGTTGCACCATCCTCACCTAAAGTTACACCAGCATGAGACGCACATATTTTTACATTTTTATGAGAGTAGGCTACACTTTGGCGTATTTGGTCATAAACTCTACCGGTTGAGAAGTTTGCAAATGTTCCGGTAAAAGGAATTTTTCCACCTATGGTCATTCCAGCAGCAATACCTATCATATTTGCTTCGGCTATACCTACTTGAAAGAATCGATCTGGATGATTGGACTCAAATTCATCCATTTTAAGGGATCCGGTTAGGTCGGCACAAAGTGCTACTACATTTTCATTTTTCTGACCTAATTCAGTTAAGCCGGCCCCGAAACCAGAGCGTGTATCTTTATTTCCTGTATTTGTATATGTTTTCATTCTGTAATGTAATTGCTGATTAATAATCTCCTAACGTTTCTGGATTTTGAGCTAAACCGATTTCTAATTGCTCATCGTTTGGAGCTTTTCCATGCCAAGCATGGGTGTGCATCATAAAATCTACACCATTACCCATGACGGTTTTTAGCAACACACAAACTGGTTTTCCAGCACCAGTAAGACCTTTGGCTTCTGCCATTCCCTTTATAATAGCTTCAATATTATTTCCATTGTCAATATCAACAACTAACCAACCAAAAGCTTCAAATTTTGCCCTGAGATTACCCATTGGTAAAACGTTATCAGTAGAACCATCAATTTGCTGACCATTCAAATCTACAGTTGCTATTAGATTGTCTACATTGTTTCCGGCAGCATACATAATGGCTTCCCAGTTTTGCCCTTCTTGTAACTCGCCATCACCATGAAGACTGTAAATGAGGTGGCTATCATTATTCAGTTTCTTTGTTTGGGCTGCGCCAATAGCTACAGACATACCTTGTCCTAGCGAACCAGACGCTATTCTTACACCTGGTAAGCCTTCGTGAGTGGTTGGATGGCCTTGTAATCTTGAGTTGATTAACCTAAAGGTATTAAGCTCTTCAACTGGAAAATAACCAGCTCTAGCGAGAACACTATAATAAACGGGTGAGATATGACCGTTTGATAAGAAGAATAAATCCTCTCCAATACCGTCCATATCAAAACCATCCTTGGTTTCCATTATTTCATTGTATAGACAAACAAAAAATTCTGCACAACCTAGTGATCCTCCAGGATGTCCAGAATTAACTTTATGAACCATGCGCAATATGTCTCTGCGAACTTGAGTGGTTAAATCTTCTAATTTTTTAATATTAGACATGTTAAATAGCTTAAATTAATGATGCAAAAATAGCTTTTTGGTGGTCGTATTCAAAAACCGATTACATTCACTTATTAACGATTTTAGTGAATTGCTAACAATTTTTGAATTTAATTAAGATGTCAATGCCCTTGAGTTAATTATATTTGCCTCCAGACTTACTTTTATGAAATTTAAACGCTTAGCAAAAGATAAAGAAACCAAAGCTAGAGCAGGCCTTATAACGACTGACCATGGCACTATTGAAACTCCCATTTTTATGCCTGTTGGTACTGTTGCCACAGTCAAAGGTGTTCATCAGCGTGAATTAAAAAATGATATTAATCCAGATATCATTTTGGGAAACACCTATCATCTCTATCTACGACCTCAAACTCCAATTTTAGAGCAAGCAGGCGGATTGCATAAGTTTATGAACTGGGATCGAAGTATTTTAACAGATTCTGGAGGATATCAAGTTTATTCTTTGTCTGCAAATAGAAAAATAAAAGAGGAAGGTGTGAAATTTAGATCCCACATAGATGGTAGTTACCATGTATTCACACCCGAAAATGTAATGGAGGTTCAACGAAGTATTGGAGCTGATATTATTATGGCCTTTGATGAGTGCACTCCATATCCATGCGATTATAATTATGCAAAGCGGTCAATGTATATGACACATCGTTGGCTAGATCGTTGTATGGCCCATCTAGAAAAAGTGCCATTAAAATATGGTTACGACCAAACTTTTTTTCCAATTGTTCAAGGAAGTACATATAAGGATTTAAGAATGCAGTCTGCCGAATATATTGCAAATGCAGGTGCAAAAGGTAATGCCATAGGTGGTTTGTCCGTTGGTGAACCAGCTGAGGAAATGTATGCTATGACAGAAGTCGTTTGTGATATTTTACCTGAAGACAAACCTAGATATTTAATGGGAGTAGGGACGCCCGTAAATATTTTAGAGAATATTGCGTTAGGTGTAGATATGTTCGATTGTGTTATGCCTACCAGAAATGCAAGGAACGGTATGCTCTTTACTGCCCATGGGACAATAAATATAAAGAACAAAAAATGGGCGGATGATTTTTCTCCAATTGACGAAATGGGCATCACCTTTGTTGATACGGATTATAGCAAAGCCTATTTAAAACATTTATTTACTGTAAATGAATTATTAGGAAAACAAATTGCTACGATTCACAATTTAGGGTTTTATTTATGGTTGGTAAGAGAAGCAAGAAAGCATATTATTGAAGGGGATTTTAGAACTTGGAAAGAAAAAATGGTTAAACAAATGGACAATAGACTATAGTAGGTGAAAATCTTAGATTGGTACATACTCAAACGTTATTTGCTTACATTTTTAATGATGTTGCTACTATTTATACCAATTGGTATTACGGTAGATCTTGCTGAAAAGGTTGGTAAGATTATAGAAAATAAAGCCCCTTTTGGAGAAGTAACGGCATACTACTTGGATTTTACGGTATATTTTGCAAATCTATTATTTCCACTATTCTTGTTTTTGTCGGTCATATGGTTTACATCCAAGCTGGCCAATAATACCGAGATTGTGGCATTTTTAAGTTCTGGTGTATCATTTTCAAGATTTTTAAGACCTTATCTTATTGGGGCGACTATTGTTGCAATTATAGCATTGGTTTTAGGAATGTATTTAGCGCCAATTGCTAGCCAAGGGTTTAACGAATTTAAATACGAATACCTCAAAAAGAACAAAAAGATACAAAAAACAAGAGATGTATATCAGCAAATAAATGACAATGATTACATCTATGTAAGTAGCTTTATTCCTGAAAGAAAAGTTGGTCAGAATTTTACCTATGAGCATTTTGAAGGTAATGAATTGAAATATAAAATCTTTGCAGATAATATTAGATATATCGAAAAAGATAGCAGCTATAGATTAACATCTTATATAAAACGATCTTTTGAGAATGGTATTGAAACCGTTGTGAAGGAGCGCAGAAAGGATACTATTTTCCGTTTCGAAATTGAAGACTTAACACCTGTAGAATATGTCGCTGAAACAAAATCTTATGGTGAATTACTTAAGTTTATCGAGGCAGAGAAAAGAAGAGGTTCACCAAATATTGGGAGATACGAAGTAGTAAAACTTAAAAAATGGAGTTTGCCGGTTTCAATTTTTATACTAACTATAATTGCGGTCGCAGTATCCTCAGTAAAACGAAGAGGTGGTATGGGTGTCAATCTTGCATTTGGAATTGCCATAGCAATGATCTATGTCTTTTTTGATAAAATATTTGGTGTAATGGCAGAACAGTCTAATTTTTCACCCATAATAGCGGTATGGTTTCCTAATATAATATTTGGTATTTTAGCTATATACCTTTTACAAAATGCCAAACGCTAGATTTAAGGATTATCTTCATTTACATTTTTTAGTATTTATAGCTGGTTTTACAGCCATACTTGGCAAGGAAATATCGGCAGGTGCTACAGCTATTGTTTGGTATAGAATGGCCATTGCGGCCGTACTTATGTTTATTTACATAAAACTAATAAAGCTTAATATTAGGGTAAGCAAAAAAGCAATTGTTCAATTTTCTGCAGCAGGTATAATCATTGCACTGCATTGGATCACTTTTTTTGAGTCTATAAAGCAATCAAATATTTCAATAGCCTTAGCAATGTTTTCCTCAGGTGCTTTTTTCGCTTCCTTTATAGAACCTATTTTTTTTAAAAGGCGTATTTTACCTTATGAAATATTTTTTGGCTTAGTAGTTATACTAGGAGTATTTTTAATAACTAGTAGTGAACTTAACTATCTCAATGGTATAGTACTCGGTTTGCTTTCTGCTCTTTTTTCAACCTTATTTGCCGTAATTAACGGCCGGTTTATTGAGCGGTATAATGCAACAGTCATATCATTTTACGAATTCATCAGTGGAGTTATATTTCTAAGTTTATTCATACATTTTTCAGGAATTCATTTTAACGAAGAATTCTTTACACTTTCAAAATTGGATTGGGTTTTTATATTCATTCTAGCTTCGGTTTGTACTGCATATGCATTTATAGGTGCTGTAGAGGTTATGAGATACATCAGCCCATTTACGGTAATTTTAACTTACAATTTAGAGCCGATTTACGGGATTATTTTAGCGTTATTCCTTTTTCCTGAAACTGAAAAAATGTCATCGCAATTTTACATCGGTGCTGTATTGATTATAGTTATGGTGCTCCTGGACGCCATTTTAAAAAACAGGAAAGCTAAAAGGCGAAAAAAGTTATTGGCTAACAACTGAGTTTGTATACTGATGGTATGATTTTACTTTAGAAGATAACCCAATGAGAACCTACTTTCGTAAATTTTTCTATTAAAAATAAATAAGAATACGTAGGTTTGTAAACTTAACTAACTAAAACATTAACTTCAAATTGTATGGAATATTTAGAGTTTGAATTACCCATAAAAGAATTAGAAGAGCAGCTAGAAAAGTGTCAAATTATTGGTGAGGAGAGCGATGTAGACGTTACGGAAACATGTAAGCAGATTGAAAAAAAGCTAGCTGAAACAAAAAAAGAAATCTACAAGAACCTTACGGCATGGCAACGCGTACAATTATCCCGTCATCCAAATAGGCCATATACTTTAGACCATATAAGAGCACTTTGCGGTGATTCGTTTTTAGAATTACATGGAGACAGAAATGTAAAAGATGATAAAGCGATGATAGGTGGTTTAGGAAAGATTGGTGATCAAAGCTATATGTTCATTGGCCAACAAAAAGGCTATAATACCAAAACCAGACAATATAGAAATTTCGGAATGTCTAATCCGGAAGGCTACCGTAAGGCGTTGCGTCTTATGAAATCTGCGGAGAAGTTTGGAATTCCTGTCGTAACTTTAATTGATACTCCAGGTGCATATCCAGGTCTTGAAGCTGAAGAAAGAGGTCAAGGTGAGGCTATAGCTAGAAACATTTTAGAAATGTCGCGTTTAAAAGTGCCGATAATAACGATTATTATAGGTGAGGGTGCTTCTGGCGGTGCCTTAGGTATAGGTGTAGGGGATAAAGTAATGATGTTAGAAAATACATGGTACTCAGTGATTTCTCCAGAATCTTGCTCATCTATTCTATGGAGAAGTTGGGAATACAAAGAACAGGCTGCCGAGGCGTTAAGATTAACGGCCAAGGACATGAAGCGAATGAAGCTTGTAGATCAAATCATAAAGGAACCTCTTGGTGGAGCACATACAGATAGAGAAAAAACATTTTTGGCTGTAAGAGATGCAATTGTAAAATCTTATGAAGAGCTAAAAAACTTATCACCAAAAGAATTGGTCAAAAATCGTATGACTAAATACGAAGAAATGGGAGTCTACAAGGACTAATTCCAACAAACATAAGCTACTATAAAAAACTGAAGTTTATACTTCGGTTTTTTTTGTCGCTATTAACAATATATTTAAGTTATTAACAGTTAGATTGTTGAAGACCTGTTGAGATTGAAAATTACCTTATATGCAGTTCATCGATACTATTTAATTACATTTGTTACTTATGAAACAACCCAACCCAATACAAGGTTATAAAGTCGATAAAGGCACTGTTATTAGTTTAGAGAAAGGTAAAATACCCCCTCAAGCTATTGATTTAGAGGAAGTTGTGCTTGGAGCGATGATGATTGACAAAAAAGGTGTCGATGAGGTTATTGATATTTTAAGTCCTGATGCATTCTATAAAGATGCGCATAAATATATATTTGAAGCTATTTTCAAATTATTTGAAAATAGTGAGCCGATAGACTTATTAACCGTTTCTGCTCAGCTTAAGAAAGATGAAAAATTAGATTTGGTTGGTGGTGATTTTTACCTCATTTCCTTAACACAACGTGTATCATCTTCTGCACATATTGAGTTCCATGCACGTATCATTCTTCAAAAGTATATACAGCGGAGCTTAATTAAGATTTCAAACGAAATTATTGAAAACGCTTACGATGAAACCCAAGATGTTTTTGATCTTTTAGACAATGCTGAAGCTAAGCTTTACGAAGTTACCCAAGGCAATGTAAAAAAATCAACGGAAACAGCACAAAGTCTTGTTATACAGGCTAAAAAGAAAATTGAAGAAATATCAAATAAAGAAGGCTTAAGCGGTATACCTACAGGCTTTGAAAAATTAGATAAATTAACTTCTGGTTGGCAACCCAGTGATTTAATTATTGTGGCCGCAAGACCTGGTATGGGAAAAACGGCATTGACATTAACAATGGCAAGAAATATTACTGTAGATTTCAATCAAGCAGTAGCCTTTTTTTCGTTAGAGATGTCTTCAGTTCAGTTAATTACACGATTAATTTCTAGTGAAACCGGATTGTCTTCAGAAAAATTAAGAACGGGAAAATTAGAAAAGCATGAGTGGGAGCAGCTTAATGTGAAGGTAAAGACCTTAGAAAAGGCTCCATTGTTTATTGATGATACTCCTTCGCTTTCCATTTTTGATTTACGCGCTAAAGCCAGGAGATTAAAATCACAATATGATATTAAGGTCATTATGATTGATTATTTACAATTGATGACTGCTGGTGGAAGTCAAAAAGGTGGAAACCGTGAGCAGGAAATTTCTATGATATCCCGTAACCTTAAAGCGCTTGCTAAAGAATTGGATGTACCAGTAATCGCGTTGTCCCAATTATCTCGTGCTGTTGAAACACGTGGTGGTAGTAAACGACCGTTATTGTCAGATTTACGTGAATCGGGAGCTATTGAACAAGATGCAGATATAGTTTCTTTTATCTACAGACCAGAATATTATAAAATAGACGAGTGGGATGATGAAGAACGTTCACCAACTGAGGGTCAAGGCGAGTTTATAGTAGCTAAGCACAGGAATGGTGGTTTGGACAATATTAGATTGAAGTTTATAGGTCATCTAGGGAAGTTTGATAATTTAGATGATTTTGATATGCCTCTTGAGTTTCAGTCTAAATTGAATGCGGCTGCCAACGATGATACCTTTAAGCCAGATAGTTTCCCTTCTGCTTCAGATGCCTTTGACGGTCCTGATGATGATGGTGTACCTTTTTAACAGCAATTTATAATTTAAGAGCCTCTTTTTTGACGTATCTTTACGACTCGTTTTTTAAGAAGAAATTGCCTCATGTTAGACCAAAGACGTACGACTAATATTCTGTTATTAATCGTTGTTATACCCTTAATATTTTATTTATTAAAAGTCCTCTCTTTTATTTTTATTCCGTTGATTTTTTCAATGTTTATTGCATTATTGTTTTTACCACTAATGCGTGAACTTGGACGAAAAAAAGTTCCAAAATTTCTGAGTATTCTAGTAGTCTTGCTTTTGGTGTCTGCAAGTGTTTATCTAGGTGTTGAATTAATTCAGTTATCTAGCAAGGAAATTCTAGCAACAAAGTCTGAATTCTTTCCTAAAGCAGAAGAAAAATTGGCTGATTTAAAGGTTTACCTTTCAGATAGTTTTGGAATTGTATTTGAAAAGGAACAGAATATTCTAGCTCAATTTTTTGAAAAGGAAAATATTGGTTCAACCTTTGGATTTTTAAGAACGTTTTTGACCACTTTATTAATGACTGCTTTTTTTGTGGTCCTTTGGTTAGCAGAATCAATAAATGTTCATAATCTGTTGAATACCACAATTTTGAAGCAAAAGCATACCTCTGTTAAGACGTTTATGAAAATAGAGAAAGACCTTATAAAATTTATAAAGGTCAAGTTTCTAGTAAGTGCTTTAACGGGTTTGTTCACTGGTCTAATGTGTGTGTTCTTTGATGTCAGTTTTCCTATATTTTGGGGTTTGTTTGCTTTTGCTATCAATTTTGTACAAATGGTTGGTTCATTTGTTTCAGTCATTTTACTTTCAATATTTGCCTTTGTCGAGTTAGATCCGACAAGTACTTTATTCTTTTTTATTCTGTCCATAACACTGGTTCAGGTAGTTTTTGGTGCTATTTTGGAGCCAATTTTTATGGGTAAATCTTTCTCTATAAATATCATTGCGGTTTTGGTTATGCTTATGTTTTGGGGTTTTTTATGGGGTATTCCAGGTTTAATCATGGCAATCCCAATAACAGTCTTTATAAAGATTATTTTAGAACAATTCCCAAGCACTAAGATTATTGCTAGTTTGTTGTCTGGTAAAGAAACCAAAATAGAAAAGCTCTAAGACTTTCACTTTTCAGAAATATATTTTAAGTATCTTTCTACTTAAAACACAACTATGGTTCATGGAACACACAATGCTATAGAAGACTCAAGAAATAAAGATATACTTATTTCAATTAATGATGAACTTTGCCATAGGTCCGAAGCAAAAATATCTGTTTTTGATAGTGGTTATTTGGTAGGTGATGGAGTTTGGGAAGCATTACGACTTCATGATGGGGTTTTGGTCTTTTTAGAAGATCATTTGAATCGCCTTTGGCAATCTGCTAAAGTCGTTGGAATGGCATTGCCATTCTCTAAAAAGGAATTAGAAGATAAAATCTGGGATACCTTAAAGGCTAATCAAATGACTGATGGAGTCCATGTAAGGGTAATGATTACTAGAGGAATAAAAAAAACTCCATCACAAGACCCAAGATTGACAATTACAGGTCCGAATATTGTTATTATTCCTGAGTATAAAACAGCTTCGAAAGACTCAAAAGATAACGGAATAACCCTATTTACAAGTACTGTCAGAAGAGGCTCTCCAGATTATTTAGATCCACGATTGAATTGTCATAGTAAGTTACATGAGGTACAGGCCTTGATTCAAGCTATTGAAGCTGGTGCAGATGAAGCGCTTATGTTAGATGTGAATGGATTTGTCGCTACATGTAATGCAACAAACTTCTTTATAATTAGAGATAATCAGGTTTGGACTTCGACAGGCAAGTATTGTATGAATGGAATCACAAGGTCTAAGGTTATTCAAATTTGTAATGATAACAACATTGATTGTTTAGAAAAAGACTTTTCATTGTTTGATGTTTATGGAGCTGATGAAGCCTTTGTAACAGGAACATTTGGTGGCTTAACACCAGTTACCAAAATAGATGGAAAAATAATAGGAAAAGGTGCCTATGGTGCTTTGACCAAAAGATTATCTAATCTGTATGAAGACCTTATCCGTAAAACCATTAATGATGGAAGGGGTTAAACGAATCTGTTTATGGTCTGGACCAAGAAATATATCAACAGCTTTGATGTACTCTTTTGCACAGCGAAAGGATACCAAAGTATTTGATGAACCATTGTATGCCTATTATTTGAGACATCACCCTCAAGCACGTCAATACCATCCAGGTGCAGAGGACATAATTGAAGCTATGGAAAATGACGGTGATACAGTAGTGGCAATGATGCTGTCTAATTCCGAAAAACCGGTTTTGTTTTTTAAACATATGACACACCATCTTTTAGGATTGGATAAAGGTTTTATGAAGAACACCGTCAATGTTATTCTTACAAGAGACCCGAGAGATATGTTATCGTCCTTTTATAAGGTCATTCCAAATCCAACTATAGATGATGTTGGTTATGCGCTTCATTTAGAATTGATGAGCTATTTTAAAGGCAACTCCATTCCATTTATAGTTATGGAAGCAAGAAGGGTACTAGAAAATCCTAGACATTGCTTAACCGATTTATGTAGGTTTGCCGGTATTGCATTTGACGAAAATATGCTGTCTTGGAAACCACAACAAAGAGTAGAAGACGGTATTTGGGCAAAGTATTGGTATCACAGTGTTCATCAATCTAGTGGTTTCCAAACATACAAACCGAAAACAGACCCATTTCCAAAACATTTAATTCCACTATTGGAAGACTGTTTGCCCTATTATAATACCTTAATGGATTATGCTATTTAGCTCTTAAAAGAATGATAAAATGAACAAAAAAAGACTAAAATTTGGTTATATTTCGATCTAAATCTATGAATTTGAAAAAATTAGTCCTCATATTATTTATCCTTTGTTTTGGTTTTAATGGCTACGCATCTTACATTTTAATTCCAATGGATGCAGAATCTCAAGAAAATCATTTAAAAGCTTATGGTGTGACCTACTGGACTTTAGAGCGCGAACTAAAAGTAAATTGGTTATTAAATTACAGAGGGGGCTCCTTCTTATTGCCAGATGCCGAAATTATTCAGCGTGAGTGCCAAATTAGAGGGGTTTCTTTCGAAGTCATTTCAGACTCTAAAGCAGCGGAAATACTTAAGGAAATTAGTAGTCCAGCTGTAAATCAGGAAGCTGTGGTTTTAGAAAAAGCACCAAAAATAGCTGTTTATACGCCTTATGGTAAGCAACCTTGGGATGACGCGGTTACGATGGTATTAACATATGCGGAAATTCCATACGAAACCATTTATGATGAAGAGGTTTTAAATGATGAGCTACTGCTGTACGATTGGTTGCATTTGCATCACGAGGACTTTACTGGACAATATGGGAAATTTTACAGAACCTATCGTTCTGCAGCATGGTATATTGAGGAAAAGAAAGCTGCTGAAGACTTAGCTCAAAAGTTGGGTTACGATAAAGTTTCTGAAGCAAAATTAGCAGTAGCATTAAAAATTAGAGATTATGTTGTAGGTGGAGGTTTTATGTTTGCCATGTGCTCTGCAACAGACAGTTTTGATATTGCTTTGTCAGCAGAGGGAGTAGACATATGTGAGCCTATGTTTGATGGTGATGGCAGTGATCCTGGATATCAAAATAAAATTGATTATTCAAAAACTTTTGCCTTCAAAGACTTTATTCTAGAACGAAGTCCTAATGTTTATGAGTTTTCTTCTATAGATATGACGCAAAAGCGTCAGATACCATTTAAAACCGATTATTTTTCTTTAATGGAATATTCCGCCAAATGGGACCCTATACCAACCATGTTAACCCAAAACCATACATTTTTAGTTAAGGGATTCATGGGACAAACGACCTCTTTTACAAGAGATCAAATAAAATCTAATGTTTTGGTAATGGGAGAGAATAGGACAAATGGCGAGGCCAAATATATTCACGGGATTAAAGGTAAAGGGTTCTTTACGTTTTATGGAGGTCACGATCCGGAAGACTATACGCATAGAGTAGGTGACCCTAAAACAGAACTCGATTTGCATCCTACCTCACCAGGGTATCGACTGATATTAAATAATGTTTTGTTTCCAGCGGCAAAAAAGAAAAAACAGAAAACATAATTAGAATATTTTCCTGAATCTTAAAGTATCAAAAATAAATTTAATGAAAGGAAGGAAATAAGATATTCTATATAAAACAAAAATTTGATAATAAATCATTCAAACACTTTAGATGTAGTTTTTCTTTTTTTTGATAAAAAAATGGTATCGAACTGTTTAACTTGAATGCTTTTAAGTTTGTCATCGTTTAAGTTTTGGAAGATTTATATCTTTAATATTCTATGAAGTTTTTTCAGAAGGAAATAAAATTAAAACCATATAAACGTGGTTTTCACCTCATAACTAATGTGATTATTGAATCAATACCAGAAATTAAATCTATAGGTGTTGGTCAATTACAAGTATTTATTAAGCATACTTCTGCGAGCTTAACAATTAATGAAAACGCAGACCCTACTGTGAGACTAGATTTTGAAAGTCATATGAACATTATGGTTCCAGAAAACCAACCTTATTATAAGCATAACTATGAAGGATCTGATGATATGCCAGCTCATATAAAGGCATCGCTCATGGGTGCTTCAGTAGTAATTCCAATTACAAATGGTAAATTAAATTTAGGTATTTGGCAAGGTATTTATTTGTGTGAGCATAGAAATAATGCTTCAGGAAGAAACCTTGTGATAAATCTTATAGGACAATAACCAAAAGATAAATAAAAAAAGCCAATCGTTATAGATTGGCTTTTTTATAATATTAGTATCAATTTTTAATTAGCGCTTTGATAATGGAAGTAAGTCGCCCAACTATTTCCAGGGAAATCACATCCGTCTGCCCAAGCAGTCTCATCGCAGTCACCTTCGTTACAAATTACTTCTTTAGGGATTATAACAGGCTGTTTCCCATCTTGAGGAATTAAAATTATAGCAACGTATTCTCCACAACTTGGTACATAACCATCATTTTGTGTTGCGATGCTTATAATTTCTGCAACACGATCCAAGCTTATGTCTCCTAATATTTGTGGTTGTGTCATCCAATTGTATAATTGTTCGGCAGTATTACCTTCAATTAAACTCCAAATAGCCAACTGAACATCACCCATAATATAAGTTTCATTTGTTTCTAAGTATTGCTGACCAACAAAACTATAATTTAGGATAAAATTGATTTCATCGTTTATACCTTGAACATCAAATGGACCATTATTTACGAACGCTTCATTTGGGATGTCATCGTAGGTTGAGTATACTTGTGCTATGTCAACACATTGCCCATTATTTAGACTGGACTCGTAGTCTACGCACCATGCTTCGAGATTGACACCACTTAAACTATTGCCCTCAGCAACGGTAATTTCAAAATAAGAGTTTTCTGTATTTGGCGCCTTATTGGTTACACAAAAACTAACTTCACCAGGTAGATTAAACCCAAAGTCATTCGAAGCACTGTTGTCTTCAACACAATTCACCACGGCATGAGCTGCAATATAAGTACCTTTAGAAACGGGCACAGTATAAGATACTGATGAAACACAGTCATGTGAATCAGAATATTCAAATTGACCGATTTTTGGATTTCCACCTCCATTTATCGGGAAATCAGACGGCGTCTCAACAACAGAAAGATGCGTTTCAGTTAAACAATATTGAGCACTAAATACACCATAGGTAATTAGGTAGTTATCTTCAACGACTTCTACGGTAACTTCTCCCACTAACATATTTTGACCCGCGTACAAATTGGTAGACTGCGATACTGCACAGTCTTGTGAAATGACAAAAAGATTTTGATTACCTTTTTTAATAGGTTTTTTTCCTTTCCTTTCTGAAATACTTTCTGAGTCCATTGATTCATTACTGCAGTTGTAATTTAACACAAGACCAAAAATCAAAAGCAAGTAGAATAAACTCTTTAATTTAAAAATTTTCATATTAATTGATTTAAATGAATTAGTTTCATATGCTATTAATCAATTAATCTCTAAATTAAGGAATACTTTACTATATCAATATTTATATCGTGGTAATGATATAATTATTCGTTTAATAACCTCAAAATATGAATTGTCTTTACTATCAACAACTTTTATTTTATTTAGCTATGAAACCATATCTTTTTTATTAAGATTATTATTTGAATTTCAAATATTATTTTCAATTAACAAAATTAGCTTATTGATTTGATTCACATATATTTACTTATAGGTATTCATAACTTTTTTTCTTTTACCTGATGCTAAAAGAGGTATTTCGTTAACGTATTTTATTTTGATATTTGAGTTTTGACCAAATTGAGATTTTACAATTTGGATTAACTCATCTTCCTTTTGAAATTTATCATAAACATTGAGCTTTATTAAAAAGTCTTTTTTGCCTGTTTGCACAAATTGATATTGTCTAATATTTTTAAAAAAAGGATAGAAGATCGTATGAATAAGGTGAGGTGAAACGATAGCACCCTTTGTATCATACACTTGGTCCATTTTTCTTCCATAGATTTTTTTCAATTTATAATTTTTGTAATGTTTTGTATTATCAAATGCACCAACATCACCTGTGTCATAGCGGATTAAGGGCATACAATAATTAAACAGATCAGTTATAACTATTCGACCAATTTCTCCATGCTCAGCTGGTTCATCACAATCAAATTTCAAAATTTCTAGATGGTAGCTAGCCCAATTAAAGTCAAATAGGTCTTCCTGCGTATTAATTCCTTGTTGTGCCAATATTCCCATTTCTTCATTAGAATATCTCGAAACAACATTAGTTTCAAAGAAATCTTCTAGCCAATGTTTTAAATTTTTATCTAAATACTCCGAAACGGTTATGATTGATTTTATGTTAAATAATTTCTCTTTATTTATGTGATTATTCCTGAAATATTCCCGAATGGTCTCAAAAGCTGAAGGTAGACCAACCAAAACTTTAGAGGTATTACCCTTGTATAATTTACCTATTAAAGTGTTGACTTGTCCTATATTAAACTTAGAAACATCTATATAGTCGATATTTTTTAGAAATGAAGAAATTGCGTTAGCCTTGGGCATTAGCCTCCATGATTCCAGAAATAATAAACTATCGCCTACTAAATAACCAGTCAGATTGCTGAAATAAAGGACATCAGCCGTATTCCTTAAGCGCTTATGTTTGTTATGGAACACATTAAAGGGAACACCTGTGGAGCCACTAGTAGAAACTTCATAGTTTTTTAGATTTAAATAATTTTGAGATTGAAATAATGAGAAATTTTGAATTATAGTATTCTTATCAATTACAGGGAATTGTTCAATATTATGAGATTTTTTTTGAGCCTTATAAAAAGGGGTCGTTTGATAAGCATGGCTCAAAAGGCGATCCAAATATCTTTCTCTGATATAACGTGATTTATCATCAAAGGGATTTTCTAGAATTGTCTTTACGTCCTTAAGATTTTTTCTTACAGGACCTCCTTTCAAAGCATCCAAGGCCCAAAAGGACGTATATCTCAACCGATTTAGATAACTCATAATTAAAGTTATTAAATTAATCTATTAGCAAAAAAAAATCCGGTTAAAAACCGGATTTTCTAAGCGAAATGTTGTTATTAATTTGGCTAAAAGCCCTATTTAACTTTGTTTACTATAGCTTCAAAAGCTTCTGGATGATTCATTGCTAAATCTGCAAGAACCTTGCGGTTCAATTCAATATTGTTAGCTTTGAGTTTGCCCATAAACTTAGAATAGCTCATCCCGTGTTGTCTTGCACCTGCGTTAATACGCATAATCCATAACGCGCGGAATGTTCTTTTTTTGTTTCTACGGTCTCTATACGAATATTGCATCGCTTTGTCAACCGCATTTTTTGCTACTGTCCAGACGTTTTTACGTCTTCCCCAGTATCCTTTTGCTTGCTTAAGAACCTTTTTTCTTCTGGCTCTCTTCGCAACTGAATTTACTGATCTTGGCATTTCTTAAATTGTTTTTTTGTAGTAGGCGACCAAATCTTGGTACTTGCTAAATAATTTTGCCTAACTCCAGGGTTTATAATTAATTTTAACCGGTAAAATTTAATATTACTTTAAACGCAACATTAATTTTACATTTTCCTCATCTGACTTATGTACGGTAGTATCATGAGTCAAGGCGAGTTTACGCTTTTTTGATTTTTTAGTCAAAATATGACTTTTAAAAGCGTGCTTTCTTTTAATCTTACCAGTGCCAGTTAGTTTGAAACGTTTCTTAGCACTCGATTTTGTTTTCATTTTAGGCATTTTGTCCTAGATTTAATTTACGTTTCGCTTATCTTATGCGCTATAATCTTAAACCATAGCGTAATTTATTTTATTTTTTAGGAGCAATGAACATAATCATTCGCTTACCTTCAAGTTTTGGCATTTGTTCTACTTTGCCATACTCCTCAAGATCTTGAGCCAATCTTAATAATAAGATTTGCCCTTGTTCTTTAAAAACTATTGATCGTCCTTTAAAAAACACAAATGCCTTAAGTTTTGCTCCATCCTTTAGGAACTTGATAGCATGTTTCTTTTTAAATTCATAATCATGGTCATCAGTTTGAGGACCAAATCTAATTTCTTTTACGACAACTTTAGACGCTTTTGCTTTTAGAGCTTTTTCACGTTTCTTTTGCTCGTAAAGAAACTTTTTATAATCCATAATCTTACAAACAGGAGGATTAGCATTTGGCGAAATCTCTACAAGATCTAATCCTTGTTCGTCAGCCATGGATAATGCTTTTTTAATTGGGTAAATGCCAACTTCGACATTTTCACCTACTACTCGAACTTCTTCAGTTCTAATTTTAGAATTTATACGATGCTTGTCCTCTTGGGCTTCTCGTCTATTATAACTCCTTCTGTTTCTACGTATTGCTATGGCTTATTCTTTTTAATTAAACTTTATTTATTAAAAGTTTTTAAACTTTCTTTTACTTTTTTATTGATCATTTCAGAAAAATCACTCACACTAACTGTTCCTAAGTCTTCACCACCATGCTGTCTTACAGTAATGGTATTGTCTTTTTCTTCTTGCTCCCCAACAACGATAATATAAGGATATTTTTGCATTTCTGCTTCTCTAATTTTTTTCCCTACAGTTTCGTTTCTGTTATCAACGAGGGCGCGAATTTCGTTATTTTCTAACAAATTTAAAACTTTTTCGGCGTATTTTTCATATTTCTCACTCACAGAGAGCACAATAACTTGCTCTGGCATAAGCCAAAGTGGGAAATTTCCACCAGTGTGCTCGAGTAGAATCGCCACAAAGCGCTCCATACTACCAAATGGAGCTCTATGAATCATTACGGGCCTATGTAGTTCGTTATCACTTCCCTTATAAGTTAAGTTAAAACGCTCGGGAAGATTATAGTCTACTTGAATGGTACCAAGTTGCCATTGGCGGCCAAGAGCATCTTTAACCATAAAGTCTAATTTGGGACCATAAAACGCTGCCTCTCCAGTTTCAACAACATAGTTGAGACCTTTGTCTTTTGCGGCATTAAGTATTGCTTTTTCTGCTTTTTCCCAATTATCGTCACTACCAATGTATTTTTCAGGTTTTTCAGGATCTCTTAAAGATACCTGAGCTGTAAAGTCTTCAAAACCTAAAGAACCAAAAACATATAGCACAAGATCAATAACCTCTTTAAACTCAGTGTCAATTTGGTCTGGAGTGCAAAATATATGAGCATCATCTTGGGTAAAACCTCTAACACGAGTTAATCCATGTAATTCACCACTTTGTTCATACCTGTATACCGTTCCAAATTCTGCAAAACGTTTTGGTAACTCCTTATAGGAATACGGCTTGTTATTATATATTTCACAGTGATGAGGACAGTTCATTGGTTTTAACAAAAATTCTTCCCCTTCTGCAGGTGTATTTATAGGTTGAAAACTATCTTCACCGTATTTAGCAAAGTGTCCCGATGTAATGTATAAATCCTTATTGCCAATATGAGGAGTGACAACCATTTCATATCCAGCCTTTTTTTGTGCCACTTTTAGAAAGTTCTCAAGCCGTTCTCTTAAGGCCGCACCTTTGGGTAACCATAACGGTAATCCTTGTCCAACTTTTTGAGAAAAAGTAAACAGCTCTAGTTCTTTCCCAAGCTTTCTGTGGTCTCTTTTTTTGGCTTCTTCCAATAAGTGTAAATATTCCGTTAATTCCTTTTGTTTAGGAAATGAAATACCATATACCCTTGTGAGTTGTTTTTCGTTTTCATCACCTTTATAATAAGCCCCCGCTACACTAAGTATTTTAACAGCCTTAATTATACTCGTATTAGGAATGTGGCCTCCACGACATAAATCCGTAAATGTAGAATGATCACAAAAACTTATTGTTCCATCTTCAAGATTCTCAATTAAATCTACTTTATATTCATTTTTCCCTTTATAATATGAAAGAGCTTCCGACTTAGAAACATTTCGCATTATAAAATCATGTTTACCGCGAGCAATTTCCATCATTTTATCTTCAATTGTTTTGAAGTCTTTCTCAGAAATGGAATTATCACCTAAATCTACATCGTAATAAAAACCATTTTCAATTGCTGGTCCTACCCAAAGCTTAACATTAGGGTAAAGTTCTTCTAAAGCCTGAGCTAATACATGAGCAGTAGAATGCCAAAAAGCTTTCTTGCCCTCATCATCTCTCCATGTATATAATGTAAGACTGCCATCTGTGGTTAATGGAGTGGTGGTTTCAATAATAGTATCATTGAATTTTGCTGAAATAACATTACGCGCAAAACCTTCGCTAATATCTACAGCCACTTCATAAGGAGTTACATCTTTATTAAAAGATCTAACGGAACCATCAGGTAGAGTAATTTTAATCATTAGTCGTTTATATAAATTTAGCCCACAAAGATATACGTATATATATTAAGGACAAAGTGAAGCATTTAATAAAATTTAACTTCATGTAATGTGTTGGAATTTAGACTGCTAAAACATTCCCTAAATAAAACCTTTAAAAGTATTTGGTAGTAATTAAAAGGGTTTTATATTTGCAGCCCCTAAACGGGAGGCCTATGCCTCGAGAGGGGGAAGTTCATACCGTGATATTGGATCTGTAAAAAATAAAATTAT
>NZ_JBHTJQ010000008.1:0-89580 GCF_042676105.1 Winogradskyella aquimaris | reverse complement strand
GCAATTAATCTGTACAATGAAATAAGATTACATTTATCTTTAGATTTTAAAACACCTGATATGGTATATAAATTAACAGCGTAAATCAATTTTTAACCTGTAGCCATATTTCAGGACGAGACATTACAACCAATTAATAACCAATGATTAAGTTCTTTAGAAAAATTAGACAAAACTTGCTGATAGAAAATAGAACTGGAAAATACTTTAAATATGCTCTTGGTGAAATTGTATTGGTTGTTATTGGGATATTAATAGCTCTTCAAATTAATAACTGGAACGAAAAAAGTAAATTAAAAACTGAGGAAATTAAACTGCTAAAAGAAATGAGGTCTGCACTGCTTAGTGATAAAGAGGATATCATTTCAAATACGAGTGAACACTTGTTCACAGCAAAATCTTGTTCAATTTTAATAAACCATATTTCTAAAAAGTTACCTTACAGTGATTCGTTGGATTTTCATTTTGCAAACGCTCTAAACACAACTAGGTTCATCCACACCTCAAGCCCCTATGAGACACTGAAAATTAAAGGACCTGACCTTATCGAAAATGATAGTTTAAGGTTGATGCTTGGTGAATATTATGATAAGTGGATTGGCTATCAATTTGACCTGCAAAAAAGCAGTCTAGAAAGTTTTAATTTAGCTAAAGAAAGGCAATTTGTACTCTTTAAAAGTGGGCGTTTTTGGGGAAAAATAAAGCCAGTCGATTATAATCAACTCGTTAAAAACAATTATTACTATTCCTGGCTTACTTATACACTTGGTCAGAGACAATGGGAAGTACAAATGTTTAAAAGTTTAAAAGAAAAAAACGAACAGTTAATAAAACTCATTGATATAGAGGTCGAAAAAAATAATTAACAATAAAAGCACAATAATATTGACTTCATCTCGACAAGCTATTGCAACAAACCAATAAACGATGATAAAATTCTTTAGAAAAATTCGCCAAAATTTGCTTACGGAAAATAAAACTGGAAGGTATTTTAAATATGCTTTTGGTGAAATTATACTTGTTGTTATTGGTATTTTGATTGCTCTGCAGATTAACAATAGTAATGAATTAAGAAAAGAAAAAGACCAAGAAGCTATAATTCTTTCAGACATTAAAGAAGACTTTATAGCCACACGTTTAAATTTTCTTGAAACCATAAAAGATCAAGAAAGAGCCATATTAAGCTCTCGGGATTTAATAGATGCCATAGAATCTCAAGATTATTCAATTCATCCAGATGTCATTAGAGAATATATTCGTAGGGGTGCATTTTCACATCATCAAGCTGTAGCTATTACCGGAAGTTATAACGCAATTATAGGTTCAGGAAAAACCTCAATTCTAAAAAATAAAGAATTACTTAAAGCTTTAGCAAACTTCTCTTCGCAATATCACGCTGGGTTTGAAGATGAAGCTAAATCTGATAATCTTTTAAATTTAATGATGACCGCTTCGAAAGACTTTTTTTCCCCTTTGAGCGATGATGCTGTGAGGAGATCTGTTGCTCTTAAAAAGAAATACAGTTTGCAAGAAAAAGAAATAGCCGTTAAGAGTCTTTATGAAAATGAATCATTTTTAGCGTATTTGCTTCAAAGAACACGCTGGGAAAACGGAAGAGCCAGACACCAAAAGAAATTACTCAAATTTTTAAATAAGGTTTTATATCAATTTAATTTTAGTGAACTCACACCTGAAAAAGAGGTATACAGCAGATATATAGGACACTACACTAATAAAGATGTTGAACCAATAAAAATTAGTTATGCCAATGAATCTCTATATGTTACAGGGTGGGGCGGAGCAAAATCAGAGCTCGTACAATTGAATAATTCTCTTTTCTACGCTATTAACTGGAATCAAACATTAGATTTTAGTGGTGTTGATTCTACAAACAAAGTCTTAACCCAATTTATTGACAAAGATCCAATAGTATGGGAGAAGGATGAGAATTAACGAAAGCACAACAATGGCTATATGTAATTGCTTGTTCATGCCTACTTCTGAAAAGTATCGCAGATTTTCAGTTTGGCGTATACTTGCAAAAGATAGTCCTAACCCACGGAACTACTCATAACCGAGACCGATAAGTGTACTGTTTAAAACTGTACCTCAAATACTTGGCACTGAATTTGTTTGTAACAAAACATAAGATTTTACTACCAATAAGTAAAACAAGGTTCAACTTAAAAAAGAAAAATTATGATTCAGTATAAAGGAGCATTAGTATTAGGAGCATTAATCGGTGCAGCCGCTGGCGTTTTATTAGCACCAGATAAAGGTCATGTCACCAGAGACCATCTAAAAAAAGAAGGCAAAGAGATAAAAGATAAATTGGTAGATGACTTTACGGAAGTAAAAGAAGATTTATCTAAAGCTGCCAAATCTGGTAAAGACAAGTTTAAGGAAGACCTTAAAGACTTTGCCTCAAAAGCCAGTTACAAAACAGAAGAGGCCATTACCTTTTTAGAAAAGCAGTTGGCCATCTTAAAAGAAAAGAATAAAACCTTACAACAAACGAGTTAATAATTAAAGCCACAATTGAGTTGTGGCTTTTTTTATTCTACACAATCACTCGAAGTGACCTTATAACTACCCAATTACGTTAATCAGTTTCAATTTTATTTCTGGCCATTCCTCTTTTAAAATACCGTAACAACATGTACTGCGTCTAAAGCCATCTTTCATCAGTACATCTTTCCGCAGGATACCTTCTAATTGGGCACCAAGCTTTTCAACTGCACGCCTTGATTTGTTATTGCGCTCATCAATTCTAAACTCTACTTTTTCAAACTCTAAGGTTTCAAAAGCATATTGCAACATTAAAAATTTCATGTTGGCATTTAACCCAGTACCTTGAAATTCATGGCCAATCCATGTCCAACCAATATGCAGTAGTTTATTTTTCCAATTGATGAGTCCAAAACGTGTAGACCCTGCATAAGCCTTATGTAATTTATCAAAAACTATAAATGGAATAATGGTTTTATGATAGTAGCCATCTACGGCCAGTTGTACATAGTCCTTCAGTTTTTCTGATGTAGAAATATCAGAAGGCGAGTAGTAGATAAGGTCCTTTTGTGGCGCTATGCGTTGCAGGTGTTTGTAATTGCTTAAGTCTAGTAGACTCAATTTTACACGGTTGTTTTCAAGGGTTGGTACTGTCATATCAAACCAAATGATTAATATAATCTACATTAACCACATGGGTTCCTTCAAACGGCAGAATTCTTAACCTATTTCCAAATAGGGCTTTTGCCCGTTGGGATTCCTCAGCTATACGATCCGTGTCTAAATATTGGTCTTCGGTACCATATATCAGTTTTACTTGCGTATTATCAGAGAGGTATTCAAAATCTTTAGCGGTTAGTTCCTTGGGAATACCTCCAGAATGTAATACCAGTTGGTCACATTTCATTTTTCGTTTTACCAAATAGCGCATCGCTACACTTACTCCTTGAGAGTAACCCAAAACAATAAAGTTTAAATGTTCAGGAATCTTTTCAGCTTCAAAAACCGCATCAAAATAATTGAGGATGTTTTGCATACCACTTTCGGTATGGTCTCTGGTTAACCAATTGGCACCAACATGCATTTTTGGCTGAATGTAATATTTGCTCGGCGCTTGTGGTGCAATAATATAGTTCTCTTCAGGATTTAGTTGTTTAAAATAGCGTAAAAAGTAACGACTCAAATACCCCATACCATGGCATACAAACCAAACATGTTTTGTGGATGAAGTCAATGCGTTGAGTGTAGAATATGAGTTGCTTGTTGTATATGTGATTTCTTTTTCCTCCGAATTCATTATTCTTGGTAGTTTCAGTATTTTTGTGATCGACGATAAAAATAAAGGTTTTATATGCAATTATCTAAGGAAATGATTTTGGCAAAAGCCAATGAGGTCTCAAAAAACACCTTAATGGAAACGTTGGATATTGAGATGGTTGATTATGGTAAGGATTTTTTGGTTGCCAGAATGCCTGTTACCCCAAAAGTACACCAACCTGATGGTGTTTTGCATGGCGGTGCTACAGCAGCATTAGCAGAAAGCGTTGGTAGTTTTGCATCACATATGTTTACAGATTTAGAACAGTATTTTGTAAGAGGTATAGAAATTACAGCCAACCATTTAAAAAGTGTAAAAGAAGGCTATGTTTATGCTCGAGCCACCTTTTTGCATAAAGGCCGTACTACACAACTATTAGATATTAGAGTTACTGATGAGCAGGATAATTTAATTTCGGTTTGTCGTTTGTCTACCGTTTCATTACCGCTTAAAAAGTAATACATGACCCAAGATTCTTTTTTTGAAGCATTAGAGCGTCAGTATGAGCAACAATTACCCTTTGTAGTCTATAGTAGAGCAATAAACTCTATCATCAAATGCTGGTTGCAGAAAGATGATGTTTTACATACTACTTCAGATTTTTCAGAAAGTGGTTTTGTGTTTGCACCTTTTAATCTAAGCAACAAGAGTATCGTACTTCCTAAAAATGAATGTGAACATCTGAGTTTAGAAATTTCGGATATTAATGTTGAGAAGTACTTTAAAAAGATAGACATAAGTAAGAATGGAGAGAACAATCACTTACAATTGATTACTAAAGCCATTTCTAGTATTAAAAAAAGGAATTTGGACAAAGTGGTGTTGTCTCGAAAGATTGAAAAAACGATAGAAAATCCAAATCCGCTTACCATTTTTAAGCGCCTTTTTAATACCTATAAAAATGCTATGGTCTATTGTTGGTACCATCCTAAAGTGGGTCTGTGGCTTGGTGCAACGCCAGAACTATTGTTTAAAGTGGAGGGTCAAAACCTGACTACGATTTCTTTGGCAGGAACGCAACCATATACAGCTGACGCGGCGGTAACCTGGACGAATAAAGAGTATGAAGAACAACAAATTGTTACGGATTACATCGCCAAACAAATAGAGCCACATACGAGTCATGTAAAAATTTCAGAGGTGGAGACTGTACGAGCAGGAAATCTATTGCATTTAAAGACTTATATACATAGTCGTATCCAACCTGGCAGCACCTTAAAATCTGTTATTGAAGCCTTGCATCCTACACCAGCTGTATGCGGATTTCCAAAGGAAGTTGCAAAAGATTTTATTCTAAATAATGAAAACTATAACCGTGAGTTTTATACTGGATTTTTAGGTGAACTTAATTTAAAAACAACCAAAAACAGAAACACGAATAAGCGCAATGTGGAGAACAATGCTTATGCCATGGTAAAAACCTGTTCTAACTTTTATGTCAATCTGCGGTGTATGCAGTTAAAAGATAATAAAGCTATTATTTATGTTGGTGGTGGTATAACAAAAGATTCTGTACCAGAAAATGAGTGGATAGAGACAGTAAATAAAGCTAAAACTATCGTTAATGTGCTGAGCTAAACCATAGAGAATTCTTATCTTTGTTTTTTGATGAAATACTCTAAAATTCCCTTATCTCAAACGGTGGTTACGTTATGCAAAACGCATAATGTGAAACACATTGTAATTTCTCCGGGTAGCCGAAATGCACCGCTTACCATAGGTTTTACGCATGATGAATTTTTTAAATGCTATAGCATAGTCGATGAGCGATGTGCTGCTTTTTTTGCCTTAGGTATTGCACAACAAGTTCAAGAACCCGTTGCTGTAGTATGTACTTCTGGTAGTGCGCTTCTCAATTATTATCCTGCCATATCGGAAGCATATTATAGTAATATTCCATTATTGGTATTATCGGCAGATAGGCCAAAACATTTAATTGATATAGGGGATGGACAGACCATAAAGCAAAAAAATGTTTATGGTGAACACGTGTTGTATAGTGCTAATCTAAAATTGGATTTAAAGGATAAAGATCCTAAGGCAGCAGACGATGAGTTGCCTATCATGCGAAGTATAGAGAACAAACTTGAACGCTTTTTAGGACTTCAAAAAGACATACAGTCCTATAACGAATCTGAAGTGCACGATGCGATTACTGTGGCTAGATTAAAGTCTGGTCCGGTACATATCAATATACCTTTTGATGAGCCCCTTTATGAAACAGTGGACGAATTGGGCATAAATCCTAAGCCTTTCAGTATAGCAGACCGAACCGAAAAAATTGACGAGTTTGAAATTAAAAGCCTTTTGGATGTTTGGCATTCCGCTAAACGAAAAATGATTCTGATTGGTGTTTTACATCCAAGCGCAATAGAAGAGCAGTGGTTACAAGAATTGGCAGATGATGATAGTGTATTCGTTTTTACCGAAACAACTTCAAATGTACACCATCCCGATTTTTTTCCAGGAATTGATAAAATGATTGCTCCACTAGATCAAGAAGACTTTGAGGCATTGCAGCCAGATATTCTTTTAACCTTTGGCGGTATGGTCGTTTCTAAAAAGATTAAGGCCTTTTTGAGACAATACAAACCAGAAAGTCATTGGCACGTAGATTTATTTAAGGCAAATGACACGTTTTTCTGTTTGGATAAACACATTAAATTGACTCCAAACACCTTTTTAAAAACATTCTTGCCTCAGGTAACTCATCATACTAAAAGCGATTATAAAAGTAGCTGGTTAAAGGTGAGGCAAAAGCGCAGAAAGCTTCATGACGACTATTTAAAAACCATTCCTTTTTCAGATTTTACGGTTTTTAATGCTTTATTAAAAAGTATTCCAAAGCAAAGTCAATTGCAGGTAGGTAATAGTTCGGCAATACGTTACACACAGTTATTTCAACTAAGAAAGGATATTGCAATTTTTTGTAATAGAGGTACAAGTGGTATAGATGGTAGTACAAGTACAGCTATAGGGGCAGCAGTTGCACAAAAGCAGCGTACCACATTTATAACGGGTGATTTAAGCTTTTTCTATGATAGCAATGCCCTTTGGAATAACTACATTCCTGATAATTTTAGAATTATTGTTGTTAATAATTATGGTGGAGGTATTTTTAGGATTTTGCCTGGACATAAGAATACCGATAACTTTGATACCTATTTTGAAACAAAGCATCACTTAACGGCTAAGCAACTTTGTGAAATGTATGGCTTAGATTATTTTAAAGCTACAGATGAAAAATCTTTAACAGACGCCTTGGACAAGTTTTATAATACCTCTAAACGACCTAAGTTATTGGAGATTTTTACACCGTCTACGGTTAATGATGAGGTGCTTTTGGATTATTTTAAATTTATAAAGTAAACTTATCGTTAATTCTAAGAGACATGTGACTTATCTTCTTTTAAGGTGTCTAAAAATTACTTATCTTTAATGAGACAATTTATTTAACCTAAAACACAAATAAAATGAGTAAAAGAGACGAATTAATCACAAAATATGCTGCGGATTTAAAGGATAAATGTGGTGTAAATCCTGATATGGATTTGTTAACTAAAATTACGGTTGGCTTAGGGCCTTCTATTTATAACGCAGATTCCTCTACGGTTTCTGGATCAGATGAAAAGGAACTAGCAACTGTAAAAAATAATTACTTGATTAAAAAATTAGGTTTAAGCGAGAGTGACGACTTAGATGGTGCTATAGCTTCGGTTATGGATAAGTACGGTCAGTCTAATAGAAATAAGTATAGAGCTGTAGTCTATTATTTGCTGTGTACACATTTTAATAAAGCTTCAGTTTATTAATAGTCAATAAAATAATAAAACCTTAAAGGCCTGTCTTGTTTAGAGAGGCCTTTTTTTATTTCTGAAACTTTCTACTTTTCGCTTGCAACTTATTTCTACCTTTGCAGCATGATACAATTAGGAGAATACAATACATTAGAAATTCTTAGAGATACGGAACCCGGATTATTTCTTGGAGATGGAGAAGATGGAGAGGTTTTGTTGCCAAACAGATATGTTCCACAAACATTTGAAATAGGTGATAAACTTGAAGTTTTTGTGTATTTAGATAATGAAGAACGACCTGTAGCTACTACGGATAAGCCATTCATAAAAAAAGGAGATTTTGCACTACTGCGTTGCAATCAAGTAACCAAGTTTGGTGCTTTTTTAGATTGGGGTTTGGTAAAGGAATTATTTTGCCCATTTAAGGAACAAGCTTTTAAAATGAAAGCGGGTGGCTGGTATTTAGTGTATTGTTATTTAGATGAAGAGACAGAGCGTTTAGTAGCCTCTAGTAAAACCAATCAATTTTTAGATAATAAAGAACTTACCGTTAAACAATTCGATGAGGTGGATTTAATCGTATCACATCCCTCTGAAATTGGTATGAATGTCATTGTTAACAAAAAGCATTTAGGGTTGGTGTTTAAAGACGACATTTATAAGGATATTAGTATTGGCGATAGGCTAAAAGGAATCGTTAAGAAAGTACGCCATGATAATAAGCTTGACATTTCATTGAGTCAAATAGGTTATCGAAATATAGAACCTAATGCTCAGTTTATTTTAAATGAATTAAACGATAATAGTGGATTTTTGCCATTGCATGATAAATCTAGTCCAGAAGCAATAAAGGAGCAGTTGCAGATGAGTAAAAAGAGCTTCAAAAAGGCTATAGGTTCACTCTACAAAGACCGTTTAATTATAATTGATGAAAATGGAATTACCCTAATTAATTCCCAAAAAGGTAGTTGAAAAACCAGTGTTGGTTTTTAATTTTAATTAGTACAAGATAAATTTTTGATCCAAGAAATGGCTTCATCAATATCTTTAAACGCCTTCCGATTAAATTTGAAAAAGTAATTTTCTATTTCAAAGACTCTCTCTGTTATCGAATTGTATGCCACAACCGCATAAGCCTTTAGATTCGGAAAAGATTCGTTAAATAGCTCAGCATCATTTAAATTTAATGAATATGAGTTTACTCTATTTGAGATAAATCCAAAAGGGCGATTTTCAAAATAGGTTTTTACAATCTCCGAAATATCAGAAAAATTCCTAAAATTAATATCAACACCTTCGTCAAACTCTCCAACAAAAAAATCATCAAAAAGGTAGATGTCTCCTAATTTTACTTTCAGGTGTTTGTACGTTTCTGTTGTGTTATGAGCAATACTATTACTCATTATAAAAAATATCGACGTCAAATATAGTATGCATACATAATAAATTCAAATAGAAATTGGTGGTTCTCCTATAATTATTAATTCATTATTTTTGTTCTCAAAATTTTGAAAAGTATGAGCCATATAGATTGGAAAGTTGCCAAATCTTATGAAGATATTACGTATCATAAATGTAATGGAGTAGCGAGAATAGCTTTCAACAGACCAGATGTACGAAACGCCTTTCGTCCAAAAACAACCTCTGAGCTTTATGACGCTTTTTATGATGCAAACGAAGATGTAAATATTGGAGTTGTTTTACTCAGTGCAGAAGGGCCTTCCTCAAAAGATGGTGTTTGGAGTTTTTGCTCTGGTGGTGACCAAAAAGCTAGAGGTCATCAAGGTTATGTTGGAGATGATGGCTACCATAGACTTAATATTTTAGAAGTACAGCGACTTATTCGTTTTATGCCTAAAGCTGTTATTGCAGTGGTTCCAGGTTGGGCTGTTGGCGGTGGTCACAGTTTGCATGTGGTGTGTGATTTAACACTTGCAAGTAAGGAACATGCTATATTTAAACAAACTGACGCTGATGTGACAAGTTTTGATGGTGGTTATGGTTCAGCTTATTTGGCAAAAATGGTTGGTCAGAAGAAGGCAAGGGAAATATTTTTTCTTGGAAGAAACTATTCTGGACAGGAAGCCTACGAAATGGGTATGGTTAATGCAGTGATACCACATAGTGAATTAGAAAATACAGCCTATGAATGGGCTCAAGAGATTTTAGCAAAATCTCCAATATCTATAAAAATGCTAAAGTTTGCCATGAACCTTACTGACGATGGGATGGTGGGTCAGCAAGTTTTTGCTGGTGAAGCTACACGGTTAGCTTACATGACAGATGAAGCCAAAGAAGGGCGTGATGCCTTTTTACAAAAAAGAAAACCTAACTTTCCAAAAAAGTGGATTCCATAAAATATTAAGGCTTAATGAAAAAAATTAAACCTTGGCTTTCGGCCATGAGGCTCAGAACCCTGCCACTTTCTGTTTCTGGAATTATTTTAGGAACTTGCTTTGCCATATATAACGGTCGCTTTAGTTGGTGGGTGTTGGTGTTGGCTATTTTAACAACGGTTAGCCTTCAAATCCTTTCCAATTTAGCTAATGACTATGGTGATGGCGTAAAAGGCACAGACAATGATGACCGAGTTGGACCACAAAGAGCTATTCAAAGTGGTGAAATAACTCCTGATGAGATGCTAGATGCCATTAAGTTTAATGTTGTTATGGTGATTATACTTACCTTATCACTAATTCTTGCTGCCTTTGGTCCCAATAACTTTTTATTTTTAATGCTATTTGTTTTTCTAGGTGGTTTATCCGTGTACGCCGCATTAAATTATACAATGGGTGATTCGCCCTATGGTTATAGAGCTTTAGGTGATGTTTTTGTATTTATCTTTTTTGGCTTGGTCAGTACCATTGGTAGCTATTTGCTTTATGTACATACCATTGATCATATGGTTGTATTACCAGCAGTATCATTAGGTTTGTTGAGTGTTGGTGTCTTAAATCTGAATAACATGAGGGATTTGGAGGCTGATAAAAACGTTGGTAAAATTACCATTGCTGTGAAACTGGGTATGAAAAAAACAAAACGCTATCATTATCTCCTGATATTAGGTGCAATGCTAGTCGCAGTAATTTTTTCGGTACTTTATTATGTTGCACCCTACAACTTTTTATATCTGTTAGCATTTGTCCCCTTAATTTTGCACCTAAGGAAAATACGGTTGGCAAAACAGCCTGACGATTTTGATAGTCAGTTAAAAGTATTAGCCTTATCTACATTTCTTTTTGCATTGTTATTAGGTGTTGGTTACATTTTATATTAATTTAGTGTACAGGTTCTAAATTTGAATAAAATGGAAATTACATTCTACGGTCATGCATGTCTAGGAATTGAGATTAACGATGTTCACCTTCTTGTGGATCCGTTTATCTCTGGAAACGAAAAAGCATCTCATATAGATATTGATAGTATTAAAGCGGATTATATTTTAATAACCCATGCACACCAAGATCATATCTTGGATGTTGAAAGGATTGCCAAAAGGACAAATGCAGTTATTGTTTCTAATTATGAAATAGTCGTGCATTACCAGAATTTAGGTTTTAAGGGACATCCCATGAATCATGGTGGCTCTTGGAATTTTGACTTTGGAAAGGTAAAATATGTCAACGCAGTTCATACATCATCATTTCCAGATGGTAAATATGGAGGACAGCCAGGTGGTTTCGTAATACAAACAGATAAAAAGACGTTATATATAGCAGGTGATACGGCATTGCATTACGATATGAAAATATTAGGTCAGAATTATGATTTAGATCTTGCAGTTTTACCAATAGGCGATAATTTTACAATGGGTGTTGAAGATGCCATTATCGCTACCCGATTTTTAAAATGCGATAGAGTTTTAGGTTACCATTATGATACCTTTGGTTATATTGAAATTGATAAGGTAAGAGCTAAAGCAAAATTCGATTCTAAACTAAAAACACTCAAGTTGCTAGAAATAGGTGGTAGTATGGAAGTATAATTACCTAACCTTACTTCTCAATACAAGTTTATGGATGAGTCTTGGTGAAAGCCGTTTTACATAGACACCAAACCTTTCAAATTTACCAATGTAAGCTTCAAACTTTTCTTTTTGGATAGCTTTTATCATTTTCTTAGCAAATTTGTGGACTTCTAATCCATTTTCGGTCATGGTATCTTGATAACCTTGGGTAGAACCATCTCCAATTAGGGCATTGCGAGCGACGTTTGTATTTACAAAGCCAGGACAAATCATGGTTACCTTTATATTATCCTTATCATGCTCTAAGCGTAGGGCATCAAAAAAACCGTGAAGCGCATGTTTAGCTCCACAATATGCAGATCTTAAAGGAGAACTAAATTTTCCCATAAGACTTGATACCACTACATATTGCCCACCTTTGTTAGTAATAAAATGAGGTAATAGGGCTTTTGAAAGCGCTATGGTTCCAAGATAATCTATTTCCATGAGTTTTTTGTCCACTTCGATAGAGGTGTCAATAATAGCAGAACGTTGACTTATACCGCCATTATTGATTAACACATCAACCCTACCAAAAATGGAAATAGCATTATCAACAATGTTCGGCATGTTTTTATAGTCTGAAAGATCAAGTGTTAAGACTTCAACACTTTTTGGGTCGGTACATTCCTGTTTAACTTCGAGTAAAGCTTGCTCTCTTCGAGAGGATAAAATGAGTTTGCAGTTTTGTTTTGAGAGTTCCATAGCTACAGCTCGGCCAATGCCACTTGAAGCACCAGTAATCCAAATTACTTTATTGTTAAATGTCATAAATTTTTATTTGAATTTAACCAATCTTCCCTTAATTCATCACTAATTTTACCAGTGCCATCATGCCTCCAACCAGGTGGCTTTATGAGGTACATAAAACGCTCTTTGACTGTTTTTCTGCCTGTAAAGGCATCTTTTATCATGTACCACCATTCCAAAAATGCGATTTTTACGGGATTAAAAGTATTGATATTTTTAACCAAGCCATATCTCACTTTTTCTTCCTCCAATTCTGGCTGAAATGTCCCAAAGAGTTTATCCCAAATTATTAAAATACCAGCATGATTACGATCTAAATAAATTGGATTACTTCCATGATGAACCCTATGATGGGATGGAGTGTTAAAAACAGCTTCAAACCATGAGGGCATCTTGTCTATAGCTTCTGTATGAATCCAAAATTGATACAGTAAACTAATGGACATTTGTAATAAAATCATGGCAGGATGAAATCCTAAAAGGGGTAACCACAGCCAAAAGACAAAAGAATAAAAACCACCAGACCATGTTTGTCTTAAAGCTGTACTTAAATTGTAATGTTGGGAGGAATGATGCACCACGTGAGACGCCCAAAACAAGCGACATTCATGTGAAATACGATGAAACCAATAATAGGAAAGATCATCGGCAAAAAACAAAAGGACAAAAGACCACCACGCAATAGGTATTGTAAAGAGTCTAAAGTTATCATAAACCCAAAACAACGCCAATAACACCAAAGCTTTACTTGCAAATCCCAAAATGACATTGCCTAAGCCCATGGCTATAGAGGAAAAAGCATCCTTAGGTTCATAACCCTTTACATGTTTTAATTGGGCTTTGGTTGTTACATACAATTCTAGTAACATAGCCAAAATAAAAAACGGAATGGCGTAAAGAATAATGTTTGGAAAATCTGGCATTTGTAGGTGTATTTGAGCTTCTAAAATACGAAAATAATTAACTATTTTTACCATCGAAATATGACAGCTACCTACCACAAGTATATACTGAATTTTAAGCGACCGAGCGGTACGTCTAGAGGCGTAATGACCACTAAGGAAACCTGGTTTATAATTTTAAAATCGGAACACGGTAAGGGCATTGGTGAGTGCGGATTATTAAGGGGTTTAAGTATAGACGACAAACCAAACTATGAAGCCAAACTAAAATGGACTTGTGAAAATATTCATTTAGGTTTAGACAGATTGCTTAGTGAGCTTATAGACTATCCAAGTATTCAATTTGGATTAGAAATGGCATTTAAGTCTTTACAGAGTGAGTCCGAATTCGATTTGTATCCTTCAAAATTTACAAAGGGTCAAGATGTTGTTCCTATTAATGGTTTGGTTTGGATGGGAGATGAAGCCTTTATGCGCAAGCAGGTCAAAGAAAAGATTGAAGCTGGTTTCGATTGCATAAAGTTAAAGATTGGTGCCATAGATTTTCAAACCGAACTCAATATTCTCAAGTCTATCCGCAAAGAGTTTTCGATTTCCGATATTGAATTGCGTGTAGATGCTAATGGAGCATTTTTGCCCAAAGATGCTTTGGATAAATTGAAGTATCTTTCAGAATACCAGCTACACTCTATTGAACAGCCTATTAAGCCAAAACAATTTGAAGATATGGCTAGGCTTTGTGAAGCGTCTCCCATACCAATAGCTTTGGATGAAGAGTTAATAGGTGTTTTTTCAAAAGAGGAGAAGTTAAAAGTTCTCCAAACCATAAAACCACAATATATCATTCTTAAGCCAAGTTTGGTTGGTGGTTTGGGTGGTAGTCAGCAATGGATAACCGTTGCCGAAGATTTAAAAATAAAATGGTGGATTACTAGTGCACTAGAAAGCAATGTTGGCTTAAATGCTATTGCCCAGTGGACATATACACTAAATAACACCATGCCTCAAGGACTTGGCACAGGAAGTTTATTTACTAATAATTTTGACTCGCCATTACATGTAAAAAATGGTACTTTGCAATACGATAAAAATATAAATTGGAAATTTAATTTACACTGATGAACTATATACAACAAGCTTATAAAGGCCAACGTCATCTATGGATGTTTATCTTAACCACTATATTGGTGGCAGGCATATTTTTGGCAAATTTTGTACTCTATCTAATAACCGATCCTTCAGATATGGAGGCGGCTTATGAAATGATGAAAGGTATCCCTTCAAGTCTTAACCTTGCCATTAATCTTATACCATTTGCATTTTTATTGGGTTTGTTATTTGTTATGGTAAAGTTTGTGCACCAGCGCAGTTTATTATCCTTAACTACAGCAAGACAAAAAATAGATTATGGTAGAGTATTCTTTTCCTTTATGATGATTGCCATCTTTACTATTGGGTCATTTTTTATCAGTTATAGCATAGATTCTTCAGAGATAATTTATCAATTCAATTTAAAAAAGTTTTCAATTTTATTTATCGTAAGTATCATACTTTTTCCTTTTCAAATTGGTTTAGAGGAATTTCTGTTTAGAGGATATTTTATGCAGCATATTGGAGTAATGGTAAAAAATAAGTGGTTTCCTTTGATTTTAACATCAGTATTATTTGGCATAGCCCATAGCGCTAATCCAGAAGTTGCAAATGTTGGTTTCTGGAAAATGATGATATTTTATATAGGTACAGGTCTCTTGTTAGGAATCATGACGCTAATGGATGATGGTTTAGAACTGGCCTTAGGATTTCATTTAGGTAATAATTTATTAGCATCGTTATTGGTTACAGCAGATTGGACCGCCTTACAGACCGATGCTATTTTTAAGAGTACAGCAGAACCCTCAATGAGTATTGTTGGCGAAATTTTAATACCAGTACTGGTCGTTTATCCGATTATGTTATTAATTTTATCAAAACGATATGGTTGGAAAAATTGGCAAGAACGTTTATTTGGTAAAGTTTCCGAGCCACCAAAAGAAGACTATAAAATCATAGGAGAATAATGACACCAAAGTTCGATAAAGTTCATAATAGATTTAAATTAAATGGGTTACACTACGATCATGAAGACCTAAAAGAAGTGGCCTACAGCCTTATAAAAGAAGGAGATCCTTACGAAAAGTCAACAGGTAATTTTTTGATTGATTGGTTAAATGATAGTGAGTATATAGAAGTAAAAACGTCTGGTTCTACTGGACAACCAAAACTAATCAAACTCAAAAAGCAGGCTATGGTAAACTCGGCTATTGCCACTGGTGATTTCTTTGGTCTAGAGCCTGGTGGCACAGCTATGGATTGTTTACCAAGTCATTACATTGCGGGTAAGATGATGTTGGTAAGGTCTATGATTTTGGGACTTGAAATAGATTTTGTCGAGCCAAGTGCACATCCAATTTTCGATTACGAAAAACCTTATGATTTCTGTGCTATGATTCCGTTGCAATTAAAGCACACTTTAAAATATACGAATAATATTAAGACGATTATTGTTGGCGGTTCTAAGGTAACACAACCCTTGTTGGAACGGATTAAAACCTGTAATTCCAAGTTTTTTGAAACCTATGGAATGACTGAGACCGTAACGCATGTCGCAGTTAGACAGCTAACATCCAAAGCTTCTAAAGGTGAGAAATATTTTAAGGCGATACCTAACGTTACCTTTACTCAAGACGAAAGGCAATGTTTAGTTATACATGCACCTAACTTGCTAAGTGCACCTTTAGCAACAAATGATATAGTGGACTTAAAATCTGAGACAAGTTTTCAGTTATTAGGTCGCTATGATAATGTTATTAATTCTGGTGGTGTAAAATTATTTCCAGAACAAATAGAAGATAAGCTACAGCCAGTTATTGACGAACGCTTTATTGTAGCAGGTGAAGATGATGAAACCTTAGGAGAGCGCTTAGTTTTAATAGTTGAAAACCCGAGAGACTCAGCGGAAAGTATTGCCAATAGAATCAGGTTTATAAAAGAGCTTACCAAGTTTGAAGTGCCTAAGCACATCTACATTACAGACAAGTTTGTAGAAACGGTGAATGGTAAAATACAACGTGCTAAAACCATTGAATCAGTATTAGGTTAACATACTCATCCAAAGGGTCTGTTTACTCATTTTCGATTTTTCATAGTTGAGATTGACTATAAGTTTGTAAAGAACTTAAAGCACAATCATTATGAAATCAAAGATTCACAAACTCATAAAGAACAATAGAAATCTTGTGAGTAAAAACCTATTTCTCATTTTATGTATTTCTCTTTTTACCTTGAGTAGCTATGCTCAAGAAAAAGAAGTATCAGGAACTGTAACCACTGCGAATGATGGCTTGCCCTTGCCAGGAGCAAGTGTTATTGTTAAAGGGACTTCAAAAGGTGTTAATACCGATTTTGAAGGTAAATATACCATTACCGTAAAATTAGGTGACATCCTCGTGGTAAGTTTTGTTGGTATGGAAACAGCAGAGGTCACTATTGGAGAAGGCAACACTTATGATGTGATCTTAGAAGAAGTACATAATTTAGAAGAAGTAGTTGTTGTAGGTTATTCTAAAACGACTAAACAATCTTTCACAGGAACAGCATCAGTAGTTTCTCATAATAGATCACCCAGTAGAGCACAGCTAAAACGACAAGCCAAAAAAGCCTATCATGATAAATTAGCGAGTCAAGTACAATCAAACAATGTAAAACAAACTCTAAGGGGAGAAGTAAAAGGAGTAAATGTAATTACTAGATCTGGAACTCCAGGATTTACTTCAGAGGTTAGAATTAGAGGTTACGGATCAATTAATGGTAATAGTCAACCGTTGTATGTTATAGATGGCCAACCAGTAAGCGACAGCGCAATGCAATCTATTGATCCCTCAAATATTTCTTCAATGACGGTTTTAAAAGATGCAAGTGCAACTTCCATCTATGGAAGTAGAGGTGCCAATGGGGTGATTTTGATTTCAACTAAAAATCAAAAAGTTACTAAAAGCAAGCCGTTGTATATTGTAGATGGGAGACCTATAAACGCAGCAAACAATCACGTTATTGAAAGTATACCTGAGAGCGATATAGATAGTAAAATAGTTTATGAAGGTTCAGAAGCTAAAGATAAATTTGGAAAAATTGCGAAACACGGTTGCGTGGTCATCACTACACGTCAAGGCAATTTTAGATTTGAAAATGAAAGTTATGCTGTAATTCATGAAAATAATTTTGAAAGTACAGCGACCTCACCGCTTTCAACTTTTTCTATAGATGTTGATAAAGCGTCTTATAGCAACATCAGACGGATGATAAACAGCGGAACTTATATAGAGCCAGATGCGGTTAAGATTGAGGAAATGGTAAACTACTTCAACTACAATTATCCGCAACCTACAGATAAACATCCGTTTTCAATTCATACTGAAGTTACTAAAACACCATGGCACTATCAGACCCAATTAGTACGAATTGGTATACAAGGTAAAACCTATACAAATGAAGAGTTGCCAGCGTCAAACCTTACCTTTTTGATTGATGTTTCTGGATCTATGAGTTCTCAGAATAAGTTACCATTATTAAAAAATGCCTTTAAGCTATTGGTCAATCAATTAAGGGAAAAAGACAAGGTGTCTATTGTAGTATATGCGGGTGCGGCAGGTGTTATTTTAGAACCTACATCAGGACATAAAAAAGATAAAATATTAAAAGCATTAGACCGTCTTGAAGCTGGTGGATCTACAGCAGGAGGGCAAGGGATTAAACTAGCTTATAAATTAGCTGAGAAACATTTTAAAAAGAACGGTAATAATCGAGTCATTTTGGCAACAGATGGAGATTTTAATGTTGGGCCATCAAGTGATAAGGCCATGGAGAAATTGATTGAAGAAAAGCGTAAATCGGGTGTTTTCTTATCGGTATTAGGCTTTGGGTATGGGAATTATAAAGATTCAAAGTTAGAAATATTGGCGGATAAGGGTAATGGGAATCATGCTTACATTGACAACATGCAAGAAGCGCAAAAAGTATTTGGTAAAGAGTTTGGAGGTACCTTATATACAATTGCAAAGGACGTAAAGATTCAAGTGGAATTTAACCCAAAGAAAGTGCAAGGTTATAGATTGATAGGTTATGAAAATAGATTATTGAATGATGAAGACTTTGTAGATGATACTAAAGATGCAGGCGAATTAGGCAGCGGACATACCGTAACGGCACTTTACGAAGTTGTTCCATTTGGAGTTGAAACGAAATATCTAAAGGATACCCCAAACTTAAAGTACACTCAAACTGAAAATTCTAATACTTACAATGATGAATTATTCACCGTAAAATTCAGGTACAAAAAGCCAGATGGAGAAAAAAGTATAGAGATGGTTCATATACAAAATACAGAGGTGTCAGCGCCTTCAGTTGATATGAATTTTGCAGCAGCAGTAGCACTTTATGGTATGAAATTAAGACATTCCAAATATGACAATAATGCTAATCTGTCTCAAGTGATTGAACTTGCTGAACATGGTAGAGGAGAAGATAAGGAAGGTTATAGAGCAGAATTTTTAAGGTTAGTAAAAGCATATCACTATATACAATAAAATAGATAGTAGGCAAAGAAAAACCCAATGCGAAAGCATTGGGTTTTTTGTTTGTTGTGATACTACTTAAAAATTAATTCCCTGCTGAAAGATTTTTCATTTCTTCTTCTATCATTTCATAGAATTCATCAATTTTTGGAAGTACAATAATGCGAGTTCTTCTATTTTTTGCTTTGTTCTCTGCAGTGTCATTAGCTACTAAAGGCACATGATAACTGCGGCCTGCGGCAATTAATTGCTGAGGATTAACCTCTAAGCTCTCTAAAACACGTACTACAGATGTTGCTCTTTTTACACTAAGATCCCAGTTGTCTAATAGCGGTGGCTTGCTATATGGAACATTGTCAGTATGAGATTCTACCATAGCTTCAAATGTTGGCTTGCTCTTAATAACTTTTGCCACTTTAGCTAAAACTTCTTTTGCTCTATCCGTTACGTTGTAACTACCACTTTTAAATAATAATTTATCAGCAATTGAAATAAATACAACTCCTTTCTCTACATTAATTTCTATGTCAGGATCATTTATTCCTACCTCTTTCTTCAAGCTAGTAACAATAGCAAGTGTTACACTGTCTTTTTTGGTCAAAGCATCTTGTAAACGTGAAATCTTTAAATCTTTTTCTTTTAAGCTTTCCAAGGATTTTTCAAGGTTTTCGGCACCTTTTTGAGTTAAGGTTGTTAGGTTTCCTTTTGTATCAATTAAGTCTTGGTTAGCCTTGCGTAAATCGGCCAATTGATCTTTCATGGTCTCTACTCTGGCATTGGCAGCAGCTGCATCAGAAAGGCATTTATTTAATTTTACTGTAGCACTGTTCAATAAGTCTTGTGTTTCTTGCTGTTTTGCTTCAAGTGCTGCATATTCCTTTTTCGATACGCAAGAGGCGAGCAAAAACATTGAGCAAACACTTAATAACATTAGTTTTTTACTCATGATGTTTGTTTTATTTTTTTTGTTTTCGTGAATCTGCAATTTCATAATCTTAAGTGTAGTTTAAATTGTTAATTTAACATATCAAAATTAGAGAAAAGTAAATAGGCTAGGATAGAGATTAACAAAACTTTTAACAGTTTTATAAACAATTAAAAAGTTCTATTCTTCTTTATAAAATAAGACCATACAATAGACTTTATTTTAAAGTAGTTTGAGCGCTTTGGCAGCACTTTACGTTTTTTTAGAGTACTATTCAATTGTATATAAAATGAATAATGCGCCTTTAATATGGCCCAAAGATGAATTGGTTTGAATAACAATAAAAACCTAATTCCAGCTATACCATCTAAAACCATTCGCGTTAAGGTTTTAGAAAACACGTTGGTATCTGTATTTTTTACCAATGTTACCAGGCTGTTTCTAAAGTTTAAATATGTTTTTTGGGGATTGGAGTTGCTTAATGTTGCACCACCAACATGGTAAACGATAGATTTACCGACATATTTGGTTTTATAATTACTATTGAATGCACGCCAGCATAGATCAACTTCTTCCATGTGTGCAAAGTAACTCTCATCAAAACCATCTAAGTTTTTAAAAACCGAATTCTTTATAAAAAAACAAGCACCTGAAGCCCAAAACACATCTGTAATATCGTTGTATTGTCCTTTGTCTTCTTCAATATGATTAAAAATACGACCTCTACAGTAAGGATAGCCGTATTTATCTATGAAACCGCCTGCAGCACCAGCGTATTCAAATTTAGATTTGTCATTATAATCCAAAATTTTAGGTTGAATTATACCTACATCACCTTCCGAATTAAAAGCCTCTGCGATTGGGTTCAGCCAATTTTCAGTAACTTCAATATCACTATTCAAAAGACAAAGAAGGTCCTCTGATAGGTCTTTTAATGCTTCATTATAACCTTTGGCATAACCATAATTTTCAGCATTCTGAATAATCTTTACCTCTGGGAAGTTTGCACGTACAAAATCAATAGAACCATCTGTGGACGCATTATCTGCAACATAAACTGTAGCACGCTGGGAATAGTTTAATACCGAAGGTAAAAACTGCTCTAATAATGCCTTACCATTCCAGTTTAAAATTACAATTGCTATGTCTTGGTTGGTATACATTTATGCTTTCTTATAATTTGGAATATCTTCTAAAAACAAATAGCGTTCAGCTTTCGTATCCATTAGGCAATAATAATGATTTATCCCGTTTGTTACCATAAGGAATTGGGCATTTAATGCTAAATTATAACGTGCAATTTGGTCAAATGTATCTTGATTTATTGGGATGTTGTAAGACTTACATTCAACAATAAGATGAATACTGCCATCCGTATTAAAAATGACGATATCGTAACGTTTTTTTAGTCCATTGAGGTTTAACTCTTTTTCAACATTAATTAAGGATTTGGGATATTTTTTTTCGTTAATAAGATAGTGAACACAGTGTTGTCTCACCCATTCTTCTGGTTGGAGAACTATGAATTTTTTCCGAATAACATCAAAAATAGAAACTTTATTTTCTTTACTTTTGAAACGGTATTCAAACTGTGGGAAGTTAAGTTTTTGCACTTCACAAAATTAAAATTATAATATCATTCGAGCAAACTGTTTAGGAGATTGGACGAAGTAAAAGCATTAGTTGAGGATATAAAAAAAGGACAAATTAGACCCATCTATTTTTTAATGGGTGAAGAGCCTTATTATATTGATAAACTTTCAGATTTTATTGAAGATAATGTGCTGGATGAATCCGAAAAAGGATTTAATCAAATGGTACTTTATGGAAGAGATGTAACGATAGATGATATTGTGAGTAATGCTAAGCGTTACCCTATGATGTCAGAACGACAGGTTGTAATTGTGAAAGAAGCTCAAGACCTAAGCCGTTCCATTGAGAAACTTGCCGCTTATGCCGAAAATCCTCAACCAACGACAGTATTGGTGGTTAATTACAAGTATAAAAAAATAGACAAGCGTAAAGCACTGTATAAGTCAATTAATAAAGGGGGAGGAGTAGTCTATGAAAGTAAAAGGCTTTATGACAATCAGGTGCCAGATTGGATAAGACGTGTTTTAAAAGGTCAAGGTTATGATATTTCGCTTAAAGCAGCTCAAATGTTGGTCGAGTTCTTAGGTGCCGATTTAAGTAAGATTAATAATGAGCTCAACAAACTAAAAATTGTTTTGCCCAAAGGCACTCAAATCACACCTGAGCATATTGAAGATAATATAGGAATAAGTAAAGACTTTAATAATTTTGAGCTTCGTAAGGCAGTAGGGGAACGTAATATTGTTAAAGCCCATCAGATTGCTAAATACTTTGCTGATAATCCCAAGGATAATCCTATGGTAATGACCGTGGCGTTATTATTTAACTTTTTCTCTCAATTATTGCACCTTCATGGTATGTCTGATAAAAATCCTAGGAGTGTCGCTTCGGCATTACGAATCAATCCGTATTTTGTTAATGAATATTTAACGGCAGCACGAAATTATCCCATGAAAAAAGTTAGCGCTGTGGTGGCGTTGTTGCGGGAGTTTGATGTGAAGAGTAAAGGTGTTGGTGCCAATGCAGTACCTCAAGGGGATTTACTCAAGGAACTCTTGGTTAGGATATTGAATTAATTTATTATTAAGTGTTTTCTTGTCGTAATATGAACCTCTGGGTCTTCAATAGTTATAAAATAAATACCTGCATTTAAATCTGAAACATCTATTTGTTTTCGGGTTGAAGTTTTCACCAATTGACCTGTTGATGAATATATTTTTGAATTGAGATGATCTTTATTGAGTATAATTTTTGAAGAAGCAGGGTTGGGATAAAATGAGATTGGAGTAGACTCGATTTCATCTACAGAGAGCGTAGAGGCATTAAAACTGTACAACGCAGATTGTAGTGTGCCATTTTCTTCTGCCGTAATATAATATTCATCAGCATTTATGGGATAAACACCTTCAATTTGAAAGGAATAGTTTTCAGGTACTGCAATCGAAGTCTTGGTTACACTTCCGTTTGAAAATAAGCCAGAATTAAATCCGTTTAATTCAATTAAAAACGAACCATTATTATCAAAGCCGGTAATCATTATTTTGTTGCTTAAGGTGTTGTATGTGGCGCCAGACACTAATCCACCAGCCGTTAAGGTATCTACCTTAGAAATACTGTACGATCCTGGTGTTTTTGGTAATTCGTAAATATTAGTGTTTCCGTCTAGCCAGTTTCGCGTAAAAACATAAAGGCTATTATTGTAATGTATTAAACTTTCGGCATCAAAGTTGGTTGCGAATGGGCTTGTTGTAAAATCGCTCTGATCTGCATAGCTAAAGTTAATCACATCCGCTGTAACAGTCGTGTTTATCAAAAAGTCTGCGATAGCAATTCTATACACCTTTAAGTTGGTTCTATCCCCTTCATAATTCCCAAAATCCCCAATGAAAATATAGGTTCCGTCCTGGGTAAGATCTTCCCAATCAACATTAGTAGCATTGGTAATTGTCACAGTACGAAATACATTTCCGGTTGCAATATCAATCTCAAATAACTGGTTGGTATTTGCACTATCGTTATGCGTTATTAAAGTATTGTTTATGTAAAGAAGACCTGAGGTTTCATTAACATTAGCATCCAATGCAGTTTCTAATATAAATTGTTGGGCTCCAAGCCAAAAAAAGGATAAAAGCCAAAATATAACAAAACAAAAGGTCGTTCTCATATCTTAAAATTAAAGCTTAAATGTACATATCTACAGGCTTTCCTAGCAAAAAAGCACATGAGTTGCCTTTATCTTAGTTAAAATTATAGTTTGCGATGGTAATGCAAGAGTTCTTCATTAGTTGTTGGTAATATTCCAGTACCTTTTAATTCAAAATTTAACCGTTCTAATAGTTTTCTTGATGCCGAATTCTCTTCTAAAGTGTATGCACTCAGTTCATGCAGGCCAAAGGTATCTCTCATTACTTCGATAAGTTTTGAGGTTGCTTCAAACGCATAACCTTTGCCTTCATAAGGTGGTAAAAATGCGAACCCTAAATCTGGTTGATTTTTATCCTCTCTGTGATAAACACCACAAGTGCCCAATTTTTCATTGTCAGATTTTCTGATGACCACATTATTACCATAACCATAAGTCTTGTATTGCGGTAAGGCTTTTTCTTTAATGTAAGCCTTAGCATCTTTAAGGGTCCTTACGTTTCTGTCGCCAATAAACTGAATCCATTTGGGTGAATTCATAAGTGTTAAAGCGAAAGACGCATCATTAGTGGTTATTGGTATTATGCGAAGTCGGTTGGTTTCAAAAAGTTGTTTCACCATTCAATTAATCTAAAAGCATTATTATTCAGTTGGTTTGGAATATCTTATTTTTACATTCATAATATACAGAATAATCGATGAAAATTTTCTCTAAAGAACAAATATATGAAGGTGATAGGCTTACGACTGAGCGCCAGGATATTTCCTCAACAGATCTTATGGAGCGCGCAGGCACTCAAATTTTTAATTGGATTCATCTACGGATGCAAGGTGCACAAGTCCCTATTCATGTGTTTTGTGGCATTGGTAATAATGGTGGTGATGGATTGGTCTTAGCGAGGCATTTAATTACCCATGGTTACCATGTAATTACCTATATAGTCAATTGTAGCGATAAGCGTTCTAAGGACTTTTTGATTAATTATGATCGGATAAAATCTACAACAAAAGATTGGCCAAAAGTACTAAGTTGTGCGGGTGATTTTTCAGATGTTGTGATCGAAGAAAGAGATATCATAGTCGATGCTGTATTCGGCATAGGCCTTAACCGTCAACCAAATAAATGGGTACAGGAATTGTTTCAGAAATGGAGAGCTTCCAAGGCATTTACCTTGTCTGTAGATATTCCTTCTGGACTTTATACAGACAAAGCCATTGAAGATGAAAATGCCGTGGTATATGCTAATTTCACCCTTAGTTTTCAGTCCCCAAAATTAGTTTTCTTTTTGCCTGAAACTTCCAAATTTACTTTACAGTGGGAAGTTTTGGATATTGGTATGGATCGGGACTATTTAATGCAAACTCAGGCTGAAGCTGAGCTTATTTCAAAATTTGAAGTCTTACCATTATATAAACCACGAGAAAAGTTTTCCCATAAAGGGGATTTTGGACATGCTTTAATAGTTGGTGGAAGCTTTGGCAAAATGGGAGCCGTAAATTTGGCCAGTAGAGCAGCCTTGAGCTCAGGATCAGGCCTGGTAACAGCATTTATTCCAAAATGTGGATACCACAGTATGCAAGCTTCATTTCCAGAGGCCATGGTTATTACAGATAAAGAAGAAGAATGCATAACGAATATTTCATTTGATATAGAACCTAGCGTTGTAGGAATAGGCATAGGAATGGGTACAGCAGATAAAACCATAAAAGCCTTAGAGCTATTTTTAAGAAACAATAAAATTCCACTGGTTATAGATGCAGATGGTTTAAATATCTTATCCAAGAAGAAAGACTTATTAAACCTATTACCAGAACATACCATATTAACCCCACATCCAAAGGAGTTAGAACGGTTAGTAGGAGAGTGGTCAGATGATTTTGATAAACTAAAAAAAGCAAAAGTATTTTCTAAAACTCATAAAGTTATAGTTGTCATCAAGGGTGCAAATACCATTACCGTTTTAGATGATAAACTTTATATCAATACAACAGGAAACCCTGGTATGGCAACCGCTGGAACAGGTGATGTTCTAACGGGTATAATAACAGGTTTGTTAGCACAAGGCTATGAGCCAATTGCTGCCACTATTTTTGGTGTGTATTTACATGGTAAGGCGGCGGATATTGGATTGGAAGACCATGGCTATCAAAGTTTAATAGCGAGTCATTTAATCGAAAACTTATGTAATGCCTACATTGATCTTTTTAGCGAACCAGAACAACAAGAGCAGCCACAACAAGAAGAACAAAGAGAAGAATAAAAAAACCTTCACTAGGAAGGCTTTTTTGTTTTAATTAGGCTTAAATTTTTAACTCTTTAAACATTCTTATCAATTTAGGGTCAGAAGGCCTAGGAGCATCTGCACTTACGATATTCCCTTCTGGATCAATTAAAATAAACCTTGGTATACCTTCAATTGCATAATCTTTTACAAATTGAGAGTTCCAATCATTATCTGCCATTAATTGAATACCACCCAAATCTTTATTCTTTACCATTTCAACCCACGTGTTATGGTCTTTGGCTTTGTCTATGGAAGTACTTACAAAAGCAATATTTTTATCGTGAAATTCTTCTTCAACTTTTTTAAGTGAAGGTATCTCCCTGATACAAGGGCCACACCAAGTTGCCCAAACGTCTACATAAACGTATTTTCCTTTAAGATCTTTTAGGGATGTTGTTCCTCCCTTATGGTTTTCATACTCTACAAACTCTGGGGAAGGCATTCCTTTGGCCAACGTTTTAACTTTATTATACTTTTTGGTTATGTCCTCTTTAAATTTTTCGTTAGATGACATGGCCATTAAGCCTTTATATAACGTTTCGTTGTGTTCATTATTTGGTCCAATGTTATAACGTAAACTATTGGCTAAGTCCTCTTTAAGTTGAGGGAAACCATTGGAATTTATGTCTTTAAAAACTTCTAAAGGGTTATCACTTTTACTGATCTTATTATTATAATAGTTTTGTACCAAACGCTTATAGCTATCTAAAGATGCGTAATCTTCCTGATTGTTGAAATCTATGGAATTAAACTTTTTTATAAAATCTTCAGACGGAGTAAACTCTTCTTTTTTGGCATAATACGAATGGTAAGACCAATAATTTTGTAGGTCCGAAAAATACTCATATTCAATGTTTTTTCTCTCTTGTGTTTTAAATGCTTCAGAAAGACCTGCTGTGTTATTAAGCATTTTTAGCTTATCATTTTTAAGAGCGTTCATTTTAGAAAGAAATTCATCTTCTTCCAATGCAAAAACTTTGGTATAATCCAGGTTTGCATTTTCATTGGCCATATATTTTGCGGCTAAATAGTTGTTGTTTTCAGAGCCTTTTCCGGAATAACTTATGGTTTCGTCAAATTCTTTGGTATTAAGCGTAACTTTAATATCGTAACCAGGTGCTAAAAAAATTGATGAACTTTCTCTTCCATGACTGAAAGTGTAATAACCAGGCTCAACTCTTAAAGTGTCGGAAAAAGAGTTACTTTCATTTAGAGGTAAATCTTTTACTTTTTCTCGGCCATTATAAATGGAGACTACTTGAGCTGTAGGGTTTTCAATTTGACCTGTTAATAATGTGTAGTCCATTTTAGGTTCTTCTTTGCAGGCAAAAATTAATGTGACCATGCAAAGGATAAATAGTTTTTTCATAATTAGGTTTTTGTTGACTTTAAAAATAGGAATTAAAAGGCTAAATACAAGACATACGGATTTATTAACAATTTCTTGAGAAACGAAAAATTATTCCCAATTTTGAAACCATCAAAATAGAATTATGGATAATTATCATCTTATTTCATCCGATGCTTTAGATATTGTAACTATTTACAACATTTTCAAAGACAAAAAGAAATTAAAACTTTCAGAGGAATCTGTTCAAAAAATTAGAGACTGTAAGACTTATCTCGATACTAAATTGGCTAACAATAAAAAACCAATGTATGGTATTAATACCGGTTTTGGTTCTTTGTATAATGTAAAGATATCAGATAGAGATTTAACAAAGTTACAGGAAAATCTAGTGATGTCCCATGCCTGTGGTACTGGGGATCGTGTGCCAGAATCGGTGGTGAAAGTGATGTTGCTCTTAAAAATTCAATCTTTAAGTTATGGGCACAGTGGTGTTCAACTAAAAACGGTAGAACGTCTAATTGACTTTTTTAATCATGATATTTTCCCATTTGTATTTACTCAAGGTTCGCTTGGTGCCTCAGGCGATTTAGCACCTTTGGCACATTTGGCATTGCCCCTTTTAGGAAAAGGGCGCGTGGTTCATGATGGGCAGAATTATGAGGCGTCGGAACTTTTAGAACGATTTAATTGGGAACCAATTAAGTTGGAAGCAAAGGAAGGGTTGGCCTTATTAAATGGCACCCAATTTATGAGTGCATATGGCGTGTATTTATTATTAATGTCTCATAAAACGTCTTATTTAGCAGATATTATTTCAGCGATATCTTTAGACGCATTTGATGGTAGATTGGATCCGTTTCATGATTTGGTTCATGATGTGAGACCACACCCAGGACAACGTAAGGTAGCAAAACGGTTTAATGAACTTTTAGAGGGTAGTGAATTGATTAATAGGGAAAAGGAACATGTCCAAGACCCTTATTCGTTTAGGTGCATCCCACAGGTACATGGTGCAACAAAGGATACTTTGGACTTTGTAGAAAAAGTAATCTTAACCGAAATAAATTCAGTAACGGACAATCCTAATATTTTTTCAGAGGAAGATTTAATTATATCTGGTGGAAATTTCCATGGACAACCTTTGGCACTGGCTTTAGATTATTTAAAAATTGCTATGGCCGAAATTGGTAATATCTCTGAGCGCAGGATCTTTCAATTAGTTTCTGGTTTAAGGGGTTTACCAGCTTTTTTAGTTGATAATCCTGGGTTAAATTCAGGATTCATGATTCCTCAGTATACAGCAGCAAGCATAGTGAGTGCTAACAAGCAATTAGCCTCTCCGGCAAGTATTGATAGTATTGTGTCTAGTAACGGTCAAGAAGACCATGTAAGTATGGGAGCAAATGCAGCGACACAAGCCTACAATTTGATACAGAATGTAGAGCGTGTTATTGCCATAGAGTTGATGAATGCCTCCCAAGCTTTGGAATTTAGAAGACCCATGAAAACGTCACCGCTACTAGAATCCTTTTTAGAGCATTACAGAAGAGTAGTACCTTTTGTAAAAGAAGACGAAGTATTGCACGATGATATTGAAGCATCGATTCAATTTTTGAAGGATGTTGAAATAGAGGTAGAGGAATTGTTTTTAAATAATTATGGTGTTGAAAAACACTAATTTTAAACAATGGCCTTAGCTTTGTTTTAATATTTTTTTTGCCCAAGCAATCGCTTCCTCCAGTTCTGAGAAAATTTCGAATGGTTTTCCAAAAAACATTTGTTCTATTTGGGCATTGACCTTTGCCATATGTGCTTTTGATACAACTGCAAAACCTGCGAGGTTTTTAACTTCAGTTGTTCGCGGATAAATATTAGGATCTACCGAATAAGAATTAATTCTATTGGTTATATAAACAAAAGGTTTGTTAAAATGTTTCTCAATTTTTTTGATTAGAATTTTGTTCAAAGTATAGTCCACATGCTCACCTTCATTGATAACCGATATGACATAATTATCAAAGAAAGAGAGTGTACAAAACTTCAATTTTACAATTGTTTCTTTCATGCTAATACCCTTTCGCTAGGTTTAAGATAAAAAAAAACTCCTTTATATAAAAGGAGTTTTGAAATATTAAATGATAAGGATGCTAAGATTCTGTAGTTTTACTTGAGCTTTTTACTTTAATTTTAAGCTCATCTTTTTTAGTATCTAAATCCATTGTTATGGTGTCTCCTTCCTGAATTTTAGAATTGATAATTTCTTCAGCAAGGGCATCTTCAACATATTTTTGAATTGCTCTATTCAAAGGTCTTGCGCCATATTGTTTATCAAAACCTTTTTCTGCAATATAGTCTTTTGCTTTATCTGTAAGGACAAGCTCATAGCCCAAATCCTTAATTCTTTTTACAAGTTTTACTAATTCAATATCAATAATTTTATTGATGTCTTCCTTCTCTAAAGTATTAAAGACAATAACATCATCAATTCTGTTTAAGAATTCTGGTGCAAAAGCTTTTTTAAGTGCATTCTCAATAACACCCTTAGCATATTCAGATTCTTGAGCTTCTTTGGCTGAAGTGCCAAAACCAACTCCAGTTCCAAAATCCTTAAGTTTTCGGGCGCCAATGTTAGAGGTCATGATAATGATGGTATTTCTAAAATCAATTTTTCTACCTAAACTGTCCGTCAGGTAACCATCATCTAAGACTTGTAACAACATGTTAAAAACGTCAGGGTGAGCCTTTTCAATCTCATCAAGAAGAACTACCGCATAAGGTTTGCGTCTTATCTTCTCGGTAAGCTGTCCACCTTCTTCATAACCAACATATCCTGGAGGTGCACCAATGAGCCTAGATACAGCAAATTTTTCCATGTATTCACTCATATCTATTCGAACTAGGGCATCGTTACTGTCAAACAATTCACTAGCCAAGACTTTTGCTAATTGCGTTTTACCAACACCTGTTTGACCTAAAAAGATAAATGAACCAATTGGTTTATTTGGATCTTTAAGACCAGCTCTGTTACGCTGAATAGCTTTTACAACCTTAGCAACGGCAGGATCTTGTCCGATAACACGTCCTTTAATAAGTTCAGGCAGTTTAGCCAACTTGTTAAGTTCGGTCTGGGCTATTTTATTAACCGGAATACCCGTCATCATGGAAATAACGTCAGCAACATTATCTTCAGTTACAATTTCTCTATGTTGTTTGGTTTCTTCTTCCCATTTCTCTTGGGCTGTAGCTAATTCCTTTTCCAGTCGTTTTTCATCATCTCTCAGCTTGGCAGCTTCTTCATATTTCTGTTTTTTAACAACACTATTTTTGGTTTCCTTTACTTCTTCGAGTTTCTTTTCAAGTTCGATAATCTGTTTGGGAACATCAATATTTGTTATGTGTACACGTGAACCTGCTTCATCCAGAGCATCAATCGCCTTGTCTGGTAAGAAACGCTCAGTCATGTAGCGATTCGTCAGTTTTACACAAGCTTCTATAGCTTCTGGTGTGTAGTCAACATTATGATGTTCTTCGTATTTACCTTTTATGTTATTCAGTATTTCTATAGTTTCCTCTACAGAAGTAGGTTCAACAATTACCTTTTGAAAACGACGTTCTAAAGCGCCGTCCTTTTCAATATATTGTCGGTATTCATCTAAAGTCGTAGCACCAATACATTGAATTTCACCTCTTGCTAAAGCGGGTTTAAACATGTTAGAGGCATCAAGGCTTCCGGTAGCACCACCTGCACCAACAATGGTATGGATTTCATCAATGAAAAGAATAATATCGTCATTCTTTTCTAATTCATTCATAACCGCCTTCATACGTTCTTCAAATTGCCCTCTGTATTTCGTTCCTGCTACTAAACTAGCAAGATCTAAAGTGACTACACGCTTGTTAAATAGGTTACGTGATACTTTACGCTTAACGATTCTTAGGGCTAAGCCTTCTGCGATGGCAGATTTACCTACACCAGGCTCACCGATTAATAAAGGATTGTTCTTTTTACGTCTGCTTAATATTTGAGAAACACGCTGTATTTCTTTTTCTCGACCTACTACAGGGTCCAACTTGCCTTCTTCGGCTAAGATGGTTAAGTCTCTACCAAAGTTGTCTAAAACAGGTGTCTTAGACTTTTTATTTGTTTTACTAGACTGACTTCCTCCAAATGGATTTTGCTTAGCGTCATCATCTTCATTAACATCATCGTCTGAAAAGGACTCGGCTTTAGGTTCGTCTAGGAAATCTTCTTCACTTGTAATCATAGATTTAAATTCGTCTTTAACATTATCGTAATCGACCTTCAACTTATTTAAAAGTTTTGTAGTTGGGTCGTTTTCATTTCTTAGGATGCACAATAATAAATGTGCTGTATTTATTGAGGTACTCTGAAACAACTTAGCTTCTAAAAATGTTGTTTTGAGCGCACGCTCTGCTTGCCTTGTAAGATGCAAGTTTTTCTTTTCGTTGGATGTTGTAGCAATATTTGGATTTGCTGGACTTAAAATCTCGACTTTACGCCTTAAATGATTCAGATCAACCTCCAGTGCACTTAATATATCAATAGCTTTGCCGTTACCGTCTCTTAAAAGCCCTAACATTAAATGTTCAGTGCCTATAAAATCATGACCTAAACGCAAAGCCTCTTCCTTACTAAACGCTATAACATCTTTAACTCTTGGGGAAAAATTATCATCCATAGTAAACTCCTTTCTGCATTAAAAATAGTAAAAACATATTATCTAAATGGCAAAAACCATACCTTAAATAAAATGGTTTAACGAATAGACTAAAAAAGGATTTTAAATCAAAGCAAATTTATTGATACTTATTAACTAAAAAGATATTAAAAATTGTTAATAAAAACTCTTAAAAACAACATTCAATATCGCTTTAAACACTACTGAATTGCGTATATTAGCACGTTTTGAAAACCTAGAAAAAATCTAATAAATTTTATATATGGCAGAAGGAGAAAAACTCATTCCGATTAACATTGAAGATGAAATGAAATCAGCCTACATTGATTACTCAATGTCGGTCATTGTGTCACGTGCTTTACCAGATGTAAGAGATGGCTTAAAACCAGTTCATAGACGTGTACTTTATGGTATGCACGAACTTGGTGTTAGAGCAAATACAGCTCATAAAAAATCAGCCAGAATCGTTGGTGAGGTTCTTGGTAAATATCATCCTCACGGTGACACCTCGGTGTATGATACAATGGTACGTATGGCTCAGGAGTGGAGTTTAAGATATATGCTTATAGATGGTCAAGGTAACTTTGGTTCTGTTGATGGTGATAGCCCAGCAGCGATGCGTTATACTGAAGCTAGAATGCAGAAGATATCTGAAGAAATGTTAGCAGATATCGATAAGGAAACAGTTGACCATAAGTTGAATTTTGATGATACTTTACAAGAACCTACAGTATTACCGACACGTATTCCAGGTTTGTTGGTTAATGGAGCTTCAGGTATAGCAGTTGGTATGGCTACCAATATGCCACCGCACAACCTCACGGAAGTTGTTAATGGAACTATCGCTTACATCGATAACAATAATATTGAAGTAGATGAATTGATGCAGTACATCAAAGCACCAGATTTTCCTACTGGAGGAACTATTTATGGATATGATGGTGTGAAAGAAGCTTTTCATACTGGTCGAGGGAGAATTGTAATGCGCGGTAAAGCCAATATTGAAGAAGTTAACGGCCGTGAATGTATCATTGTAACGGAAATACCATATCAAGTCAATAAAGCAGATATGATAAAGAAAACTGCAGACTTGGTGAACGAAAAAAAGCTTGAGGGTATCTCTACCATTAGAGATGAATCTGACAGAAAAGGAATGCGTATCGTTTATGTGCTTAAGCGTGATGCCATCCCTAATATTGTATTAAATAAATTATATAAGTACACGGCATTACAGTCATCTTTTAGTGTTAATAACATAGCCCTTGTAGAAGGAAGACCACAGCTATTAAATCTAAAAGATCTAATTCATTATTTTGTTGAGCACAGACATGATGTGGTTGTCAGAAGGACTACCTATGAACTTAGAAAGGCTGAGGAACGTGCACATATTTTAGAAGGGTTAATTATTGCTTCAGATAATATTGATGAGGTCATAGCTCTAATTAGGGCATCAGCAAATGCTGATGAGGCTAGGGAAAAGTTAATTGAGCGATTTAAATTAACTGAAATTCAAGCCAAGGCTATCGTAGAGATGCGACTAAGACAATTAACTGGTCTGGAGCAAGACAAGTTAAGAGCTGAGTACGAAGAGTTAATGAAGACCATTGAAGATCTTAAAGACATCCTTGATAAGAAAGAGCGCCGTATGGATATCATCAAGGAAGAGCTTGAAGTTATTAGAGATAAGTATGGTGATGAGCGTCGTTCAACAATAGAATACGCAGGTGGGGACTTAAGTATCGAGGACATGATACCAGATGAAAAAGTTGTAATTACAATTTCACATGCTGGTTACATTAAGCGTACTTCATTAACAGAGTATAAAACACAACATAGAGGTGGTGTGGGCCAAAAAGCATCAACAACACGAAACGAAGACTTCTTGGAGCATTTGTTCGTAGGGACAAACCATCAATATATGTTATTCTTTACTCAAAAGGGTAAATGTTTCTGGATGCGTGTTTATGAAATACCAGAAGGATCAAAAACATCCAAAGGAAGGGCTATTCAGAATCTAATTAATATCGAGCAAGACGATAAAGTAATGGCTTTTATTTGTACCCAGGATCTTAAAGATGAAGATTACATAAACAGTCATTATGTCATTATGGCAACGAAAAAAGGTCAGGTTAAGAAAACTTCTCTCGAACAATATTCTAGACCTCGAACTAATGGAATTAATGCCATAACCATAAAAGAGGATGATGAATTGCTAGAAGCAAAACTTACCACAGGTGAAAGCCAAGTGATGCTAGCCTTAAAGTCTGGAAAAGCTATCCGTTTCGAAGAGGCTAAAACTAGACCAATGGGTAGAAATGCTTCTGGTGTGAGAGGTATTACACTCGCTAACGACAAGGATGAAGTTATTGGTATGATTGCTGTAGATGATATGAAGAGTAATATCCTCGTTGTTTCAGAAAATGGGTACGGAAAACGCTCAAGCTTAGATGATTATCGAATCACAAATAGAGGTGGTAAAGGTGTAAAAACCATTTCAATTACAGAAAAAACAGGTAACTTGGTGTCTATAAAAAATGTGACTGACGATGATGATTTGATGATTATCAATAAATCAGGTATTGCCATAAGAATGGAAGTTGCTGACTTACGTGTAATGGGTAGAGCGACCCAAGGTGTAAAACTTATAAATCTCAAAGGAAATGATTCAATTGCTGCAGTAGCAAAGGTCATGAAAGATGATGAAGAAAATTCAGATGAGATAGAAGGTCAAGTCACTGAGAATTCTACTAAAAATGAAGATGGCACGGCTATTGATAATAATGAAACAGAAAACTAAAATTAACAACATAAACATTTATTACAACATGAAAAAATTAATGACATTAGTGCTAATTTTCACCGTTGCAACAATGTCTTTTGCTCAGAAAAATGAAGTAAAGGCTATTGAAAAAGCACTTAAAAATTCAAATTATGCCGATGCTAAATCTGCAGTATCAGTTGCTGAAGGTTTAATGGGCAACATGGATGATAAGTTGAAAGCTAAGTTCTTATTCTTAAAAGCACAAACGCTTTATGCAGGTGGTGCAGCATCAGATGCCGATATGAATAAAGTTGTCGAAACTTTAAACGAATTGAAAACTCATGAATCGGCCATTGGTAAATTACGTTATACTGAAGATGCTAATGAAATGAAGACTGAGATTTATAATTCATTTTTAAATAAAGCCAATGAGGCCTTTAAAAAGAATAATGTAGGTGTTGCTTCTAAAGCTTATGCCAATATTTATAAAATCTCACCAAAAGACACCATATATTTATATAATGCAGCTCTTCTAGCCGCACAAAATAACGACTATGAAACGTCCCTAAAGCACTTTATTAAGCTTAAGGATTTAGGTTTTACCGGTATCAAAATGAACTATATCGCAACCAATAAAGAGACTGGTGGAGAAGAGTTTTTTCCTGAAGAAGCGAATAGGGATTTTGCAGTTAAGACGTTAAAAACTCATATTAAGCCAGTCGATAGAAAGGAAGAATCTAAACGTGCTAATATCGTAAAGAATATAGCCTTTATCTACGTTTCACAAGGTGATAACGAGAAGGCTTTAGCGGCTATCAATGATGCTAGAAATGAGTTTCCGGATGATAACAACTTAATTTTAACTGAAGCAACCATTCAAATTAAAGTTGGAAACAATGATAAGGCTTTTGAATTATTTAAAGAAGCGCTTAAAAGGGATCCAAATAATCCAGACTTAAATTACAATGTTGGTATCACTGCTATGGAAGCAGAGCAATATGACGTTGCTAAGAAAGCCTTTGAACAAACCCTCAAGCTTAAACCAGACTATGCCAATGCTGCTTTAAACTTGTCGTTTTTAGAAGTAAACAAAGGTAATATGATGAATGATGAGATGAATGAGCTCGGTAATTCTGCTGCTGACAACAAGCGCTATGAGGAATTAAAAGCTCAAAAAAGTGAGCTGTTTAAAACAGGAGCTGAAATTTTGGAACAATTTGCAGCGAATAATCCAGGTCTAAAGAATGCTGATATCTATAATCAGTTAGCAAATATTTATAGTGCATTAGGTGAGATGGATAAATTTAAGGCCAATAAGGAAAAAGCCAAAGCTATTGAAGCAGGCAACTAAGTCCTAAACTGAATTAAAAAAAAAATGCGACTCTTTGGTAGTCGCATTTTTTTTAAATAATTTTTTTAATGACCCTAAGTCTGTGTGTATGCATTTTTTTGTCAATATTGTAAATGCCACTGTGATCTAAACGATCAATCCTTACTTTCCCATGTGCATGAATGATGTAATTGTCTTTCATAATAATGCCAACATGAATGATGTTTCCCTCAGCATTGTCAAAAAAGGCTAGGTCTCCAGGTTCACTTTCCTCAATAAAACTTAAAGCTACACCTTGAGTGGCTTGTTGTGAAGCATCACGTAATAAATGATATCCGTTGAGTTTATATACCATTTGTGTAAAACCAGAACAGTCAATTCCAAAGGGAGACTTTCCACCCCACAAATAGGGTGTGTTTAGGTATAAAAAGGACGTATCTATAATATTGGATTTATCGCTTTTTTCAGTAATCCTTTGACCTTCGTACTTTTGTTTTGTGAGGCTTAAGCAATTCAGGTCAGAACCTAATGGAATAGGATACAGACTATTATCCAAATCCGATACATATTGAATTAAATCTTTTGAAATATTGAGACCCGATTCTGATAAGCGATTATAATCACTTTCCTCAATTTCAATATATTGCTTATTGTCAACCCACCCCTCATAATTATCAAATGCAAAACGTATACGACTCCATTTTTTTCGCTGCTCAAGTACTTTAAAAAAGTCTCCAAACAATGCCTGAGTCACCATCTCAGAGATGTCGCTAGGTTCTAATCTTATAGGTACAATCCCGAGATTGCAGACTCCGTATTGCATAGAAGAAATTTAAGGGCGTTCTAAAACCATTGCAGAAGCACCACCACCACCGTTACAAATGGCAGCCGCACCAATTTTAGCATTATTTTGGTGTAATACGTTTATAAGTGTTACAAGAATTCTTGCACCAGAACAACCCAATGGATGACCTAATGAAACTGCACCACCATTTATATTTACCTTGTCATCAGATAAGCCTAAGATTTGCATATTTGCCAAACCAACGACTGAGAAGGCTTCATTAAACTCAAAATAGTCTACATCACCCAATTCTATATTGGCTTTTGCAAGCGCTTTAGGCAATGCTTTTGCTGGAGCGGTTGTAAACCACTGTGGTTCTTGAGCAGCATCTGCGTAGCTTTTTATGGCAGCAAGAGGCTTTAGGCCCAATTCATCCGCTTTCTCTTTACTCATTAAAACTAGGGCAGCAGCACCATCATTTATGGTCGATGCATTGGCAGCTGTGACGGTTCCATCTTTTGTGAATGCAGGACGTAGAGCAGGAATTTTTTCCATCTTTACGTTGGTGTATTCTTCATCTTTACCAACAATCAGTGCGTCACCACGACGTTGTGGAACTTCCACAGGAACAACCTCATCTTCAAATCTCCCATTTTCCCAGGCAGCTTTTGAACGCTCATATGACTGGATAGCGAAAGCATCCTGATCCTCTCTAGTAAATTTATATTCTACAGCGCAGGCATCAGCACACACACCCATGGCATTGTTATCATATGCATCAACTAGACCATCCTTTTGCATACCGTCTTCTAATGTTGCTGGTCCAAACTTAGTCGCACTTCTTGCATGATAGTAGTGCGGTATTAAGCTCATGTTTTCCATTCCCCCAGCAACTACGATATCGGCATCACCTAGACTAATGGCCTGTGCAGCTTGCATTACGGCTTTCATACCCGAAGAGCAAACTTTATTTATGGTTGTACAAGGAACAGTATTTGGAATACCTGCATATATTGCTGCTTGCCTTGCAGGAGCTTGACCAGTACCAGCTTGTACTACATTGCCCATTAGTACTTCATCTATCATTTCTGGCTTTAGGTTTATTTTGTCCAATGCGCCTTTTATAGCAACAGCGCCAAGCTTTGGAGCTGGTACACTAGATAAACTTCCTAAAAAACTTCCTATTGGTGTTCTAACGGCAGATACAATAACTACGTCCTTGTTCATTATTATTTAGTTTATAATTTATTGCTGCGAAATTAATGATTTTTTGAGATATTTAGGAATGTATTGTCGATTATAGAGTTTTAAAATCCTAATATTTGTTACATTTGATTTGTATGAAGAAGCTTCTCAATAAATGGTACAAAAATCATGCATTAGTATATAAAATACTATTGTTCTTGGTTACCACCTTATTTATCGTTTATCTATTTCCTAAAACGGGTAAGTTTAAATATTCATTTGAAAAAGGAAAACCTTGGCAATCAGAAAACCTTTATGCGCCATTTAATTTCGCTATACAAAAGACCCAAGAAGAAATCAATGAAGAACAGATTGAGATTGAAAATAATGCTTCGGTTTATTTTAATATAGATCTTGAAGTACCCAAGGAGGTTAAATTAGGTTATTCAGAGAAATTCAATGAAGTTTTCAATGACTCTACATCAGGTAAAAGAACTTTATTTAAAAAAGGATCAGATGTAATTGAGGTGTTGTATGAAAACGGAATTTTAGATTCTGATTATCCATATTCTAACGATAAACCTGCTACTTTGGTTGCTTCAAATACTGTAGAAAAAAGACTAGAGTATCAAAATTTAATAGAGATCAATCAGCTACCTGAAAGACTGGAGGCTTTTTTTGATCAATCCATGTCATCTGAAAATAAAAATAAGATGATATCCCTCTTTTTCGATATTATAAAACCCAATGTTACCCTAAATGAATCATTAACCAAAAAAACTTTAGAAGAGGAACTTTCTAAGGTATCCTTAACGCGTGGAAGTATTGAAAAGGAACAGTTGATTATTTCTAAAGGTCAGGTGGTGGAAGATGAAGAGTACAACATACTTAAATCCCTAAAATCTGAATACGAATCACAGGTTTGGAATACAGCCAACTACAACTGGGTTTTGGTTGCTTATACGTTGTTAGTGGCCTTAGCACTATTGATGTTATTACTGTTTCTACAAAAATATCGTCTAGAAGTTTATCAAAACAATACCAAGGTAACATTTATATTCTTCAATATTACCCTAATGATATTTCTAACCACCTTGGTAATCAATTACAACTCTCAATACATATATGTTGTACCATTATGTATTTTGCCATTGGTTTTAAAAGCCTTTTTTGATGCTAGGTTAGGACTGTTTGCTCATGTTTTGACAGTGCTGCTGTTGGGCTTTATAGTTCCCAATAGTTATGAGTATATGTTTCTTCAAATCATTGCTGGAATTGTTACCATACTAACCGTCTCTGAGTTATATAAACGTGCTAATTTATTTATATCAGTAGGTCAAATTACGTTGATATATATCATAGCCTATTTTGCTTTTTTTGTAATTCACGAAGGGCAAATAACGACTTTGAAATGGGATACATTCGGTTTGTTTATCCTTTGTGGTTTGGCAACGCTATTCGTTCAACCTTTGATTTATATTTATGAAAAGATATTCGGATTGGTTTCTGATGTGTCGCTTTTAGAATTATCAGATACCAATACCAAACTATTAAAAGAGCTGTCTAATAAAGCACCAGGAACATTCCATCATTCATTAAATGTTGCGAATCTTGCGGAAGCTTCGGCAAATGAAATAGGCGCAAATGCGATGCTCGTTAGGGTAGGAGCATTGTATCACGATATTGGTAAAATGAAGAATCCAACCTATTTTACCGAAAACCAAAGTAATGGTCTTAATCCACATGATGAGCTTTCCAGTAAGGAAAGTGCAATGGTCATTATTGATCATGTGTTAAATGGAATTGAAATCGCAAAAAAACACAATTTACCAGACCGAGTCATCGATTTTATAAGAACGCATCACGGTACGAGCCTTGTATATTATTTTTACATGAAAGAGAAAGCAGACAATGAAGATGTTAATACTGAAGATTTTTCTTATCCTGGACCTAAACCATTTAGTAAGGAAACAGCAATCCTAATGATGTGTGATAGTGTTGAAGCTGCTTCAAAAAGTTTAAAAGAACCAACCACTACAAAGATTAATGATTTTGTAGAGAATATTGTGAACAAACAAATGGAAACGGGTCAGTTCTTAAATGCAAACATAACCTTTAAGGAAATCGAAGCCATCAAAAAGGTGCTAAAGCATAAACTGGCGAACATCTATCATTTAAGAATAGAATATCCTGAATAATTAAATTGAAAAAAGTCGGGATGACTGGATTTGAACCAGCGACCCCTAGCACCCCATGCTAGTACGCTACCAGACTGCGCTACATCCCGATTTAGAAATGATATTAAATCCTAAACTCTAATACTTTCATCCATCTTTTGGTAATTAACTTCTATAGATTTTAAAGTCAAGCCAAAATGAATTTTATATTCCATTATTAAATCAAAATTAAAAATTTTTGGAAATAAAAAAATACACTACTCCTCTTTACTTAATATTTTTATGTCGAGGACATATTATTCAGTATCATCAGTGAAAAACTGTACTACATCTTCTCGTTTTAAAATGGTATCTTTTAAGAAATCATAGATCTCTTCATTATTAACGATTTTTCCTTCAATTTGCAGTGACCTTAGTGAGCCATCTTTTTGTGGCTCTATAAGAATGATAGCACCATACTCAAGATGAAACAGTCTCATATTTACAATAGCAAAACTACCTTTATCTGGTGTAGTGAATGTAACAAAATCAATTGTACTGGTTTTTGTCGTAATAGAGCCCTCACCACCATAATCAGGATGATTTCGTGATAGGAATAATGACTTGCTGGGTACAAAGTTATTTGAGTCTAAACTGTCTGCAACCGTAATAATTGTGAAAAAGACTCGATTTTTATTCTTTTCCTCATAAAAAGGGCTATCACCTATAAAGAAGCTATTAAAAACAACTTCTTTATCTTTAACCATAAGTTTATAATCATCTAAGGATCTTGCTTGGGCATTACCAATTAATCCGCCACCTTTATAAGGTCCAAGTTCATCATAATTAGGAACAGGGTAAGCGCCAAAGGTTATGGGGAAGTTATTATTTTGTGATATAACATCACCTTCCAAACGCCCCATGTCCCAAAGGTCAGAATTACTAATATTCTCAATTTGTTGTTGACGTAAGTCTTCAAGGTTCTTAAATTCCTTTTCTTGTGAAAAACCTAAAAGTGAACTTAAGAGAATTATTGTTAAAAATTTTATTTTCATGGTTTATACATTTTATGTTTTAGCAAATGTATATACCAGATGATGCTACTTAATTATAAATAAGGGCTGAAATAGGGACTAGTCCCTAGTATGATTTTTAAGTTTATCTATAAATTCCTGTCTATTGTTCACCTCTAATTTTGCGTAGATATTTCTAATATGAGTTTTAACCGTGCTAAGGGAAACAAAGAGTTCTGTGGCTATTTCTTTATTGGTTTTGTCCTGTACAATAAGATCCGCGATACGCTCTTCTTGATTGGTTAGATTAATATTTTCTTGGGGCGGCTTCTCGTTCATTTTACGCTTAAGCTTCAACAATAAAAAGATGACAGTAATCAATAATAACAAACAAATACCACCTGATATAATAGTTAATCGTTTATAGAATTCTAAATCATGCTGTGTTTGATTTTTTGAGAGATCAATCATAAGATCTTTAAACTGAAGTGCGTAACTTGAATTATTATAATAACCATTTAGGCCATCCTGAAGCTTTAAATAAAACTCATGATCACTTTTATAATCTTCTTTAAGTACATTTTCTTGCACACCAGAAATTAAAATCAAAGTTACTAATGGATGTACTTCTTTGTTTTTGGCATAAGACTTCAGTTCCGAAAGGATTTGTGCTGATGATTTTTTTCTTAAATTGAAATCAGTCGTTGATGTCAGTTCTTGATTTAGTCGATAGACATAGTTACTGAATTCTTGCCATTCTTTATCAACAGGGTTGGTGTTGGTATTGGTTGAAAACCAGTATTTTTTATTTTTCTCAAATACAATGGTATCGTTATTAGAAAACACAAAATTGTGCATATTCTTGATATCTTCATTATGTGCCATTTGCATCGGACTTTCATCTTCAATAACCCTTGAGTGAATACGGTACAGTCCATGCTTTTCAGAAAGTAACTTTCCTTCAAAAGAAAAATAACCCAAACTGTCTGTTAAAGTAGAGGTAAGAATTTGATCCAAATAGATTGTGTTTTCTTCATCATACTTTAAGAGACTTAAATAGACTCTTTTATTTTTTTCGGGTGTATCTAGATAACCTGAAATAGAATATTGCCCAAAACAAAATTGTCCAGCTGTAAATAATAAAAATCCAAAAATGAATAAGATGCGTTTCATACCTGCAATTCAAAAGTAAAGAATTTCAAGTAGTATTCAAATGTAAAATGTGACTAACAACTTCAGTTATTAGCCACATTTTTGTGTGAGCAAGTCCATATAAAACTAAATGGTTAGCTCGTTATAATCAATCATCATTCAATTCTATCTCAATGTTTCAAGCTCTTCTTCTGTAAAGATGCTATTCTTCTTATAATTGTCTTTACAATAAGCCAAGGCTTCTTTTCCTTTTTCCAGTTCAACCTTATTTTCAAGAGAAACTTTAGCAATGTGGTAAGTCATTCCAAGGTAGTATTCCTTAGGTAATACTGATCTTGCGCGTTCTAAGAAAGAGATACATTCCACGGCTTTCCCCTCTTTGATATAGGATGTTATAGGACGGTGAATATTGAGATAAAACACAATGTCCTCACAGTTGTCAATATCCTCTATCGCCTTGTTATAGGCCTCAATATTTTCAGCATACATATCCATCGAAAAATAGCCATTAGCAATATTTACAAAGTCTAGATTTTTTCCATAAAATAGCTTTTCTCTATTAACAAAATCGACGTAGTATTCCCACTCTTCTTTACTTTTCTTATTGGTGATATCCATCCAGTAGGTCCCCATCATGTCCATAGTAAAGATGGCATCAACCCCATAAGTTTCTTTAACGTTCGATAAATAGTTTTTATCGAAATCCATAATTGTGTCATATCCGTCTACAGCCGAATAATCCTGAAAAATAAATTTTAAACCGTCTAATAAAGAGTTTGGTACCATGGTTTGGTGATCTCCTTCTACAGTATTTTTAATAAACTTGAAGTTTTCATTGGGATTATCTTTACAGATTTTCTCCAGATCGTTGCCGAATGCGGTCCTGCCAGGACCATCAAGTGTAGCGTTCGCTAAATAATAGTAGATTGTTTTACGATTGTATTCATTTAAGAATGATGTCAGGGCGACTTCTTCTTTCTTCTCCAACCAGGTAGACATGCTAATAAAGCCTCTGAACGGATTATTCTCATTAAGCATCATTTTATGATTGTATTCCGCACCATTAGAATGTCCAACCATTGTGTTGAAGCCAGAGGTGCTGTAGTTGTTATCTATATAAGGCACCACTTCTTCAATCAAAAACTCTGTGAAGTATTTTCCGCTACGAATCCCATAAAAGTCATCGTTTCGTTGTGTTTGATAAATGCCAACAACAATACATTCAGGAATCATGTTAAACTGGGTTTGTGATAATGCATTGACATAACTTTTTGTAACCTGAAAATTTGCACTTTGAGCATCCGTGACGTAAATAACAGGATACGCTTTATTCGAATCGTAATTCATAGGCAGTGCAATCTTAAGAAGTCTTTTTGTATTCATATATTCTGAATGGATATAGCGAATGTCATAATTCAAACCTAACTTTTGTGCATCAATATTATCCGACCAAGTCTTAATAATAAAATCACTAGTTGTCGTGTCATTCTCGAGTTTTAGGTTAGGATTGTCATTAAACTGTTTTACGATACCTTCACTATTCCAATTGCCTTTTGTGAATTTGAACTCAGCAGGATAGGTAAGATCCAGAGTGATCTCTCTTTCAAAATCTGAGACTTTATTCAGTTTTACAGTTCCAGGATTCCAGTTCCCTAGTGATTCTTGATTACCAGTAATAAAAACCTCATCTGTTTTATTTGGAACAATAACCTTAATAGTTCTTTTTTCTTGTGCAAATAGGCTTCCTAAAAAAAGCATTGCTAGTCCGAGTACAATTGTTTTGTGATTCATTGGTTTATGTATTTTGTTTTGACAAATGTACCTTGAGGATAGCTTAAATATGCTAAAAACCACGGCTGAAATTAGGACTAGTCCCTAGGATGATTTTTTTGTATGTTCTACTAACATTGGGTTTTAAAGGTTATTGGTGTGAGTATTGAAACTTTTCAAATCAAGGCATGCGTTGATATGTGAATTCGATTATCTATTGAGTTCCATCAGTATCTCTTACCATTGAATCTATTCAGTTTTTATTCTCTTTAAGAGTTTTTCTAAAATTTCATCTTTTTCATTGGAAAGCTCATCATTAATTAAAATATCAGGAATTAAGCCTGTGCCGTTGTCAATCCCGCTAACCCTCTGAATTTTTCCCTTAGGCACCTTTACGGTTATTTCAGTTTTAGGTAATTTATATTCAAATATTGATGCGTATAAATTCGGAAACTCGGCCGTTTCTTCTCCTACAATGGTTCCAAATCCATAATCTTGAATTTGCGCGGAAGTTACTGTCGATTGGGAATAAGAATGTCTATTTACTAAAACGTAGATATTTCCTTTATACCTTTTTTCTTCCTTCTGGGGCTGATATTCATCCCAGTTGTAATCATAGATTTCTCCATCTTTGTGATTTAAGATTGACTTGGCATAAGCTTTTGTTGTATCCCTATGCTTACGAATGTAATCTTTTAAGATAGCACTAGACTTTAATTGAAATCTTGAATGCCACTTGAAGGGTCTATCGGCAAAATAGGACACCATATAATCCCCAAAAGTATCATCTCCCCCAGGATTATTTCTTAAATCAATAATTAAATCTGATAATTTGTTATTGTTTATTTCGATAAAAGCAGAATCTATAAAACTTTTGTACTTACTCAAATCACCATTAAATTTTCCCGGTCGGAGGTAACCAATGGAATTAGATAGTTTTTCAAATTTCCAATCCATCTTCATAATATCATAATTATAGCGCTCTGTTTCATAATCCACTGCCTTAATTGAATTTATCTTTTGCTTTGTCAAAACGCCATTTTTTTCAATTTCCACCTCAAATTCCTTCGCTTCTTTAAAAACTTGCCAATAATATCTTGGGAAGCTGAATGATTCTAGCAGTGCATTTTTAAAATACAGTCGCTCCGCTGGAATTTGAGTATAAATTTTCCTTAAAATCTGTTCAATTTGAGAACCGTTAATTGATTTTAATTCTGAACCAATAGTGATATTGGCATTTGTAGACCAGTTTTTTCTGATTAAAGCCTTGCCATTTTCAATAACTATTTCTAAAGGAAAATTTGTTCCTCCTAAATCCATATGGTCATAGTAAGCCTGCACAGGAAAATTAATCGTGGTATGTGCATTGTTAGCCTTAGCAATCATTTTTTGAAAAAGGTTGGTAATTTCAAAAAGAGATAAACTATCTTTTTGAATTTCACTTCTAACGGCTAAATAATTTTTATCAAATTCAGCTTTTGTGACATGTCCATATAAATTAAAATGGGCTTCTTCTAAAGATGATTTTAAGTATTTCAAATCAGATAACACATCTGCTTTAGAGAATTGTTGGCCTGTAATTGGTAAGCTTAAAAGAAAAACGATTAGAGTAATAATTTGTTTAAAATTCATTGTCCCGATAAATTTTGATAATAGATAATTTAATTTTTCAGTAAACGTAGACAATATTCTCACCTTAATCGACCGAGTGCTTCTATTAGGACGTCTTTTTTAATGTTCTTAAATACTCACTTGGTGTTTTTTGTGTGATTTTTTTAAAAGCATTGTTAAAGGTTGATTTTGAAGAAAAGCCACACTCTAAAGCATGACCTAATAATGAAAGTTGATCTCTATCATGAGATATTAATCTTTCTTTAAAGGCCTCAACACGGTAGGTGTTGACTATATCGTAAAAATTCTGATTCAAGTTATCATTGATTTTTGACGATAAGAGCCTTGGTTTCATTTCTAGTAAATCGGCTAACATGGCTAAATTTAAATCGGGATTCAAATAAGGTTTTCGGGTTTCCATAAGGTGTTTAAATTTGGAAAGAAAGTTTTGGTCCTTAGTTGCATTTGAATTTTTAGATTTTTTTTCAAATGGTTTTAAATTAACCACGTCTTGCGTCTTCTTCAAATAACCTTTAAATCCAATCCAACATGTTATTATGGCAAGTATTGTGAAATTTGGCAAAAAGTAATACTCACGTAAACTTTTATCAAAAATGAATCGGTCTATTTCTGTTACTATCCTCCATAAAAAATGATAGCTAATATAGATTAGAATTGGTGTTTGTAACCATTTAAGTGAAAGGTGTTCAATTTTAGAATAATATTCCTTAATCTGTTTTTGGTATTTTTTTAAAAGTATTAATGAAGCAATACTATAAGTCCAGATAGAAAGTACCCCAATCCATTGTTGAGTTAAATAGATATAGGAGTTAGTAGGCATAACATCCAAATATAGGCCATCAGAACCCGTTCTGTATATAGATGTTCTGTAGAAAATGAATTCTAGGAGAAGTGGAATAAAATGTATAAAATCTTTTTTTCGGAATTGAAATTGAGGATGTGTTATACATTTTGTGTAAAAATATAGTGCTGGTCCAATACCATATAACAACTCTAGTTGCATATATCTAAATACATGCAACATGTCGTAGTCCTTCATTACATTAACCACCACAATATTGATGGCAATTAAAGCATAGAAGAATACTAAAAGCGCTAAAAATATATTGGCTAAAGTTCTTGGTTTCTTAAAGGCCACCAAACCACTTAAAATCATGGCTTGTAATCCGCAGACGCAAATAATAGTAAACAATATAGTGTTTGATGTAACCATCTAAAAGTATTAAGTATCCAAGTTCGACTATCAAGGTATTGCAAATATCTACATAATATATGATTGAAGTTCAAAATTAATTTTTAGGTATATTATACCAACAAAAAAACTATCATATGATGGTATTACTGGCTTTTTAACTTATTGTAATAATAGTGTTGTTTCTCTAGTTTTAAATCTCAAGCACGACAGGTAAATACATTTTTCTTTCATATTCGGCTTGTAAAAGTTGTGATAGAATTTCGCTATTACGCATAAATATACACATAGCACCTTGTGCACACAAAATCTTTCATTGTGAGCAATAATTAAATCAAATTCTAAAATAAGCTCAAAAACACCACGTAAAACCTAATTATGAAAAAACATGTGTAGTAACCTCTAAAAACAAGACAAACAAAAAAGCCACTCCCTTAGAGAAATGGCTTAATGTGATCTTGCCACTGGAATTAAACCCTAATCACCAATACCTTTATTCATCTATGTTTTCAGCTTCCCTAAATTTCATGGTGAAGCCATGGTAAAACGATATTTTTATGTTTTCCAACATTAAAAATTCTTGGATATAAAAACAGGTATTACTTCTATATCTAATGATCAAAAACACGGGTGTAAACAATCAATAAACAAATAGAAATAACCTGTAGATGCTAAATTTTATAATTGTTAAATTTAATTTTTTAAATTACAAAGCCTAAAGTTGAAACATATGAAAAAAATTACCTCTATACTGCTACTACTATTACTATGCTCTTGTAAAGTACATCAAAGATCCAATATTCAATCTAACGAAGAATTTGTTATAGAAATGAAAAGAGCGGACACAAGGGGGGGATTGATTGAAACCGTTCTACAGGGTGTTTTTTTTGGTGCTTCTTACTTGGCAGAAAAAACATCGGAGTCTTTAGTGAGTAGATATTCTCAGTCACTTTCCCTAAACAATTACTACAACACAGACTTAGGAAGTGTAGAAAAAACCTATAAGGAAATACATATAAAGAAATATTCCAAACCCAATAACCCTCAAGAAAAAGAACAGATAACGTCTATAGTCAAGAATGAGTTCAATGCGATGCCAAAATCTAGAGGTAATACAGCTTCTTTAAGTGTGGATGATATTATAAGAATAGAAGAAGATGATCTGTTGAATTTCTTTGCAGTCATAGAATTAATTAGTGATCCTCAAAACCCTGGCATTACCAGATTGAGTTTTAATGAGCTTAGGGTTTTCTTTTCTAAAACTAAAGTTTACACGGATGAGAATTTAAATGCTAAGATTTCAATTTCAATTGAGGGGCAATGGAGAGGAAATGATGGTACTCCATTAAGTGCCACTTTAATTGAGCAAGAGTACGATTTTAAAAACCTGAAATATGGACCAGATAATTTAATTGATAAGCCCATATTATCACCTTGGTATTATGACATCCCAATTACAACACAATTAGATGACAACGACAATTTTGGAGTGGTGAAAATAAACGTAAGGCTAGAGGAGTATGAAGGTAATAAGAGTAAGTATATCAATAAATTACCAAGTATGCTAAGTGATAATAAAGATGCTATAATTTCTGATGGGGCTTCTGCTATTGAAAAAATATCAAATTAGTTGAAGAAAATTTTCCACAATAAATTGTTGTATAGAGATGCATTGCTATGTACCGTAATGACATTTGTTGTAGCGGGCTTACTTTATTTTGCATTTGTGAACCTTTCAATTCTAGATCCTTTTGAAAAAGCGTTCAAGGATTTTAAGTTTACGGATATCTTTTACTCTCAAAGATTCAATAAAGAGCAACGTAATGATAAGATCATTATCGTAAACATTAAGCATTCAGATCGTTTTCAAATTGCTGAAGCCATAAATACTATAGCAGAACAAAACCCAAAAGTAATAGGTCTTGATATCATTTTTAAAGAGCGTAAACAAGAGTTCATAGATTCTATTTTAAAGAATACTTTGCACAGACATAAAAATATAGTTACGGCGTATTTCAATGACAATGATTCAATTATCGATAACCATGATTATTTCAAACTAAATGCCGAAAAAAAAGGATTTATCAATTTAAACCTAAAAGGTCAAAACACGGTGATCAGAGAATTTATTGGCGTAAATGGTAAGGACGAAAAGGAATATTCGTTTGCAACTAAAATTGCTTTAGAAGCAGATTTTATTACTGAAGAATATGCCTTAAAAGAACTTAAAAAACCAATTCCTATCAATTATATTGGCAATAAGGATGTGTTTCTAAATTTTGAAATAGAAGAGGTTCTCAGTTCAGATAAAATCCCGGCGTTTAAAGATGCCGTTGTACTTCTTGGCTATCTAAGTGATGGTAACGAAGCGTATGATATCGAGGATAAACATTTTACCCCTTTAAACGAGGCATGGGTTGGGAGGGCAACTCCAGATACTTACGGAGTAGTTATCCATGCCAATATCCTAAACATGCTTTCACAAAAAAGTTTAATGTACAGAATATCCGTTTTTTCCACCTATGTTTTGGCGTTTGTACTTTGCTTCTTTTCCATATTTTTTGGAATGAAAATTTATAAACGCAATAGTTTTGTTTTTGATATCACGGAAAAGCTGGTGCAGCTGAGCATATCGGTAGTCTTTTTATATTTGGCTTTAGTATTGTTGCAGGTTAACATCTATATCAATGTTGTGCCTATAATTCTCCTGTGTTTGTTGGGACTTGAGATGATAGATTACTATGAACACTTGGTTATACAACTTAATAAAAAGTACGGATGGGAAAGTCATTTACTTTAATTTTAATAAGCTTGTTTACACTGGTTGCCAATGCGCAGGATAGCCTATGTGTTTTTAAAATTAAAGGAGTAGCCTTAGCAAAATTCGACAAAGCGAAAAAGCCAATAAAGAAAGGGGATATTTTGAACGAAAAGAACACGGTGTATCTTAACTCAACTTCTAATTTAACGCTAATTAATTCTGATGGTAAAGTCTTTAATCTTGAAAGTACAGGTGCCTACGATTATAGCGATATTCTAAAAAACGAACATTTAGAGAACCAAAAGGGCTTAACCTCTAGGTATTTCAAAATGATTTGGAAAGAACTTACAAATAAAGATGCTGGTAAAACCATAATTGGAGGCGTGTTTAGAGGTGATGTGTTTATGGAATTTCCATTAGATAGTGCTAGGATTGCAAGTTCAAAGATCAAGTTTAAATGGAAAGCAGATGAAAGCATTTCTGAGTATTACGTCTTTATAAAGGATAGTAACTCTGATGATGTACATAAATTTGCCACCAATGGCAATGAACTTACACTATATAAAGATAATCCAATCTTTTCTGGTTCTAAATCATTTGAATGGGCGGTGTCTACCAAAGAATTTCCAAATCTTAAAAACATTCCATTTTATACCTTTACCTTAATCAATAGGTCGGAATATGAAAGTCTTAAGTCTCAATTTGATGATTTGATTTCAGATTTAGAGGCTATAGGTCTATCTAGTATAGAAATTGAAGAGACACTCTGTAATACCTACGGTATTTGTAAATAATTTTAAGATTTGGTGGTCAATATTTTAGTACCACAAATCCCAATTGAGGTATTTGTTTGTTTCTCTGCTAGTAGGCTTTTGTGCACCATTTGTTATTTCGGGAACAGTTTTAAGTACATAACTTTTTAATTCATTTACAGTGATAATGCCGTTAGCATTAAGATCTGCTTCATAATCCAAAAGCCCCAATTTAATGGCATACGTAAAAGAACCATTTTGCCATCTTGATGATTCTAATGCGACACTGTTACCAGAAGCGGCTGTGATGGTCTCTAAACCTGTTGAGGAACTAAAACTGGAATATACATTTTGCATCAGTTCGAAGGCAGATGTAGTGGATGTACTGTTTTTTGGCTTCGTTGATGATCCTATAGCGCCTTTAGTCTTAAACGATTGTTTTTTTAAGACCGTAGAGTTGTTTTTTATTACCTCAGTTTCTTCTTCGATATCATTGTCTGAATCGTCCACAAGCCCAGAATAGCAAGCATCAATGAAGAGTAGTTTTTTTTGTGTATTGAGATCAGATAATAGTTGTTGAAGATGTTTTAGTCCCATTCCACGTGCACTCGGATTTTCAAAATCAATATCATGTGTTGCAAAATAGAAGTCATTATTACTATCTAATAGTCCGTGTCCTGAAAGAAAAATTATGATTTTATCATTCAGGTTAGTTTGCATATTTTGAAAAACTTGCTCTATATTTTCCTTAGTAACATTAGAATCGTACAACTCAAAGGTTTTGACAGTATCATAAGCATCAGATTGTTTTTTAAAAGCATTAATTAAATCTTGTCCATCTTTTACCGCATATTTAAGATCATAAATGGAATCCTGATATTTTGACACACTAATGGTGCATATTATTAAGTTATTATTGGCCTCTTTCAATCTTGAGGTCACTTTGATTTCTTTACCAAGAGTTGAATTATTAGCAAATATTTGAATATGATTTTCTCCGTAAGATAGCGGTAGGTCGTTTAAACTATTATCTTTTTCATTCAAGCTTTTTACAGTACGTCCATTTATTAGTTTTGTAATACTAGCAACTGTATTTCCGTTTTTTAGTTTTATGTCAACTTTATTGCTATCTGTTACTAAGTTTTGTTGGGGATAGTCTATATTCAATAATTCATTGCTGCTATTAACTTGAGCGTCGTCTTTTATATCATAAAATTTTCGTCTTAACTCGGAAGCCTTTTTGTACAATTTCAGATTGCTTGGAGTTGTTTTTCCAATTGATTTCAAGACTTTATCAGGTCTGTTTTTTTCAATGTCTAATAACTTATCGTAAAAAAGCTCACCTTTTATTTCCCTTAGAAAAGCGACTTTATTAGCATCTGAAGACGTGTAAAATCCCTCTTTATTAACGGTAATAACTTCACTATTATAGTCTTCATACATACTGGCAAGTAAACTGGAGTTGAAGGGATTTCGGAGTTGTACTTCACCATTTGAAAGTACAATAATCAAATACTCTTTAGAATTGGTTAGTGTCACTCTGGTTGGTCTCGATTTTAAAGGAATAAAATCACCCCATTTTGTAGTTTTAGGGTCGAATGCTGATAGACCAAACATTTTTTGATTTTTGGAAAATACCGTAGACCATATAAGAGAATCATTAGTTTTAGTTAATAGTGTAACTCGCGAAAAACGCTCTGGGATAAGGATAGTATCATTAGATATTTTATTTTTTAGATCATATTTAATGAGTGCGTTTAATTCTGACTTTAATATTTGATTATTTCCAATGTTTACAACTCCAGTTTCCGTTCTAAACAAATATAAATTATTAGAACTTATGTCTTTTTTCTGCAATTTGTTAGATCCCTTCTCCCAGAAATAATAAAAATTAGAGGACGAGAATGTAATACTGCTATCGGCATCTATGAAATTTTGGTTGTAATAAAGTTCAGGTTCATTAACTAAAATTTTATTCTTTTCTAAATCAACGATGATTAGACCAGGATTATAACGGTCACCAGGTTTGGTAAAAAATAAGTACTTGTTTGAGGCTAGATAAATTGGTTGATAATACCTCGATATCCCAATCTTTGAAATATCCAGACTATCCGTTTTTACTTTTTGGTTATTAAAAAAGTATCTGGTTTTAATTAAATAATTAGGTGTGTCTTCATTATAACCGTTGTCTGTTATATAAAAGTTTAGAGCATAGTTCTTAAAAACCTTAGTAAAGCTACTACGGTTAAATTTCTTTTCTACCTGTAAGTTTGAAAGGTTAATTATTGAAGCGTTTAAGCTTAAATAATTGCCGCTATCTGATATCTGATCTACAGGTTGGTTATATTCTGTTATCGTTTTAATATCCGTAAATTCATTCACAGAAATAGCAAAGAGTTGATTGTCTTCTAACCAAGCTAATAATTTATCGCCTTTGGCATTTAATGATAAATTGCTAATCTGTGCGTAATAATCATCATCATTATTAATTGTAAATCCTCCAACGGTAACACCTTTATTGTAGTCATAGCAAACGACGCTATTGCTTGAATATTTTTCGATGTAAAAAATCCATGGTTCACTTGGGTGAAAACATACTATTTCACCGAAGTTATCATCAACGATGGTGAATCTCTCAGGATTGGCAATATTTATGATACGTTCTTCATAGCTATCACTGTTTGTTAATATTCGTTTTTTGCCATCGTAACCCAGAATTTCTAGGTTACTTGATTTGTATTCATAAAAGGGAATATTGGAATTTTCTGATATCCTGTAAAATTTTAATGTGTCCTCTTCGGGATAATTGTCATTGTAAACAGCAATGATTCCAGAGGATTTATCATAATACACTTTAATACTTCTCAGATCAGTATACTGGTTGTATAAGGTTTTTAAGGTGTCTTTTGTTTTGTAGTTAACCAAATGTAAGTTTTTGGAACTATCATATAAAAACATTGATTGGTCATTCTCATTTATTTTAAGAATGTTTCGATTTTCGAAGGATTCTTCTAATTCAAATCTACCATCATTGAACTTGTAGAAGTCAAATGTGGATGCATCTTGATATTGGGTCTCATCAAAAAACGTAACCGGCACTTTTGTACTATCTAGATCAAAGCCGTAAATAAGATTGTTTTTAACACCTTGTATGGCTGCAGTCTTTTTATGTGTTAGGATTTCGGTTATAGTATTGGTCTCAACGTTCCAAATGTATTTTTCATAATCGGTGTAAGATTTATTTGAATTATAATTAAAGTACTGAATCAGGACATTTTTGTTATCCAAAAATTCAGAGGTTATAATTCTTTTTGAAGAATTTTTACTTAACCAACGTTTGGTAGAAGCTATAAGATGAAGTTTTAGAGGCTCAATTAAATAAGTGTTTTTACCATAATTAATCAGTAATTTCTTGTGTTTTTGTAAATATTGAACATGATTTACAACACCATAGCGTCCAGCCTCAAAATAATTTTGAAATTCTTTTTTGTCAGTATCGTAGTAGCGAATATCATCAGTTCCGCCCATCCAAAGCCCATTGTCCTGCCATGTAAGCTCGCCACCATATGGAGCTTTATCTAATTTTTTTCCATTTTTAATATCGAAAATGTAAGTAATAGGGTCATAATTCTCGTCTAAGGAAATAGCGATTCTTCTTTTATCATCACTCACAGCTATACTTTCTATATCAGACTTATTCTTGATGAAAGACCTTTCAATCTTACCTTCTATGAGATTATATAAAACTACCGATGTTTTATCAGAAAATTTACCGATTTGTAATACTGCATTTTGCTTGTCTATTTGCTTTATTAACCCTATGCCTATAAATTCATTGTAGTCATTCTTGGGCATATTATCTAAGGCGGTAATAATTTTACTGTTTAGGTCTATTTTAAAAAGAGAAGACTGAAACCCACTCCTAGGAAAACCCATTCCTACATATAAGGTGTTATCAGTGAACAATAAAACTCCACCTCCTATATTTTCAGACTTATTGGGAGAAAAGTATTTTGAAGTTTCAGAATCTGAATTATAAACTATAGGCCCATAATCACCAGGTTGAAATTGATATTTTAATTCGTTTGTTTCTGTATTCCAAACAAAAATATTGCCTTGACCGTCTATGGCTGCTATTTGCTTATTATTTGGATTAAAAGCGATATCATCAATTCTATTTCCGTAGGTTTGATATTTGGACTTTACTTTTCTGAGATTAATATCCCATAAAATGACTTGCCCATCATTAGATCCACCTGTTGCAAGCGATAATTCATCATGACTAACCTTAAAAGTACTAATCCAACCGGAATGGCCAAACTGTAAAACTTTATCTTGAGAATAGGAGAGAAGATTAAAGAACAATAAAATAAATGCTAGAAAATACTTCATAGACAGATTTGAGAAAGCTTAGTTTAAGATATACTTTGTTATGGTATTTGTGCTATACAATTCCTTTAGTTTATTGGACCTAAAAAGTGTTTGATCTACTTTTCTTCTCATGGCTTCACCTTCAGAAAAATTGCCTTTAAATTTCAAGTAGACCGAAGCCAATAAGTAATCTGTGGTCTTATCAATCTTAGTTAGGTAATTGTAGTAATAATCAACATTTTCCGAATTGTTGAGGTCAATACTTGCTTTTGTCAAAACGCGTAATAAATCCGCATTAAGGGATTTAGAATTGGTTTTACTGATGTTTGGCAAAGCTACCTTAAGTGCTTCCACAGGATTATTTATTAGATATAAATGGTTGGCATATACTAAGGCAGTGTTTCCGTTGTTTTCAATATTGTATGCAAGTTTATAAAGCTTGGTTACGTCTTCCGGAGTACCAAATTTGCTTTTATCCCTAGCCTTTGTATGTAAGTACGCAATGATTTCGTTAGTTGTATTGCTATCAGCGGAACTTTGAGACGCACTTATTAAATTAGACGCTGCTTTTTCTGTCTGATTAGTTTCAATTTGGCTAAATCCTAAACTTTTATTCCCTTTTATAAATGTTGCATCAATTGAAACAGCTTTTTCAAAAGCTTTTATAGCATTATTAAAATCTTTGGTTTCAAAATAGGTTTGTCCTAAAAGATGATAAAAATCTGGAATATCATTATTCCTTGCAATTGCCTTGTTTAAAAGTGCAATGGATTTGTCCTGTTGATTTTCAGAATTATAAAGCGAAATTAAAGCTTCATAGGCAGGAATGAAATATGGATTTTTCTCTAGTGTTTTAAGATAAAGTGCTTGCGATTTTCCAGTGTCATTCAATTGATCCTTAGCGTAATTGGCATAGTAATAATAAGGTTCTGGACTATTTGAGTTTGCCTTAATCGCCGCTTCAAAAGATGTTTTAGCATCTAAAGGTTTTCGCATTGTAGATAATAACCAACCTCTACCAGCATAAGCTTTTGCATTGTAAGGGTCTAAACCTATGGCCTTCCTGTAAAGTGAATCCGCAAGGCGTAATTGGGAAAGCTTAGATTTCTTAAACCTTAAAAAATCTGCATACTCACAATACACTACTGAATTTTCTGGCTCATAATCAATGGCATTTAGCAATAACAGTTCTGCTTTGTCTTCTGGTATTTGGTTGTCTTTAATGTAATTTAAAAGCCCATACCCAAACACAGAATTGATGGAATCTGTTTTTACGGCTTTATTATACCATTCTAAAGAGGCTTTAGTGTTTCCTTTCGCCTTTTGAATGTTACTCAACCCTTGTAAGGCTTTCATATTGTTTTTATCAGTTTCAAGAACCTTTTTGTAATATGACTCTGCAACGGCGAGCTTTCCTTGCTTTTCATTAATTTCACCTAGTTTTAAGTTCGCGTTCACTCCTTTTTCGCCTAGAGCTTGATTTAAAGTGTTTTTAGCGTCTTCAAACTGATATTGGTCCATAAAATTATCACTGATACTAGTAATTGGTTTCTCCCAACTGGCAATTAAACGTTTTGCCTTGTTATAATGGTAAAATGCACTGTCATAGACCTTGAGCTCATTATAAACCTCCCCTAATGCATTGTGAATGTAAGCAGCTCTAGGTTCGAGTTTTATGGCTTGCTGAAGTTGACGTTTGGCTCTGGGAAATTTTGAATAATTATTAGTGCGGACAATAGCATAAGCTTCTAAAAGTAATTGAGAGGCTTTAATGCGGTCTTTTAAAAAACCATCTTCACCCATTAGCTCCAAGCAAATTTCAAGATGCTTTGATTGCTTTGAAAATTCTCTACTATAGGGTAAAGTCTTAGTTCCGTCTATATATAAATTGATCAAAGCTTGTGCTTCACTTGATAAAATTTTTAGTAAAGTGCTTTTCATTTTATTGGTAACCGCATCTGGTATTGAAACGTCATTGATCGAGGCTTTGTAAATTTCATATGCACTGGAGCTTTTACCGTAATAAGATTTCCGTTCTATGGCATCCTTGAATTTTTTTATAATTGCACCAGCAGTTTTATCTTTTAAATCAGTTTCTGTGATACCTCTAGCCGCTAGCTTTTTGGTGTTTTCTATGGATTTACTGAGGGTTTCAAAAGCGATGAGGTTATCATTTGGCTTTACATTTTTTAATACAGCTCTGTCATTTTTGGTTCTAACAATAGGTGTTTGGGTTTTATTATGCTTTTTTGAAACAGCGGTATTTACATTATCATAGAGATAATCATCTATTTCACGAAAAATAATGGATTGGTCTGCATTGCTATCAGCGTTTCCTGCTAATCCTTTTACGAGATAGTAGGTGAAATAACCATGTTTTAAATCGTTACTTTCGTAGGACAGTTCATTAGAACCGCAACTTAGAAATTTAGAGGAATTCTCGAACATAGCTTGTATGGTTCCCATATTTTTTTGGGTACCATCTTCAAATACAAAACCAGATCTGCACGCATCTAATATGAGATACACCTTTACACCTTTGGTAGAAAGATTGTTAATTACGGTGTTTAGTAAGTTGAGGGTAAGTACACCACCAGAGTAATATTCTTGGTGTGCATTGGCATCAGAAGCTAATAAGAAACCTTCCTTTTGCCCAAAATCATCTACAACGTCACCGTGACCTGCAAAATAGAGGTAGAGGATATCATCTTTTTGTGAGGCATTAAATAGATTTTTTAGCTCTTGCACAATGTTTAGTGCAACAGCATCTTCGTTAATAAGAAGCTTAATGTTATCATCTTTTAAACCTTCAACTTCACTTAGATAGTTTTTAAAAAGTGCGGCATCATTATCTGCATAATTAAGTTTTAAGGCTTCTTCTTGATAATCGGAAACACCAATTACTAAGGCACGCTTTGTACCTTCAGTTGAAATGTTAATTTCACTTGGTTTAGAGCCACGTCCTTTGTCTTGTGAAAAAATAGTGGTAGCAAGAAATAAAAATGTATAAACAAGTACTTGTCTCATTACATAAATATAGATATTATTCTAAGAACACAAAAGCAGCCCATTTCTCCGGGTTGTCTTTGTATTTAGTCGACATTTCTAACTGTGTGTTTCTAAATGCTTCTCTTATAGGTTCTCCTTTGAGCCAGTTCGTATAAAAGATGCTCATAAATTCAGCGGTTTCCGCATCGGGTACTTCCCAAAGACTCATTATTAGCATGTCTACACCGGCCATTTTAAACGCCCGTTGCAAACCATAAACACCTTCACTACCATCTATATCACCAAGTCCTGTATCACATGCCGACAAAACAACTAATTCTGTTTGTGAAAAATCTAATGTTGAAATTTCTTCCGCAGTTATAATGCCATTTTCTTTTTCGTTGGGTGGGCAGCTGCCATTTACCCATGCGTAGTTTGCACCACTAAATAATAAGCCAGTTCTATTTAATGGGTTGTAATCTGTCTTATATTTATTAATTGTTTTAGTTCTAAGTAATGATGTTTTTTCTTCGTTGTTTTCAAAGAAAAATCCGTGTGTAGCAATATGTAATATTTTAGGACTATTTCCGCTTAGACTTTTAAAATAATTTTCGCTGGCAAGAGTACCTGTCAAAATTTCTTTGTCTTTATTTTCTCTCAACAGTAAAGTATCTATAGTATTAACTTCAGCTAAAGTGCCAGGTAAATAATTCCATGTGTTATTTCTTTCCGACCTATTTAATTCTAATAAGTCAATAGACTGAGGCTCTTGTACTTTTTCATTTATGTCTTCTTTTATCTCATAATCATAAGTTATTCCTCCAACTAATACTACATCATTTGGTTTTGGATTGTTGAGGTTATTTGTAATTTCGTAAGTACTACTTAATTGAACTAAATTGTACTTGTTAATTAATACATCTTCATTAATTTTAATGGATGAAAACGAGATGTTGTGCAAAATACCTGATGGCGCAAAATATACAGTTGTTATATCATTAAGTTCCTGTTCTAAAGGCTTCCAAATGAGTTGATATAATTCTGAAGTATTTGAGGTCTGACTCGTTGATTTTGCTTTAGAACCTCTTGTATTATATAGTTCTTTTGGGTCAGATGACTTGGATATTAACTCTTTTAATTCTGTTTCTTCAAAAAGTGTGATAATCTTGGGATAAGTATAGGCTTGTTTTATAATATAAGCCACATAATAAGTGCTATCTGAAACCTTATTAGTAAAATAATTGAATCTCGAAAACTCAATGGCAGCTTCTTTTTGTTTGAGTTGGTCCCTGACCTTTGTCCATTTTTTCTCAAAGTTGATGGGTTCTTTAAAACGCTCGTTATACAATTGCACTAACTCGATTTCTAGGCTTTGAATGGTCTTAGTAAATTCCTCTTTAAACTCATTAAACTTCTCGTTGTTTTTATCTTCTATTCTTTGTAAAAATTGCTTATTATCTACATAGTCATTAATGAGTTTGTTGATTTCTGGCTCATTAAGTGTTTTGAGTTTTTGTATAATATTTTTTGCCTGATTTAATAGCAAGCCTTTTAATATGTATTTGTTTTCTAGATTAAGTGCGGTCAGTTCATCTTTTGGATTGTCTAAGTTAATAGATTCGTAAATGTTAAAAGACGCTTCAATTTCTGTTAGAAATATTCGTTTTAAGTCATTAGTGCTAAAACTAAATTGTTTTACAAGTTGCTGCTTTGTTAAATCATTGGCTTGTTTTACATTTTTAATGAGGTCACCATATTGTTTTTCACATTTTTGAGAAATGATCAAACTGTTAAGCGCATCAATGTAATCAGGGTTGTCTTTACCATAGTAGGTTTTTAATTTCTTAATGGCTTCATCTAAAAGTACTGCAGCTTTTTTACATTGATGATCCATAAGATAAACATTAGCCAATTCTACCTGTTTTTGCCAATAATTAGGGTAGTTTTTATCTTCTTCACTAAGCGTACTTTCTATATTTTTTATGGCCTCTTTGTATTTTTTTTGTTCAACCAGAATAGCGCTAAGATTGTCTAAACATACTCTATAGGCATTGTCTTTTATTGATAGGTTATAAGTCTTTGCTTTGTTAAAGGCTTCCTTTGCGAGTTTTTCCGCTTTTTCTATGTCTTCCAAATTAAGATAACACAAACTCAATCTAGACATTAAAACTGGAAGCGTTGGCGCACTTTCGCCTGTAGAAGTTTTAGTTAATCCAATAATAATATTTAGGTAGTCTTTTACTTGTTCATAGTTTTGAAGTTTCCAGTGGAGACCACTTAAAATTTCATAGTATTGTATTGAACTAACTTTTGGGTTTGTTTCATCTAATTCTGTTAGATCAATACCTTTACTGGCGTAGTAAAAGGCTTTTTTAAAATCTGAAGTTTCAGTAAAACAAGCCGTTAAAAACATGTAGGTGTTACCAAGAGCCTTGTCATTTTCGCGGTCATTGAGTTCTTCAAAGATTTTTGAGGCTTCTAACAATACATTTTCGGCCTTATTAAAATAACCGAGATTAACATAAATACCACCAATGCTCGTTAATAGATTAGCATAATTAGAGTTATTAGAACCGTATTTTCGCTTAATATAATTTAGACTTTCTTTTTCTATTGCTATAGCATCTTCCAGTCTTCCTAAACCTTGATAAATACTAGGAAGATTATTATATCTGAGATTGTTGTATGCAGTTTTATCAAAATAGATATTATCCTTTAGAATTTCTAATCCATCATTTAAAATTTCAAGTGCTTTTTTATAATCACCTGTTTCTCTATATAATCCAGCCAAATTTGTAAGTCCGATGCCATACATCATATGGTCTTCACCATATACAATTTTAAGTAAATCGTTAGATTCTATATATTTTTCTTCAGCAAGTTTAAAGGCTTTGTTGTTAATATAGATATTTGCCAAAATGGTAAGAGCATTAGCATATTGTTCATTTGTTTCTCCGTATAAAGCTTTGAGCCCAATTAGAGCTTTTTCCATAGGTTCTTGGGCTAAATCGTTCTTTTCAGTTTGAACAAGGACAACCGCATAAGAATATGCAGTTGTCATATATTCATTAGATTCAACCTTAAATATCTTATTAGCTAAATCAAGTGCATTTTTATAGGCATTGGCAGCCTTATCCAATTCTTGATAGCTGAAATAATAGTTTCCGTTATCAATATGTTCTTGCCATTTGTTATAGTCTTCATCATTTTGAGAAAAAGCTATAAGCGAAAAGTAAAGTGCAAAAAAAGTAAATTTTATAGTTTTCATTTTATTCAATCAAGACAAAGGCAGCCCATTTTTCTGGGTTGTCTTTGTATGTATTTGACATTTCTAATTGTGTGTTTCTAAATGCTTCTCTTATAGGTTCTCCATTAAGCCAGTTGGTGTAAAAGATATTCATAAATTCTGCGGTTTCCATATCAGGTACTTCCCAAAGACTCATTATTAGTATATCCACACCTGCCATTTTAAACGCCCGTTGCAAACCATAAACACCTTCGCTACCATCTATATCGCCCAGTCCTGTTTCGCAGGCTGAAAGTACTACCATGTCCGTATTGGATAGATCTAAGTTTGAAATTTCCAAAGCAGTTAAAACACCATCATTTTCAGAATTGGCATTTTCACTATTTTGCCATGCGATATTAGCACCTGCAAATAACAGGCCAGAGCGCAATAGTGGATCTTCGGCTTTTTTGTATACGGTGGTTTCAGGTGAATTGAATCTATCACTATCGTTATGGTTTTTGTTTTCAAAAAAGAAGCCATGTGTTGCGATATGAATAATTTTTGGGCTATTTGCATTTAAGGATTTAAATGCACTTTCGGTAGCTTCTTTGTCAGTTAAAACTGAGATTGATTTTCCGTGTTTTGAAAATAATTTTTGAATCGAATTAACTTCGTTTAAAGTACCTGGTAAATAATTCCAAGACGATCCTAAACTTCTTGTTCCTGAAACAGATTTTAAATTGGAAAGTTCATAGGCAATATCACTTTTATCTGAAGTTTTAGCTGGTATGCCATTATAATCTATACCACCAATAAAAAGTGTGTTTTCTTTATTAATAGTATTCTTAAGATCCGTTATATTAAAACTATTAGTTAATTGAACTAGATTGAATTGACTAGCTAAAATATGTTTTCCTTCGGTGTCTAAAGCCGCAAAGGGAATTTGGTTAAGTAAACCGCTAGGTGAGTAGTAGATGGTTTCTATGTTTTCTAAATAAGGTTCTAAAGGTGCCCAAAGAAGTTCGTAAAGTCCTTTTGTGTTTGTAGTGTTTTTTGCTTTGGAACCTCTAGTTTGATATAGTGAATTTGGATCTTGTTTTTTGAGTGCATTTTTAAGGTCTTCAAGTGAAACGAGTTGCACAATTTTTGGCTTGTCCCAAGTTGAATGAATTAAGTAAGCTCCGTAAGCACGTTCGCCGCTGAGATAATTACCCTCTCTCGTTTCGAATTCTACAAACTCAATAGCAATAGCGTTTGGAGTTAAGTTCTTTTTTATAGTTAACCAATCTTTGTCGAAATTTTCGGTACTCTTCCTGTTTTCTGAAGTATTATATAGCTTAACCAGCTCTGTTTCTAGAGCATTAATTCGACTTCTCAAGTTTGCAGTCTTCTCAGTATTACTTAAGATTTTTGGGTCGGAGAGCTGATATTTTAAATTACCGTAATCATCAATTTTAGACTTTATTTCAGGATCATTAGATTTTGATAAACTTGATATAATCTCTTTAGATGTATTTAAAAGTAAACTTTTAAGCATTAATTGATTATTGAGTCCTATACCAATTAAGTTGCTATATTCTTCATCATCTTTAAAAATTGAAGCATTCAACCAATCATTATACATTGAAAGTTGTTGCATAAATTTTTTCTTGTCTTCTTCATTTCTGTATGTGAAGAGATCTTTTAACTGGTTTTTAATACCTTCTGCTTGTTCTTTATATTTTTCTATAGCTTGATCGGTTTTACCTAGTTGATCTAAAGTTCTCCCATAATTGAAAAGCATGTTACTGTATGTATCGCTATTCTTATCTACAGTCTTTTGAAAAACGGTCGATACGGATTGGTATAACCTTGATGCGTATTCATAATTACCCATTAAGGCGGAAATTTTTGCTTTATTATAAAGTACTTTGGCATAATAAAAACTTTCAAACCCATAATTAGAGATAAGATTCTCTTCAATTTTCACTATAAGCTGTAGCGCAGTTTCGTAATCTTTATTGGCTACTAAATCTTTAATGTAATATTCAGCTATTTTTATAAACTCAGGAGATCCATAGTCTAGATGCTTTTCAAAGACCTTATAGGCTTCTGTGAAATAGTTTTGAGCTTTATTATAATCTCCTAAATAATAATATAAGGAGCCATAATTGAAAGCCGCATTGCCGTATTGTAAAGAGGTATGATCAAAATTATTATTTATAATTTCAAAGGATTGTTTTTCACTTTTAGTAGCTTCATTAATATCACCTATAGACAAAAGTGCGGAAGCTTTTCCATGTAAAGCAAGAGCCATGTTCTCTGATGTTTCTAAACCACTTTTAGAATAAATATCAATGGCTTTTTCGTAATGGTATAAACTTTGTTTGAGGTTTCTTTTGGTATCGTATAGCTGAGCAAGATTTAGTAGTAGAGATGTAAAGGCAATACTGCCAGTATCATTGTTATTCTTAAAGATAGCTTCACTTTTAAGAAAATAGTCCTCAGCTTTAATATGTTCGCCAGTTTCAAATAAGTAAGTACCAAAATTCATTAAAGCTATGGCATAATCCTGACTGTTAGGATTTAATAACTCCGTTTTAGTTTTTAAAACCTCTTCATGTAAAGATTTTGCTTCGTCATATTTGCTTAGTTTTTGATAGATGTAAGCTAAATTGCTTTTAAGATGAGATTTATCCAAAGCATTGTAGTGAAAGCTTAATTCAGCTAGGTCTATAGATGTCTTAATAAACGTTTCTGCCTTTTCGAAGTCGGACTTTTGCATGTAGAGCATACCTAAATTGTTGACGACATTTAGATAGGCTTTAGAATCGGTATGTCCATTTACTTGAAGCGTTTTATAAACCTCTTCACTTAGTTTTAAAGCAGGATCGTAGTTAGCCGTATCAATAAGTAATCTAATATAGTTGGTTTTTTGCAATGCAAATAAAGGACTTGTAGCACCCAAAGCATTTTCTAAATGAGGAAAACTAGTTTCGTAAGCTAATTTTGCGTCTTCAATTTTATTTTGATAGTAGGCTGAAAGCCCAATATAATTTGTAGCGTAGAGATAGAATTCAGCATTTTCTATACTCTTTAACCATGGATCATTGAGTAAATCTTTAAACTTAGATTCAGATTCCGCGAAAAAACCTTGTTTGTAAAGACTTAAAGCATAATCGTAGTTTAACTTTCCAATATTGATATATGGGTCTTTTTGATAAGGCTCTAAATTAGCTTCCATGTTTTTAAAATAGATTAGAGCTTGAGCATAATCTTGTCTGTGATAATAGGTATAAGCTAAATTAAAGACTATATAAGGGTAGTGTATATGATCTGTAGACTCTAATTGCTTATGTATGCTATAGGCTTCCTCAAGATTTTCGATAAAAGCATTTGTTTCTTGAAGATTTTTGTTGATGAGAGATATTGCAAAAAGCTGTTCAGCATAAGGTATGGATATTTTACCGCTCTCTTTGGCTATACCGTTTAAGTATTGCTGCCTGTACTCTAAAGCTTTATTAAGGTCGTATTTTTCGTAACAAGATATTAGGCTGTTTAGGATTTGTTTACCGTAGTCGACATTCATATTTTCGACGCTGCTTAAGAGTTCCATTGCTTTGGTAAAGGACTCTGCTGCATTTTTAAAGTCTCCGAGACTTTGGTAAGATAATCCCAAATAATCATAATTGTAGATAGGGTAGTACTGCGTTTTCTCGTCGGTACTAAAGTTTATTTGATTTATATATTCAGCTGCTTTTTTTAACTTTTCTACAGCATCAGTATAGTTTTGTTTAGAATATAAATCATACCCTTCATTATAGAATTTTAGCCATGTATCATAGGTTTTGTAATCTTGGGCAAAACACAAATAAGATGGCATTAAAAACAGTATGAAGATTAATTTTAATTTCATGAAAAATAATTTTTTAAGACCATTACCAACTAAAAACTGATTATGCCAAATAAATATTGACTAAAACTTTAATAGAAAATATACCAAAAAGCATCTGCATTGACTTTTAACGGTTTGTAAATTAGTATGGTACCCCAAAAATGGAAAATGCTGCCCAATATTTAGGGTCATTATCTATCTCTGATTTAAACCTTAAAGTAGCTTGCCTTAAAGCCTCGTGAGGCATTAAGTCATTACTTTTTCTTAATTCTTCAAAGAAAAACGACATAAATGTTGCAGTCTTTTCATCATCAATATTCCATAAGCTCATTACTACATGATTAGCTCCAGCAATTTGAAAAGAGCGCGCTAAACCTATAATACCACCTTCATGAGATTTTCCTAAACCTGTTTGGCAGGCACTTAAAACCACAAGATCTGCTTTTAAAGAACATTCTTTTCTTATATTCATTATTTCACTTAAACTAAAATATGCAGAATCATCATCAGATTCTGATAACACCAAAAAGCTGTTTTCTAATGGATTTTCAGAATTTGATATACCGTGTGTAGCAAAATAGATTAAGTCGTAATTACAGATAGAATCTAGTACATTTTTTTTAGTAGCTTCCTTTCCTATGAGTTTTGTTTGAGAGTCTTTAGGGAAATCTTTGGTAATGGTATTGACTTCTCTAATAGTTCCTGGAAGGTCCGGAAAATTCCAGATGGAATCATTAGGATATTCTGGGTTAGCTACAAATAGGGCATTTTCCCAATTATATTGTTGTTTTTTATAGTAGTAGTCATCATTATTGAGCTTATTAGACACCATTAATTCAAATAAACTAGGCGCTATAGAATAACTCATTATATCTATAAGTTCCTTATCTCTGATTTTGAAAGCAGAAAAGGGTAGTGTAGAGATGTTAAAAACAGGAACAATAATAATGTGCTCATAGTTTTCTAGGTCAAAGGTATCAGGTAATAAACGTGTGTTTATGGTTTTTAAACTCGTTTTTAGTTGTCTATTTTTCTTAGAAATAGATTTTGAACCTCTCAACTTAGGAGATTTATCTTTTCGACCTTTAGAATAATAAAGATTAACATTATTAATATGGTCAACCAATTCTTTAGCCTTTATAGGTATTTTGGTCTGTAATTTAGTCGCTTTTTTATCAAAAAGATTTATGGTGAGTGTATCTTCTTGGTGCGTATAGAGAAGTATTGCAGTTGGTTTAGAATAATGGTCTAAGCACCATTCCAAATATTGGTCATCTACATGGCCAGTTTCTAACCAATCTGGCGGAGCACCTCTCGTTTCGTAAAGTTCTTTTAGGTTTTGCCTGTGTAGTTGTATTAGTTCAGAAACATCTTGACTAAATAGCGATAGACTTGATACAAAACAAGTTAAGTTTACAATAACACAAAATACCTTTTGGGTAATCATTTACTTTTCCTTTACAATTTCATACACAAACTCTGTACTGTACCCATCAATTGGTCCACTAACGGAAGAACTACTACTACCGCGAGACTGGGAATAGGTTTGCCCTATAAAGCCCTCTAATGGATTAGATGACCCACGAGTGCCGGATTGGGCACCTCTCGAAGTTACGGTTGGTCTAAAATTAATAGGTGATGTTGTTGCAAAACCTTTTAAAATTAACGTCTCATAAGGATCTCCAAAACTGTAAATACAGTTTTTAAAGGTCATGGTTTTACCTGGTGCAATAAGGCGTTCATTGTCATTTAGTGTGCAATTATCATTAGGCATAAAAGGTGCGATTTCACCTTTTGAATTTATCTCTATAATACTGAAGTATAGAGGGCGATCACTTTTATTGGTGACCTGTAGATATACTCTGTCATAGTCAGTATTAACTTGAAATTTACCAGCCTCATTGGTAAAAGCATCTTCTTCTAATTCAGTAACTTCCCCTGTAAGGTCATCTTCCTTAGCTGGTAAAAGTTTAAATTCAAACTCATAGTTCAGATTATCTAACTTTAAGTTTTTAAGGTAATTACCTTGTGCGTAGTTAAAAAGCGTTTCTGTTACTGATTTAGCACTGTAATCACCATCGATTCTTGTCTGTTTATATACCGGGTTTCCACCGTTTGCAGTGATGATAGATAGCTCTTTATTCTTATTTAATTCTTCAATTATTAAATCGGCTTTTGTAGAATCCTTTACAATTTGGCCAAGTTTATTTTCGGTAAGAAAATTTTCGACATTCGTTTTTACCCCTTTTGATTTTAATGATTTGTCAAAATAAATGTTAATAGCCAGATCACCGTAGGTTTGCTTATCTATAAACACCCAGTATTCTTTTTCATTGGTAGAGCCTAAAGTTGCATCTAATTTGATAATTGATTCATTAAATGTTGCCCTAGTAATTTTACCTTTAGTGATGATGTCTTTGTCTTCTACTTTTGAAGTTCCTGCCGGTAAAATATTCACTGTGGTGCCTTCGAAAAGGCGCTGTAGTTTTCCAGCACCAATTTTAATGACATCGGCACGTGGTACTTTGGTGACTTCAAAATAGGGTTGTTGTTTTACGTACTCCCCTTTAAAAAGTTTGTAATCCGCATCGCCTTCTATAGTTGGTGTCTGTTTAGGGGAAATCACATTCATGTTTGCAGCAATAGCAGAAAATAATTTGCGATAGGTAAAGTCACTGCCCAACTCGTTCATGGCTTTTGAAAACGCAAAACTTAGAGAGCCATAACCCTCATATTCGTAATTCAATTCATTGGCAGAAGCGCCAGATAACATTATAAATGGTGCAGCATCATTATTAATCTGAATTTTTTCAACCAATCCACTACCTGGTGTGTTTTTCTCTGAAGTCGGAGTCCAGTTTGGTGGAGTAAATTCGGGTTCACCCCCTCTGGCTTTTCCACCTCTTGTAGAAGAACCAGAGTGGCAACTGTCTAACAACACCAATAGTTGTCCGTCTTTACCCAACGCGTTTCTAAAATTTGTAAATATGTTGGCCAATTCATCATCACGGATATGATTTTCGCCTTTGTAATTTGAAGTATAACGTACCAATGCATCATAAGGTACTATGGCTTCGTCCAAATCATCAATTTCATCCCCATTGTTGTCAAAAATCTGTTGACCATGGCCAGAGTAGTGGAGCACTACAATATCGCCGGGTTTAATCTTAGATTGTAGGTCTTCGATGGCGCTTAATATTCCGGCTCTTGTTGCTTCTGCATTTGATAGCACTGTAATGTTTTCAGCCTTAAAGTTTTGCTTCAATAAGGTATTTTTAATTAAAGGCACATCGTTTACCGAACTGATTGATGACCAGCCTGTTTTTGTTGGATAGTCGCCAATGGCAATAATAATGGCATATTTTTCCGCCATAACATTTAAGCTAAACATGAGGGCCAATAAGAGTAGTATCCTGTGTTTCATAATATTTTAATTTAAATCAAAGAGGCTAAAGGAAATACCGAAATAATATCCGAAGTCATAAACGTTTTTGGTAAAATTGTCGACACTTCCAAAGGATGTAGTATCGCCTACTTCTAAGCCATTGGTGAGTTTTTGAACGGGTCCATAGGCCAATCCTCCTGAAAGTGATAAGCGACTCTTACTACCAAAAAACATAGAAGGACCAAAAAGAAAGTTAATTCCATTTACATTATCATTACCCGAAATAGGTATAGATAATCCAAAGCTGCCACCAATGTTGAAGTTTTCGCCCATAAAAGGATAGAAATTAATCATTGTGCTTAAATTAGGTACAAAGAAGTCATTTTCATCTGCACCAATGACACTATTTTCATCAATAAAATAATCTTTGGAATTTGAGCCAAAATTATTCAAGGTCATGGCTATACTGGTATTAATCTTAAAACCACCTTTAGAAAGCATTGTGATATTTCTTGTTTTTAAAGTGGTTGGCTCATTATCGTTGTCAATTGAGTTTGAAAACTCGCTTTGTACAAATTTAAGTTCTACATTAACCTTATCGGCAGATAGTTCGTAGTCATAGGTCTGTTCAAAATTCGAAGCTTCTAAAACTGTATATAGCGACCTAAGTTCGTCTAGACTCTGTAAACTTTGAGTAGTGGATTGATTGAGTTTAGACATTAAACGTTGCAGATCTGCTACTGCAATGTTACGCGATACCAATTCGCCACGAGTTAAGTCCTTATTATTTTCTATTTCCATATCAATGGAATTTGACATGGTATTGATATTATTTTCTAACTGGGAACGACTATCCTTTATGGATTTTTCTACCTTGGACAAATACACATAGAAGTTATCCTTGGCACTTGGTAAGCGTACATCTTGTTCTGCGTCAGCAGTTTCTACCAAATTCTTCATTATGGTTTCCTTATCTAAATTAGGATTTAGTAGGTTGGATAAAAATGTAGTCTTTAATGCTGAAATATTTGTAATGGTATTATTTAAATCTTCAAAATTGCTTGTAGCAGCTGCACTTCCCCTTGTACCAGCTTCAGATTTAAAAACCTCTGTGTCTGGTAGGGCAGAAGTGTTCAGGTCTATTTGATTTCCCGTAAAAGAGTTGATACCACCTAATAATGAGCTGAAATTAAAGCCTTGACCAGAAGCGATTAAATTTTCTTCCTTTACATCGGTTTGTACTTGGACAGCAAAAGGGTTAACGTTTTTAAGTTTTAATTCTACTAAACTATTCCGTTTTAGTTTGGGGTTACTTAAGGTATCAACAATATTGCTATTCTTGTCTAATAATAAGTAATTGACTTTTTCGGTAGCATAATCATAAGTAATTCTGTAGCGTTCTTGAGCAGTAGTGATACCCGAAGTCACCAGAATTAGAACAAATAATATTTTAGTGTAAATGTTTTTCATAATAGCTTAATTTTATAGTGCTTTATTGCTTTACCTTCCAGTAAACATTGTCTTTTAGTTTTGCCATTAATAAGCGTTTTCGGTTTAGGGCACGTTGTCCAGATTGTATAATGTCAAATATATCTGATATGATGGAATTTGAATCCGCAAAATAAGAATGGCTCAAGAAGCTCGTATCAATTCCTGTAGCATCAATAGTTTCAATACCGTTTAGAATAACCATTTTTTCACCAGCATCTCCAGCTCTTGCATTACCATTGATTAGTTTTGATGCTTTTAAGGCCAAGTCATCCGAAGATACATAAAGTGTAATAGGTTTTTGTGTATTGGATACCATTTGTGGTGCAATATCATTCTTAAAAACATCAGCATCAATGTCTGGTGCTGCCAAAATGATTTCTTTAATTTTTGAACGAAGTTCGGGCCTATCCTTCATAACTTTAACGATAGCTCTTGTCAATCCTCGGTTGCCCATGCTGTGTGCCACTAGATAAATCTCTTCAGCACCAGATTTGGATAAATAATCTCTTAAAAACCGCTCGATATTTCGTTGAGACCATTCAATATTTTCTTCATCTTTACCATATCTAAATGTTGAGGCTTGCGATGGCCAACTATAAAATACTGCTTTGCCGTCAAATTTTAAGTCATACGAAATCTGAGCTGTACGTTTAGCTGCTTCGCTAAACGATGTATTGTAACCATGGACGAATAAAAACGTACTTTTCTTTTTAGAGGTTTTTATATCTGCTGCTAACTTGTCAAAAAAACGTTTTTTGTCCAAAAGTGTAATACTTTGAAGCATCACATGTTTTGATGGGTCTTCTGAAAACTCAAACTTCCAAATTGATGGGCTTTCTATTTCGCCTATGCGATGATCGTGCGGAATGCTGACTTCCACAATGCCATATTTGAGTTTAGAACGTTTAATCCCAAAAGCATCATTTAGATCTTTTGATTTGACATAGTTTCTGTCTGTACCAAAATAGATTGGCAGTTTTACAAAGTCTGGTGTGTTGGCGCCTCTATCAACAGGATTAGGGTCAACATACATAAGACAGATGGAAAATACCTGCTCTATGGGATTGTTATTGACCGAATATGTAATTTTTAGTTCTAGGTCTCCATTGGATTTATAGCTATCGTTGGAAAGTAACCAAAACTTAAAATCAAAAATATTGAACTGTTCGACGCTAGAAAAAGATTCACTTTTGTAATTGGCTCCAACTAATATCTGAAGATTTTTCACTAATGTCGAATCGTTAACATATGCCAGCCTAAATTTACTGTAATCACTTCTGTTAGATAGACAAGAATCTCCTTTCACTAGAGTTTCGTCTTCTAAAATAAGGTGCTGATTGTTCTGTGCATTAAGTTGCGATATACTAACAACGGAACAGAGTAAAGCAAACAATAAAAAGAATGAAATCTTGTTAAGCATTTTTCAAATGGATTTAGAGTCTTCCTTTTCTGGCTTTTTTCAGATACTTTGCCAAACTCTTATGTCCAGATTTTTTGGCCACTTTTTCTGGTCGTCTTTTCTTGCTGTTTTTTGCACCTGCATCAACACCGTTTTTAACTAGGAGTTTTGCCATTTCAAAAGAGCCGTTTCGAGCTGCCAAATGAAGCAGATTATCACCAGAACTTGTTTTTACCTTAGTGTCTGCACCATAATAAATTAATGTTTCTGCTATGGCGAGGTTGTCCGAAATAACTGCATTTTGAAGTGAGGTATAAGTTGAATCTAAACCAGCATCTGCAAGAAGTCCACTATCTAATAAGATCTGAAGAATTTCATCATTGTTCTTAGAAATAGCAAAATCAATGAGTTGCCTAGCTTGCTGATCTGACATGCTCTCAGTGGTTAATTTGAGAATTTGTTTTAGTGCATAGGTGTTGTTTTGCTCGATAGCTAAATTTTCAAACCGACCTTGCTGCTTTGTGTATTTATGGTTAAAAATCCAGCTGTAAATGCTCCATGAATTAAAACGGTCTTCAAGATTATTTTTAATGGCATACTCAATATTCTCATAGACTGCTTCAATTAATATTTTAGTTGGCACCTCAGTAATTTTGTGGGATTCACAGTCACCTTTGAGAAAAATACTGTTAATACTCACAGTTTGAATACAGTTACACTTAGGGTTATATTTATAGTCGCCTGTATATCTACCATCTGCCACACTATAAACATCCATTCCTCGAACTAGAATTCCTTCTATAAAACCATTTTGGTCAAAAACCGGTCCTCCTGAATTTCCTGGAAAATTATCAAGGCTGCTTAAGAACCAATTTTTTGGTTTATTGTCTACAACAACAGCATTTGTGGTAAATTTCAAGGGTAGTCCAGTTGGAGAGCCTATCGTGTTTATTTTTGTGTCTTCTAAAACTTTTCCACTCGTTCTAAATCTGTAAGGATCCCGATTTGACTTTCTTCTCAATCTTATAAAGGCGTAATCATCTTTTGTTTTATCATCTAATTTGGTTGAAATTATACTTTCAACTTCATAAATATTTTCGGGTTTGAACTTTAGTTTTCTCCCATTAATAAACTTTGATTCACTCGTGTAATCAAAAACCCAAACGTATTTTTTTGCATCTTCTAATGAGTTTATACAATGCCCAGCAGTTACTAAAATATCCGGGGCAATTAAAAAACCTGTGCATGAACCTATAGCAGGTTGATCAAGAAACTTTACATTTTCATCAAATTTATTAGTCCCAAATTGTCTTTGCAGCCTTTCTCTTAAAGACCATGAATAGAATTCATCATTATAGATGTTGCTTTTTGAAATCATAACAGCTGTGGCTCTCACAAAATCCTCATAACCCTCAGCATCTTTAACCTCTTTTCTGTCGTCCTCACTTCCAAATACACCTCTAGTTACCTCACTTCCAGGGGCGGCAAATGGATATTCAATTTCTCTGGTTTGGGAATTTTCTTGGGCTTTTAGAGAAATAACAATGCATGCTAATAGCCAAAAAGAATAATATTTTTTCATAATTGTGTTAGTTGATAGCGATATAAAGTTATTTAAATTTATAATTTTAACAAGTAATATGTCAAAATCATATTGAATTACTTAGAGAGAAAGTAATTCTTTAAAAGAAAGTTTCCTTTTTTTGAATGATTTTATTTGGTAATAATGACTTGGATGGTTTTTACTCTTTTTTGAAAAGAAAGCCTACTAATTATTTTTGAAGTAATTCTAACAAGAATAAATATTGTATGTATAAACTAAGACTACTGTTTTTTCTTTTACCTTTTACACTATTCTGTCAATCAAATTATATTGCAGATAAAGAGGGTGACCTTTTTAAAATAGTATCCTCAATTTACATAGAATCTCAAAATCCTGTTGAATCCTATCAGAATTGTGTACAAATTTCAGACAAGTATTATCAAAAACTGTTTTCTATTTCCTCTTTAGATTCAACATTTACAAGGATTGAACAGTCAAAAATTAAAGAACTCATTAGACTGTCATTTGAGACTAGATTAAATATTAGAAAGCATTTAGCTTTTTATGAATCTTCCTTGGATTCAAGTGGTGTATGTTTATTAAAAGTCCAGAACTTAAACAGAGCTTTAAGATATTTAGAAGATTATCTGATAGAGTCATTATCAAAAGATTCAACAGAATATAAAATGCTCGTTGGAGAAGAACCAGTATTACTTACTAATAAAAATTTCAAATTTAGTACTTATAATGATCTAAAATCTGGTGATTTAATTCTTTCAAGGGGAAATGCATTTACAAGCGCAGCGATTGCTAGAATTGGAATTAAAGATGCCCAATTTAGTCATTTAAGCCTTGTTTATAAAAATGATTTGGGTGAACTATTTACTATAGAAAGTCATATTGAGGTTGGTGCAGTTGTCGCTCCATTGAAAATCCATTTAAATCAAAATAATGCCAGAGCAGTCATTTTTAGATTTGAAGATCAAGATTTGGCGCATGAAGCAGCCAAGTATATGTACAATAAAGTTAAAGTACAATCTGATAAGGGGAAGAATATTCCTTATGATTTTGGAATGGACTATAAAAATTCTGAAGAACTATTTTGTTCTGAAGTTATTTATGATGGATTTAAATCTGTATCATCTGGGAAGGTAGATGTCCCTATTCACAAAACTTATTTTGATTATAGTTTAATCCCCTTTTTAAATAAATTAGGGGTTACTATAAACAATCAGAATTATAAGGAGTTTAAAACCTTTTCTCCTGGTGATATTGAATTAGACCATAGATTTTCTTTAATCGCAGAATGGCGAAACCCTAATAAACTGAAAGATTCTAGAACAAAGGATGCTATTTTAACGAAAATGTTTGAATGGATCGATGAAGAAAATTATCGGTTCAAACCTGGATTTAAGATATCAGTTTTTAGTAATTTATCTTGGTTATTAAGAAGAACACCTATTATTAAAAATGCCTTAGATGAAAAATTTCCTCTTAACATGAATGTGAAACAGTTAAAGCTATTTTTAGTTTTAGATAAGGTTGGTGAAATTATTCAAGATGAGGTAAATATTTATCAAAAAACCATTGCGCATCCTATTCCTCCTAAGGATCTTTTTGAATTTATTGAAAAACTTAAAATAAAAGATTTAGAAACCTATAAGTTAAAAAGAAGTAAGAGCTTATTTCATCGATGGTTTAAACCAAATATTTAGAAATTACATTAAATAAAGACTCTATTATACTAATTGAATATACTTGATTGTTGCGTTGGCGCGATAGCTTATTTTATGAACCAATAATCCAAAACTTATCTAATATATTCACTATTAGTAGATTAAGATAAAGTAGTAATTCTTGTTTTTAGTGCAGTTTTTATTCTGACTTTTTAATAGATATTCTCATTTAAACTACCACCTCAGGTTTTAAACCACAACAAATTAAATATAACTTCTGTAAATATTCTTCTTATAATTCATTAAGTTTGAGTCAGTCACACTTACATTATTCTTTCACACAAAAAACAAAATCATGAAAAACCAATTCTTCACATTGCTGCTGTGTTTCCTTTGTTCAACTTTCACTTTTGCTCAAGATAAACCCGTCGAACCTTGGTCAGATGAAAATTTTGAAGGCTTAAAGCTTCGTAGTATAGGACCAGCGTTTATGTCTGGTCGAATTGCGGACATTGCAATTCACCCTGAAAATGATAATACTTGGTATATCGCTGTAGCTTCAGGGGGAGTTTGGAAAACTGTAAATGCAGGAGTTACTTGGAATCCTATTTTTGATAATGAAGGTTCATTTGCTACAGGTTGCGTAACCATTGATCCTAATAATCCCCACGTCGTCTGGGTAGGTACTGGGGAAAATGTAGGTGGCCGTCATTTATCGTTTGGTGATGGAGTATATCGAAGTGATGATGGGGGAATGAATTGGAAAAATATGGGTTTGAAAAATTCTAATCATATATCCAAAATTGTAATTCATCCCGAAAATTCAGATGTGATATGGGTAGCCTCACAAGGTCCGCTCTGGACAAAAGGTGGTGAAAGAGGGTTGTATAAATCTATCGATGGCGGAAAAACGTGGAAGCGGACTTTGGGGAATTCTGAATGGACTGGTGTAACTGACATTGCGATTGATCCTCGAAATCCAGACCAAATGTATGCTGCTACTTGGGATAGACACCGAACGGTAGCCGCATATATGGGGGGCGGTCCTGGTACGGGATTGTATCGGAGTTCGGATGGAGGCGAGACATGGGAAAAACTCAAAAGTGGATTGCCTAAATCCAATATGGGTAAAATCGGTTTGGCGATTTCTCCTCAAAAGCCAGATGTATTATATGCCGCTATTGAATTGGACAGACGGAAGGGTGGTGTTTACCGCTCAACAGATCGTGGCTCGACTTGGACGAAAATGTCCGACGCAGTATCTGGAGCAACCGGACCACATTATTATCAAGAACTATATGCTTCACCGCATCAGTTTGATAGATTGTATTTGATGGATGTGAGGGTACAGGTTTCAGAAGATGGAGGCAAAACTTTTAGTCGCTTGAAGGAACAACATAAACATTCCGATAATCATGCGCTGGCTTTCAGAAAAGACGACCCTGATTATTTATTGATGGGTACAGATGGCGGTGTTTACGAATCATTTGATTTAGCTGAAAATTGGCGTTTTATGGCAAACCTTCCTTTGACTCAATTTTATAAGGTAGCGGTTGATGATGCCGAACCATTTTACAATATTTACGGAGGAACGCAAGATAATTCGACAGAAGGCGGTCCTTCTAGAACCGATAATGTACATGGCATTCAAAATTCAGATTGGAAAGTGGTCTTGGATTGGGATGGACATCAACCAGCTACCGAACCACGAAACCCAAACATTATGTACGGACAACGCCAAGAGGGAACTCTATCTAGAATTGATTTAATTACTGGTGAGGTGATGGACATTCAACCGCAACCTGGAGCAGACGAAGATTACGAACGCTATAATTGGGACGCACCAATTTTGGTTAGTCCACACTCTCCAAAACGAATTTTTCACGCATCGCAAAGACTTTGGGTTTCTGATAATCGAGGTGATGACTGGCGAACCCTTTCTGGTGATTTAACACGTGACCAAAACCGTTTGGAATTACCAATTATGGGAAAACAACAGAGTTGGGACAATGCGTGGGACTTAAACGCTATGTCCAATTATAATACAATTACTTCTATTGCTCAATCACCGCTTGATGAAAATTTAATATACATTGGTACTGATGATGGGTTGATACAAATAACAGAAGATTATGGGAATACTTGGCGAAAAATAGAAGTAAGTACCATAAAAGGGATGCCAAAAATTCCATATATCAATGATATTAAAGCAGATTTACATGACGCGAATACAGTCTATGTAGCGATGGACAATCACAAGTATGGCGATTATCAACCTTACATTTTAAAAAGTATGGATCGAGGGAAAACATGGAAACCTATTCAAAATAATTTACCAAAACGGAACTTAGTCTGGCGTCTTGTACAAGACCATGTAAAAGAAGATTTGTGGTTTGCAGGAACTGAATTTGGAATTTATTTTTCTCCCAATGCAGGTCAAAAATGGATAAAACTTAAAGGTGGTGTTCCAACCATATCGTTTCGGGATTTGGCCATCCAGCGGCGGGAAAATGATTTGGTTGCAGCCTCTTTTGGACGAAGTTTTTATGTTTTTGATGATATAAGCGTACTTAGAGAAGTAAATGATGAAGTTTTAAAAAATGACGCTACTTTGTTTTCTACACGAAAAGCATGGTGGTATATTCCTCGAGGACATCTAGGTTTTGAAGGAAAAAAAGGTGATCAGGGTGCTGATCACTTTGTGGCTGACAATCCTCCTTTTGGTGCTGTTTTTACCTATTATTTGAAAGATGATTTAAAAACAAAACAAGAAATCCGAGCTGCTAAAGAAAAGAAAAATAAAGGCAATATTGCTTTCCCTGGTTGGGAAGCCTTGGAAGAAGAACGTATGGAAAACCCACCGAAAGTATGGGTTGAAATTAAAGACGCAAATGGATCTGTTGTCAGACGTGTAGAGGGCAAAACCAAGAAAGGGTTTCACAGAGTTGCTTGGGATCTAAGGTATCCTTCTCCTAATGCTATTTCCATGATTGAACCTCCAACACCTATGTGGGACGATAGACCAAAAGCGCTTATGGTTGCCCCAGGACAATATTCTGCTGCGCTTTTTGAGCAAGTGAATGGAGTGGTGAAAGCGTTGTCGCAACCAATAAAATTTGAGGTTGTGCCTTTGCATATAGGCGCATTAGAAGGAGCTGCCCCTAAAGAGGTTGCTGGATTTTGGCGAGAATATGAAGAAGCCGTACGCTTACATACTGCAATTCAAATGAGCTTAACGAATTCTTTAACACGTGTAGAGCGCATGAAAAAAGTATTGAATAATTCACCTACAGTGGCTGGTAACTTTGATAGTCGATTGGCAGAAGTACGAATGGAACTTTTGAAAATAGACCAAGAACTAAATGGTCAAAAATCGAAAGTAGAACCGGGAGAAAAAACAAAGCCAACAGTTGTTGGTAGATTATTTTCTTTGCAAATAGGAATTGATCATTCCACTTACGGCCCTACGACAAATCATAAAAATGCTTTAAAGTTGATCAATAAGCAATTAAGTTCTTCCAAGTCACAGTTGGAAATGAGTCAAGGGAAATTATCGAAGTTAGCAAAAGATTTGGTTAATGCGGGTGCACCATGGATGGAAGGTGAAGCACTGCCAAAGGATTGATGGGTACGGTTCTATTTCGATGATAAAAGTTTTTATGTCAAATAAAATAAAGCGTATTTGAGGAGTTAGATAGTGACCTATAAAAATAATCAATAAAAGGACTTAAACTTTTTCATTAGTTCTTAATTAATAGCCTCTTCCATGCTTATTATTTCTTTTGGTGAAGTAGTTGTGAAACCAATCTTTTTTTTCGGTATGTTACAATATTAAGTTTCCAAAATAAGGATACATTTAGTCACTTTTTTTTAAGGTAACTGGCAATACTGGGCTAAAATCGAAACATAAATTTTTATAGTCCAACGTGATTCATCCTGAATTAATCCCACAATATTTTACAAATTATATTCAAAATGATGACTACCAGCCACCTCCGCCGCCACCTCCGCCGCCACCGCCAGAGAAGCCACCTCCGCCCGAACCACTGCCGCTGCTAGATGGAGGCGTTGCAGATTTGCTAATGGAATTAGATAAGGATGAATTTAAGCTATGGTTGAAGCTTGAGAAATTGGTCACGCGACCAGCATACCATGTCGGTTGGTAACTTGGGTCAACGACAGCGGTGTTGATAAGCTTTTGAAATTTGTAACCCCAAACATCCTCAGCGCCCAATACAATGGCATAAGGTAAAAGCTTTTCAAAAATTTCTGGTGTTAAATCTGGTGGATTAAAATGTGCGATTTGCTTTTCTTCTGCGGCACTCATGTACATCTTAAAACCTTCGATCAATGATCGGAGCTTCAACTTTTTTAAACTTGGTTTTCGTATCAGGTATTGGTAAATCAAAAAGAAGATAATATTAAACACCAAGAATACAGCGAATATCACTCCATCATTCTCGCCTTCAAAGTATTTTGAAGCGAGGACCACAAAGGCGATTATATAAGCCACTATGGTGAACAATGGTAGTAACCAAAATTTGTAATTAAAGCCTTCATAAATGAAACCATGATGCTGTTGTTTTAGTGAGCTTCTATAGGCCGTAACGGCACTACCTATATCAGAATCGTACTCACCATCTAATTTGAGTTGGTCAGTGTCCGAAAATAATTTTGAGAATAGGACTTCTTCTTCATCCTTTAGCATACCTATATCGTCCTTTAATTTATGGATAACAAAGGTTTGGCTTTTAAACAAGCCAAATACATAGTCTTGGGTTTGTTCTTCAATTTTAAGATAGCCTTTTACAGCTAAATTTATTATGGTGCCTGTTATCAAATCACCGTGATAGCGCAGTTTATCTAACATGCCTATAGAGGCAGGTGACATGTTGTTTGGGATTTCAAACTGAGGAATAACGGTGGGCTTTGGTGGATCGATACCAAATCGTAACCAGGTATAACCATAATAAAACAAGAGTACCAAACTGATAAAGGTGCTTAATAGTAGGGCACCAAACTTTTGCAAAAATGTTGGAGGTGGAGGTGGAGGAGGTTGGGTCACACTACCTTTGTTGAACCCCACAGCCACAGTTAAGTTTTCGCCAGCGTTCATTTGACCAGCACTAAAGCGTATCCGATTATCAGAAACTTGTGTTATACTACAGTTTGTACTGCTGCTACCATAGCGTCCAGTATAACAGGCCTCCTGAATGATTGTACCACTTGTTGGCAGGGAAATGTCGCAGGACACTTCACCAAAATCCAAGGCCCAATCAAAACCATTGACATTCCAGTAAAGTTCATCATAATCTTCAAAAAAGCGAATTTGTCCACCCATGCGATAAGTTATGGTGTAGTCGTACGTACCTTCACTTAAAAACACGTCTTTGTCTCCCACATAAATGGTAGTGCTGCCACTCCCACTATTAGTGTGGTATTTTGATGGCCTGCCATCCCTTTCTACAGCTAGGATCTTAAAATTGTGCTTTACACTGTTGCCGGAACTATCCGCACTTACGGTTGGGATGGTACGTGTAATACCTCTTTTAAAAACAAATCCTTTAGCATAGATTTTTATGGACTCTGTTACCGTAATGCTGCTTGAGGTATCGACTACAATCGCTGAATGAAACGACAGTACACGTTCGCTTTGTGCAAACGAAGCCCATACGTTGCTCAATAAAAGTAAAAGGCATAAAAGTTGTCGCAAGGCTTAAAATTTTACTTGTGGATTTTCTCGTTCTGCCGCCATTTCAATTTCAAAAAATGCTGCTTTTTCAAATTTGGTGAGTCCTGCAACTATGTTAGACGGAAACGAATCAATGAGTATGTTATAATCGCGTGTGGTGCCATTATAATAACGTCTGGATTTTTCGATATCACCTTCTATCACCGATAATTCATTTTGCAGGTTTAAAAAATTCTCATTGGCTTTTAGCTCAGGGTATTGTTCCGCCACGGCATATAAATTGATTAAGGCCTTGTTCAACTGATTTTCAGCCGCTTGTTGTTCGTCAACCGTTGTGGCGTTTTGTGCTTGACTTCTGGCCTTCGTGACATTTTCAAAAGTTTCCTTTTCATGGCTTGCATAGCCTTTTACAGTTTCTACCAGATTAGGTATTAAATTATAGCGCTTTTTTAATTGCACGTCAATACCACTCCAAGCCTCATCGACCAGCGTGCTTAATTTTACCAATCGGTTGTAAATGCCAATGCCGTAAAATGCGGACAAAACTAAAAAACCAAGAAAAATATATAATCCTATCATCGTGTTGAATTTTAATACCATTAAAGGTATTGAAAAAATACTAATAATCTTACGATGATTTGCGTTTTATCAGATCATGTTCAAGCGCATGTTTTGACACGAAGCCACTAAAGGCGATTTCCTAAAGTCTAGCTGGAGATTGGATTTGAACCAAAAAATTAGAATGCCCCTAAATTAAAGACATGATGATGATTCCTTTCTTCTGATGACGAAACAAGAGTGAAGTGAAAATTTGAGATAGATTCCTTCTAAAATTTAAGGAAACAAAAAAGCCACGTCATTACTGACATGGCTTTCTGTGATCGCGACAGGAATTAAACTCAAATCGCTAAAGCCTTTATTTACCTTATTTTCCAGCTTCCCTTGATTTCTTGGTGAAGCAATGGTGAAACAACATTTTTTATGTTTTATCAAATTAAAAATTTTTGGAAATAAAAATAGGGATTATCATTATTTTTAATGATCAAAAACACGTTTTGTATTCATTACACAATATAGATTCAATTTCATTTTCAGAAAAACCAATGGAACCTAAAAATTCAGATAAGTAATCGACTTCTTTTTTAATATTTTGGTAGGAACTGTCATCCAGTAATGTAAAAGTCTTGTAATTAATTTTTTCGAGATTTTCGTATTTGCTTTCAACTACAGTCCATTGGTATGATTGCCCAACCTTTAAATTAACACCATCTACTAAAAGACTAATTTTATTGCTGTAACAGCCGATCATAGTAGCTTCAGTTGAACCAGCCTCTCTAATAATGAAGTAATAGGGTTTGGTTTTATTTTCAATGGCAGTCCAGTTAAAGGTAATTTCATCTTGGTAGAACTTTGTACTGTCAAGAGGTTGAATTAATTCCACGTAATCACCTCTGTAAACAACGCCACTTTTTACTTTGTCATTGTTTAATGAGTAGGTAAATTCTTTTATGAAATAGTTCATTAGTTTTCTTGAGTAGCTGCTATTATTCTCTAATGGTGGTAAGCTGACTAGTTCCTTGAACTTAAAAGTACCTGTTTCGTATAGTTTAATTGCATTGCCATCACCATTGATTAAAATTATTTCATCATTTCTACCCATTACTAACTTGGTTTTCTTGTTAATGGCAGCGCCTCTTGTAATTTGTATTGTTGAGTCCTTTTCCACTAGATAAGGCTGTCCTTTCCATCTTAATACAAATAAGTACTCATTTTGAGCAAAGATGGTATTGCAAACAAGAAAAAAGAAAAAAATATAGACAGTAGATTTACTCATAATGATTGATTTTTATGTTAAGTTTTTTGCTCAAAAATTTGAATACCTCATCATGATACTCAAAATAACTACCAGAAACGATGATACCTAGAATAATTAATATGGGTTTTAAAACAATGTTATTTCTTAAAAACCAAAATGAAGTTAGAAGAAGAACAATCGAGAAGATAAGCTGATATATCTGAATTCTTACTCCATATGTGTCTTTATATTTTATGTATAATCTTAAATAAACAACTGTAGATAAGTAAATAGAGAGGATAGTAAATAAAATCAACCAAAAGTTAGAAATTGTTTTAATTGTATTGTTTTTGATAAGCATATTGATGATATTGGCGTGTACAACAGCACCATACATATCACGATCACTTTTTCCTGTGATTTCCTTATTCAGAGGAGTCCATTCTTTATCCTCAATATCATAATCATTAACCATGTCTGATACACCAAGATAGCCTAGGATAACAATCTTGTCTTTTAGAAACAAGTCTTGTTCATTAAATAGTAAGTCCGTGCCAGACAATACAGGGAATTTTTCTAAATTTCCACTGTAGTTAATGTATTGTTCAGATTTTAGTTTATTATTAAAATCTTGTTTAATCCAATACTCTTGGCTCATATATTTTTGAACAACTTTAGCAGCAAAGGAATAGTAAATTTGAGAATCAATTTCCTTTACACCTAAAAATTTTCTTATAACGTTTTCTTCATTGAAATTGAAATTGACAAAACTTTCATTCGGATTGTGTCCAAAAAAATCATCATTCTTTATAAGACCTTGTTCAGTAATCTCAAATGAGGTCACTATTTTATCATTTTTAAGAAGTCTGGCCAATAAGGAGTCGGCAGCGTCATGAAGTTTTTTTTCTTTTAGGATAATATCAAAACCAATGACCTTTGGGTCAGCCTTTATTATAGAATTCAACAGAGAAGTAATAACAGTTCTGTCATGTTTTTCTATGTTAACAAGAACAATTTCAGAATTGATGCTCGGGTCTTCATTTAATTGTTCTGAAAAGTACACATCCAAAAAACTAAAGTCTTGAAATGCTTTTTCAAATGGATTAAAAAACCGAATATTTAAAAAGGCAATTGAAAGTATCCCTAAGATAATGCAAGAAACGAGTGAACTGTAAAAAGCACTAGTTAGTAGCCGTTTTGTAGATGTTTTCATTATGAATTAATAGCATTACTAATATAATCAATATTTTATAATACGCTTTTGGTAAGCATTATATGTCAATTTATGAGGTTACTTATTTTGATATTTGGTTTAAAGAAGATATATTCAATCGCTTCAAATTTTTACATCTACACTAATAATTTGCTTTTAATGAACCTATGAAATCAATAAAAACGTATTGTTTAGTATCTGTATTCATTTGTTGTACATCAGTATTGCTCTCCCAAGAATTAAAAAGAAGTCATTGGAAATTACATTATAAAGAAGGAACTAATTATTTAAAAAATGATTCAATTTCAAAAGCTTTAGCGCCTCTTGAAAGGGCCTTCATGATTGCAGAGAAATATTTTAGGAATAAAGAAAAATACGGCAAATCCTTAATAGCCTATTATGAGGTCAATCTAAAGCTTAAATCTGTACAAACTATTGACTCATTAAATCTAACTGATGCTATATTTAGTTTTTCAGAATCTCTAAATCTATCAGATCGAGTTACTTTTTCTAAAAAAATTGAGCATTTAGCCAATATGGCATTAAGATACAATTATGTTTCAAAGGCTATCCTGTTAAATAATGATAGAGTATTTACATTAAAAAAAGCAGGTGACACGTTGAGTGTAGACTACGCATTAGTATTAAATGGTTTAGGAAAAAGTTATTTAGCTTCCTTAAAAAATTATGAAAACGCAAAGAATAATTTGGAAAAGGCATTGTCAATAATCAAAAATAAAACTTCAGATGAATTGTCTGAGAACGATGTATTAACGGATTTGGTTAATGTTTATTTACGATTAAATCAAAGAATAGAAGCAGACCAATCTGCGGAGAAAATACTTAGTAATATTAGCAATACTAAAGGTAAGGAACACGCAGATTATACAAATAAACTCAATAAACTTGGTGAAATTTATTTAAGCAATGGCCTTCTTGAAAAGGCTGCTTTTTTTGAGACTGAAGCCATTAGAATTTATGAAGAAAAGGGTGATTTTGAAAGCATGGAATATTTACTTGCAAATTACATGCTCGGTCGAATAGAAAAAGAGAATAATAATTATGAAGAGTCGATTAAGGCTTACGAGAAAGTTCAGAATGTTTTTATCGAAAAAGGATTTGATAATTTAGATAATTATGCCATTGTGTTAGGTAATATAGGTCTTTGCTATGACAGGCTCGGGGATTATCAAAAGGCTATTCACTATTGTGACCTTGCGCTTTCTGTAAAAGGAATTTCTAATTATACCAAGAGTACCCGACTTATGGATATGGGCTATTTTTATGAAAATATAGGTCGATTTGATAAAGCACATGAAACCTATGAATTAGCCCTAGAATCTATGGAGCTATCTCATGGGAAAGAGCATCAAGAATTTGCCAAGCTTTTAAATAATATAGGGAAGTTATATTTTGAAGAAGGTAAATATGAAGAGGCTAAAACATATTTTTTACAAGCGTTACAGGCAGTTGAGGTTAAAGAAGGTGAGAAGTGGCATGAGTTTTATAGTTATATGCTCAATGATTATGCAAAAACCCTATTTCAATTAGGTGATGTAAAGAATGCTGAAGCGCTTATGAAGAAGAACATAGCATATTTTAAAAATAATAATTTACCAGATGATGAAGATTATTACAATCGTAACCATGATCTGGCCAAGCTCTATAACTTAACACAACAGTATTCAAAAGCCAAACCTTTAATTGATAATGCTGCAGATAATATTAAGTTAATTCTAGGTTCGGATCATGAAGATTATGGGAGGTTTTTAAAGACAAGAAGTGAAACTTATTTCGGCTTAAACGAAAATGATAATGCTGTAGCAATTTTAAAGGAATCCAATAATGTATTTTTAAATCAGGTCGATAAAATATTTCGTTTCAGTAGTGAAATAGAAAAGAAAGCATTCCTCAAAATGATTTCAAAACATTTTGATGATATGCAGTCCATTGCATTTACTAAAGATATTCAAATTGGTGATTTAAAAGAACTCAATTTAAACAATCAACTTTTGTTAAAAGGGTTGTTATTAAATAATACCAAAGGATTACTTAGAGATTTAAAGCAATTAAATGATAACTCGATTAACCACAAGTTACAAGAGTATAAAAGCTTAAAAAAATTGTTAGCTAAAGTTTTAACGGAACCTATATCCAAAAGAACTTTAAACGTTGATAGTCTAAAGCAAATCATTAATAGTTCGGAGACTTCACTGGTACGTTTACATTCTAAAAATTTTAATCAAAGCCAATCATTCCTTCGAAATTGGAAGGATATCCAAAATTATTTGGAACCAAATGAGATAGCTGTTGAGTTTGCTCATTTCAATATAGTAGAAAACGGATCTTTATCGGAGAACATCCAATATTTAGCTTATGTTTTCAATAATTCAAATATGGAGCCAAAAGTGATTCCATTGTTCAAGGAAAATGAACTAAAGAATGTCTTAAATGTTATGGATATTGACAGAATTTATACTTCTGACGAAACGTATTCATTAATATGGGAACCACTTGAATCTATTGTTTCTAATAGCGAGACCATCTATTTTTCTTCAACAGGTATTTTAAATCAGATCGCATTGGCAGCCCTAACTAAAGATAACGTGCCAATTATTGAAAAATATAATTTAATACAATTAAGCAGCACATATAATTTAATAGACTTACGGGATAATATTGCCGTTAATTCCTCACTATTAATAGGTGGTGTTAATTATGACTTTAAGCAAAATGAAATTGAGACTGAAGTAGAACCATCATTTGGAGATACTACTGATGATTTTTCATTTAGTCAGGTCCGAGGCACAAAAACCAGGGGAGAATCATGGACCTATTTAGAAGGAACAGTATCAGAGATCAACAGCATAAACAAAATATTGAGTGAGTTTAATGTTTCTGCATCCTTACTTACAAATAATGAAGCAACTGAAGAAAGTTTTAAACGTCTTGATGGTTCTAGCCCTAGTTTAATTCATATTGCAACCCATGGTTATTTCTTTGAAAACAGTTCTTTTCAAAGTCGTAACCAATCCAAATTGAGTATGGAAGATCAATACCGGTTAGCACAAGATCCATTATTACGTTCAGGTTTAATATTGGCTAATGCTAATTACGCATGGAAATATACTCGTAAACCTCTCAATATAATTGAGGATGGTATTCTAACAGCCCTAGAGATTTCTAACTTAGATTTGTCTGCAACTAATTTGGTTGTAATGAGCGCTTGTGAAACAGGTTTAGGAGATATAGAGGGAAGTGAAGGTGTTTATGGGTTACAAAGAGCTTTTAAAATGGCAGGTGTAAATAAGATCATTATGAGTTTATGGGAAGTCCCTGATTTCGAAACGTCAGAATTTATGGAATCATTCTACCATAATTGGTTGAATAGACAATCCATAAATTTAGCTTTTATTCAAACGCAAAGGCAAATGGTTAAGAAATACAGAAATCAGCCAAGTAAATGGGCTGCTTTTGTTCTTTTTGAGTAATTACTATACTCATATTGAGTATTTTTTATGAAATTGAGACTATTTTAATTTGATATAATTTTTTTTTCCTAAATTGAGCATGCTATTAACCAAATACTTAGAACGCTTTCTTAAGGTAGTTTCTTTCCCAAATCAGAATAAGCTCGGATGTTTTGAGTATTGCTTTTACTCTTTAAATGAAAAAAACATATTTTCTAGGGCTTGCCCTTTTGGTAACTTTTTTATCCTTTTCCCAAAACAATTCTATAAACTATAAAGCTTTGGTCAAAGATGACCAGGGAAATACATTGACTAATCAAAATATTACCATAAGATTTACAATATTTGTTGATGCATCTCAAGTTTATCAAGAAATACATAACACTGATACTGATGCTAATGGAATTGCGATTGTAAATATTGGCGCAGGAACTACAAGTGACATTTTTTCAAATATAGATTGGAGTGGAGGAACAACTTCCTTAAGAACTGAGATCGATTCAGGCTCTGGATATGTTGATATTGGTACAACAGATTTCAAAACAGTTCCTTATGCTCTTTACGCTCTAAATTCTTCTGGTTTTCCCTCAGGCGATGTAACTATAAATGGAAAGTTAACTGTCAATGAAAACTCAATTAATTTTACTGATCATGCGGTTAATGGAATTAAAAATCATATTGGATCGGTTGATAATGCAGGTGTTTACGGTGAGAATCTTGTAACTGATTTTTATGGTTATGGTGTATTTGGTGTAGCTGGCTATATGGGTGTTCGTGGTCAAGTTACGGCTTCGGGCAGCGGATCATATTATGGAACCTATGGGGGTTCCTTTGGATCGAATACAGGCACTAATTATGGTATTTTCGGCTTTGCATCTGGTGGGGCAACAAACTATGCGGTCTATGCCTCTGGTGATCTTGCATATACTGGAGCCCTAATCAATGCTTCAGATCGTAAATTAAAAACTAATATCGAGACCGTAAATAATGCCTTGGAATCTATTGCTCAGCTAAATCCTACAAGTTACAATATAAAACAAGAGTATATTAAAAAAATGAATATGTCTAGTGCACCACAGATAGGATTTATAGCGCAAGAGCTGCAAGAGGTATTTCCTAATCTGGTATCTACCAACATCCAACCAGGCAAAACAAAAGAAGATCCTATAATAGAGTATCTTGGAGTAAATTATATTGGACTTATTCCAATACTTACAGCAGGCATAAAGGAACAGCAAGAGATTATTGAGCAACAAAATGAGACAATTGAGGCGCAACAATTACTTTTACAAGACCTATTAAGACGAGTAGAAGCTTTAGAAAATCGAGATTAATCTGAAAGCATTATGAAATCGATTATTCTAAATAGCTTATGCTTCTTTTCCATATTTTTTTCCTTTGGTCAAACGGTCGAAAAGAGTAGTATTGATAGTGGTGGAGCAAGTTCCACTGGTTCAAGTTTGGAGGTGTTGTACTCCATAGGAGAAGTAGCGGTTAATGAAGTAAATACAGGATCATTAATAATATCAGAAGGGTTTATTGGACCATTTCAAAACTGTGATATTAACTCAATTGAAGCACCAGATGAATTAATATTAGTTTATGATGGATTAGGAAATACATCCGAGGTAAATCAATGGTTAGAGGATTTTGAAACTTTAGTAAATACTTCACCTTGCGGTAATTTTGCCATTAATTATACTGTGATTAGCACGTTTTTAGAAGACCCTAATTTTGATGATATACAAGACAGACTTATTGTTCAGGTAGAGTTTGAAATTTCTGATAATCTAGGTAACTTTAACTATATATCTTCATCCATAATATTTAATGAATTTGCAGGTGCTGGTTTTTTTAATGGAAATGGAGATGCTATCTGTGAGAACACCTTTGATCTCAATAACATTGATACCGGTGTTGATTACACAGATCCTAAATATAATTCATCAACCTTTAACATCTCTCAATCAACAGGAGTGCCAGGAGCTTCTCAAGAAGGAAGCGGGACTACGGTTCGTTTTCCAGATACTGGAGCGGGCCAATTTACCTATATTTTTGATGTCGAAGTCAGTACTTCAATTTCAATCGGTACCGAGAGTATTTCGGTGGAAAGTACGACCCAATGTACTGCTAATTTTGTGACCGTCGCTTTTGATCCAGGTCCGAATATTACAGTTACGAGATGTGACTTTAGTAATATTGATTTAATTGGATTATATGAAGAATTGGAAATTCAGATAGATGTGGATACGAGTCCATTTAATGAAGCAGATTTAAATGGAAATATTTTTGACCCAGCAAGTTTATGGTATAATGAAACAGATGATTTGGAAGCTAATCCCAATACTCCGCCCTTGACGGAAATTACAGCTCCAGGGACCTATCAGTTTAACGCAAAGGCGTTTTTGGCAGATTGTGCAGGAGAACCTGTTTTTGTAACAATAGTAGAATCTTGTGACATATTGGTAGATGGCAAAGTTAAACTTCAAGGGTTTGCGGCCAACTCAGCTCCAGGTGAGGAGTTCTTGATGGGAGATGATTTGAGAGTAAATGGATTGATTCCAACATTGAGTCCTTACATTGATGCGTTAAGTTGTGACCCATCTGTCTTTACGATTTCAGGTCCTGATGCTATTGTAGATTGGGTATGGGTTGAGCTTAGGGAAGATTTTAATATAAGCAATGTTATCTCTGAAACATCTGCATTATTACAACGCGATGGTGATATTGTTGCGGTGGACGGAATTTCACCCTTGAATTTTGACGTACCTGAAGCAGACTACTATATATCAGTAAGCCATCGTAATCATCTTGGTGTGCTATCGGCACAAACATTAACATTAACTTTAGGTAATACATCATTTTTCAATTTCACATTGTTTATAGATGATGTAGATGGTGGTAACAACGCGATAGCGACTTTACCTGATGGCACTTTAGCGCTCTATTCTGGAGATTTCAATGGTGATGGGCAGGTACAGAATACAGATAGGCTAGAGGTTGAGATACTCCGTGGAATTAATGGTTACGACAACGCTGATATAGATGGTAACGGCGAGGTACAGAACACTGATTTGATC
>NZ_JBHTJQ010000007.1:0-166395 GCF_042676105.1 Winogradskyella aquimaris | reverse complement strand
CGAATAGCCCGGGTTGTTGCCCGTTACCTCACCGTTCTTCAGGCTAAGGTCTATCTCCGTCAGTCCGTCAGGCGTGCCATCATCACATACCTCCAAGGCCGTCGGAGCCACCAATAAAGGTAAGGGGTTAGCCGTAAACGTAACGATGCTACTGCTAGGACAAACACCAGCAGTCACATATTCGATTGTATAGGTCTCACCTGGTGTTCCGTTTGTAACGTCACCTGTATTGATATCAATAACTGCTGCATCAATAGGAGCAATATTAAAACTAAACGTACCACCAACTGTTCCGGTAATCGTAACTTCACCACCATCGCAAGTCGGTACAACATCAAAACTAGCATCATCTTCTATTAACACATCAAATGTTTCTATTTGTGTATCCGAACAAACACCACCTGTTGTATAAGAAATGGAGTAAGTGCTTCCAGATGTACCTCCGGTAACCTCACCAGTTGCCGAATCAATGATAGCACCATCACCAGGGTCAGGGTTAAAACTGAAAGTACCTCCAACTGTCCCTGTAATTATAACTGTTCCACCATCACACGTTGGTGTAACTGTAAAACTGGCATCATCTGAATCTAAAACTGTAATATCTTGAGTTGCGGATTGCGGACAGTTACCGTTGGTGGTATATTCAACTGTGTATGTTGTCCCAGAAACTCCATTGGTTATCGTTCCTGTGTTTGCATCTATTACCGCACCATCTGTAGGTAATGGATTAAAACTAAAAGTACCTCCTGTATCACCGTTTATGGTAGCTGTTGCTCCATCACAAGTAGCTGTTAGTATAAAACTTGGATCATCTAAATTTAAAACCGTAAGATTTTGTGTACTTGAAGCTGGACATACTCCTGCAGTCATATATTCTATGGTGTATGTAGCTCCTGGTGTACCACCAGTTACTGTTCCATTAACAGGGTCTATTATGGCTGCATCTCCTGGAATTGGATTAAAACTAAAAACACCGCCTAAATCGCCTGTTACAGTGGCAGTACCACCATCACAGGTTGGAGTGACCGTAAAGCCAGGATCATCGGTTTCAATTACATCGAAGCTTTGACTACTTACAGTAAAACAAACTCCATTTGTTGTATACTCAATCGTATAAGTACCGCCTGGTGTAGCACCAGTTACTTCACCTGTAGTTGGATTGATTACAGCAGCATCTGTTGGCGCAGGGTTAAACGTGAAGGTGCCTCCTGGGACAGCAACATTAGTTATCGTCGCACCATCACAAGTTGGGGTTATGGTAAAAGATCCATCATCTCTTGGATCTACTACAAGATTAAAAACTGGATTAGCAGATGCATTATAACAAGTCGAATCACCCACACTTTCAATCCTAACATATATAGGTTGTGGGTTATTGACATTCGTATATGCTTCTGGCAAAACACCTGTTCCTGCATCAGCATCGGCAAAACTCAAATGGTAAGTCACATTAAAATCCGTTTCTGCCTGAGGTCCTAAAATACCCAAGGTTTGTGCACTAAGATTAAATTCTTCAAAACCATCATTGGATATATCATCACATAACACTAAATCTGGTACCGGATTAATGTTAGGTTGTCCTGAAACATTTAATGTAAATGGCAATACCTCATAACAACCAGAATTTAAGTATTCAACCCTTATATAAATTATTTCACCATCCGTACCTGTATAGGTATTTAAACCTGCAATAGCACCCACATCTGCATCTGCATCTGCTTGCGAATTATGATAGGTAACCTCTAAGTCTCCTGCATTTGTTGCACTTGCAAGAACAACCGCTGTATTAGTTTCCAAGTCAAATATGTAAGGTGGTGCACCTGTATCACATATAAATAAATTATTTGGTGCTTCTGTAACTATTTCCGGTAGAACGTCGATACATACCTCTTCAGTATATTCACAACCAAAATCATCCGTAGCTCTATAGGTGTAGCAATATTGACCTGAATCTGGTGGTGTCACTGTGATTACATTTCCAGTAGTATTGGTGATTGATGGATCCGCATCCCAAGCCTCTGATGTTATCATGGGTGTAAATGACAGTTCTGGTGGTTGAATAGCAGGATCGAAATTTAAAAACCACTCGAATATATAGCCATTGTCTATTGACAGGTTATCTACTATTCTTATACACCAATCACCATTTAATGGGCTTCCCACCAATCCGTTAAAACTCTCAAAAGGTAAGTATGTCCCTGGAACCCATGAATTATTAGGAGGATTTGTACCATTTATTTCTGTTGGGGCATCTTCTAATAAAATAGCGGCACTCATAGAGAAACAATACTGTTCTCCAGTACCTGGTGTATTTGAGTTGTCATCATTAGCACCTCCAAAATAAGTACCACCACCAGCTTGATCGAATAGCCTAATCTCTTGTCCGTTTGGACTTTGAATGAAAATATCCAAATCACCAGAATATGAATGTTCCATATTAACACAAACCTCTATCAATTGATTGGGGTCGGTTAGTGTCTGTGCAGAATCAAAACAATCTACAGTAATACAAGTTTCGTATTGGGCACCAGAACCATCAGGTAAAAAGGTTGTACCACTTACGGGTGGTGTACAATCGTTTATAAACTGTACTGAATTTACAACTCCTGTTATATCGGTACTCTCTCCATAACATATAGTAGTCTCTGCCGCACTAGTACCAGTAAAATCTGGTTCTGTTGCGACCTGAATGACCTGATTAATAAGGTTTGTATTAGGGCATCCTTCTGGATCTACCGTTGTATTAGCGTCTCTAATGTTTAAATTTACAATGTAAACCCCAGGGTCTGGATAAGAAAACACAGCAGTTTGTCCAGCAATTGTATTTCCATCTCCTAGATCCCATTCGTAAGTTGCGCCAATCCCATCAATTTCAAAATTTCCACTTCCAGTCAATGTAATTTCTTCATTTGGACAAACTCTAATATAACCATCACCATTAGGTGCCGGTGTTGCTGTATCAATTTGAGATGTGATTACCTGACATGGGGTAAGACATGAAATATTAGCAGCCCAACCGCTTCCGCTTCCCGAAGCATTAGACACAAATTCTATTGTTAAACACCCACTTGTATTTGCTTCAGTTGCCGTAACTAAACCAGGGGATGTCGCACCAGAAAACTGACCAAAGGCTTCTGCCGGATCATTAGTATCACTATTATATATTGTTAGGATATCTGCATTTAGTTGTGTACTAAACTCTGTGAAATCTAATTGCACTCTCTGGCCTGGGTTTTCAGGACAAATCGTTAGAATAAAACTTTCATCATTACCATAATTTCCAAATTCTCCCCCAGAGTCGTAAAAAACACCACCACACTGACTGACTGTACCATTTTGCATATTAACATCTTGAGCCAACAATACTGATGAAAATACTACTGTAATTAAAGTGAATAAATACTTCATGCGCTGTAATTTTTAGTGATATTGGGACTCTATGGTTATAAAATAATTGGTATTGTCGACTTGATAAATGGTCGATCCCTTAGAGTGGAAGGCGAAATTGTATTTCAAAGGATTAAAATTTTGAGGGTCAAAAGTCTTATCTCTTTTCAAATCAGGAACAAAACTGTTCAACACAGGAATTTCAGAGAGTTTTTGGCAATCTTTTTGATCTCTTTTATTAGTTATGAGTTTTATAACAACTCTGTTTCGTAAAATGTCCTTGATACAATTCAAACGAAACGCATTGCTATAAATATACTTTTCGGCATATGGACCATATACCTCATCAATCTGACGTCTTTCCTTTACTGTTAATGGTAAATCTACATTATCTTTAAATTCAATGACTTTGAGAGGAATTTTATTGCCTTTTTCCTGGCCAGAAGAACAAAATGGCAAGAGCAACAAAATGAAAATTGTAAGAAATTTATACATAGCTTAACCTAGTTTTAAAGTTTGGAAAATTAAGAAAATTTTATAAAAACCATTGTTAATTCGCCAATGATATTAACATTTTAACGGTTTTAAATATATAACAGTCATAATTGTAAAACTCCTACCATTATCATCCTATTTTTATTACGTATCTTTGCAACTTTCTTTTAAAGATTGATTAATAATTATTTAACTATGAAAATCGATAACGATTTTAACGATATAGATGCCTTAGGAGACAATCACATTGGATCTGCGAGTGATACTCCCATGAGAGCCGATGCCTTTGATTTGTCAAAAGAACAAAAGATTGATATCATAAAGGATGACGTTAGACATATCATGGAGACCTTAGGATTAGACCTCACTGATGACAGTTTACAAGGCACCCCAAACAGAGTAGCAAAAATGTTTGTAAATGAAATTTTTGGTGGGTTAGATCCTGCTAAAAAACCTAGTGCATCCACTTTTGAGAATAAATATAAATATGGCGAAATGCTTGTAGAAAAAAATATCACTGTTTATTCTACTTGCGAGCATCACTTGTTACCCATAGTTGGTAGAGCACACGTCGCCTACATTTCGAATGGCTCAGTGGTTGGTTTATCTAAAATGAACAGAATTGTTGACTATTTTGCAAAACGCCCACAGGTACAAGAACGTCTTACTATACAAATTGTGAAAGAACTTCAAAAGGTATTAAACACAGAAGATGTTGCCTGTGTCATAGACGCTAAGCACTTATGTGTTAATTCTAGAGGTATCAGGGATATAGAGAGCAGCACGGTGACCTCTGAATTTGGCGGAAAATTTAAAGAAAAGGAGACACGAAGAGAATTCTTGGATTACATTCAGTTAGACACACAATTTTAGTTTGTTTAGTCTTGCTCTGTTAATTAGTTTTGTTTAAACAATTTCTGAATTTTACAATATGCCTTTATACGATACCCAAACCATAAAAATTTATAACTCTTTATCTGGTGAAAAAGAAGTTTTCAAACCAATTAATGAGGGTTATGTTGGTATGTACGTTTGTGGTCCAACGGTTTACAGTAATGTGCATTTAGGCAATGTAAGAACTTTTATGTCTTTTGATATTATATTTAGATATCTAAAGCATTTGGGGTACAAGGTAAGATATGTCAGAAATATTACTGATGCAGGCCATTTGGAGAATGATGCAGATGAAGGTGAAGATCGCATTGCTAAAAAAGCCAGATTAGAGGCTATAGAACCCATGGAAGTTGTACAACGTTATACCGTAGACTTTCACAACATCTTAAATAGGTTTAACTTTTTACCACCTAGTATAGAGCCAACAGCAACGGGTCATATTATTGAACAAATAGAAATCATAAAATCCATTATTGATAATGGGTTGGCTTATGTCGTTAATGGTTCTGTTTATTTTGATGTCCATAAATACAACGAATCCAAACCTTATGGTATTTTAAGTAAGCGCAAACTTGAGGATTTAATTCATAATACAAGAGCACTTGACGGTCAATCGGACAAGAAAAACCCGCAAGACTTTGCACTTTGGAAAAAAGCTGAGCCACAGCACATTATGCGTTGGCCTTCACCTTGGAGTGATGGCTTTCCAGGATGGCATTTAGAATGTACCGCTATGAGCACCAAATATCTAGGAGAGCAGTTTGATATCCATGGAGGTGGAATGGATTTAAAATTTCCGCATCACGAATGTGAGATTGCTCAGGCAGAAGCTTGCAATAATCATTCACCTGTGAACTATTGGATGCACGCCAACATGCTTATCATGAACGGTAAAAAGATGGCTAAGTCTACTGGAAATTTCATTCTTCCAAATGAAATTTTTTCTGGACAAAATCCTCATATCACGAAAGCTTATGACCCTAGCGTTGCTAGATTTTTTATGCTTCAGGCACACTACAGAAGTATTTTAGATTTTACCAATAATGGTTTGCTGGCCAGTGAGAAAGGGTTTTTCCGATTAATGGATGCCATAAATTTACTGGATGATTTAAAAGCAAGTAGCGTTTCATCTGTTAACATCAATGAATGGAAACAGAAATGTTATGACGCTATGAATGACGACTTTAACACACCTATCTTAATAGCGAATTTATTTGATGCCGCAAAATTCATCAACCAAATTAAAGACGGTAGTGCTACAATCACCAAAGACGATCTGGAATTATTAAAAGAGACCTTAAAAGCTTTCACTTTTGACGTTTTAGGATTAGTTAATGTCTCAAAAGAAAGTACCGGTTCAGATAAGTTATCTGGTGCTGTTGAAATATTGATTAATCTTAGAAAGGAGGCTCGACAAAATAAAGATTTTGCACTGTCCGATAAGATAAGGGATGAACTCGCTGAAGTAGGTATTCAACTAAACGACAGTAGGGAAGGCACAACATTTACGACCAATTAATCGTGAAAAAAATACTTGCATATCCTTTTTTATTTTTGATTAAAATTTACCAGATTTTTATATCTCCAATTACACCTGCTACTTGCAGATATCAACCCACATGTTCAAACTATGCCAAGGAAGCCTTGGAAGTTCATGGCTTTTTTAAAGGTGGTAAATTGGCGTTGAAACGGATTTTTAGTTGTCATCCCTGGGGAGGAAAAGGTTATGATCCTGTACCACCAAAAGACCATTAATATTACGTTAATCCTATTTTCACTCTCTCACAAAATAGTATATTTACAGCGAAAAGATTAAAAATATGCACGCATTAAAAATATACTGGGATCCCATTAAATCTATCGATCTTGGTTTTTTTGAACTTCACTTCTATAGTGTTATGTGGATCATTGCCTTTATACTTGGCTTCTACATCACCAAAAAGATATGGAAAAATGAAAATCAATCGAACGAATCATTAGACTCTTTGTTTATATATTCTGTTTTGGGAATTATGATCGGTGCCAGGTTAGGTCATGTGATTTTTTATCAATCTGAATTAATCAGAGAGGATTTCTTTAGCATCTTTTTGCCTTTTAGTTTTAAAGATGGCATACGCTTTACAGGTTTTCAAGGTCTGGCGAGTCACGGTGCCGCTATAGGGATGATCATTTCCATGTACTTATTTAATAAGAAGGTTTTAAAGAAAACCATTCTTTGGATATTAGACCGCGTTGTTGTAGCTACCGCACTCGGTGCTGTATTTGTTAGAATTGGTAATTTTATTAATTCAGAAATTATTGGCAAGTTTACCAATAGTGATTTTGGTGTCGTATTTAGACAACTCAGTGAAACAGAACCAAGGCATCCCGCACAGTTGTATGAAGCGTTCTGTTATGTATTTGTATTTATAACCTTACTTTATTTCTATTGGAAAACCAATAAATCTAAACAAGAAGGATTCTTGTTTGGGCTATTCCTCGTATTTTTATGGACCATAAGATTCTTTGTTGAATTTGTTAAAGAACCCCAAGGAGATGAAGATTTAGCTGCTTTCTTTGGCAACGTTCTTAATAACGGCCAGCTTTTGAGCATCCCTTTTATTCTCATTGGTCTTTATTTTATGTTTGTTTACAAACCAAAAAATAAAGTTGCTTAATGTCCACAAAGCTATTTTTAAAAACCCTGGTTGTTTCACTGTTGTTACTCATTTTTTTCAATTGTAAAAATGAAAAAGATTCTTCTGCCAACGATAAGGTAGAAGTAAGATTTACAAAAGAAGGCATTTTGAATCTTAAAAAAGGAACTACGGATTCAATCATAAAAACACTGGATATAGAGTTGGCAGAAGATAGCTATGAAACCCAAACTGGATTAATGTATAGAACCCAACTCGGCACTAACCAAGGGATGTTGTTTATATTTCCAGATGAGCAAATGCGTAGTTTTTATATGAAAAACACTAAAATTCCTTTAGACATTGTTTACATTGATAAAAACTTACAAATAGTAAGCTTTCAAAAAAATGCCAAACCTTTTGATGAAACTTCGTTACCATCTGAAGCTCCTGCTAAATATGTTTTAGAAATCAATGCTGGACTGTCTGATGAATGGCAGCTTGAAGTGGGAGACAAAATCGATTACCTAAAAAACTAGGCTACCTATTTTTAAGCTTATAAAGTCTAAATGACATATATTGTGGGAATAATTTAAATTCCCAACCATATGAAGTTACTAAAACGGCTTTCCATTTTATTCTTATCGTTTATCCTATTCAGTGCTTTTACGCTATTTGAAACACCGGATTATGTTGGTAAATGGCGTGGTGAGGACAAAGGAGATATTGGCTATGTTACTTTTACTAAAGACGGTTATGCAATATTTGAATTCGACGGTCAAATAATGGGTGGCAAATCATTTGTACGTGATGGTGTTGAAGCTTCTATGCAGTATGAGGTTAATAAAAAGGAAGGTTTTTATAATGTAGACTTCATCGTTAAAGATTTAGCAACAGGTAAAACCAAGGGTAAACTTCTTGGCATTTTTAAAATGACCTCTGATACCGAAATGGTTTTAGCTATAGGATTTGATGAATCCTCAAGGCCTACAAATTTTGAAACCAACCAAATTATCCTAAGGAAAATCGATTAATAACATAATTGATAACATAAAAAAGCCTTTCTTATTAGAAAGGCTTTTTTTATTCTATAGCAAATTGACGTTTTATTCGTCGTCTTCTTCTTTTACTTTCTTCTTTAATGACTCTGCAGCATCACCTTTCTTAGCTGTATCGTACATTAATGGTGTAGCAATGAACATAGAAGAATAGGTACCAACTATGACACCTACTATCAATGCAAATAACAATCCTCTAAGAGATTCTGCACCAAAAATAAACATTGCCAATAATACTACTAAAGTCGTTACAGACGTGTTCAATGTTCTACTCAATGTACTATTTAGCGACGCATTAATGGTTTTACCAAATTCCCATGAGGTATGCTCATTTAAGAACTCTCTAATTCTATCAAACACTACCACGGTATCATTTAACGAGTAACCAATAACCGTTAAGATTGCTGCAATAAACGCTTGATCTATTTCCATGCTAAACGGCATGAACTTCCATGTTAAGGAGAAGATTCCCAATACAATTAAAACATCATGGAACACCGCAGCAACGGCACCCAATGAAAACTGCCATCTTTTAAATCTAAATAAGATGTATAGGAATACCACCACTAAAGACCCTAAAACTGCCCAGAAAGATGATTTCTTGATATCATCTGCAATCGTAGGACTCACTTTACTAGAGAGCATTTTACCAATTTTAGCTTCACCTGAACCATCTAAGAACTCCGCATAAGTCATTCCATCTGGTAAGTAAGGTTTAAGGGCTTCAAACAATCTAGATTGTACTTCTTCATCAGCTTCAACTGAGTTATTCTCCACTCTATATTTGGTCGAAATCTTTAATTGATTTGCTGCACCAATAGTTTTAACCTCAGCACTACCAAAAACATTAGGATCATTTAGTACACTTGTAATTTCTTCAGTACTTACTGGTTGCTCAAAACGTATCTGATAGGTTCTACCACCAACAAAGTCGATACCTTGGTCTAATCCTGTGGTAAACAGAGAACCTAAACTAGCTAAAATTAAAGCTCCAGATATCACATAAGCAATCTTACGTTTCTTTAAGAAGTTGATATTTACATTTTTAAAGAGGCCTTTGGTCATCACCGTAGCAAAATCCAAAGTTCCTCCTCTATTTGCCCACCAGTCGATCAACAAACGGGTGATAAAAATAGCTGTAAATAAAGATGTTAAGATACCAATGATTAAGGTGGTTGCGAAACCTTTTATTGGTCCCGTACCAAACACGAATAAAATCAATGCTGTTAAACCAGTAGTAATATTGGCATCTAATATAGATGATAAAGCATTTGAGAAACCATCCTTAATAGATTCCTTTTGCGATTTTCCTTTTGCTAATTCTTCCCTAATACGCTCAAAGATAAGTACATTGGCATCAACCGAAATACCTATTGTAAGTACAATACCTGCAATACCTGGCAAGGTTAACACAGCACCTAAACTCGCTAATACACCAAATATTAATAAGATATTCAGTAATAAAGCAATATCAGCAAAAATACCAGCTTTACCATAATAAAATACCATCCATAGGACCACAAAAGCTAATGCAATTAAGAAAGACATCATTCCGCTATCAATAGCCTCTTGCCCTAGAGATGGACCCACCTCATCTGCCTGAACAATCTCTGCAGATGCAGGTAATTTACCAGCTCTTAATACATTGGCTAAATCTACAGCTTCATTAAGCGTAAACGCCCCTGAGATCTGAGATCTACCTCCTGCAATTGGACCTGAAGTTACACTCGGTGCTGAATAGACTATATCATCTAAAACGATAGCAATAAATCCTCTTGTCTCATAAGCTACCTTGGTCATTTCCTCCCAAGTTTTAGAACCTTTAGCATTCATTTGCATGCTTACGGCTGGCCTACTTAGTTGGTCATAATCTTGTCTTGCGTCTGTAATAACAGCACCACTTAACTGAGGTATTCCATCTCTATTGCTTTTTATTGCATAAAGCTCTGAAAACTCTGAATCCTTAGCTTGTATACCCCAAACAAATTTTGCATAACGCATCTCTGCAGGTAATAAGGCTCTGTTTTTAGGGTCATTTAATGCTTCCATAACTTTCTTCTTGTCCTTCGCCAAGAAGCTAGCTATCATAGGTCCACTGCCTGGTCCTTGAATACCTAAAGGATTGATATTTGCGACATCTGTTGTATCACTTTCAATTTGACCAGTTAACTCATCAATAGTACTTGTAGTAGAATCTTGTTCAGTCTCAGTAATTTCAGCTACTTCATTAACATTCTCGTTATCTTTATTGGCTTCAACCATTGCTTGGTTAACTTGAAACACATAAGGTAGCATCTCTTCAGCCTTATATGTTTCCCAGAATTGTAATTGTGCCGTTTTAGTAATGATATCTACTACACGCTTTTTATCTCTTGCACCAGGTAATTCTATTAGAATACGACCTGAGTTTCCTAAACGCTGGATGTTTGGGGACGTAACACCAAAACCGTCAATACGATTTCTCAATACCTCAAAAGCCGAAACGATTGACTCATCTATCTTTCTTTCTAAAATACTTTTAACCTCGTCATCTGACATATCAAAATTTATATCATCCATGAGGTCTCTTGTTGCAAAAATATCTGGCGACGCTAACTTGGTATCACCTTTAATGGCATCAAACGCTCTAAAAAAGGACTCTAAATAGGATTCCTGAGCATCCTTCTGTAGCTCGTCTGCATCAGCCAAAGCCTTATTAAATACAACGTTTTTACTATTATTAGCCAAACCTTTCAAAATATCCTTTACAGATATTTGGATTATGGCATTAATACCACCTTTAAGGTCTAAACCTAGTTTCATGGCATTGTTTTCAACTTCTGTATACGTGTACTGAGAAACTCCTAAATCATACACTTCGATAGGCTCAAACTTATCTCCTACCTGAATCTTAGAAGTTTTTAAAGAATCCAAGTAATTGATCTCTGCTTGTGTTCTTAGGTCTTGATAACCTTCTACTGTTTCGTCATACTTTGCAATAGCAGCCTGTTGTGCTTCTTCTTCAATTTGATTTGCCTTAAATGTAAAAGACAATTGGTAGATACTCACCAAACCAAATAGTAGTGCAAACAGTTTAATTATTCCTTTGTTTTGCATTTTGTTTTGTTTTATGTCTAATTTTAACGCGCAAATATAGGATTTACCATAAAATCAGACAATTGAATTTTTATGTTATTAAATTATTTTGCGTCTTTTGATTGATTCAAAAGTAAAACGGTAAGTTGTTGGAATTATCTAATGTAAATTCCCTATACAGAAGGCCCTGCCCTTACTTCGGGAATTGTATGTGTGAGTTTATCCTCTAAACATAGTGGCCCTGAATGTATGATAAGAGCAACTTTAACCAAATTATTCGTAATCTCTGATTGGTAATGATAATTTGGAAAATCCTTTTTTAGACTGTTAAGTCTATCCCCTTTTTGAGCATATTCTACAATTTGGATACCGTCGAAGCCCCAATCATCATTCCCATTATTTTTTTGAATATCTGAAACATTGAGCTTGTAGTCCCTTAGTATATCTTTCTCAGAATTTCCTTTTGAATGATTATTAATCCCTAATGAATAGTTCACATCATCGTGCTGGGAAAGAAGTTTTTGTATTTGTGCAGCGTTGGTGTAAGAATAATAGGCTATTATAAGGTTGCCCTTTTTGTCTTGATCCACATGAAGATTCTCAGCTCCTATGTTCTGTAGCCTTAGTTGAATACCCTCAGCGATATGCGCTCTTTCAATTTCAGAAATATTAGCATCTGAAAACTGAATAATTATTTGCTGATTGGGTATGGCCGAATTATCTACAAACTTGCCGAGAAGGATAAGTAGTATTATTAAAAAACCAAAATGTAGTTTGGATCGCATCGCGCAAATATAACAAAATAAAGACCGCATTTCTGCAGTCTTTACCTTAAAATCAATATGATATTATTTTACATACCTTCCATCTTGGTATAGCCTTCCGGAGGTGTTAAACTAAAAAGGTCATCTGAAACTTCTGTTTTATCAATTTTAGTAACCTCATTAGTTATTGTCATTTGCATTCCCATTTGGTTCATCTCAATTTCTGTAAGCATTGGAAACCCATTAATTTTTTCATACAATACTAAATTATTGCTAGACATTACAGGTTCTATTTGATCAGTTACATACATAGACATTTTCATCTCGATACCATTCTGATTCATCGTCACGATATACTGTTTGCATTCATACCCTAAAATTATCTTTGTTTCACTACCCTCTTCAACAGTAATGTCTTTTAAAAGCTCATCTTCATTTTCAACTTTGGTTTTCATATACTTTTTTCCCATAGCACTGTCCATAAGAGTAAGTGAAGTCATACTCTCAGCATCGACTATAGCAACAATATCTCCTGACATTGGGTTACTCATCTCTGCTCTGGATTTTTTACCTTTTAAATAGGTTTTAGTTGTCATTTCACCCATGGCATCAAAGGTCGCCTGCATTTGTTCATTATCAGTAGACATTGTTTGCTTAGATATGAAGATACCTTCTGTAATCTTTTCTTGTGCTGTGACTATACAACTCAGTGTAAATAACACAACAAGCATTAGTGTTTTTTTCATTTTTGTTTAAATTTTGTGTTGTAAGATAAAAAAACCTCGCCAACTTATTTGCTGACGAGGAAATCTTTTAAATTTATTCATAAACTAAAGTTCTAAAAGACCGTTGGTCTTTTTTACACCTTCAGCACTTTCTGCCAAATGTTGCTTTTCAGCATCACTTAACGGCACATTTACTATTTTTTCTATACCATTTTTTCCTAGTATTACAGGAACACCAATACAAAGATCGCTTAATCCATACTCACCATCTAATAAGGTAGAACATGGAAACATTTTCTTTTGGTCGCAAGCAATGGCTTGAACTAGTCCACTCACAGCAGCACCAGGTGCATACCAAGCAGATGTTCCTAACAACTTAGTTAAAGTTGCACCCCCAACCTTGGTATCTTCTTTTACTTGATCTAAACGTTCCTCTGATAAATACTCTGACACTTTAATACTATTTCTTGTAGCATGAGAAGTTAACGGCACCATACCCTTATCGCTATGACCACCGATAACCATACCATCCACATCACTGATAGGAGCATCTAGTGCTTCCGCTAATCTGTACTTAAAACGAGCAGAATCTAAAGCACCACCCATTCCAATAATTCTATGTTTTGGTAATCCGGTAGTTTTATGAGCTAAATAAGTCATGGTATCCATTGGATTGCTGACCACAATTAATATGGTATTTGGTGAGTGCTCAACTAAATTAGCAGTAACCGTTTTTACGATTCCTGCGTTTATCCCAATAAGCTCTTCGCGTGTCATTCCCGGCTTTCTTGGTATACCAGAAGTCACAACACAAATATCACTATTAGCCGTTTTACTGTAATCGTTTGTACTTCCTGTTATTTTTGTGTCAAACCCGTTTAAAGATGCACATTGCATAAGGTCCATAGCTTTACCTTCTGCATATCCCTCTTTTATATCCAAAAGAACGACTTCTGAAGCAAAATTTTTAATTGCAATATATTCGGCACAACTTGCACCAACGGCACCAGCACCAACTACTGTAACTTTCATATGTGTATGTTTTTAAGATTTATTTAAGTGATGCAAATTTACGGTTTTACAATCTAAATTCCATGATTTATATCATCTATTGCCACTAATAAAAAAGCAGCCTTAACACGGCTGCTTTAATTATTTATTTTTTTCTGTGTTTATCTAAATCCAAAATTTACACCGACTGAAAAGGCATCGAATTCAGAAAGATGGTATTCTGCATTTAATCGAAAGAATCCAAGCTTCAACTTAGCTCCTACCGTACCTCTTACTGCTGAAACATCACTAGAAACCGAAAAAGGATCTACAATAGTCTGTGACGTTAATATACCATCGGTCACTCTATAAGTACCCAATAAATCAGATTCTGATTTACCACTTAAATAACCCAATCCACCATAAAGATTAAATACTGGTAATTTTGTAGAAACCAACAATTGAAACAACCAAGTATTCGTCTTGTTTTCCAGTCTTTGATTTTCGCCCTCAATACCCGAAGATTCTGTAAGATTATAGGAACCATCAATATGGCTATATGCTACTAAACCCGAAAGTGCTACAGGCCAAATTTTATCAGCGGGCAACCATTTCGTAAATTCCAGCTGTAATGCCGCACCATACATGTTAAAGGTTACTTCATCGGTATCTATTTTAGGAAGATAACGCGCTTTAACCTCTGCACCACTACCTAAACCCACTGCACCCTGTAATGTTGCAGAAGGAATTAAATTATAACTGTCCTCACCTATACCCTGAGGTAACTCTATTTCAGTGGTTTGAGAGCCAAAAATTGGATCGTCATAGCTTACTTCGACAAAAATTGATGGGTCGTTCTCCCCTAATACTGTTGCTACATTCTGTATACTAGGCCCTGTTACGAATTGTACATTGTTATAGTCTGCAGTATTTAAATTAAACATTTTATCTTCATCATTTATTAAAGCGGCATTAGCTATAACTGAAATTTCAAATCCACCTAATGGCTTTACTTTGGCTGAATTGAACCAGTTGGCGTTCATACTGTGCATTACCCCATTGGTTCCAGGAGCTAAATAATCTGAAGCAAACCGTTGAGCATCCTCAACACCTGCCGATAACAAGACATCTAAATCATTTTGGGCTTTTATTGAAAAAGCACAAAAAATAAAGGTTAGAAGTAAAAAGATCTTTTTCATAATAGGTTAAGTTTTGATATTGAAACAAATATATTAAAATAATACCAAGTGTGTATTTTAACGATATAAAACGCACTTTAACGACCTATTATTGCAAAAAAAAGCAATTACTTAAAATCGTAATTGCTTTAACTAAAATATTATTTGTTCTATCTACGCATCAATATTCGCATAAATAGCATTCTTTTCAATGAACTCTCGACGAGGTGGTACCTCATCTCCCATGAGCATAGAGAAAATTCGATCAGCCTCACCTCCATTATCAATATTTACTTGGCGTAATGTTCTAAACTCAGGGTTCATGGTTGTATCCCAAAGTTGTTCGGCATTCATCTCACCCAACCCTTTATAGCGCTGAATTTTAGAATTATCACCAAACTCTGCTACGATAGCATCTCGTTCTTTATCTGACCATGCATATTGCTTTTTAGCACCCTTCTTCACTAAGTATAAAGGTGGTGTTGCAATATAGACGTAACCATTTTCGATAAGCTCTCGCATATACCTAAAGAAAAATGTTAGAATCAACGTTGCAATATGGCTACCGTCAATATCGGCATCACACATGATAACCACTTTATGGTATCTTAACTTTGAGAGATTCAATGCTCTCGGATCCTCTTCAGTACCAATGGTTACCCCTAATGCCGTAAAGATATTTTTGATTTCCTCGTTTTCAAACACTTTGTGTTGCATAGCTTTTTCAACATTAAGAATCTTACCTCTTAATGGCAAAATAGCTTGAAACTTTCTGTCACGACCTTGTTTTGCAGTACCCCCTGCAGAATCACCCTCTACTAAGAATACTTCACATTGTGCAGGGTCTTGCTCAGAACAGTCTGATAATTTTCCCGGTAACCCACCAATACTCATTACCGTTTTTCGCTGTACCATTTCACGCGCTTTCTGAGCTGCATGGCGTGCTTGAGCCGCTAATATTACCTTTTGAACAATAGTTTTAGCATCATCTGGATGTTCCTCTAAGTAATCCGTTAACATTTCTGATACCGACTGGCTGACAGCTGCAGAAACTTCCCTATTACCTAGTTTTGTTTTAGTTTGACCTTCGAACTGAGGTTCCGCAACTTTTACGGAAACAATAGCCGTTAATCCTTCTCTAAAATCGTCTCCGGAAATATCAAACTTCAACTTGTCTAACATACCAGACTCATCAGCATACTTTTTTAGGGTATGTGTTAGTCCACGACGGAAACCTGTTAAATGTGTACCTCCTTCGTGAGTATTAATGTTATTAACATAAGAATGTAGATTCTCCGCATAAGATGTATTGTATACCATAGCAACTTCAACGGGAACCCCATTTTTCTCTCCTTCAAAAGATATTACATCATTCATTAAAGGCTCTCTATTACCATCTAAAAATTTCACGAATTCTGGAAGTCCATTTTCTGAAAAGAATGTTTCACCTTCAAAAGAACCATCTTCTTTTTTATGTCGTCGATCTACCAAATGAATTGTAATCCCTTTGTTAAGATAGGCAAGCTCTCGCATACGACTTGCTAAAGTGTCGTAGTTATATTCTAAGGTTTGCTGAAATATTTGTGGATCTGGCTTAAAGGTTACTATAGTCCCAGTTTTGTCAGACTCACCAACCACTTTAACTGGATACATGGTTTTACCGCGCTCATACTCTTGTTCCCATATTTTACCTTCGCGATAAACTGTAGCTTTTAAATGCTCAGAAAGCGCGTTGACACAACTTACACCAACACCATGTAAACCACCTGATACTTTGTAGGAGTCCTTGTCAAACTTACCACCTGCACCAATCTTAGTCATTACAACTTCTAATGCTGAGACCCCTTCTTTCTTATGAAGACCAACAGGAATACCACGACCATCATCCTCAGTGGTTATAGAGTTATCCTCATTTATGGTTACAGTAATGTTATCACAATGCCCTGCTAAAGCTTCATCAATAGAGTTATCAACTACTTCATAAACTAAGTGATGTAAACCTCTTACTCCGACATCACCAATATACATGGATGGACGCATACGAACGTGCTCCATACCCTCAAGGGCCTGAATACTATCCGCACCATACTGTTTTTTGTTTTCTTCGCTCATTTCTTATTAAAAAAATTTAGTTCTTGTTTTTACAGCAAAAAAGACGCCTTCTGCGTCTCTTTTGAGTACTTTCAAAGATACAAAAAATTGAGGCCAAATATTAGGATTTTACAGTCTAAAAGCAATAATTATCAACAATTGTTAAAAACACAAAAGTGGCTTAAAACGGCTAAAAAGTACCTTAAATTAGATTTTGATAATTTTTATACATGGTCTAAAATTGAATTTTACAAAAACCGCTTAGAAGTTAAATTTTGATAGATTTTAAACTTTAATATAATGCGTTTTGATTACATTATCCTGCTGATATTTGACCTTAAATAATTACTGAATGTTCTTTTCTAACTTTTCAATTTCTGCCACTATGGATTTAAAGATAATATCCATTCTTTTGAGTTCTATAGTATAACCAGATAACCGATAGAGAAAATCATCTAATAGATTTTCATATTGCATATCCCTAAATATTAAAGTTTTATCATTATCTAATTTTGACTTTTCTTTCCAGGCCAAACGCCCATAACTATCCACATCCCTTAATGGGTAGTTTAACGTAAGGTAAGGCACCAGATCGTCTTCAATTTTATCGTCTAATCCAGAAAATTGGTCCTCTGCCCCTTTTTTAGCCCTGGTCCATTGGTATAAAAGACTTTTGAGATACTCATCACTAATTAAATTTAAACGACCGGATTGTAATAAGTCTGCCAATGCGTTTTCGGAAGGATTAAATTGAGCATACTCAAATCCTTGAAAGAGTAAACTATCGGTATCTATTTCCCTGATTTTTTCGACATCATTGCCTATGAGGTTCATAATAAATCGACCGGTTTCCATGCATTTTTCATTCATTGTAATGGCACCAGAAAGCTCCTTTCTATTTTGTTGAAATTCACTTTTTAAATTGGCTAAAATCTTTCGTTCATCCTCTTTTGCAATACGCTTCTGGTTCCAAGTATTAATTTGAAGTGCTATTAAAATACCAATAACAACAAGTACGATTTCTCCAATAGCATATAACAGATATTTTCTGAACTGATTTTCAGTGATTAATCGTTGACGTATTTTTCTAAAGAATTTAATCATCTAAGCTATTATTGTTTTTGTTGATCAATTACCTTTATTAGAGATTCTATATGGCTTTTCGTATCCTCAAGAAATCCGTTCTGCATATTTATAAGATAACGAATACCAAATAGATCGGATAGTAGCTTTTGATCATGATGCAGAGCAAATTCTTTCAAAGTAGGAAGTTCCGTATCTAAGTTTAAGTTTTTCTTAGTGTATTCTCTTGTAAAGAATTTAGGAAAGTTCTCGTCTATTACCTTCCGGTTCATTGTTTTTATGCGCTCTTGTATGGATCCTTCATAATTAGGGTTGTAATATTCCATAAGTTTAATCCGCAAGTTTTTGTTCTTTATTAAATTGATATTCTCAGAAGCTATCAAGTTATCCCATGTTGTACTGTTGGGTGTAAAAAACTCATAAGATGTAAAGGGTGTACTATATTTTTCAATAAGCTCAAAACGCTGCTCATTATTTAATTCAGATTTAAATATACCCATAAGACCAAAGACGATACTGTCTTTTTTTATATTAAAAGCAAGAACATCATCAATCTTTTCTATGTCTTTTTTGAGACTGGTTTGCAGTTCTGACAGATAGGTCATTTCTTTTTTTCTATCCAAACGATTTTGATTCCAATTATTAATCTGAAGGGCAATTAAAATACCAATAACGACTAGGATGATTTCGCCAATGGCGTATTTAAAATAACGGCTAGTTTTATTTTCCATAACTAAAGATTGGCGGATGTGACGGAAGAATTTAATCATTTTAATTTTTTCAATAGTTTCATTATTTCAGTTTCAGTTTCATTTAGAAGGTTATAGTACCAATTCAATTGAATGTAGTGAAAGTGAAAATCATCCAACAACGAGATGTAATTTGAATTGTTGATATCCTCAAAAGAATTAACCCTACGATTATGAATGTACGTTTCACTCAACTTCCCCCAGCGTTCATCAATGATTTTTCCGTTATCAATAAGCCTATCGTAAAAACTCCCGTATAATTTTATAATGTCTTGAATCAGATTTTTTTGGCTGTAGGTATTGATTTCATTTCCAGCTAATGCCGATTTAAAAGAACCCGAAACGGGGTAAAATGTTCTCTGCCCAGAAAAGAGGTATATGCCCAGTAATGAATCTATTTTTGTTTTATTCTTGCCGTAGTCGTTAGGAAATTGTGTGTTCAACCTTTTAAAAACATTTAGCTTAGGTTCTGTATAGGATCTTACATAACGTATAAACTCTAGGTCTTGATTGAGGTCATATGCTATCCCTTTATAGAACTCCTTTTCGGATTTGTGGTGCTTTCTTTCTTCATTCCAATTATTTACTTGCAGAGCTAAAAGGATTCCAATCATTACCAAGATGATTTCTCCTATGGCATATTTAAAATATTTAGATGTTTTATTATTCATAATTAAGGATTGACGGATATGACGGAAGAATTTAATCATTGTTCAATTCACTTTGTATTAAAGACAATATCTTTTCTATTCGGTCTCTAAGCGCAACGGACTGACCATTGGTTATTTTATTAAAAAGAATACATGAACTTGCAGCACCCTGCAATTCCTTTGAACTATCGTTTAATGCGTGAACTAAATCCACATTGTTAGGTGTAATATGATAATTTAGTTGCGTACTTTTATTAAATGCATGATCTGGTGTATAGCCATTATTCAATAAATAGGCGATGGTATTTCTTGCAAAGTCCTTCTCAATAAAGATGGGTATAACAACATCGTTTCTTACTTGTTGCCAGCTTGCTTCTAATTCCTGAACTTGATAAGCATCGGATGTCCAGTTTGATAATAAAATTTTGAGACTATCGTTTTTAATCATCCTGAGTTTTCCTGACACAGCAAGATCATTTTCAATAGGGTCAAACGTTGGTTCTTGGGTAAGTCTAAATATGTAATATAGCAGACTGTCTTTAACAATGATTTCTGGATTATCTATATAATTCAAAAGCCCTTCACTTGCCAAGGTCATTTTATTTCGCATATAGATTTTCTCATTGAGTTGATCTAAATTTTTCTCAAACTCATTTTTAAGCTGTACCAATATTTTCTGTTCTTCATAACTATCTTTTCTCTCCTCATTCCAATTATTGATTTGTAGAGCTATTAAGATTCCTATTACAACAAGAATTATCTCGCCAATAGCGTATTTAAAGTATTTTCCCATTTTGTTTTGTTCCAAAAGTGATTTGCGGATATGTCTGAAGAATTTAATCATACTCTATGTTTTCTTCTAATAAGTTTAAAACTTTAAGAATGTAAGCCTCAATTGATGCTTCATTGATGGTCACAAATTTTTGATTGACATATAAATCGTATATGACCCCATCAACTTCTAATGAGTTTAAAAAGATATTATAATTTTTTGCAGGTACTTCAATCCTTTCGATTATAACATCACTATGATAATCTGATCTATATTGGGCTTCGTTCATGTTTCTTAAGGGAATATATTTTCTAAATAGTGTTGATGCATTGTGTATCCAGTAATCACGTCTAATGACAACATCTTCTTGTAAATCATTTAGTTCCCCCGTCCATTGACTTAAATGATTTTTTAGTTCGTCACTTTTAATTAAAGCGAGTTTACCAGATGCAATGGCTTCGCTAATAATCCCTATACGAGCATCAAAGGTTGCAAAGTTTAAAGCTTTTCCTACAAGGCTATCTAATTGCTTAGGACTATAATTAACTCTATTTTCTTGCAGTAAAGCTAAAGCTGCGCTTTGAGAGGCAACATTTATTTTATGGTCTCTTTGCAACTCCTTTAAATTAAGTTTAAACTCTTGCTTTAAACTCAAAAGCAAGTTCTGCTCTTGCTGGTTTTCTATTCGTTTAGTATTCCAATTATTGATTTGTAATGCGATGAGAATACCTATGACCACCAGCACAATTTCACCAATAGCATAGAGTAAATACTTTGAAATTCGGTTTTCGCCAAGAAGCCGTTGGCGCATTCTTCTAAAGAATTTAAACATTAACTTAGAGTAATTGCAAGCAGGAAATTATAAAGTAGAGATGGTTGGTTATAGCTATTGGTTTATAAATGTAATGAATTGTTACAAATTAAAACACAAAAAAGCCAGCTTAAAAACTGGCTTTCAATCCTTTGAATTCTAAATAATATCTCAGTATGCATCATCATGAACTTTAGCTACAGCCCTGCCACTCGGATCATTCATATTTTTAAAGGCCTCATCCCATTCTAAAGCAATTTTTGTGCTACAGGCTACACTTGGCTCTTGCGGAACGCTCATGGCAGCTGCATCACTTGGAAAATGTCCTTCAAAAATAGTTCTGTAGTAATATTCTTCTTTGTTTTGCGGTGTCTGTATAGGAAAACGGAAATGCGCATTTGCCATTTGTTCATCAGTTACTTCTTCATTAACCAACGCTTTTAAAGTATCTATCCAACTATAGCCTACGCCATCACTAAACTGTTCCTTTTGTCTCCAAGCTACACTTTCTGGTAGCATATCTTCAAATGCTTTACGTACCACCCATTTTTCTATTCTGCCATCCTTAATCATTTTATCTTCTGGGTTTAGTCGCATGGCTACATCCATAAATTCTTTATCCAAAAACGGTACGCGTCCTTCAATGCCCCAAGCCGCTAGACTCTTGTTTGCTCTTAAACAATCATACATGTGTAGTTTACTCAACTTACGCACTGTTTCTTCGTGAAACTCTTTTGCATTTGGCGCTTTATGAAAGTATAGATACCCACCAAATAATTCATCTGCACCTTCACCTGATAGTACCATTTTTATGCCCATCGATTTTATAACACGCGCCATTAAGTACATAGGTGTGCTTGCTCTAATGGTTGTAATGTCATAAGTTTCTAATTGGTAGATGACATCTTTGATAGCATCCAAGCCTTCTTGAATGGTGAATTTAATTTCGTGATGCACTGTTCCTATATGATCTGCTACCTTTCTTGCTGCAACTAAATCTGGTGAGCCTTCCAAACCTACAGAGAAACTGTGCAATTGTGGCCACCAAGCTTGTTCTTTATCATCGGCTTCTATACGACGTTTTGAATATTTTTTTGCTATAGCCGAAGTTACTGAAGAATCCAATCCACCAGACAACAACACTCCATAAGGAACATCACTCATCAATTGTCGGTGTACGGCATCTTCTAAAGCTTGTCTTACTTGTGCAACACTAGTTTCGTTATCTTTTACAGCATCAAAATCTTCCCAATCACGCTTGTACCATTGTACCAATTCACCATCTCGACTGCTCATATAATGTCCAGGTGGAAACAACTCAATCTTGGTACAAACACCTTCCAAGACTTTTAATTCTGAACCAACATAGAACGTACCATGTTTATCCCAACCCATATATAATGGAATAATCCCCATATGGTCTCTTGCAATGAAATACTCATCTTTCTCCACATCATAAATCGCAAAACCAAAAATACCATTCATTTCATCCACAAAGTCGTGACCCTTTTCCTTATACAATGCTAAAATGACCTCACAATCACTTTCAGTTTGAAACTTATAATCTGGAAATTGTGCTCGTAAGGTTTTATGGTTATAGATTTCTCCGTTTGCTGCGAGAATCAATTTTTTATCCTCACTAAATAATGGTTGTTTTCCTGAGGCAGGATCGACTATGGCTAAGCGCTCATGAGCCATAATCACTTTTTCATCACTATAAATACCACTCCAATCTGGCCCTCTATGTCTAATTGACTTTGCCATTTCTAATACTTGAGGTCTTAGGTCTTCTGGTTTCTGTTTTATATCAAATGCACATACTATACCGCACATAACTTATAATTTTTATTATTAATTTGATACAAATATGAAATTAAACTTTCATTTATTAAATACAAAAGCTCTTAATGCCATTATATTGTAACTTTATAATTTTATTTTATTATTATTTGTAAGTCAAAATACTCTATTCCTTCTGTTTACCTTTTAATCTGTAAATTTTAGGATAATTTTTCGACCACTTGAAGGATTAAAACCTAATTTTAACCAAACCAAAAACCGAAAAACATGAAAACAATACGACTAATTTCAACAATGGCCTTTGCCGTAGCACTCCTTTTATCATTTAATGCAGAAGCTCAAAAATTTTCTGACTTGGACAAAAGTCCAATGGATGCGGCATCTTTTCCTAGCAGCTATAAAGAATCGAACAAACTTATAAAGATAGTATACAGTAGACCTCAGTTAAAAGACAGAGAAGTTTACGATTTAGCTGAGCCTGGAAAGGTTTGGAGATTTGGTGCAAACGAAGCAGCTGAACTCCATGTTTATACTGATATGGAACTAAACGGGACAAAAATTAAAGAAGGTACCTATACCGTTTATGCCATTCCTGGCAAAGAAAAATGGACAATTATTATAAGTAGCGACCTTAATGTTTGGGGCAGTTATTTCTACGATGAAAAAAATGATGTGGCCAGAATAACCGTTCCTACGAGCACAGATGAAACCTCTCTAGAAGCTTTTTCTATTGCTTTTGAGGAATCTGACAAAGGTGTAGACATGCATTTAGGTTGGGGAACCGTGAGAGTTGCCGTTCCTTTTTATAAATCTTAATTTAATTAGAAAGCAAACAAAAAACACCTTGAAGTCTCAAGGTGTTTTTTCTTATGGAATATTCAAATATTTATGCGTTTGCAAGGATACTTTCCATTTAGGATTGGCCATAACATAATCTACAATCTGTGGCATCATTTTTTCGCGCTTGCTCCACTCAGGCTGCAAGTATAAAATGCAATCCTTATTTACCTTTGAAGCTTGTTCTTCGGCAAACCTAAAATCGTCTTTATTATAAATAATACATTTTAGCTCGTGCGCCTTTAAATATATTTCTTCCGTTGGTAATTTTACTTTTTTAGGGGATAAACAAATCCAATCCCAGACACCTGTTAGTTTATAAGCTCCAGAAGTTTCTATATGTGTTTGCACACCTTTGGCCTTCAATTGCTCTGTTAATGGTCCCATATCCCAAGTTAATGGTTCGCCGCCAGTAACTACAATGGTCTTACTATATTTTATGGCGTTGGCAACAATCTTTACGGTCTCGGTCGGTGGATGCAATTCTGCCAGCCAGCTCTCCTTTACATCGCACCAATGACAACCCACATCACAACCACCAATTCTTACAAAATAAGCTGCTGTCCCTTTATGATAACCTTCACCCTGAATCGTATAAAACTCTTCCATTAAAGGTAACAATAGACCTTTGTCTATCAATTCTTGTCGTTCTCTTCTCGTCATAGTGCGCAAAGATAGTTTTAAAAGTTAGAAGTACGAAGCTAGAAACATTAAAGCTATTTGGCAGCAATAACATCAATCTCAATACTTGCACCTCCTGCCAATCCTGATGCAGCAAAAGTTGTGCGCGCTGGTTTATTGGTAAAATAAGTAGTATAAACTGAATTAAAAGCTTCAAAATCATTGATATCCTTCAAAATGACTGTACACTTAACCACGTTGTGCAAAGAAAGATTGTGGTACTCCAAAACGTCCTTAATATTTTCAATAACCTGCATGGTTTCGGCCCCTATACCACCTGATACTAATTCGCCTTTCTCGTGATTTTTTCCAATCTGTCCTGTGAGAAACAATAAATCTTTAGTTTCAACAGCATCACTAAAAGGCACATTAGCACGATTTGGCTCGTGTGATTTATGAAATGTAATTTTCGATGTTCCTTCGGCGCAGGACTGAAAACCAATAAAAACCCAAAAGCATATAAGTATAAATAAAAGTCTCATCATATCTTGTTTTAAACTTGTATAAAATTACAGTATTTTTATGCAAACTTTTTGATTGATGAGTGCTACTGACAAATTCATAAAAGACATTACGGACGGCAATACATTTAAAGGTGATTTTATAACGCTAGGAGCGGCAATGCTAGAAGGTGAAACCAAAACCAATGCCTTTGTAAATGTGCCTTTAAAAACTATGAATCGCCACGGATTGATTGCTGGTGCAACAGGAACAGGAAAAACAAAAACCTTACAAGTCTTGGCAGAAAACCTTTCTGAAAAAGGTGTACCTGTTTTACTTATGGACATTAAAGGTGACTTAAGTGGATTGGCAAAACCAAGTCCGGGGCATCCTAAAATTGACGAACGCCACGAAAAAATAGGACTACCATTTGAGCCAAAATCATTCCCTGTTGAAATACTAACCTTATCTGAGCAAGATGGTGTCCGACTTCGAGCAACAATTAGCGAGTTTGGACCTGTTCTCATCTCAAGAATTTTAGGTGTTACAGAAACACAAGCTGGTATCATTTCCGTCATTTTTAAATATTGTGACGATCACAAACTTCCACTATTAGACTTAAAGGATTTCAAGAAAATTTTACAATATGCCACAAATGAAGGCAAAGAGGAGTTCGAAGAAGCCTACGGTAGAATTTCTACGGCCTCAACAGGCGCAATTTTAAGAAAAATAATAGAGATTGAGCAACAAGGTGGTGATTTGTTCTTCGGTGAAACTTCATTTGACACTCAAGATTTATTAAGAATAGACGAAAATGGCCGAGGTTATATTAATATCATAAGACTTACGGATATTCAAGACAAGCCAAAACTATTTTCAACGTTTATGTTAAGCTTGTTGGCTGAAATTTACTCAACCTTCCCAGAACAAGGAGATAGTGGAAGACCAGAACTCATCATGTTTATAGATGAAGCCCATTTAATTTTTAATGAAGCTTCAGATGCGCTTTTAAATCAAATTGAAAGTATTGTTAAACTTATTAGAAGTAAAGGTGTAGGCCTTTATTTTGTTACTCAAAACCCAACCGATGTCCCTGAGGCTGTTCTTGGGCAACTTGGTTTAAAAGTACAGCATGCCTTAAGGGCATTTACTGCCAAGGATAGAAAAGCCATCAAACTAACGGCTCAAAACTATCCAGATACCGAATATTATGACACGGCCGAAGTACTAACATCTTTAGGTATTGGTGAGGCCTTAGTGTCTGCTTTGGACGAAAAAGGAAAGCCAACCCCATTGGCTGCGACCATGATGCGTGCCCCTATGAGCAGAATGGACATTTTAACCGAAAGCGAACTTGGACAACTATTGGCACAATCTCAACTCGCAAAAAAATACAATAACGAAATTGACAGGGATAGTGCATACGAAATGCTAAATGAAAAAATAAAACAAGCTGAAGCAGAAGAAGCCAAAAGAAAAGCCGAAGAAGAGAAGGCCGCTTTGAAAAAAGCAGAAAGTAGCAGAAAAACAAGTTCTAGCAGAAGTCGCAGCAGTAGACAAAACCCAATAGTTAAAGTACTCTCAAGTCCAACGGTCATTAGAAGTGTGTTGGGAATACTAACTAAAATGCTTAAATAATACCCCTAAATCATAGATATGAAAAACACGATCTTTACAATTTTAATTGTAATTATGCTCATAACGAGTTGCTCAAAAGAAAAACCAACAGACCCGTTTTTAATTAAAAAGCACCATATTGGATTACTTACCGATTCTACCACCGTAAAAGAATTAGATGCCGTTTTTAGCAATGATTCCGTTGTGAGATATGTTGCAGGTGATGAATTTACGGGCTCGGTCAATATCATTGAAATATTTGATAAAAGTGGCAAAAAACTTTTAGACCTATCACCAAAAGAAGCTTTGGACTCTACTTCAGTAATCTCTAGTGTACGTATTAATGATGAACGTTACAAAACGGAAAAAAATGTTTCTTTACTAAGTACCTTTAAGGACATTAAGGACAACTATAAAATTTCAAAAATTGATAATCTCATCAATACAGTCGTTGTTTCGGTTAATGAAATAAATGCCTCATTTACCATTGACAAGAAAGAATTACCAAGCAGTTTAAGGTTTGATATGGAAGCCACCATAGATCCCATACAAATACCAGAGAAGGCAAAGATTAAATATTTTATGATTCATTGGTAAAGCACAACTAAAACAGTAAATGAAAAAGAAATATACTATCCAAAACGCACCATTTGTTGTACCGACAGATGATGGCAAAGTCATTAAAGAACATTTTGGTAATGCATCAGATGGTAACTCGGAAATAAGTATCGCCCACATGGTTGCGCCTCCAGGATGGAGCGAACCCTTTCAGACACCTGAATTTGATGAATACACCTTTATCATTAAAGGTAAAAAACAATTCATAATTGAAGATGAAACCATTATTTTAGAGGCAGGACAATCTATTAAAGTTGAAAAAAACACAAGACTGCAATACTCTAATCCGTTCAACGAGCCTTGTGAATATATCGCCATTTGTCTCCCCGCATTTTCTATGGAAGCTGTAAACAGAGAAAATAAATAACATGAGTAGTTTTGTTATAAAATCTATTGGAAACGCATTAAATGCCACAAGCTTAATTTCTTCAAAATATGCGTCAAAAAAAGCATTGCATTTGTTCGCTTCACCTCGCAAAGGTCGATATACTGAAGATCAGAAAAAAATAGTGGATTCTGCTGAATTTGAACTCCTTTCTTATCATGGCCATAACATTGCCACCTACCGTTGGGCTGGAAGCGGTAAGACTGTATTATTAGCCCATGGATGGGAAAGCAATGCTTCTCGTTGGAGCTATATCCTCAACACTTTAAAAGCTCAAGATTACAACATTATAGCATTAGATGCACCTGCACATGGTCACTCGGACGGAAGACAATTTAATGCTATACTATATTCAGAATTTATTAATATAGTTGCAGAAAAACACCTACCAGAAGTCGTTATTGGGCATTCCGTAGGTGGTATGGCCACTGTATTTTTTATGCACAAATACCATTTACCTTCTGTTAAAAAGTTAGTATTATTGGGAGCACCTGCGCATTTCACTGGAGTTTTCTCAAGGTACAAATCCATGATGGGCTATAATGAACGAATTTCAAAAGGCCTAGATACTATTGTTTATGAACGCTTTGGTAAACCTGTAGATTATTTTTCGGCAGCGAATTTTACTAAATCCATCGAGGCCAAAGGTTTGATTATTCATGACAAAAAAGATAAAATTATTCCGTTTGAAGATGCCTTGTTATTTGCTAATCGTTATCAAAATTCCAAACTAATAGAGACTCAAGGATTTGGACATGGGTTAAAGGACAAGTCTTTAACACCAAAGATTATTGAGTTTATTAATAATAGTTGACCTTTGTTGTAATTTTGTAATATGTCTGATAATCTCACAAGATTAAATAAATACCTCAGCGAAGCTGGTTACTGCTCACGTCGGGAAGCCGATCGCTTAATTGATGCTGGTAGAGTAACCATAAATGATGCCGTTCCTGAAATGGGCACTAAAGTTGCACCTGAGGATGTGGTAAAAGTAGATGGCGAAGTTATTGGTGAGCGAAAACAAGACTTCGTTTATTTGGCCTTTAATAAACCAGTTGGTATTGTTTGTACCACAGATACTCGTGTTGAAAAAGATAATATCATAGACTACATCAATTACCCAAAACGCATTTTTCCAATAGGTCGTTTAGACAAACCAAGTGAAGGCTTGATTTTACTTACAGATGATGGTGATATCGTTAATAAAATTTTACGTGCCAGCAACAATCATGAGAAAGAATATATTGTAACTGTAGATAAACCAATTTCACAAACGTTTATTCAGCGTATGGCTGGTGGTATCTATATCGAAGAACTAAAACAGCGTACTAAAAAATGCGTAGTTAAAAAAATAGACAAGTACACCTTCAGCATTATATTAACACAAGGCTTAAACCGGCAAATTCGTAGAATGTGTGAGTATTTAAACTACGAAGTTCAGACCTTACAGCGTATAAGAATAATGAATATTAAACTCGACATGCCTTTAGGATCATACCGAGAATTGACCGAAGAAGAGTTTAAAACGCTTAGCGAATTAATCAGCGACTCAAAAAAAACATTTCAACCCAAGCAACGTAGAACCCGTAAAAAATAATACAGACCATGCCATTATCTCCTTTTCACTTAGCAATTCCCGTTCATAATCTTACGGAATGCAGAATTTTTTACACAACTATTTTAAATTTTGAAGAAGGAAGAAGCAGTGACCACTGGGTAGATTATAATTTTTTTGGACATCAGTTGGTTATTCATTACAAGCCTAAAAGCGAAGAAGATACTCATACCAACCTAGTTGATGGTAAGGATGTGCCCGTACCTCATTTTGGTGTGGTTTTACCTTGGGAAGATTTTCAGAGCTTTGCATCTTTACTGAAAAGCAAAAACATTAAATTCATCATAGAGCCCTACATACGTTTTGAGGGTCAAGTTGGTGAACAAGCTACAATGTTTTTTAAAGACCCTTCAGGTAATGCTTTAGAATTTAAAGCCTTTAAGGATATGAGTCAGCTGTTTGCTAAATAGGACTACTCTCTATTAACCTCTAAGTTTTCTATGCTGCTCTCTTGCTAAAAGTGTATTCTTAAGTAGCATTGCAATGGTCATAGGTCCTACTCCACCTGGAACTGGAGTTATGAAACTTGCCTTTTTACTCACATTTTCAAAATCCACATCTCCAGTGATGTGATATCCTTTCTCAGAATCGTCTGGTACACGAGTGATACCTACATCAATAATAACTGCATCATCTTTAACCATTTCGGCCTTTAAGAAATTAGGAATACCCAGTGCAGAGATAATAATATCAGCTTGAGATGTTATTTGAGTTATATTCTTAGTATGGCTATGTGTTAAGGTTACGGTAGAGTTACCTGGAAATCCCTTACGGCCCATCAGTATACTCATAGGACGACCCACAATATGCGAGCGACCAATGATAACGGTATGTTTACCATCTGTTTCTACATTATATCGCTCCAATAATTCTAAAATACCAAAAGGTGTTGCAGGAATAAACGTAGACATATCCAAAGCCATTTTCCCAAAATTTGTTGGATGAAAGCCATCCACATCCTTATTAGGGTCTACAGCCATTAATACTTTTTGGGTATTGATTTGACGTGGTAATGGCAACTGAATAATGAAACCATCGATATCATTGTTATTGTTAAGTTCTTCAATTTTATCCAATAGTTCAATTTCACTTGTTGTACTGGATAAACGCACCATGGTCGATTGAAATCCTACGCGCTCACAAGCTCTTACTTTACTACCAACATAGGTTAAACTGGCACCATCATTACCAACAATAACGGCTGCAAGGTGAGGCACTTTTTCACCATTAGCCTTCATTTTATCAACTTCGGCCTTTATTTCATCCTTTATGTCCTTGCTTGTTTTTCTTCCGTCTAGAATTGTCATGGTGTTGGTTTTAAAATTTATATTATCGTGGCATATTTTTCATCATCTGCATCATGCGTTTGCCTCCGCCACCTTGCATCATTTTCATCATTTTACTCATTTGAGTAAATTGTTTTAAAAGTTGATTAACTTCTTGTACGGATGTACCAGAACCCTTTGCTATTCTTTTTTTACGACTAGCGTTAATCACAGAAGGATTGCTACGCTCACCTGGTGTCATAGAATGAATAATTGCTTCAATACCTTTGAAGGCATCATCATCTATATCAATACCTTTCATCATTTTACCAGCCCCAGGTATCATACCAAGTAAATCCTTCATATTACCCATCTTTTTAATTTGCTGAATCTGCTTTAAGAAATCATCAAACCCAAACTGGTTTTTAGCAATCTTCTTCTGAAGTTTTCGAGCTTCCTCTTCATCAAATTGTTCTTGGGCACGCTCTACAAGAGAAACAACGTCTCCCATCCCAAGAATACGATCTGCCATACGTGATGGATAGAAAACGTCGATGGCCTCCATTTTCTCACCAGTACCAATAAATTTAATCGGTTTGTTTACAACAGACTTGATGGATATTGCAGCACCACCTCGTGTATCTCCATCTAGTTTTGTAAGAATGACACCGTCAAAATTTAAAATATCATTAAATGCCTTTGCTGTATTTACCGCATCCTGACCAGTCATAGAGTCTACCACAAATAAGGTTTCCTGAGGTTGAATAGCTTTATGAATGTTTGATATTTCGGTCATCATGGCTTCATCCACAGCCAAACGACCAGCGGTATCTATAATCACCACATTATGACCATTAGCCTTTGCATGAGCAATACCTGCCTGTGCAATAGCGACAGGGTCATTGTTGCCTTTATCACTATAAACCTCCACGTTGATTTGGTCTCCAACCACGTGAAGCTGATCTATCGCTGCTGGACGGTAAACGTCACAGGCAACTAAAAGTGGTTTTTTGGTTTTCTTATTTTTTAAATAGTTAGCCAGCTTACCAGAAAAGGTGGTTTTACCAGATCCCTGTAGACCTGACATTAAAATCACACTAGGATTACCAGATAGGTTTATCCCTTCTGCATCACCACCCATAAGTTCGGTTAGCTCGTCCTTAACGATTTTAACCATTAACTGCCCAGGCTGAAGTGTTGTCAATACATTTTGACCTAGTGCTTTCTCCTTTACTTTATTGGTAAATTCTTTGGCTATTTTAAAGTTAACATCGGCATCTAAAAGCGCACGTCTTACTTCTTTTAAAGTCTCAGCTACATTGACCTCAGTAATACTACCATGACCTTTTAAGACATGTAACGCTTTATCTAACTTATCACTTAAATTATTGAACATAATCTTTATCTCTTTTTTGAAGTTGCAAATTTAAGAATTTATGAGTGATATACGAATTAGAAATTCAGATTTACGACTTGATTTTCTGAAAGACAGAAGTTTCTAAATGACTATATGTTAAAAAAGAAAAGAGCTGCCAAGCGGTTGGCAACTCCTTTCATCAACTTAAACTTACTAAAATTACTAACCTAGCGGTTCGTTTAATATTATTCACATGTTCTTTCTAAGACTAAAAAATCATTATCCCTAATTAATTGTAATCGGTTTTCTTCACACTCTACAACGAGCCATTCACCTGTGATAGCCTGTATATTAGGACCGGCTACATTAGTAAAAGTGACCATAACTCCTTCTTCTGATTGTGATGTGGTCCATGTAGCATCAATTGTAGATTCGTTATTATAAATTACTACGGTTTGGCTATTGGGTTCGAAATCAAAATTCCAGTTCATTAAATTGTCGCTACCATTAAAATTAACAGCATTCCAGATACATGTTACTAAAAAATTGTCAACATCTTCTTCCGTGCAACCTGATGGGTTACAATCCTCTAGGAAAAGACCCATTTCTAAAACTTGAAAAATATTTGGATTTGCGACCACTTCTATTCTTACATAAACCGTTTGAGGGTTGGTTACATTGCTGTAAGATGTCACTTCTGGCAATGGGTTTGTAGCATTCTCTGCATCCGCTAACGTCTCATGGTAGCTTACGTTTACTGGATCAGTTACTACACAATTTTCCACTTCATACAAACCTTCATAAAGATTGAAATTCTCAATGCCATCATTATTCTCATCGCACAAAACAATATCTGTTGTTTGCAAGCAACCCAGGACATTATTGCACTCTTGGGCTATAAGATAAATGGTGAAAATCTCATAATTTCCGGTTTCAGATTCTATTCTTAAATATACCTGACTTGTTGATGACCAATACGATTCTGTATCTGCTATAGCATTAAGGTTAGCTTGCGCATCTGCTTCCGTGACATGGAAAGATGCAAAGAAAGAAAATGGACAGTCTACCAAGCCAATAGTACTTGCACCAAGATTAAACTCTGCTTCATTGTTAGGCCCTAGACATTCCTCAATCTCAAAATCACCAAAACAATTAAATACATCTTCACCTATGTCACAATTCAATTCTAAACGCATTGTTACTAACCCTTCATTAGTCTCTTTCGTAAAATCCAATCCGTTACCTTCACAATCCGTCAATAGCCAAAGTCCATTAGCAACTCCAAATGTTTCAAACCCTTCAATAACAAGTTTATAACCTAACTCTGTTTCTATAATATCCCATTCGCCAGTTTCAACAACTGTTGGGTCACCTGTGGCTGTTACTGTACCTGATGTATTAAACTGCAGTTGAAGCGTATTGGTTAAATTGCTGTTAGCACTGTAAAACTCTGCATCAAAACCACACTCTAACAATATATTTTCAAGTTCTTGTAAGCTAATGTCACATTCCTCAATATTGTCTTCGCAATCCATTTCGGCAGCTTCAATGGCATCTGAAAGTTCTTGGTTTGAATTTACCTCCACCGTTTCACCATTGGCATAAACTAAAGTTACCGGATAATTAAGACTTACTACTAAGGCATTATCGTCATCTGATAGCTCTTCGAGAAAATTGTAGAGTGCTTCATCACTTTCTATGATAACTGTATCAATGATGTTAAAATTCGCATTAAACACCGAAAACGAAATCGGATATACAAAATCCACACATTCTATAACCTCATCTTCTTCAATTTCACAATTTGAAATAAAGGTCTCTAATTGCTCTTCATTTTCAATAATCACTTCAGTGTAATCATTAAAAATGATGGTCAATGGAAAAACAAAATCAAAGAAATCCTCCTCATTTTCATATTGAGAAAATAAATCTTCAACCTCATCCAAATCATCTAAAGTTTCTATGACAATGGTTATATCGCCTAAAATAATCGTTACAGGTAATTCTAAAGAAAAACAGCTGGATTCGTCTAAAAAATTATCGTACTCACCATAATTCGCCGTTACATTGCCCATAGATCTGGCCAATTGTGAATCAGCTACAATCATTTCCTGTTCTTCGGGATTGTTAATTTCAGTTGTTTCATCCTGACAAGCAGTAAAAAATATAAGGGCAAAAAAGGTGTAAACTAATAGATGGTTGACATTGATTTTCATAACATTCAGAACTATGCGATTTTATTATATAACAAGTACAGTTTTGAATCTCCTACCCTTGCAATAAAAATTTATTTATAATTTGTAGCCCAAAATCATGAAACAACCTATACAGGAAAATATATGCGAGGAACAGTTGTTTGAGCGTTTGTACAAAAAACACTCAAAGAACCTTCATGATTTTTTGTATTACAAGTTTGGTGACCACTTAAATCCTAGAGACCAAGTTCAAGAGGCTTTCATAAAACTATGGCAAAACTGTAAGAAGGTTTCACCTGAAAAGGCTAAAAGCTTTTTATTCACAACAGCCAATAACCTTATGCTCAATGCCGTGGCACATCGTAAAGTGGTTTTAAAATATAATAAATTACCTCAAAAAAAATCGACCAATGAATCTCCAGAGTTTGTTTTGCAAGAGAAAGAGTATCAAGAAAAACTACAAAAGGCAATTTCAAAATTAACCGAGGCGCAACGTGTTGCTTTTTTAATGAATCGAGTTGAAGGCAAAAAATTTAAAGAGATTGCGGCCATCTTGGATATTTCTGTCAAAGCTGTAGAAAAACGAATTTATGGTGCTTTATCAAAACTGCGAAAAGATATTGATGAATTATAAAAACCATTAGGGTAGGATTTTTTAGAACTTAACTGTTCTATTACTGAAATGCAATTATGAATAGAGAAGAACTCATACGAAAGTGGTTAGACCATAACCTAAACTCCGAAGAACAAAAAGCTTTTGAGCAATTGGAGGACTATAAAGATTTAGTGCAACTAGACGGTGCATTACAATCTTTTAAGTCACCTGAATTCTCTGTGGATAAAAATTACGAGATTCTAAATGAGAAATTAAAAACAAAACGTTCTTCACAATCTTGGTACAAACCAATTCTTAAAATTGCGGCCATACTAGCTTTATGTTTTAGTGTTTATTATTACACTACGACCTTAGATACTACGTTTAGAACTGAAATCGCAACCAAAACAACTTTAGAGCTGCCAGATGCTTCGGAAGTAATTCTTAATGCGAAATCCACCTTGGTATTTAACAAAAGTCATTGGGAGAACAAACGTGAAGTAAAACTGAATGGTGAGGCCTTTTTTAAAGTTGCAAAAGGTGAAAAATTTGATGTAGTCACTAACGATGGAGTAATCAGTGTTTTAGGTACTCAATTTAATGTAAAGCAACGTGATAATTATTTTGAAGTGAAATGTTACGAAGGTCTAGTTGGTGTAAAAACCGAAGATCATTTTACTGAGCTAAAACCTGGAAAAGTATTCAAAATAATTGATGGGAAATTTTTTGCAGATGAAAAAGAAATCACTGCGCAACCAAATTGGTTGCGTGGTGAAAGTACCTTTAAAAACACCCCTTTAAAATATGTTATTGCTGAGCTAGAAAATTATTATAACATATCTATAAAAGTAAATCATAAAGACGCTACACGCTTATATACAGGTGGTTTTAACCACAAAAATTTGGATTTGGCATTGCAGTCTATTACAATACCACTAAATTTAAGCTATAGTAAGTCTGGAACGTCTATTGTACTAAAGCGTGAATAAACTATTACAACGTGTTGTTTTACTTTTTCTAATTCTTTTTCTCTCCCATTTGGGCTATTCCCAAAAAGAGAAACCACAACAACTCGTTCAAATTCTAGAGGTATTGGAAAAACGATACGATATTAAGTTCTCGTTTGAAACTAAAACCATACTTAATATTGAATTAAGCCCTTTAAATCCAGAATTTTCCTTAGCGGAAGCACTTGACAAACTGAGAGCAACTACCGCGCTCAATTTTGAAGTTTTGAGTAGGCGTTTCATTGCAATTTCACCCAATAACGAAACCATACACAGACTCGAGGAAGTTGTGGTTAACAATTTCTTATCTAAAGGAATTTCTAAAACCAACAACGGAACGATAACTATAGATGCTAATGCGTTTGACATTTTACCAGGTTTAATTGAACCTGATGTTTTGCAAATCGTGCAAAATTTACCAGGAATCGTGAGTGTGGACGAACGCATTTCCAACATTAATGTTAGAGGAGGTACCAACGACCAAAACCTCATTCTTTTTGAAGGGATACGCATGTATCAATCCGGACATTTTTTTGGATTAATTTCAGCATTTAATCCCTACCTCTCAGGAGATATACGCATTTCTAAAAACGGCACGAGTGCACTTTATGGTAATGGTGTCTCAAGCACTATCAATATTAAAAATTCCGACGACATTGATAACAAGTTGAAATTGGGATTAGGAGCTAACCTTCTAAACGTTGATGGTTTTGCAAAAGTACCTTTAAGCGAGAAAACTGAATTGCAATTATCAGCTAGACGCTCTTTTACCGATGTTTTGGTATCAAAAACCTATGATGCTTATTTTGATAGAATCTTTAACGACTCAGAGCTCAACGCCACCAATGACGTCAATACCTTACTTGCGCTTGATGAGCGTTTTCTGTTTTATGATTTGAATGCCAAATTTTTATATGATATTGATGACTCTTCGAAATTGAGAATTAACCTTTTGAATATTTACAATAATTTGGATTACAACCAGACTTTTGTTAATTCCAACAACGATTTTCAGGAAACAAGAAGTGCACTCAATCAAATCAGTTATGGTGTTAGCGCTAGCTACTCAAAAGTTTTTAAAAACAAGGTTTCGGCCAAAGCACAACTTTATTATTCCAATTACAACCTCGACGCACAAAACAATGATATCACCAATAACCAACTGCTGAAACAAGAAAATAGGGTTGACGATTATGGTTTACGCTTAGACATTAAAAAAACTATTGATAACAATACTGAAGTTAGAGGAGGTTATCAGTTTAATGAGGTAGGCGTTACCAATTTTGAAGATGTATCTAATCCAAACTTTACACGTTTCGTAAAAGAGATTATAAGAACTCATGCATTTTTTGGCGAAACAGAACGCTACTCAAAATCTCGCAACACATACATACGTTTAGGTGCGCGTATTAGCTATTTTGAGAAGCTCAAAGAATTGATACTTGAACCGCGGTTTGCTTTTAACCAAAAACTATCTGACCAACTGCGACTGGAGATTTTAGGTGAATTAAAGAGCCAGTCTATTTCACAGGTTATAGATTTACAGCAAGATTTTTTTGGTATAGAAAAGCGTCGATGGCAATTGTCTAACTTAGATGATGTTCCTCTTGTAAAAAGTCAGCAAATATCACTTGGATTAAGTTATAACCAAAATAATTTATTGGTCTCTCTTGAAGGATATTATAAAAATGTAGAAGGTATAACTGCCCAAAGTCAAGGATTTCAGAATCAGTTTCAATTTATAAACGATATCGGTGCTTATACCATTACTGGGCTAGATTTTCTTATTAATAAACGCTTTGATAATTTTAGTACATGGTTGAGCTATACCTTAAGCAATAACGACTATAAATTTGACACCATAAATGAAGGGAATACTTTTCCTAATACGGTAGATTTAACCCATGTTGCCAATGCCTCGCTCACCTATAGTTTAAAAAATTTAAAACTAGGCATAGGGCTAAATTGGCATTCAGGTCGAGCCTACACTAAGCCTTTAGACATGCAGAATACCAATAACTCGGTCATCGAATATCATAATCCCAACAGCTCAAGATTGCCAGATTATTTTAGAGTCGATTTATCGGCCATTTATAAGTTTCAACTTTCCAGAGTCATCAAGGCTGAGCTAGGTGCTTCCGTTTGGAATATGTTTAATAACGACAATATCATAAATCGTTACTACACACTAGACACAGAAAGTAATATTATAGAAATAGACAACCAGTCTTTAAGATTTACGCCAAATTTAAGTTTTAGAGTCAATTTTTAGCAGCTCAAAACTTAAGGTGTACCACTCATAGCGCGCTCCTCATTCGCCTTCTGTTTTTCAATACTCTTTTTTATTTTCTCTATTGCAGACTCTATGGATTTATCGGGTTCAATAAGATTATATTCTCCCCAAAAATCTGGATCTGAAAATCCTGAAATAGCATCTGTTATGATAACAGATGGTCGCAACCTGTTTTTCCCTTTAATCTTTCGATCGGTTGTATTGATTTCCCAATCGGTTACAGCCATTTCGCTAGATAAGGAATAGACCTTGTTAAAAAGCTCACGCTTCTTGTTTACTTTAAATTTCAGAAATAGATTAGAGTAACTGTAATACCACTTTCCCTCTTTCTCTTTATAATTAACTTTATAATTGGCCTCTAAGGGATAAACAATAACATTGCTCGGTTTCTTTTTTACCAGAAGATTTTTGCTTCTGCTTTTATTACTAAGATCTAAAGTATAGTCCGCGCTGACTAGCGCTAATGATTCTACATCAATAAATAATTTACCGTTGTAACTATAATTTAAAGCATTGTTTTTTGGACTAAAGTTTACCACATAAACGTTTCTATTATTGATATTTGAAGGTGTATCAAATGAAAAATTATAACTATTGATGGTGGCATCCGTAAAGATGTATTCAGGATACTTCATAATATCCAAATATATTGTTGAAAATGGCCCACCTTGCAGTTTTACCGAAACGGTATCAAGCCTTTTATAATCCGTACTCTTTCTTGCCTTGTTAAGTGCTATAGCATCCGCAACAGACGATCTGTTAGGATATTTTAGAATATTAACAACAGCTTCAGTAAGCGATACATTTCTATTTCTTCGTTTAATGGTTTCCCTATAAAAAGCCGTCATATAAACAGATTCGTTTTGGTGGGTCTTATCACGCTTTTCAAATACCTTCCGGATAAGGCTTTCTGCAGTTTTAAAAGCTGAGATATTTACTTCAGATAATTCGGTAACCGCCTTGAAAATCTCGATTGTATTTCCTGTTTTAGATAGTTCTGATAATGGAATAACTCTTGTATTGTAGCCTAAAAAACTAATAATAACCTTTGAGTCTAAATAAGCATTTGGAACTTTCAAAACAAACTCGCCTTCAGAATTTGTAATAGTACTTATATTAGTTTCATTAATATTAAGACTAACAGCCTCGAGCTCATTATTTGATTTACCATCTACAACTTTACCACTGAATTCTGAAAAATTTTCTTGTCCGTTTACAGTTAAGGATGCCAACAAAAGCAGAAGAAATGTGTTGGCTAAAGATCTAAAAAATAAGGTTGTTTTCATAGCATCATTAATTAATAATTAACCACCCCCTAAGATACTTAAAAAGAGTTAAAAGATTGCTTAGCAATTTGTTAAAACTACTGCTATCACTAAGTTCAGTAAGGTATTTCTTAATAAAAATTTACATGCGCTCTGGCACATCAATACCTAAAACGTTAAATGCATTTTTTATGGTCTGACCAACTGTTTTAGATAGCTGAACTCTGAACATTTTTTCGTTGTCCTTCTCCGCACCAAGAATAGATACATTTTGATAGAAGGAGTTAAACGCTTTGACCAAATCGTATGTGTAATTAGCAACCAAAGCAGGACTATGTTGTTCTGCCGCATTCTGAATGATTTCAGGGAATAACTCTAATTGCTTTAATAGGTCGCGTTCCTTTTCATGAAGTAATATCTGATCTGCACTTAAGGTTACATTTTCCTTAATGTTTGACTTACGCAAAATGGATTGTATTCTAGCATAAGTGTACTGTATAAAAGGTCCTGTATTTCCTTGAAAATCTATGGATTCCTTAGGATCGAACAAAATTCGTTTTTTAGGATCTACTTTTAAGATAAAATATTTGAGTGCACCCAAACCAATGATTTTGTAAAGTGCCTTTTTATTTTCTTCAGAGTAATCGTCTAGCTTTCCTAGTTCTTTAGAAATTTCTTCGGCCGTATCTGCCATTTCTTGAATTAAATCATCTGCATCGACTACCGTACCTTCCCTACTTTTCATTTTACCGCTTGGTAAATCTACCATACCGTAACTAAGGTGGTAAAGATTTTTAGCCCAGTCAAATCCTAATTTCTTTAGTATTAAAAATAAGACTTTAAAGTGATAATCTTGCTCATTTCCAACGGTATACACCATTCCACCAACATCTGGATAGTCTTTAATACGCTGTATAGCCGTACCTATATCTTGAGTCATGTAGACTGCGGTACCATCTGCTCTTAATACGATTTTTTCATCAAGACCATCCTCTGTTAAATCACACCATACAGAGCCATCTTCTTTTTTGTAGAAAACTCCTTTTTTTAACCCTTCTGAAACAAATTCTTTACCTAATAGATAGGTTTGACTTTCGTAATAATATTTATCAAAATCAACACCAATGGCTTTATATGTTTCCTCAAAACCCTCATAAACCCAGCCGTTCATTTTTTCCCATAGCGCTACAACTTCTTTGTCACCTGCTTCCCATTGTCTAAGCATTTCTTGAGCTTCTAAGAGAATAGGTGCGTTTTTCTTAGCTTCCTCTTCGTTTTGACCTTGAGCAACTAATTCAGAAATTTCTGCTTTGTAGGCTTTATCAAATTCCACATAATAATTACCAACTAGTTTATCACCTTTTAGCCCTGTAGATTCAGGTGTTTCTCCACTGCCATAGCGCTTCCAAGCTAACATGCTTTTACAAATATGAATCCCTCGGTCGTTAATAATTTGCGTCTTATAAACCTTCTTGCCTGACGCCTTTAAAATCTCAGAAACAGAGTAGCCTAAAAGCACATTTCTCACATGTCCCAAATGCAAAGGTTTATTGGTGTTGGGAGAAGAATATTCTACCATGACGGCTTTGTCATCCTTCAGCTCGGCAAAACCGTAATTAGTTTGAACTTTAATGGTATTGAAGAAATCGATGTAATAGGAATCATCAATTTCAATATTTAAAAACCCTTTAACTATGTTAAACCCTTTAACCAACTCAACATTATCTTTCAGATATTGTCCAATCTGTTCACCAACAACAACAGGATTACCTTTTACTACACGCAACATAGGAAAAACCACAACAGTGATATCTCCTGCAAACTCTTTACGAGTAGCCTGAAATTCAACTGATTCTAGATCTGCTTGAAATAATTTCTTTACAGCTGCTTTTACGTGTAATTCTAAAGTATCCTGAAGCTTCATTCTCTGAGTTAATTTTACTTTTAAAAACGCATGCAAAGATAGCAGTTTTATTATTCTATTAACACTTTAAGATGTCATTATTGGTAGATTTTAAAGATTCTTAAAAACACAAATTGAAAACGTCATACTTTCTAACATTTTAGGTTATTTTGATCTGTGATTATGTTTGGTTCTTCTCTAAAAAATAGAATCTAGTTTTTATCTTAATCATTCATTAAAATATTATATAAAATACTGATTATCAAATTTTTAAACGAATCTTGCATTTCGTCGATAAAATGGTCGTTTTCCTATGATTTTTGCCGTTAATCGATTCAACTTTTTTTTAGTGAATTTCATCTGTCATTTCATCTAAAATATTAGCATTAAATCCCATTAATTAGCGTTTTTCAGTGCATTATGTCATTTTTGGTAGGCTATTAACAAATGTCCCAAACATTAAATGAGGCTTTATAATCAAACATTAACCGCGTTGTTTTTGTTTAGTGTTGACTTACTTTTTACATCTCTCAATAAAAGTTACGTAAACCAAAACATTACACTTCGTCTATCAACCGTTAAATGATGAAGCAGTTAATGACATTAACTGTTTGTCTTCTCACTTTCATTGGATTTTCACAAAATGAAAGAATAGACGACCTTACCGTAAAATTAGCATATCAAGAGGCTGATTCTACCAAGGTTGATCTGTCGTTAATGCTCATTGATGAATTATACACCGTTAAGGATTACGATAAAGCGTTGCTTTATGTCAACCAGACTGCAAAACTTTCGGAAAAACTAAATTACACCAAAGGGCTGGCAGAGAGTACCTATTTTAGAGCGTTGATCTACACACAACGCGATGATTATTTTAACGCTATTGACAATTACGATAAGTCTAGAAAATACTACTTGCAAATTAGCGATACTTTAGGTGTTGCCAAAGTGAGCAACAGTATTGGACTTTTAGAAATACAACGTGGCAACTACGCTATAGGACTTCAAAATTCCTTGGCAGCTATTGATGTTTTTGAAAAACAAAACCTTGTCGACGAACTCAGCTCCGCTTATAATAATTTGGCAGAAGCATATTTTAAAACCAATCAGATCGATAAGGCTATAGATTTTAATTTTAAAGCATTGGACGTTGGTAAAAGAATAAATGATAGAAATGGTATTATAGCGTCGACAAAGAACATAGCAGACCTCTACGCGCTTAGAAAGGAACATCGTAAGGCCATTGAATACTACGAGAATGTTCTGGAAATGCTAAACCCAACCAAAGACCAAAACCTTCGAGGTGAAATATTACCAAAGTTAGGTAGCCAATATTTAGAATTTAAAGAATACGACAAAGCTGCAGAATTCTTGGTAGAAGGTCTAAAATACAATAGAAAGCAAGACAACCAAGAAGGTATACTATTAGCGTTAAACGCCATTGGTAACTTAAACTTGCAGAAGCGCAATGTAAAGCTAGCAGAGATTCAACTTAATGAAGCTTACAATATTGCTCAAAAAACTGATAATAAAGCAGCGCTTTTAGAAAATTACAAACTTCATATTGCATTAGACTCAACACGTGGTTATTTTCAAAATGCCTTTTTTTGGCAAAACAAATACTACGATTTAAAGGAAGAAATTGATCAAATTGACCAACCTGATTTCTCTAGCGATACGGATCCGATGGACTTAATTCAAGCCAATTCCATTGAAGAAGAAATGAATAATTTTGAGGAGCAAAACAACAGTAGTGAAAAGAAAACCTGGCTAAACAATCCTTTGGTTTTATATATCGCTCTCGCTGCCACGGCTATTCTACTCACACTTTTGTTACTTTATATTTTAAAAAATAAAGCATATAAAGAAACCTTAATTGAGCAAAAGGAAAAACTAAAGCAAGAACAAATAAGAAATGAAGCCATCTTAGAGCAAACTCACCATCTTGAAGAAGTAAATCAGGTAAAAGACAAGTTGTTTTCTATAGTCTCCCATGATTTAAAAGATTCCATTTCCTCTATAAAGGCGTTTTTAGATTTGTTGAAAGAAGACAGTATTTCTAAAGAAGAATTTAGGGAATTAATACCTGAGCTAAGTGAAAATGCCAATAATGCGTCTTCACTTTTGTTTAATCTATTGAATTGGTCTAAATCGCAAATGCAGAATTTAGAGCCAAATCCGGAGCTATTTAATATTCAGGAGGTATTTCATACTAAAATGGCACTAGTAGAGCAAAAAGTGGAAGACAAACGTATTGTTCTTATTGATGAATCTCAACGTGATTTTGTGTATGCTGATAAAAGCATGGTTGAAATAGTGATTCAAAATTTAATAACCAACGCAGTTAAGTTTAGTCGGACAGGTGATGTGATTACAGTATCCAATCAAGATGTTAATGGCAAAGCCCTAATCTGTGTTGAGGATACAGGTGTTGGTATTTCTGAGGAAAACATCAAAAAACTTTTTAACGCCAATAAAAACTTTACAACTGTTGGTACGAAAAACGAAAAAGGTACTGGACTCGGACTAACCATAGCAAAGGATTTGGTAGAATTGAATAACGGCCGTATATGGGTTGAGAGTACAGAAAATGTTGGCAGCAAATTCTTTATTGAACTCCCTAAATCTGCACCAAAAAGCTAATTAAGCTTTTTGCAAAAATACTTCTGCCATCATACAACGCGCACTTCCTCCGCCACAAGTTTCTATGGTTTCTAATGAGCTTGAAATGATTGGGCAATGCTTCTCCATTCTTCTAACTTGGTCTTGCGTTAAACTATTTCGAGCCGTATCGCTCATTATTAAATAACGCTCATCATCCTTACCTCGAAGTTGCAGCATATTGCCTGCAAACCGATGCATTTGAGCCTCAGAAATAGCAATGATTTCCTTGCCATCCTCTTTTAAATGCGCCACTACATTCTTTCGTTCCTTTTTATCATCAATGCACTCTAAGCAGATGACAGCAAAGGTTTCCGCCAAGCACATCATCACATTGGTATGATATATTGGTAAACGTTTTCCTTCTACGGTTTGATTAGCAACAAAAACAACAGGAGTATATTCAAAATCCTCACAGAACTCAATAAATAAATCTTCATCCGCTCTTGGTGATAATGCACAATAGGCTTTTCTGTTAACTCTATCTAATATAAGACTGCCAGTGCCCTCCAAAAACACACCTTCTTCTTCTGCGGCAGTGTAATCTACAATATTTTCAATCTTAAAACCTTCCTCTTCCAGTCTTAAAAATACTTCGTCTCGTCGTTCCTTTCGTCGGTTTTCGGCAAACATTGGATATATAGCTACGTCGCCATTACTATGAAAACTCACCCAGTTATTAGGGAAAATAGAATCTGGCGTGTCATTCAATTCGTCATCACTTTCTACAATAACATTAATACCTACAGCCCTTAACCTCTTAACGAAGGCATCAAATTCATCCTGCGCCTTAGCATTGATTTCTGCATTTTTTAGATTGGTCTCTTCTTGAAAATAATTGTTTACAGCGGTCTGTTCGTTCATCCTAAAGTTAACAGGACGAATCATTAAAATAGTATCTGTAGTTTGTTGCATTATTCAATTTTTAAAAGTGATACAAAATTAGGATTTTACTTTTTGAAATTTACCTTATTAACACTTTTTACGTTTAAAATCTTTAAGTTTGGATGACCATAATTTTAGACATGAAAAAACTTGTTATTCTACTATTAATACTCACCTCCTGTTCTGAAAAAAGTACAAAATCAGAACAGAAAGATTTTATTACAGTTTTTGAAAAAAGCGAAGGAACTGAAACTGCAACATACGAGGAAACCATTCAGTATTACAAAGATTTAGCTGATAGCTATTCAGCAATTTCAATAAGGGAATATGGCGAAACCGATGCTGGTGAACCTCTACATATTGTCATCTATAATCCAAATGAAAGCCATAATGATTTTGATCTTTTAAGAGAAAAGAACAGAATTATACTTATTAATAATGGCATACATCCCGGAGAATCCGATGGTATTGATGCCACAATGATGCTCTACAGAGATTTAGCTGAAGGTAAGATAGACACACCAAAACAGACCGTTTTAGTAACCATCCCTATTTACAATGTTGGCGGAAGTCTTAATAGAAATTCTGGGACACGTACCAATCAGAACGGTCCTAAAGAATACGGTTTTAGAGGAAATGCTCGAAACTACGATTTAAATCGAGATTTTATAAAATGTGATACCAAAAATGCAAAAACGTTTGCTGAAATTTTTCATGTCGTACAACCCGATGTGTTTATCGATAACCATGTGAGCAATGGTGCAGATTACCAATATACATTAACACATTTGTTTACCCAACACAACAAATTAGGTGGCCGTTTGGGTGCTTATCTTCAATTAGAAATGATGCCTAAATTAGAGCAAAAACTGGCGGATGAGGATTGGGATATCACACCTTATGTGAATGTGTTTAATCGTACTCCCGAGTCTGGTTTTTCGCAATTTTTTGACTCCCCACGCTATTCCACAGGTTATACCACTTTATTCAACACACTAGGCATGATGGTAGAAACGCACATGTTAAAACTTTACAAACAACGTGTAGAAGGCACCTATCAGTTAATGAAAAGCATGATAAAAATTACCGAAGAAGATGGAATAAAAATTGCTGAGCTACGAGAGGCTCAACAAAGTAAATGGAAAGTAGGTGACATCTATCCTATTGCATGGACGGTGGACACCACCAAATCAACAACACTGAAATTTAAAGGCTATGAAGGAGAAATGATTCCTAGTGAATTAACAGGTGCTCAACGCCTAAAGTATGACCGAAGCAAACCTTTTGTTAAAGATGTGGCTTATCAAAACTTTTTTATGCCAACAGATTCGGTGACTATTCCAAGGGCATACATCATTCCACAAGGTTGGCATAATGTTTTAGATTTACTTAAACTGAATAAGGTAGAATTAACTCCGTTTAAAAGAGATACCACCTTTACCGTAGAATCTTATAGAATTGATGATTACAAATCAAGAACATCACCTTACGAAGGGCATTATCTGCATTACAATGTAAAAGTAAAAACCTCTAAAGAAGATATCACCTTTAGACAGGGGGATTATTTGGTAAAAACAGACCAAAAAGCACTACGCTACCTCATTGAAACTTTAGAACCTACTGCACCAGATTCGTTTTTTAACTGGAATTTCTTTGATACCATTTTACAACAAAAAGAAGGATTCTCACCTTATGTTTGGGAAGACAAAGCAAAACAAGTACTTAGAGAAAACCCAAGACTACAAATAGAGTATAACGTTAAAAAAAGTTACAATAAAGACTTTGCTAAGAACTGGTACGCACAACTCGACTGGTTACATAAAAAGAGTAAGCACTACGAAAAAGCACATTTACAATACCCTATTTATAGATTAAATTAAGTTTCTAATATTGGCATAACTATTCTCTAAGGCTTCTTGGGCAGCTTTTTGGTCTAGCCACTCTACCTTTGTGATACCTTCCTTTTCTTGAGGATAGAGCTTACCATCAAATTTGGTTTTCATCTCAAACCAATAGGTAATTTTAATCCTGTGCTTCCCGTTACGTTTAAAGATATGATAAGTCGTGGGCAAAGGTTTGGTAATTTTTAACCCATCAACCCCTGTCTCCTCCTCCACTTCTCTTAAAGCCGTTTCTTCAATGGATTCCTTCCCCTCTATTTTACCTTTTGGTAAATCCCATTTATTATTTCGATATATAAATAAAACCTCATTCTTCGCATTATAGGCCTTACCACCACCTGCTACAACATTTGGTAGCAGTTTTAAAAAATGTTTTAAAAGCTTATCTGGATTATTATGAATTAAATGTACAGCTCTTAAATCCGTACTGTTCAGTATTTTTATAACTTTCCCGATATTAACAGATTTAAGAAGAAACGATTTGAAATCTGTTTCCTTTTCAACTTTGGTAGTTAAAATTATAGGCTTATCACCTACATAAATAGTATACATAGATTGGGTTAGTTATAACTTATCAATTGTAAAAGTATTATTTTTTATCAAACCACTTTTAACTTAGAATCAATTTAAAATTAAAAAAATCATAAAATTCACTAATTTTGCAAAATGATTTTTAACAAAGAAACCGCAAAAAAAACCGCAGAAGTTTTATTGCAAATCAACGCCATAAAACTACAACCTAAAGAGCCCTTCACTTGGGCTTCTGGCTGGAAATCACCAATATATTGTGACAATAGAATTGTCTTATCTTATCCTCTGATAAGAAATTATATTAGGGAGACCATGGCAAAACATATCGAAGCACATTATGGTAAGCCAGATGTTATTGCTGGTGTAGCAACAGGTGCTATTGGTATCGGAGCTTTGGTTGCAGAGTACTTAAACCTTCCGTTTGTTTATGTAAGACCCGAAGCAAAAAAGCATGGTCGCCAAAACCAAATCGAAGGCCATATCGAAAAAGGTCAAACCGTAGTCGTAGTTGAAGATTTAATAAGTACCGGGAAAAGCAGTCTAAATGCTGTAGCAGCATTAAAAGAAGCTAAGGTGAATATAAAAGGTATGGTTGCTATTTTTTCTTATGGTTTTGAAGTCGCAGAAAAAAACTTCAAGGATGCTAAAGTAGAATTGCACACCTTGGGTAATTACGAAAATCTTTTAGAACAAGCCCTTGACACCAACTACATAACACAAGCAGAACAAGACATTTTAGCACAATGGAATGCCAATCCTAGTGAATGGAACGCTGTTTGATGACACATTGTAAAAATATATTTAAATGAACTTAGAATCACCTAAAGTAACTATAGATAAATCGGCAGAAGAAACATTTAACTTTTTAGCAGATGTAAAGAATTTTGAACGTTTAATGCCAGAGAACATCAGCAAGTTCGAAGTACTCGAAGAAGATAAATTCCTTTTTGCTTTAAAAGGTATGCCTGAAATAGTACTTAAGAAAAAAGAAGCGATTTCACCTAATAAAATCGTTTTGGGTGCAGCAGGAGGAAAGTTAGATTTTTCACTTGTTGGCCATATTACAGAACTAGAAGAACACAAAAGCGAGGTTCAGTTAGCATTCAACGGAGAATTCAATGCTATGATGGCGATGATGATCAAAGGACCCATCAGTAAATTTATTGAGACCTTGGCAACAAACATGAAAACTACTGTTTAATATAGTAGGGCAATCTCTTTTAAATCAAAGGTTTTTATAATATCATCCTCTGTCCAGATACTGAGTTTGCCAGAATCTGTTACTCCTTTTATTATACCCGAAAAGGTATCAGCGTTATGGTTTTGAAATGTTGATGGTTTATCTTTCCTAAATAACAGTGACTCGTATTTCGATTTTATTTCCGAATAGCTTTTAGCTTCAAGAAGCGCAAAATAAGTTTGAAGTTCGGTCAATAGAGCTGATAAGATTTCATCTTTATTGTATACAATTCCCGTAATCAAACTCATAGAAGATGCTTTGGGTAATTTTTCAAAATATTTTTGGTTTACATTCAATCCAAAGCCAATGATAGAGCCTTTGAGTTGATTTTGCTTAACTACATTTTCTATGAGCGTACCACAAATCTTTTTGTTTGCTGACAAAATGTCGTTAGGCCATTTTATGCTCAATTTTGGTATTTTTAGCTTGTCGAGAGCGCTACAAATCGCTATAGCAACTACCATACTAATGTAAAACTGCCTCTCAACTTCTAATGTAGCTATGTCTTTAAAGACACTAACCGTCAGGTTTTTACCATCCATTGTTTGCCATGTTGTACCCATTTGGCCTCTTCCACTTGTTTGATGGTTGGCAACAACAACGGTAAAATCCTTAGGCAGGTTTACTGAAGTCAAACCTTTAAGGTAACTGTTGGTAGAGTCAATGGCATCAAGTTTGATAATGTACATATTAAAAGGAGTCTATTTTTATAGTTTTCTTATGACAAATAGCGTTTACAAGAACTAAAAAAATAATAACTTTGCATAAATTTAATTCAATTTAATGACGAAAGAAAAAACTAGTGCAGACCAACTCATTACAACAATCATTGCTGGAATAGAAGAGGTTAAAGGAAAAGAAATTACAATTTTAGATTTAAGAGATATTGAAAATACGGTTTGTGATTATTTTATAGTTTGTGAAGGTACTTCTAATACACAAGTTAACGCAATCGTCAATTCCATACAAAAGCTAGTAAGCAAAACCACCAAAGACAAACCTTGGCATGTAGAAGGCACAGATAATGCTGAGTGGGTCTTGATGGATTATGTAAATGTCGTAGTACACGTATTTCAAAAACATATACGTGAGTACTATGACATAGAAAGTCTATGGGGAGACGCTAAAATGACACAAATAGAAACAAGTTACTAAAAGAGAAAGGCTAATAATGGCAAACGACAATAAAAATTCAAATAAAAAACCTAAAGTTAATCCATATTGGATTTATGGGGTAATCATCGCTATATTTTTATCAATTCAATTATTCTCAGGTGGATTTGGAAGTTCTACAGGAATGCAGATTAATCCTTCCCAATTCCTTGAATATTTAGACAGAGGTGATATAGCCAAAGTAGAAATTGTAAATAAGCGTGAGGCACGCGTCTATTTAACAAAAGAAGCGCAGCAGCTTGAAGTGCATAAAAAATCGAAGCCTAATACAATTTTACCTTCCGTTACTGCGGCACCTAACTACAAATTTGAGTTTGGTGATTTACAGAATTTCGAAAAAGACATTAAACAAAGTATTGATGACAACAATCTCAATACGGTTGTTGAATACGAAACAGAACAAAATGTTTGGGGAGATTTCTTACTCACACTTTTACCATTCATACTTATTATTGCGGTTTGGATCTTTATCATGAGACGTATGTCGTCTGGTGCCGGTGGAGGTGCTGGCGGACAGATTTTTAACATTGGAAAATCAAAAGCCAAACTTTTTGATGAAAAATCAGACACTAAGACATCGTTTAAAGATGTTGCAGGTTTGGAAGGAGCAAAAGAAGAAGTCCAAGAGATCGTAGACTTTTTAAAGTTCCCAGAAAAATACACATCACTTGGAGGTAAAATTCCCAAGGGTGCATTACTTGTAGGCCCTCCAGGAACTGGTAAGACGTTACTAGCAAAAGCAGTTGCTGGTGAAGCAAAAGTTCCGTTTTTCTCCTTATCAGGTTCTGATTTTGTTGAAATGTTTGTGGGTGTAGGTGCATCTCGTGTTAGAGACTTATTTAAGCAAGCCAAAGAAAAATCACCATCAATTATCTTTATCGATGAAATTGATGCAATTGGTAGAGCAAGAGGTAAAAACAATTTCTCTGGTTCTAATGACGAAAGAGAGAACACCCTTAATCAGTTATTGACAGAAATGGATGGTTTTGGCACAAACACCAATGTAATTGTACTGGCAGCTACGAACCGAGCAGATGTTTTGGATAGTGCACTTATGCGTGCTGGACGTTTTGATAGACAGATTTACGTTGATCTTCCAGACGTTAGAGAACGTAAAGAAATTTTTGAAGTACACCTTCGTCCACTTAAAAAGGAAGAAACGTTAGACGTTGATTTCTTGGCAAAGCAAACCCCTGGATTTTCTGGAGCAGATATAGCCAACGTTTGTAATGAAGCTGCACTAATTGCAGCCAGAAAAGGCAAAAAAGCAGTTAATAAACAGGATTTCTTAGATGCTGTAGACCGTATCATTGGAGGTTTAGAGAAAAAGAATAAAATTATAACACCTGAAGAAAAGCGTGCTGTAGCCTTCCATGAAGCTGGACACGCCACTGTGAGTTGGATGTTAGAACATGCGGCACCTCTAGTAAAAGTTACTATAGTTCCTAGAGGACGTTCGCTTGGTGCGGCTTGGTATTTACCTGAGGAACGCTTAATTGTAAGACCAGAGCAAATGCTTGACGAAATGTGTGCTGCCTTGGGTGGTCGCGCTGCTGAGCAAGTGATTTTTGGTAAAATATCTACTGGTGCACTTAGTGACCTAGAAAAAGTGACCAAGCAAGCGCGTGCCATGGTTACGGTTTACGGACTGAGTGACAAAGTAGGTCATCTCACGTACTACGACTCATCAGGTCAATCTGAATATGGATTCACAAAACCTTACAGTGAGCAAACTGCAGAACTTATTGATAAAGAGATCTCGGAAATCATAGAGAAGCAATACGAAAGAGCTGTAAAACTTCTTGAGGACAATAAAGATAAACTTACCGAACTAGCAGAAGTGTTGTTGGATAAAGAGGTTATTTTTAAAGATAATCTTGAAAAAATCTTTGGTAAGCGTGCTTTTGACAAAGAGGAAGCTATTATTGAAGAAGAGGAATAATCCATTGTATAATCATATAAAAAGCTTAAATTGACTTCTTGTTAGTTTAAGTTTTTTTATATTTGAGAAAACGCACTAACCTAGGATTAATAGTAGCAGTGAATGAGCTTATTTCGTAAACTCTTCGGAAAAAAATCAAATCCATCCGAAGAACAAATACCAAATCAAGAGCGAGGCAAGTATATGCCCGAAATTAAGTTGCCTGCTGATGAACGTTTTACCATAAACTTCAAAGCAAATGGTGGCAAGTTCTTGTATTGCGAAAATATGGATGAGGTCAAAGAAAGCCTAAATGCAATTTTAGATGAGAACCAGTGGCATGATGATAAGGTTTTTGTAATTGATGAGAGACTTTTAAACCTTTTTAAGGATTTTAATCTCAACAGTACAAATAAGATCTCAGAGAGCAAATATTTTTTATCTACCTGTGAATATCTTATCTCAGACGATGGTTCTCTTTTGATATCTTCTAACCAAATAGCCGAAAAAAAACTAAAAGAGCTACCTGAGCATTTTATTATTTACGCTACAACCAGTCAGTTTGTAGAAAATATTGGTGAAGGGCTAAAAGGAATAAAGGCCAAAAGCAAATCTAAAATCCCTACTAATATTACCACAATAAAGCATTTTAAAACTGCCGACGATAAAGATTTCCTTACCTATGGTAGTAGTGCAAAAGATTTATACCTACTTCTTTTAGAAGACTTGTAATGAAAGAATTATCTATAAGAGCTATTTCTGGCACTATATATGTACTACTACTCATTGGATCCCTTTATACGCAAAACGCGCTTACGGCGCTCCTTTTAGTATTTGGAATACTAAGCTTAGTTGAATTTAGCAAACTAATAAATCTTAAGTCTTTTGCCCAATATATTATTTTCATAATTCTCTTTGGTATTTTTTGGTATTTATGCCTTTGGAATTTTAAATCTGCTGGTAGTGATGAGGCGATTCAGATTTTATTAGTGACCACCATATTCGTAAATCTTATTCTTTTAAAAGACTTATTTACAACAAAACGAATTCCCATTTTCAGCTCAAAAAGCTTTATTGTAACTACTTTTTACCTCACTAGTGGCTTTATTTTTATGCTACTCATAGCAAACTATAAAAACGAATTCACACCACTTTTATTATTGGGAAGCTTTATTCTTATCTGGGTGAATGATAGTGCTGCTTATTTAGTTGGCAAAAATTTTGGGAAGCAAAAGTTATTTCCTAGTATTTCTCCTAAAAAAACGGTAGAAGGATTTCTTGGCGGATTATTTTTTGCGTGCATAGCGAGTTACTTTATCACAAAATATACTGAAACCTTAAGCTTTACAAGTTGGCTTATAATGGCTATTATTGTGAGTGTTTTAGGTACATTTGGAGATTTAATAGAATCCAAATTTAAACGTCAGGCAGGCGTAAAGGACAGTGGAGTTATCATGCCTGGGCATGGAGGCCTTTTAGACCGCCTGGATAGCATTATTTTTGCGTCACCATTTATATATTTATTTTTAAGAATATTAAGCTATGTTTCATAAAGAGGGTCATAAAATCATATTCATCACTTTAGTCTTTGTGGTGAGTTCATTTTTTTTAATTGATGAATTCATTACCAATGAATGGATTAGAAAAGGCTTAATGATTGCCATTCTTATCTTTTTTCTTTTGATTCTCCAGTTTTTCAGAAATCCAAAGCGACATACTCATATAAACGAAAAGCATGCGCTTTCGCCAGTTGATGGTAAGGTTGTTGTGATTGAAGAGGTCATGGAGAATGAAGTTTTCAAAGATAAGCGTATACAGGTTTCTGTTTTTATGTCTCCCATAAATGTGCACGTTACTAGATATCCTATAAGTGGGAATATAAGCTTTAGTAAATATCATCCTGGTAAATATTTGGTAGCATGGCATCCAAAAGCTAGTGAAGAAAACGAGCGAACTACAGTTGTTGTTGAAAATCAAAGTTTTGGCAAAGTACTTTATCGTCAAATAGCAGGTGCATTGGCCAAACGAATTGTTAATTACGCTATGGTTAACTCAAAGGCAATACAAGGTGAAGACTCAGGATTTATTAAATTTGGCTCTAGAGTAGATTTATTTTTACCTTTAGAAGCCGAGATCAAGGTTAAGCTCAACCAAAAAGTAAAAGGAGGAGAAAGTATTATTGCCGAAATGAAATAAATGACATCCGCTGAACTAAATAAAGAGTTTGAAGATGCTGTAGAGCGCATAAACGCACATACAGAGCCATTTCCTGCCGACTTTTTACTTCGTTTATATGCCTATTACAAAAAAGCCACAAATGATTATGGCAGACCGAGTAGCCGTAAACCCATCATCAATGCCTTTAAGACCAATGCGCTTTTTCAAGTTCAGGATATTAGTCCTGATGAAGCCAAAAGAGAATATATTAGCTTAGTAAATAAGTATTTCTTATACAGGAAATAGTTAGAAAATAGTAAAGGATGCATTAATTGCAAAGCCTTTCATATTCACCTGATAGTCATCACTTAAACTTAGGCCTAACGAGTAGTAATTTATATCCAATGCATATTTTTCTAGGAAAGTTAATCCAATACCCAAAGAGCCACCTGAATTACTTTCCTTTCCTCGGTTTGCTCTTGAAACTAAACTATATGGCCTTGAAGAAGTAGCTACATCATTTATTTGTGTACTATAATCAGACGCTAACACAAAATTCTGTGAATAGCTCACATGCACATAGATTTCTAAATTTCCACTTACATCAAAATAATGTCTAATCCCTACAGGAACTTGCATGAATGAATATGACAGACTGGAGAATACTTCTGCATTAGTAACATTAGGTTCTGAGAAACTTTCCTTTCCCTCTATTTTAGATACACTATGAAATGCTGGGGATAAAAACACACTCCAATTATTTTGACCAAATGGCAAACGTGCCTCCAATTCTATACCAAAGAAAAAATTATTTTTTACTTTATAATCTTTCACACCATCAAATGTCTTAACCACATCTTCTCCTTCTGGATTACCAGAAAAAGGTGGTATAGTATAAGAAAGCACATAAGAATTTGCATTATTGTTGATGAGGCTAGAGTTTAAATTCATTCCTCCCCTAACCTTTAATCTTAATTTAGGTTTTGTTCTTTTGCTATGCAAATTAATATAGTCAGATCCAGAGCAATTATTATATTCAGAAAAGAAGTCTGATAAGTTAGTACTATTATATCTTAAACTAGAATAATCCTTTACAGTAAACTCCTTACATTTAAAATTATCAAAAAGTTGTCTCTTAAACTTTGCATTCTCTCTTACAATATTATTTTCATCAACTGTTTTCTTATAATCTAAAAAAACCAACTCATCTTCACTTTCATAAAAAAAATAATATCTGCCATTATTATGAAATTCCAATAAGTCAACATGACCATCAACCAAGACTCTAAGTAATACTGAGTCAGTTTCTAACTGCATTTCTTCATAAAATGATCCAACGATATTCTTACTAATTGTATATCTTTTAAAAAAATTATCGGTCCCTAAGATTCTAAACTCTTTTAGTTGATTAAACAATAACGTTTCTTCTGATGAACTATCATTTAGTTTATAAGTCAAATAAGTTGGACTTTTTTTCCAATCATTATTTTTAATGAGACATTCAAACTTATTATTAGAGTTATCAATTATATACCCTTTTTGAAAATCAACTTGAGCATTTGTAACAATAGTAAATAAAAAGAAAATAATTATTTGAGGCTTCATATCAGTAATTTTTAAGGCCCAAAAATATTACTTCTTAGCAAAAAAAAAAGCAATTTACCCTGAATTAATCTAAATTTAATTAGATATAAGACCCCCAATTTTAAATTTGTTTAAAAGAAACTTGTCAAATAATAGATCCTTATCTAGAAATCGAAATTTGTATTTAGTAGTTAAAGCAGAAACTACTTTGTTCAAAATGCAATTAGAAATTTGAACTGGATACCTTCGGTAGGTTTAACCCTTGTTGCAAGATGACTACTCCCATTGCAATTAACCAAACCACCTTAACATGAAAGAGCGGCTTATAAACTTCAAAATTATCCGGTATACTAAGAATTATTCCCATAGCGGCCAATCCTAAAAGTAAGGTAAACCATCCTAACCACTTGCTTACGATATGCCATTTTAAGAAAGCAAATCCCAGTAATACCAATCCAACACCAGAAAATATTCTACCAAAACGAATAAAACAGGTTACATACTGGTTGGTAAACAAAATATCATTCATGAATGCGTTGATTTCTGCAGCTGTCATACCAGCTGTTTGACCAACTCCCCAAGCACCAAAATTATAGTAGTAGGCATTTGCAATGGCCAAAGAAAATGTCCCAATTATAACCATTCCAGAGCCTGGTAAAATAAGAACTCTAAACGGTTTTCTTGCTGTAACAGAAACCAAGGCAAATAAAGCAATACCCATAGTTACCCAACCAAATATATGAACGCGATACATCCAAATCCAAGTCCAAACATTCTCACCTATAGCTTCAAAATCTGAAGCTTTGATATACTCTCCTATATGATGTGGCGATAACGCCCATCCTAACCATAATAAAAGGGCTCCTAATATAAATGCCCAACCTGTAAATCTAGTTTCAAAATCTTTTTGGATTTGTTTCATGATCGTATTCTTTTTTCTATTTAACAAATCAAGTTATATATACAACCTTTAATTTTATGTAACAATTGTTACATAGATGATCATATTGATATGATTATCTTTCAAATTAAAGAGGTATTTTTAGCTTGTGACAGTAAGAGTATATGACAAATAACCAAAATTATATCATTACTAGACTAACCGCATTATGGGCATTAAATGAATGCGGTTTGGGAGGGTTTATGCATGCTTTAGGATCACCATTTACAGGTATTTTAGTTGGAGGTATTTCTGTTTTACTAATCACCCTTATTGCCTCAAATAGCCGTAATATCAAGAATTCAATAATAAAGGCGTTGTGCATCGTTTTATTAGTGAAATTAAGTGTTAGTCCACACTCACCTGTAACAGCTTATTTTGCCGTTTCTTTTCAAGCATTTTTAGGCATTATTTTATACAGTTTATTTTCCATCAATCAATTGACTGTTATAGGTTTAAGCATGCTAACCTTTTTTGAATCTGCGGTACAAAAAATTTTTACGCTAACTGTCATTTATGGAAGATCATTATGGTTGGCTATAGACACTTATCTAGACTGGATAACTTCCAATTTTAATATAACGTCATTAAACGTATCTTCAAGTTTCTTGGCTATTACTTATATATCATTCTATGTTCTTTCTGGTTTAATAATAGGTATCATAATTGTAAAAATTATTAAATCTATTGATACAATAGATCCTAAAAAGTTAGATTTTAAACCTATTAATGAGGCAACTAATAGTAGAGCTCGAAAACGGTCTAAACTTCCTACCAGATTAGCGATATTTTGGTTCATCACTATTTTAATTATTCTCTTACCGCTATTCTTTTTTAGTGGTCAAGACTTTGGCTGGAAAGCTGGGTTTTACATTATAGCTAGAAGTTTAGTTATTATCGGATTATGGTACATGGTACTTGCACCAATTATCATGAAAGGTATTAACAACTTTTTAGGCAAACGTGAAACAAAATATAAAGCAGAAATTAATGAAGTTCTCAAGCTTTTACCCTATCTAAAGTCTATAATAGGCTATGCTTGGCAGGATAGTAAATCTTTAAAAGGAATCAATAGAGTCCAGAGTTTTTTGGCTAAAAGTATTGTTTACAGTATTCATTATAAACCTTCCAATCATTGATCTATATAGTTTCTGGTAAAATTGAATCTGGCAAAAGTTCGTTTCTCCATAGTTGGATAGAAAATAAATCCAATATAGGAGGCATACTTTGCCTTAAAGATTCAGCCAGTAAGAGACATATCTATGACATTAAATCAAAAGACATATTTAAAATCCAGACAAATAAAGCTGACGAATCCAGTATAGCAGTGGGTCGCTTTCATTTTTTAAAATCTGCCTTTCAAAGAGCAAACTCAATACTTAAAGCAGCTTGTACTAGCCAGGACTCTGGATACATAATAATCGATGAGCTTGGTAAATTAGAACTGAAGGATTCTGGTTTACATGAATCTGCTAAACTTATAATAGAAAAAACCAGAAATAATAAGGCCTTACACAGTATTCTTGTTATTAGAACATCGTTATTAGACACTGTAATAAAACATTATAAAATTACACACTACCTGACATTAAAATAGCACATCAATAGATGTGGAATAGAAATGTAACATTGGTTACATAGCATTTAGTACAAAAAATGTAATTTGTATGATTACAATACCAATACTTTAAAATTTTGAAAAGAAGAGATTTTGTAAAAAAAGGAACCTTAGGATCTATAGCTGCCTTAATTGGTGCAGAAGTGGTTTTTGGTTCTAAAATGCCTGCGAATTACACACCTTTAGCTATTCAAGATCCTGACCCATACAAACTCTTTAATAAACATAAAGATATGGTTGTCTTGAACGATAGACCATGGAACATTGAAGCTCAGGCACATCTATTGGATGATAAAGTGACTCCTAATTCATCAATGTTTATAAGAAATAATGGCTTAGTACCAGAAGGTATTGATGCCAAAACTTGGACGCTCACCATAGATGGTGAATCCGTTAAAGAAAAAAAAGCTTATACGCTTGATGAGTTAAAATCAAAATTTAAGAAGCATACTTACCAACTTACCATTGAGTGTGGTGGTAATGGCCGAGCCGAATTTGATCCACCTGCAAAAGGTAATCAGTGGACAGTTGGTGCTGTTCATTGCGCATCTTGGAGTGGAGTTAGGCTTCGTGATGTTTTAGAAGATGCAGGCATTAAAAATGATGCCGTTTACATTGGTTATCACGCAGTAGATCAACATCTCAGTAGAGACCCAAAAAAAGAACCTATATCAAGAGGTTGCCCAATGTCTAAAGCCCTTCAAGACGAAACCTTATTAGCCTATGAAATGAATGGTAAAGAAATACCATTAATTCATGGTTACCCGCTTCGACTAGTAGCCGGTGGTTGGCCGGCTTCTGTTTCTGGTAAATGGATTAACAGAATAAGTATAAGAGATAAAGTTCATGATGGCCCAAAAATGACGGGTTCAGCATACCGAGTTCCTTGTGAAACAGTCGCACCGGGAGAAAAAGTGAAGGATGAAGATATGTGTATTATTGAATCTATGCCTGTTAAATCATTAATTACATATCCAAAGTCCGGAGCCATAATCAATGATGGAAAAACACTGAACATAAGAGGTCATGCTTGGGCTGGCGAATTAGAAGTTAAAAAAATGGAGTATTCTATTGATTTTGGTTCTACATGGACCACTTGTGAGGTAGAACCACCTGTGAACAGACTGGCTTGGCAACATTTTAAGGCTTCGATAAATTTCCCTAAAAAGGGATATTATGAGGTTTGGGCAAAAGCAACAGACTCTAATGGAGTAGCACAACCTATGCTTTTACCAGGATGGAATCCAAAAGGATATCTCAATAACGCATGTCATCGTATTGCAGTTAAAGTTAAATAATGGACAAGGAAAACACATTTAGCAATCAAGTAAAATCGCTACACCAAACTCTTTTCATGTTATTGGTGCTTTTTATAGTTGCTAGTGGTGGCCTCTTATATTATGCAAATAATCCTGATGTCTTTAGGAATACATCTCAAGATATGGTTAGTGTGCCAGAAATAGAAGATGAGGATCGAATTGAAAATGGCATTCATGTAAGAACAGGTTTAGTAGATGCAGAAGGTTTAATGGTTGTAGTAAATAATTGTACCAATTGCCATTCAGCTAAATTAGTCACACAAAATAGGATGACAAAAGAGAGATGGAATGCTACCATAAAGTGGATGCAGGAAACTCAAAATTTGTGGGATTTAGGTGGAAACCAAGAAATTATTGTGAATTATTTGGTTACTAATTATCCACCCAAATCAAAAGGAAGACGCATGAGTTTAACCAATATAGAATGGTATGAATTGGAAGATTAATATTATTCTAATTGTAGTTTTATTTTGGTCTTGCCAAGATGTAAAAGTGACCAAAGCAAATGATTTGGAAATTGGTTCTATAATAGATGTTAGCACCTTAAAAAAATATTTGGATGAACCTCAAGTAAAATTAATTGATTTTAGGAAAAAAGAGGACTACAGAAAAGGCCATATCCCAGGAGCTATAAACCTATGGCGTACAGATATTGAAGACGCATCTTTTCCTTATGGTGGAATGATGGCGAGTAGACAACAGATAGAATCTTTGTTTCAAAACCTTGGAATTAATTCAGAAGATACCATTATTGTTTATGATGACAGAGGTATGTGCGAGTCAGCAAGGCTTTGGTGGGTTTTAAAAAATTATAATTTCAAAAATATTAAGCTTTTAAATGGTGGTATTTCGGCCTGGATGGAAATTAAAGGAAGTTTAGATACCCTTACACCTGTCTTAAAACCAACAGTTTTTAAGCTAACTGAAAACCACGGTATGGAACATTACATATCTAAAGAAAACCTCTTGAGATCCTTGGGTACAAACGTGACCATTATAGATACAAGATCTGAAGATGAATTTTCAGGAAAATTGCTTAAAAACGGAGCAAAACGTGCTGGTCGAATCCCAGGAAGCATTCATCTAGATTGGGCCAATTCCATTGATTATCATGGTAGTAAAAAGCTAAAATCTTATGATGATATAGAGTTAATTTATAATAAACTAAATATAAAAAAAACCGATTCCATAATTTTGTATTGCCATAGTGGCGTGCGTTCTGCACATACCACTTTTGTTTTATCTGAATTACTGGGATATGAAAATGTAATGAACTATGATGGGTCATGGACAGAATGGAGTCATTTTGATGACTTACCGATAGAGAATGACCATATCACAAAAACTAAGAATTAAAACTAAAAATTAAAATGGAAAAGTATTTAGACGCATTTGTAAACGCATTTGAAGGCACACTGAACTGGACTTGGAAATCTATCATTTTTGAAGTACCATGGTATACCAATTATTTTTGGGGACTTATCGCTATATCAATTTTTGTATGGTTATTGGAGATTGCCTTTCCCTGGAGAAAAGACCAGTCTATTTTTAGACGCGACTTTTGGTTAGACGCATTTTATATGTTTTTTAATTTCTTCATGTTTTCCATTGTTATCAGTGGTTTTTATAAAGTTTTAGAGTTACTATTTGCTGAAGTCAATATTACAGCAAAAAGTCTAGCATTAATAGATATGTCTAATTGGTCTATGGGAATACAATTGCTCGTATTTTTTATTGTCCTGGACTTTGTGCAGTGGTTTACACACGTCCTTCTTCATAGATATAAGTTCTTGTGGAATTTCCATAAAGTACATCATAGCGTAAAAGAAATGGGGTTTGCTGCTCACTTAAGATTCCATTGGATGGAAAATATTTTGTATAAACCGCTCAAGACCTTTGGTGTTATGCTTATTGGTGGTTTTGAACCAGAACAAGCTTTTATTGTACATTTTATAGCTATCGCTATAGGTCACTTTAACCACTCAAATATTAAAATAACGTGGGGCCCAATAAAATACATTTTTAACAATCCAGTAATGCATTTATATCATCATGCTTATCACTTACCTGAAGGCAAACATGGTGTGAATTACGGGATTAGTCTAAGTCTATGGGATTATATCTTCAAAACAGATTATGTTCCTGAAGATAGTGGAACAATAGAAATAGGATTTAAAGGTGATGATAAATTTCCTCAAGATTTTATCGGTCAGAACACATACGGCTTCGGGAAAAATAAAAATTGATTATACGAAGAACTAGTCCCTTATTAAAGGCATTGTAGAACAACGAAGTAAGCCTTCTTGTTTTGCAATCTCCGCATAAGGGACTTCCTCCACTGTAAAGCCATTATTTCGTAACCAAGTATTTAATCTTTTAAAGTTTTGTTCAGAGATAACAACATCTTCGGATATTGAAAAGACATTGCTATACATATCATACATTTCATCCTTAGTTATTTCAAAAATATTATCTTCTCCAAAATAATCCACAAGCCATTGGTATTCGCTTTCTATCAAAAATCCATTTTTATGGATTATGGCCTTATTTTTTCCAATAGGTTGAAAACAACAATCTAAGTGTAGTGCATTCTCTCTTGGGTCTGTATTAGACTTTCTCAATTCAAAAGATTTCACTGTTTTATGAGGAAATAAATTTTGAATAGCCTCTACTGCTGCTTTATTAGTGCGTGCAGTTATATAGTTCGAATAATCTTCCCCACTGTAAGTACCAATGAAAATGTAATCATTCCATGGCATCACGTCACCACCTTCTACGTGGCATTCTTCTGGAAGAATAATCCTGTTGGATTTATCCACTTGCCTCCAAACATATTCAATTGCATCGACTTCCCGTTCACGATCTGGAAGGATATTGGCTATTATTATTTTATCTTCAATTACAAACGATATGTCTCTAGCGAAAATTTGATTGTAGTCCTCAATTACTTTAGGTCTATAAACGGTAACATCATACTTCTCTAACACTTTAGATACAGCTTCCATTTCCTTTATCATATCTGCTTCTAAAGGGTATGTACCGGCAAGTACGTGTTGTCTACTTTTTGGATCGTAGCAATCTTCTACCTTTGGAGTTGGCCCATTACTTTCTGCCGTACCTAAGATTACAGCTCTAAGTCGAGAAGTTTCGTTTTGTATGTTTAGTTTCATATTTAAAAACATAAAAAAGCTTCATAAGTTTTATGAAGCCTTTTTGTTATTTGATTCGATAGATTATCTATTGTCAATGGACTTAAATGGTCTATAAGTTTCACCGACATACAATTGTCTCGGTCTTCCAATAGGTTCCTTACGTAAACGCATCTCGCGCCATTGTGCAATCCAACCTGGTAAACGGCCTAAAGCAAACATTACTGTAAACATTTCAACAGGAATTCCCATAGCTCTGTAGATAATTCCAGAATAGAAATCTACATTCGGATATAATTTTCTATCCACGAAGTATTGATCTTCTAAAGCCTCTTTCTCTAGACCTTTAGCGATATCAAGGATAGGATCTTCTACACCTAAATCACCCAGCACTTCGTCTGCAGCTTTTTTAATAATTCTTGCTCTAGGATCAAAGTTCTTATATACACGATGACCAAAGCCCATTAAACGGAAAGGATCATCCTTATCTTTTGCCTTTGCCATGTATTTCTTTGTGTCTCCACCATCTTCCTTAATAGCTTCAAGCATTTCTAATACAGCCTGGTTGGCACCACCATGAAGTGGGCCCCAAAGTGCCGAAATACCAGATGCCAATGAGACAAATAAACCAGCGTGTGACGAACCTGCTATTCTTACTGTTGAAGCAGAACAATTCTGCTCATGGTCTGCATGTAAAATAAGTAGCTTATCCAGTGCATTTACCAAAATAGGGTTTTGAATATACTCGCTATTTGGTTTTTTGAACATCATTTTTAGAACGTTTTCTACATAACCCAAATTATCATCGCCATATTCTAAAGGTAAACCGTGCTTTTTACGCATGGTCCATGCCACAAGAATTGGAAACTTAGCCAAAATTCTAACTATAGCGTTATACATAGCTTCTTCTGAGTTAACATCCACAGAAGAAGGATAAAAAGCTGTTAGAGCACTTGTTAAGGAGGATAGCACACCCATTGGATGAGCCGACTTTGGAAACGCATCTAAAATCTTTTTCACATCGTCATCCACCATTGACTTGTCTTTTATGTCTGCTTCAAACTTATCTAGTTGTGTTTGTGTTGGTAATTCACCAAAAATTAAAAGATATGCAACTTCTAAAAAGTCTGCCTTTTCAGCCAGCTCTTCAATTGAATAACCCCTATACCTTAGTATTCCTTTTTCACCATCTAAAAATGTTATGGCACTTTCGCAACTTCCTGTATTTTTATAACCAGGATCTATAGTAATAACACCTCCTGTTGCACTTCTTAAGGTTTTTATATCAATGGCAACTTCTTTCTCTGTTCCTACTTTTAGTGGTAACTCATACTTTTCACCATAAATTTCTAAGGTAGCTTTATCTGACATATTTTTTTACTTGTTTTTGTGAATTTTTAAGGAACGCTAATTTACGAAATATCAAACGATTTCGGAAGTCAATTTATCATGGATTTAACAAGTTATCTTTTAAAAAACAAAAGCGATTATCTATTGGATAATCGCTTAGTTATAATTCATAAATATTAACTTCTACTTCACTTTAAAAGCATTTTCCTGTGGAAAATAAGCCACATCTCCAAGCTCCTCTTCAATACGCAATAACTGGTTGTATTTTGCCATACGATCACTACGTGACGCAGAACCCGTTTTAATCTGACCAGTATTTAAGGCTACAGCTAAATCTGCAATTGTATTATCTTCTGTTTCACCAGATCTGTGTGACATTACAGAGGTATAGCCTGCGTTGTGGGCCATGTTCACTGCTGAAATTGTTTCTGATAAGGTACCTATTTGGTTTACCTTAATTAATATAGAATTTGCAATGCCGTTTTCAATACCAAGAGACAAACGTTCAACATTAGTTACAAATAAATCGTCACCGACCAATTGTACTTTATCTCCAATTTTATCGGTTAAGACTTTCCAACCGTCCCAGTCGTTCTCATCCATTCCATCTTCAATTGAAATGATTGGATATTTAGATGCCAAATCCGCTAAATACTCAGCCTGCTCTGCAGAGGTTCTTACTTTACCAGACTCCCCTTCAAACTTTGTATAATCATATTTACCATCTACATAAAACTCTGCTGCTGCGCAATCTAGAGCGATCATAACATCCTCACCAAAGGTATATCCTGCTTTCTCTACAGCTAATTTAATGGAATCTAAAGCATCTTCTGTACCACCCTCTAAGTTGGGTGCAAAACCACCTTCATCACCCACAGCCGTGCTTAAACCTCTATCATGTAATACTTTTTTAAGGTTATGGAAAATCTCTGTTCCCATTTGCATAGCATGTGTGAAATTCTTTGCCTTCACTGGCATAATCATAAATTCCTGAAATGCAATTGGTGCATCACTATGTGACCCACCATTGATGATATTCATCATTGGTACTGGCAATGTATTTGCAGAAACACCACCTACATACCTATACAACGGCATTCCTAATTCATTAGCTGCCGCTTTTGCAACAGCCAAAGATACACCTAAAATAGCATTGGCGCCTAAGTTGCCCTTATTTTTAGTACCATCAATCTCAATCATTAATTGATCTATCATGTTTTGTTCGAAAACAGAAATACCTAATAATTCTTGTGCGATGATTGAATTCACATTTTCAACAGCCTTTAACACGCCTTTACCCATATAAGTATCTCCACCATCTCGTAATTCTACAGCTTCGTGCTCACCAGTAGAAGCTCCAGAAGGCACAGCTGCTCTTCCCATAATTCCACTTTCCGTAAGAACATCTACCTCTACTGTAGGATTACCTCTAGAATCTAAAATTTGTCTTGCGTGTACATTAACTATAATGCTCATTTCTTTATATTTTTATTGTTGATTATCCCAAAATTACGAAAATATAGACCGTAATTCAGAACAAAAATCATAATTACGATTAATATTTACTATAATGTTTTCGAAACTAAAAAAACGCAACAAATTTCAAGTTTTGTTGCGTTTTATCTACTAGCTATTTTTAATGTTTTCTATAAACTGGTCAAATAAGTATACAGAATCGTTTGGTCCGGGGCTCGCTTCTGGATGGTATTGTACCGAAAAACAATTCTTATCTTTAATTTTAATTCCAGCTACGGTATTGTCATTAAGATGCACATGTGTTATTTCAACATTATCATTGGCTTCAGTTTCTTCTCTGTTAATTGCAAAACCATGATTTTGAGACGTTATTTCACCCTTTCCAGTAATTAAGTTTTTCACAGGGTGATTTATTCCTCTATGCCCATTGTGCATTTTATAGGTCGAAATTCCGTTTGCTAACGCAATTACTTGATGTCCTAAACAAATGCCAAATAACGGCTTATTCCTAGCGATTATTTCCTTTGCTACGGATTGTGCTTCTACCAGAGGTTCAGGATCACCAGGTCCATTTGATAGAAAATAACCATCAGGATTAAATGCTTCCATATCTTCAAATTTTGAATTATATGGAAATACTTTTATGTAGGCATCTCGCTTTGCTAGATTCCTAAGAATATTCTTCTTAATCCCTATATCTAATGCAGCAATTTTATAAGTTGCATTTTCATTACCAAAATAGTAGGGTTCTTTAGTAGACACTTTTGAAGCTAACTCTAAACCTTTCATATTTGGCTGTTCTGCCAATTGTTTTTTAAGTACATCAATATCATCTACCTCTGTAGAAATAACGGCATTCATTGCTCCATTATCTCTTATATAACTTACTAAAGCCCTCGTATCTACATCTGCGATAGCCAGCGTATTATACTTTTCAAAGAAATCTTCTAAAGAACTGTCTGCGGCGGGACGTGAGTATTCAAAACTAAAGTTTTTACAAATTAGACCTGCAATTTTAATATTCTCAGATTCCATTTCATCCTCTTTGGTACCGTAATTTCCAATATGCGCATTGGTAGTTACCATTAACTGACCGTAATAAGAAGGGTCGGTAAAAATTTCTTGGTATCCAGTAGTACCTGTATTAAAGCAGACTTCACCAAATGCAGTACCGTCTTTTCCTATAGATTTACCGTAAAAGATAGTACCATCTTCTAATAGAATTATCGCCTTTTTTCTTTGTTTGTATTTCATGTGCAATGTTTATGAGATATTTGCTTTCGCAATAAAGTTGTACAAAATTCCAAAAAAAAAGGATAAACTTAAAAAGTCTATCCTTTATATTTATTAATGATTATTAACATCATTTTATTCTTCTTCGTTTGAAGCTTGAGTTTCTACTGGTGGAACAGCGGTTGTACTCTTTTTACCACCTCTTCTACTTCTACGCGTTGATTTTTTAGCAGGCTTACCAGCATTGTATAGCTCGTTGTAATCTACTAACTCAATCATTGCCATATCAGCGTTGTCACCTAAACGGTTTCCTAACTTAATGATACGTGTGTAACCACCTGGACGATCACCAACCTTAGCTGCTACATCTCTAAACAATTCGGCAACCGCTTCTTTTTGTCTAAGTCTTGACATCACAATTCTTCTATTGTGTGTTGTATCTTCTTTAGACTTTGTAATTAATGGTTCTACAAATTGCTTTAAAGCTTTAGCTTTAGCAGTTGTCGTGTTAATGCGCTTGTGCTCAATTAATGAACACGCCATGTTAGCTAACATTGACTTTCTGTGCGCTGATTTTCTACCTAAATGGTTGAATTTTTTTCCGTGTCTCATGACTCTTGTTTTATCATCTTGCTACCAAACTCTTTATTCTGAGGAGCAAAATATGATTAATTAATATTAGTGAAAATTAGTCTTTGTCTAATTTATATTTACTTAAATCCATTCCGAAGTTAAGACCTTTAACATTAACGAGTTCTTCTAACTCAGTTAAAGATTTCTTACCAAAGTTTCTGAATTTCATTAAATCGTTTTTATTGAATGACACTAAATCACCTAAAGTATCAACCTCTGCAGCTTTTAAGCAATTAAGCGCACGTACAGAAAGATCCATATCTACTAGTTTGGTCTTCAATAATTGTCTCATGTGAAGCGATTCTTCATCATAAGTTTCTGTTTGTGCAATCTCATCAGCTTCTAATGTAATACGCTCATCAGAGAATAGCATGAAGTGGTGAATTAAAATCTTAGCTGCTTCAGTTAAAGCATCCTTAGGATGAATAGAACCATCTGTTAAGATTTCGAAAACTAATTTTTCGTAATCCGTTTTCTGCTCAACACGGAAGTTCTCGATACTGTACTTAACATTCTTAATTGGAGTATAGATAGAATCTGTAAAGATGGTTCCCATTGGCGCTGAAGCCTTTTTATTTTCTTCAGCAGGTACATAACCTCTACCTTTCTCTATTGTTAACTCCATGTTGATGTTAACTTTAGGATCTAAGTTACAGATAACTAAATCTGTATTTAAAACTTGGAAACCTGAAATAAACTTTTGGAAATCACCAGCAGTAATTTGCTCTTGCCCAGAGATTGAAATTGTCACTGTTTCGTTATCAACTTCATCTATTTGACGCTTAAAGTTAACTTGCTTTAAGTTTAGGATTATTTCAGTAACATCCTCAACTACACCAGAAATTGTAGAAAACTCATGATCTACACCTTCTATTCTTACAGATGTTATTGCAAAACCTTCTAAAGAAGATAATAATACACGTCTCAATGCATTACCTACTGTTAATCCGTATCCTGGTTCTAAAGGTCTGAATTCAAACTTACCTTCAAAATCAGTTGAATCAATCATGATTACTTTATCAGGCTTCTGAAAATTTAATATTGCCATTTTATTCTTCGTTTTGATTGTTGTTTAGTTGCGCGGTCTAAAAGTTTGAAGAAGACTAACAGACCCTTTGGCCAAACACCAATGTGATTAATTTATTATTTAGAGTAAAGCTCGACGATAAACTGTTCGTTGATCTGCTCAGGAATTTGGATTCTTGCAGGAACAGAAACATAAGTTCCTTCCATTGTATCGTTATTCCAAGTGATCCATTCATAAACATTGCTAGAGTTAGCCAATGAATTTTGAATAGCTTCTAAAGATTTAGATTTTTCTCTTACACCTACAACATCACCAGCTTTTAATTGGTAAGAAGGGATATTAACCTTTTCACCGTTTACTGTTATGTGTCTGTGAGATACTAATTGTCTTGCAGCACTTCTACTAGGCGCTATACCCATTCTGTAAACCACATTATCTAAACGAGACTCACAAAATTGTAATAATACTTCACCAGTAATACCTTGAGCTGCTGTTGCTCTTTTAAACATGTTTCTGAACTGACGCTCCAATATACCATAAGTATATTTTGCTTTTTGCTTTTCCATTAACTGGATTGCATATTCAGATTTCTTACCTCTTCTTCTGTTAGCACCGTGCTGTCCAGGAGGGTAATTTCTTTTTTCGAAGGCTTTATCGTCTCCGTAGATAGCTTGTCCGAATTTACGGGCTATTTTAGTTTTAGGACCAGTATATCTTGCCATTTTTAATAAATTATGAGAGTGATTATAAAATTAAGGTCTTAAGCTTATCCTTCTATAACCGTTAATCTCTCGTTGATACATGTTTTAATTTTTCAGTTTGCAAATGTACGTATAAAAAAGCAAATACCAACCGAATAAACAGTTGATATTAACTTCCTATATTATAAAATTATACGCGACGTCTCTTTGGAGGACGACATCCGTTATGTGGCATTGGAGTTACATCGATAATCTCTGATACCTCAATACCTGCATTATGTATAGATCTGATAGCAGATTCTCTACCATTACCAGGTCCTTTAACGTATACTTTTACTTTTTTCAAACCAGCTTCTTTTGCTACCCCTGCAGCATCCTCTGCAGCTAATTGAGCTGCATAAGGAGTGTTCTTTTTTGAACCTCTAAAGCCCATTTTACCAGCTGACGACCAAGAAATGACGTCACCTTTTTTATTTGTTAAAGAAATAATGATATTGTTGAATGAAGCTGTGATGTGAGCCTCACCAATAGCATCTACTATTACTTTGCGTTTTTTTGAACTTGACTTTGCCATATTTTTTAGTTTCTAGTTGTTAGCTTTTAGTTGTTAGAATCCTAAACCTTTCGATTTCGAACAGATTCATCTAACGTCTAATTACTAATGACTACTGTCTGTTATTATTTAGTTACTTTTTTCTTGTTAGCAACTGTTTTTCTTTTACCTTTTCTCGTACGAGAGTTATTCTTAGTACGCTGACCTCTTAATGGAAGTCCTGCTCTGTGACGAATACCTCTATAACACCCAATATCCATTAATCGCTTAATGTTCAATTGAGTTTCAGAACGTAATTCACCTTCAATTTTGAACTGTCCTACTGCTTCACGAATAGCTCCGATTTCATCATCAGTCCAGTCTTGTACTTTAATACTTTCGTCTACTTTAGCAGTTTCTAAAATTTCTTTAGCTCTGCTTCTACCTATTCCATAAATATAGGTTAAGGATACTACTCCTCTTTTTTGTTTTGGTATGTCTACACCTGCAATTCTTGCCATATAATTTAGTTTTTAGCTGTTAGTTTTTAGTTGTTAGAATCCTAAACCTTTCGATTTCGAACAGATTCATCTAACTACTAATACTAATGACTTTTTTTATCCTTGTCTTTGTTTGAATCTAGGATTCTTTTTGTTAATTACGTAAAGTCTTCCTTTACGACGTACTAATTTACAATCAGCACTTCTCTTCTTAACTGATGCTCTAACTTTCATCTGTTTCTGTTTTAAAATACTTACTAGTATCTATAGGTTATACGAGCCTTAGTTAAATCATAAGGACTCATTTCTAATTTTACTTTATCGCCAGGTAACAATTTTATATAATGCATACGCATTTTACCAGAGATATGTGCCGTTACAATGTGGCCGTTCTCTAGTTCAACGCGAAACATTGCATTAGATAATGCTTCTATAATTGTTCCGTCTTGTTCTATTGCTGCTTGTTTAGCCATAATATATTTATAATGTTCAGTTCTTTATGTTAACTAATACTTTTCTGTTACCTGAACATTGTTGTTTTATCATTATGAGGTAACAGATTTTCTGTTTTTACCTGTTTTCATCAAGCCGTCGTAATGCTTATTTAACAAATAAGAATTAATTTGTTGCATTGTATCAATAGCTACACCAACCATAATTAAAAGTGATGTACCACCAAAAAATAATGCCCATCCTTGTTGAACTCCTACTAATTGGTACACAAATGCAGGGAATATCGCAACTAAGGCCAAGAAAATAGATCCTGGAAGTGTAATTTGAGACATTATTTTATCTAAATATTCAGCAGTTTCAGTGCCTGGACGAATACCAGGAATAAATCCACCACTTCGCTTTAAATCGTCAGCCATCTTGTTAGTAGGCACCGTTATTGCAGTATAGAAATACGTAAATATGATAATCAATAATGCAAATACTAGATTATACCAAAAACCAAATATATCTTGGAAGTTGGTTTGCATCCATTGTCCTACACCACTATCTGGGCCAAATAATTTACCAATATATGCTGGAGCAAACATTATTGCTTGAGCAAATATAATTGGCATTACACCAGAAGCATTTAACTTTAATGGTAAAAACTGACGTGATCCAAATACATTTTTCTCATAACCACCAGAAGCTGTTCTTCTTGCATACTGTACAGCAATTTTACGCACTGCCATTACCAAGAATACCGATCCTAAAATAATTAAGAACCAAATCACTAATTCAATTAATATCATCATAAATCCACCATTACCACCTTCAAGCCTTGAGAACATGTTTTGTGCAAAGGACTGTGGCATTGTAGCGATGATACCAACCATAATTAACAATGAAATACCATTACCAATCCCCTTATCTGTGATTTTTTCACCTAACCACATTGCGAAAACACAACCTGTTACAAGTATGATTACGGATGAAAAATAGAATACGCTTTCAGAAAAGCCTGGAATAAGCATTTGACTGATAGAGTTAAGTCCAGATAAGGATGGTATTGTACCTAAATAAGCTGGTGCCTGCACCAAACAAATTCCAATAGTTAACCAACGTGTTATCTGGGTAATCTTCTTCTGTCCACTTGCTCCTTCTTTCTGAAGTTTCTGCAAATAAGGAATTGCTATACCCATAAGTTGAACCACGATAGATGCGGATATATATGGCATAATACCTAATGCAAAAACTGATGCCTTGGAAAAACCACCACCAGTAAATGCATTAATTAACCATAATAAACCACCTTGGGCTGCAGAACTTTGAAGTTCTGCTAACTTTGGAAAATCTACACCTGGTAAAACTACCTGAGCTCCAAAACGGTATACTAAAAGTAACCCTAACGTTAGAACAATTCTATCCTTAAGCTCTGTAATTTTCCAGACATTCTTTAATGTTTCTATAATCTTCATTCTTATAGTCTTATAAAGTTACGGCTTCACCACCAGCAGCCTCAATAGCAGCTTTTGCTGTAGCAGTAAATTTATGCGCAGTTACTGTTAGCTTTGCTTTTAATTCACCTCTACCCAAGATTTTAACTAGATCGTTTTTTCCAGCTTTACCTAATGATACAAGTGTTTCAAAATCTACAGTATCCTTAATTTTCTTTTCGTCTACTAACTGTTGTAATGTGTCTAAGTTAACACCTTGATACGCTACTCTATTAATGTTAGTAAATCCAAACTTAGGAACACGTCTTTGTAAAGGCATCTGACCACCCTCAAAACCTAATTTCTTAGAGTATCCAGAACGTGACTTAGCACCTTTGTGTCCTCTTGTCGCAGTACCACCTTTACCAGATCCTTGACCACGTCCAACACGTTTCCCTTGATTTTTAACTGAACCTTCTGCAGGTTTTAAATTACTTAAATCCATTGTTAAGTTTATATTTTTAAGCTTCTTCTACAGAAACTAAATGTTCAACTTTCTTTACCATACCAAGGATGTTTGGTGTGGCATCGTGCTCTACTACTTGACCGATCTTTTTAAGACCTAAAGCTTCTAATGTTTGCTTTTGTCTTTTAGTACGGTTAATTGCACTTCTTACTTTAGTTACTTTAATCTTTGCCATCTTGTCCTAGATTATCCTTTATATACTTTTTCAAGTGAAATTCCACGTTCTCTTGCTACAGCTCTTGCATCTCTCAATTGTAATAAAGCATCAAAAGTTGCTTTTACAACATTGTGAGGGTTTGAAGACCCTTGAGATTTTGATAGTACGTCATGTACACCAACAGCTTCAAGTACTGTTCTTACAGCACCACCAGCAATAACCCCGGTACCAGGTGCAGCAGGAATAATATTCACTCTAGCACCACCGTATTTACCTTTTTGCTCGTGTGGTAATGTACCTTTTACAATAGGAATTCTAACTAAATTTTTCTTAGCGTCTTCAACAGCTTTTGCAATCGCTGTTGCCACGTCTTTAGATTTACCTAATCCATGTCCAACAACACCAGCTTCGTCTCCTACTACTACTATAGCAGAAAATCCAAAGGCTCTACCACCTTTTGTTACTTTAGTTACACGCTGTACACCTACTAAACGGTCTTTTAAATCTAAACCACCTGGCTTTACTAATTCTGCGTTTTTATATTTTTGATACATAATGTCTTAAAATTTAAGTCCTGCTTCTCTAGCACCTTCTGCTAATGATTTTACTCTACCATGGTACAAATAACCACCTCTGTCAAATGAGATTGTTTCTACACCAGCTTTCATAGCCTTTTCTGCAACAGTTTTACCTACTAGAGCAGCAATTTCAGTCTTATTTCCTTTAGACTTTGCTATATCTTTATCTCTTGAAGATGCAGCAGCTATAGTTACACCAGTTACATCATTTACGACCTGAGCATAAATTTCTTTATTACTTCTAAAAACAGTTAATCTTGGTCTTGCTTCAGTACCAGATACAACCTTGCGGATTCTGTTTTTTATTCTTATTCTTCTTTCGTTCTTTGTCAATGCCATAACTTAATTATTAAGCTGATTTACCTGCTTTTCTTCTAATTTCTTCACCAACAAACTTGATACCTTTTCCTTTGTAAGGCTCTGGCTTACGGAAACCACGAATTTTCGCAGCAACTTGACCAACCAACTGTTTGTCATGAGATGTTAATTTAACGATTGGGTTCTTACCTTTTTCTGATACTGTCTCAACTTTTACCTCTGGGGCAATGTCCATAACAATATTGTGAGAGAAACCAATTGCTAAATCTAATTTTTGTCCTTGATTTGATGCTCTATAACCAACACCTACTAATTCTAATTCTTTAGTAAATCCGTTAGAAACACCTTCTATCATATTAGCAATTAACGCTCTGTAAAGACCGTGTTTTGCTTTGTGATCTTTTTTCTCTGAAGGACGGTTCAACGTAATAGTACCGTCTTCAATAGTTATTTCAACATCAGAAAAAGTTTGGGTTAATTCCCCTAATTTTCCTTTTGCCGTAATTACGTTGTCTTTAATTTCTACAGTTACACCTTCAGGAACTGTTATTGGGCTTTTACCTATTCTTGACATAATTTCCTGTTTTTAGTAAACGTAACACAATACTTCACCACCAACGTTTTCTCTTTGCGCTTGCTTACCTGTCATCACTCCGTGAGACGTAGAAACAATTGCAATACCTAAACCATTTAAGATTCTTGGCATTTCGTTAGCACCAGCATATTTACGTAAACCTGGTTTACTGATTCTTTGAATTTTTTTAATGACTGACTCTTTAGTCTCTTTGTTGTACTTTAAGGCAATCTTAATTGTACCTTGTACGGTAGAGTCATCGAATTTGTAACTTAAAATATATCCTTGATCGAATAATATTTTAGTTATCTCCTTTTTTAAGTTAGAAGCAGGAATCTCAACCACTCTGTGGTTCGCTTTTACCGCATTTCTAACTCGCGTTAAATAATCCGCTATTGGATCTGTGTACATAGTTTAAAATTTTGGAAAATGGTTTTCGAATTTTTCGAACCTAAATTCCGATTATACAATAGTTATATTGATAATTGTACAGAAGCTAATTCGCTTCCTCAATGTTACCAACTTGCTTTTTTTACCCCAGGAATTAACCCTTTGTTAGCCATTTCTCTAAACATTACACGAGAGATACCAAACTGTCTCATATAACCCTTTGGTCTACCTGTAAGTTTACAACGGTTGTGCATACGTATTGGCGATGCGTTTTTAGGTAACTTTTGTAATGCTTCGTAATCTCCAGCTTCTTTTAAAGCTTTTCTTTTCTCAGCATATTTAGCTACGGTCTTTGCACGCTTCACCTCACGAGCTTTCATTGATTCTTTAGCCATACTTAATTCTTTTTAAATGGTAATCCTAGTTCTGTTAATAAAGACTTCGCTTCTTTGTCTGTTTCAGCAGAAGTCACAAATGTAATATCCATTCCTGAAATTTTATTGATTTTATCGATATCAATTTCAGGAAAAATGATTTGCTCTGTAACACCTAAGTTATAATTTCCACGGCCATCAAAACCAGTAGCTTTAATACCGTTAAAATCTCTTACTCGTGGTAAAGCAGTTGTCACTAATCTATCTAAGAACTCATACATTTGCTCACCACGTAAAGTTACTTTAGCACCAATAGGCATTCCTTTACGTAACTTAAATGAAGCAACGTCTTTCTTAGAAATTGTAGCTACAGCCTTTTGCCCAGATATTTTTGTTAATTCTTCAACAGCGTGATCGATTAACTTTTTATCTGCAACAGCAGCACCGACACCTCTGGAAATTACAATTTTTTCCAGTTTAGGTACCTGCATTACATTTTTATATCCGAATTCTTCCGTAAGAGCAGGAATTACCTTATCCTTATACTCTTTTTTTAATCTTGCAACGTAAGCCATAATTAAATTACTTCATTAGATTTTTTAGAAAATCTTACTTTATTGTCGCCATCCATTCTATACCCTACTCTCGTAGTTTCACCTTTGCTTGTTAATAAAGACAAATTTGAAATATGAATTGATGCTTCTTTCTCTATAATACCTCCTTGTGGATTTTGTGCACTTGGCTTAGTGTGTTTCTTCACCATATTTACACCTTCCACGATGGCTTTGTTCTTATCCTTTAATACTTTAAGTACTTTACCTTCTGATCCTTTATGATCTCCAGCAATTACCTTTACAGTATCTCCCGATTTTATTTTAAGCTTTGTCATCTTATTTATCAATTAAAGCACTTCTGGTGCCAATGATACAATTTTCATGAATTGTTTATCACGAAGTTCTCTTGCTACTGGACCAAATACACGTGTACCTCTCATTTCACCTTGTGGGTTTAATAATACACATGCATTATCGTCAAATCTGATGTATGATCCGTCCGGACGTCTTACTTCCTTAGCTGTACGCACAACAACGGCTGTAGAAACAGCACCTTTTTTGATGTTTCCGTTAGGTGTTGCATCTTTAACAGATACTACAATTTTATCACCAACAGAAGCGTATCTTCTTTTAGTTCCTCCAAGCACACGAATAGTTAATACTTCTTTTGCACCTGTGTTGTCAGCTACTTTTAATCTTGATTCTTGTTGTACCATAATTACTTCGCTCTTTCAATTATTTCTACTAATCTCCAACACTTAGATTTACTCATAGGTCTTGTTTCCATGATCTTTACAGTATCTCCTTCGTTGCAGTCGTTTTTCTCGTCGTGCGCAACATATTTTTTTGTCTTTAACACGAACTTTCCATACATAGGATGTTTTACTTTTTTTACTTCTGAAACAACAATAGATTTCTCCATTTTGTTACTAGTAACTACACCTATACGTTCTTTTCTTAAATTTCTTTTTTCCATCTTTCAGCAGAATACAATTATTGTCCGTCTCTTTTAGTTAATTCTGTAGCCAATCTAGCAACAGTTCTTCTTACAGTACGCAACTGTATTGGGTTTTCTAAAGGAGATATTGCGTGAGCCATTTTAAGGTCTGAATAACTCTTTTTAGTCTCACTAAGTTTTTCTTGTAACTCAGCTGTTGAAAGCTGTTTAATTTCTGATTGCTTCATAATTCTTATTTATTATGCTTCGTAATCTCTAGCAATGATAAACTTAGTTTTTACAGGAAGCTTCTGTGCTGCTAAACGCAATGCTTCTTGAGCAGTTTCTAGCGGCACACCACTTATTTCAAATAATATACGTCCTGGTTTTACAACAGCTGCCCAATATTCTACAGCACCTTTACCTTTACCCATACGTACTTCAAGAGGCTTCTTTGTAATAGGCTTGTCTGGAAATATCTTAATCCATAACGACCCTTCTCTTTTCATGTAACGTGTAGCGGCAATACGAGCTGCTTCTATCTGACGTGCAGTTATAAATGACGAGTCCAAAGATTTAATACCGAATGTTCCATTTGATAACAAATGTCCTCTTCCGGAATTACCTTTCATACGACCTTTTTGCTGCTTACGAAATTTTGTTCTTTTAGGCTGTAACATTTTTTCTTTTCTTTAAAAAATTACTTTCTACGACGTTGGTTCTTATTTCCTCCACGTCCACCTTTTCCTTGCTTTTTAGAAAGACCAACTAATGGAGAAAGTTCTCTTTTTCCATAAACTTCACCTTTCATAATCCACACTTTTACACCTAATCTACCATAAGTAGTATGTGCTTCAACTAGAGCATAATCAATATCTGCTCTAAATGTAGATAACGGAATACGTCCTTCTTTGTAGTGTTCAGAACGTGCCATTTCGGCACCGTTTAAACGACCACTAATTTGAACTTTAATTCCTTCAGCATTCATACGCATAGCGGCAGCGATAGCCATTTTTATTGCTCTTCTGTAAGAAATACGACTTTCTATCTGACGAGCAATACTTGCTGCTACTAAATGTGCATCTAGTTCTGGTCTCTTAATTTCAAAGATGTTCAATTGAACCTCTTTACCAGTAATTTTCTTAAGCTCTTCTTTTAGCTTGTCTACCTCTTGACCACCTTTACCGATAATAATACCAGGTCTAGCAGTAGTGATAGTAACGGTTACAAGTTTAAGCGTGCGCTCAATAATTACTCTACTCACACTAGCTTTAGATAAACGAGCATGGATATACTTACGGATTTTATCATCCTCTGCAAGTTTGTCTCCATAATCATTTCCGCCATACCAGTTAGATTCCCATCCTCTGATAATTCCTAAGCGATTTCCGATTGGATTTGTCTTTTGTCCCATATCTCTATCTTAGCTTTGTGTTTTATTTAATGAATCTATTACCACAGTAACGTGATTAGATCTTTTTCTAATTCTATGTGCTCTACCTTGAGGTGCTGGACGTAAACGCTTAAGCATTGTACCACCATCTACTCTAATTTCTTTGATAAATAGATTAGCTTCCTCAACATCAGCGTCCTCATTTTTAGCTTGCCAGTTTGCAATTGCAGACATCACTAACTTTTCTAAACGACGAGACGCTTCCTTAGGACTAAATCTAAGAATCTGAAGAGCTTTCTCGGCCTTTTCACCTCTTACTAAATCTGCTACTAAACGCATTTTTCTTGGAGAGGTAGGACAGTTATTTAGCTTTGCAAAAGCAACTTGCTTTTTCTCAGCCTTAATAGCTTCCGCCATTTGTTTTTTACGACTTCCCATGATTCTTATTTTTTACCTTTATTCTTAGCACCTGCATGACCTCTAAAAGATCTTGTTGGTGAAAATTCTCCTAATTTATGACCTACCATGTTCTCAGTCACATAAACTGGAACAAATTGACGACCATTGTGTACTGCTATAGTCTGACCAACGAAATCTGGTGAAATCATTGACGCTCTAGACCAAGTCTTAATAACGGTCTTCTTATTTGAAGCTACATTTTCTGCAACTTTCTTTTCTAACTTATAGTGGATATAAGGTCCTTTTTTTAATGAACGTGCCATACTATCTTACTTATTTCTTTCTACGTTCTACAATATACTTATTACTCGCTTTTGTCTTAGAACGCGTTCTATAACCCTTAGCAGGTATACCATTCTTAGATCTTGGGTGACCACCTGAAGACTTACCTTCACCACCACCCATTGGGTGATCAACTGGGTTCATTACCACTGGTCTTACTCTTGGACGTCTTCCTAACCATCTACTTCTACCGGCTTTACCAGATACTAGTAGTTGATGATCTGAATTTGAAACGACACCTATAGTAGCCATACACGTTGCCAACACCATTCTGGTTTCACCAGAAGGTAATTTTACAGTAGCGAACTTACCATCTCTTGCCATTAACTGAGCAAATGCACCGGCACTACGTGCCATAACAGCACCTTGACCAGGACGTAACTCTATACAAGAAATTATAGTACCTAAAGGTATTTCACTCAATGGCATTGCATTACCAATTTCTGGAGCTACACCTGTTTCACCAGATACTACATTCTGACCTACTTGTAAACCATTCTGAGCGATGATATATCTCTTCTCACCGTCTTGGTAGTTTAATAGCGCGATAAATGCTGTTCTGTTTGGATCATACTCTATTGACTTAACCTCTGCTGGAATACCAGTTTTGTTACGTTTAAAATCAATAATACGATACTTCTTCTTATGACCTCCACCCATATGGCGCATGGTCATTTTTCCTTGACTGTTTCTACCACCAGATCTTTTTTTCGGAGCTAATAAACTTTTCTCCGGCTTATCAGTAGTGATGGCGTCAAATCCATTTACTACTCTAAAACGCTGAGCTGATGTGATTGGTTTTAATTTTCTAACTGACATTTTAGTCTAATTACATGTTAGCGTATAAATCTATTGTTTCACCTTCCGCCAGTTGTACAATTGCCTTTTTAATAGCATTTGTTTTACCATGCTGAATACCCGTTTTTGTATAACGTGTTCTTCTATCTGGACGGACATTTATCGTACGAACTTTTTCAACAGAAACACCATAAGCAGCTTCTACCGCTTTTTTGATTTCTACCTTGTTCGCCTTAGTATTCACTTCAAATGCATATGCATTTAACAACTCACTTTGTGTGGTTGCTTTTTCTGTGATGATAGGTTTAATTAAGATACTCATCTGTGTTCTATTTACTTAAATTCGATTCAATTCCTTCTAACGCACCTTCTAAAAGAACTACTTTATTAGCGTTCATTATCTTATAAGTGCTTAATTCTGAAGCTGTTACAACTTCAGACCCTTTAAAATTGCGCGACGACAAATATACGTTATTATTTGAGTCACCCAACACAAATAGGGATTTTTTGTTGTCTATCTCTAATGCCTTCAATACATTGACAAAGTTTTTTGTCTTAGGAGCTTCAAAATTGAAGTCTTCTAATACTACTATTGACTTGTCATTTGCCTTAATGCTTAAAGCTGATTTACGTGCTAATCGTTTAAGGTTCTTATTTAATTTAAAACCATAATTTCTTGGTCTTGGACCAAACATACGACCACCACCTTTAAATACACCAGACTTAATAGAACCTGCACGTGCTGTACCAGTTCCTTTTTGCTTTTTGATCTTGCGTGTACTACCAGCAATTTCTGCTCTTTCTTTTGCCTTATGTGTTCCCTGTCTTTGGTTTGCTAAGTATTGTTTAACATCTAAATAGACAGCATGATTGTTAGGCTCAATAGCAAATACGTCCTTAGAAAGCTCAGCTTTTCTACCCGTATCTTTTCCGTTTATATCTAAAACTGCTACTTTCATTACTTCTCAATAATTACATAAGAGTTTTTATGACCTGGCACACAACCTTTCACAACAAGTAAGTTCTTTTCAGGAACAACCTTGTAAACTCTTAAATTTTCTACTTTAACTGTTTCTCCGCCCATTCTTCCGGCCATTCTCATTCCTTTGAATACTCTCGCAGGATATGAAGCAGCACCAATAGAACCTGGAGCTCTTAAACGGTTATGCTGACCGTGAGTCGCTTGACCAACACCGCCAAAACCATGACGCTTTACAACACCTTGAAAACCTTTACCTTTAGAAACTCCTGAAACATCCACGAATTCACCTTCGATAAACTCTTCTACCGTGATAGCATCACCTAATTTGTACTCCTTGTCAAAACCTTTAAATTCTACGACTTTGCGTTTTACAGAAGTACCCGCTTTTTTAGCATGCCCAATAGCAGCTTTTGTAGCGCTTTTTTCTGTCGCGTCATCGAAACCTAATTGAAGTGCATTATAACCATCCACTTCTTCAGTTCTGACTTGGGTAACGATACATGGACCTGCTTCGATTACTGTACATGGAATGTTCTTTCCATTTTCATCGAAAATGCTGGTCATACCGATTTTTTTTCCAATTAACCCAGACATATTTATTATTTATTAATTATTACTCTTTATTTAAAATTCAAGGCTGAAAAATACATTTCAGCCTTGAATTGTATTTTTTCCGTTTTTCCTTTGCTCGCAGCTCCGGACATGTTCTTGAGCAAAATTGCTCTAATTATAATTACACCTTAATCTCTACTTCAACTCCACTTGGCAATTCAAGCTTCATTAAAGCGTCAATTGTTTTAGAAGATGACGAGTAGATATCCAATAATCTCTTATAAGAGCTTAATTGAAACTGTTCTCTCGACTTCTTGTTAACATGAGGTGAACGTAACACAGTGAATATTTTCTTGTGTGTTGGTAACGGAATTGGTCCTGTTACTACTGCACCTGTGCTCTTTACAGTTTTTACAATCTTATCAGCAGACTTGTCAACTAAATTATGATCGTAAGACTTTAATTTTATTCTAATTTTCTGACTCATTTTCTATTAGTTTTAAGCTTCTACGCCTTTAGCTGCTTTGATTACTTCTTCTGATATATTTGATGGTGTCTCTGCGTAGTGAGAGAATTCCATTGTAGATGTAGCTCTACCTGAAGATAATGTTCTTAATGAGGTTACATAACCGAACATTTCAGATAATGGCACTTCAGCTTTAATTACTTTAGAGCCTGCTCTATCACTCATGTTATTAACTTGACCACGACGACGGTTTAAGTCACCCACGATATCACCCATATATTCTTCCGGAGTTAATACCTCTAATTTCATAATTGGCTCCATGATAACCGCTTTTGCAGCTTTTGCAGCAGCTTTAAAACCAAGTTTTGCAGCCAATTCGAATGATAACTGATCCGAATCAACATCGTGGTAAGAACCATCTGTTAACGTTACCTTCATCGCATCTACTTCGTAACCCGCTAGAGGACCATTAACCATTGCCATTTTGAATCCTTTCTCAACAGAAGGAACAAATTCCTTAGGAACGTTACCACCTTTAATTTCAGAAACGAATTCTAATCCAGTTTTTCCTTCTTCAGCTGGTTCAAGCGTAAATACAATATCAGCAAACTTACCACGTCCACCAGATTGCTTCTTGTAAACTTCTCTGTGCTCTGCACGTTGTGTTATAGCCTCTTTGTACTCTACTTGAGGTTGACCTTGGTTAACCTCTACCTTAAACTCACGTTTAAGACGGTCTACAATAATATCTAAGTGAAGCTCACCCATACCAGAAATAATCGTCTGACCTGAAGCCTCATCTGTTCTAACCGTAAATGTTGGATCTTCCTCAGCTAGTTTAGCTAAAGCCATACCTAACTTATCTACATCGGCCTTAGTTTTAGGTTCCACTGCGATACCAATTACTGGATCTGGGAAGTCCATAGATTCTAAAACTATTGGCGCCTTCTCATCAGAAAGGGTATCACCTGTTTTTATATCTTTAAATCCTACAGCAGCACCGATATCACCGGCTTCGATGTACTCAATTGCATTTTGCTTATTTGAGTGCATTTGATAGATACGAGAGATACGCTCTTTTTTACCAGATCTATTATTTAAAACATAAGAACCTGCATCCAAACGACCTGAATAAGCTCTAAAGAATGCTAAACGACCCACAAACGGATCAGTAGCAATTTTAAATGCTAATGCAGAGAACGGCTCTTTAACATCCGGTTTACGCGCTATTTCTTTATCAGTTCCAGGCTCAGTACCTATAATAGCATCCTTATCAACTGGTGAAGGTAAATAACGACATACAGCATCTAGTAAGAATTGAACTCCTTTATTTTTGAAAGCAGAACCACAAATCATAGGAATGATTGACATATCCATTACGGCAGCTCTTAAAGCAGCATGCACTTCTTCTTCCGTAATAGAATCTTCATCTTCCATGAATTTTTCAAGAAGGTTTTCGTCGTAACTAGCAACCTCCTCAATAAGTTGAGCTCTTAACTCAGCAGCTTCTGCTTTTAATTCTTCAGGAATGTCAATTACATCAAAAGTTGCACCTTGCGTTTCATCGTGCCAAACAATTGCACGGTTCTTCACTAAGTCAACAATTCCCTTAAAATCAGCTTCCTCACCAATGTTCATGACAATTGGCACAGCATTAGAACCTAACATATCCTTAACTTGTTGGCAAACTGCCATAAAGTTAGATCCTTGACGGTCCATTTTGTTAACGAAACCGATACGTGGTACTTTATAATTATCTGCAAGTCTCCAGTTAGTTTCAGACTGAGGCTCTACACCATCAACTGCACTAAACAAGAATACCAATCCATCTAATACACGTAAAGAACGGTTTACCTCAACAGTAAAATCCACGTGACCAGGAGTATCGATAATATTAAAGTGATAATCCTTAGTTTCTGGTAGAGGTTGTGCATTTTCCATTGGAAACTTCCATGTACAAGTCGTCGCAGCAGAAGTAATTGTAATACCTCTTTCTTGCTCTTGCTCCATCCAGTCCATAGTAGCGGCTCCATCATGTACCTCACCGATTTTGTGAGATACACCAGTATAATAAAGGATACGCTCTGTAGTTGTTGTTTTTCCAGCATCAATATGTGCTGCAATACCTATATTTCTTGTATATTTTAAATCTCTTTGTGCCATTCTAATTAAAATCTAAAGTGTGAGAATGCTTTGTTTGCTTCTGCCATTTTGTGAGTATCTACTCTTTTCTTAACAGCAGCACCTTCTTCTTTAGCCGCAGCTAAGATTTCTGCTGCTAAGCGTTGCGCCATAGATTTTTCATTTCTTTTACGCGAGTAGCTAATTAACCACTTCATCGCAGTAGAAACTTTACGGTCTGGACGAATTTGCATAGGAATTTGGAATGTAGCACCACCAACACGACGGCTACGTACTTCTACGTGAGGCATCACATTAGATAAAGCGTCTTTCCAGATTTCTAAAGCCGTTTTTTCGTCATTGTTCTTTTTCTCCTCAACAATATCAATTGCATCGTAGAATACTTTAAAAGCTACAGACTTTTTACCATCCCACATCATGTTGTTCACAAAACGTGTCACCAACTGATCATTAAATCTTGGGTCTGGTAATAGAGGTCTCTTTTTTGCTGCTCTTTTTCTCATGTCTTCTTCTTAAAGTTTAAATTACTTTTTAGGGCGTTTTGCACCATACTTAGATCTACGTTGGGTACGACCAGCAACACCTGCTGTGTCTAATGCACCACGAACGATGTGATATCTAACACCTGGTAAATCTTTTACCCTTCCACCTCTAACTAATACTATCGAGTGCTCTTGTAAGTTGTGACCTTCTCCACCGATGTATGCGTTAACCTCGTTTCCGTTTGTTAAACGAACCCTTGCTACCTTACGCATTGCTGAGTTAGGTTTCTTAGGAGTTGTTGTGTAAACACGAGTACATACACCACGTCTTTGAGGACACGAATCTAAAGCAGCCGATTTACTCTTCTTAGTTATTTTGGCTCTTCCTTTTCGTACTAATTGTGAAATTGTTGGCATATATTACTATATAAATATTTGTTAACCCTCGCTTTTGAGGGCTGCAAAGGTAGAAATATATATTTATAATTCAAACAGTTGAGAATTTATTTTTCAAAGAATTATTATAATTCATTTTATACATATATATAAAGGGCTATTTTTACGTTATCTTTTCAGTTATCTGATATTAATTTTGATGTCCATTTATAAGGCTTTCTTTTTTATTTGTTGGTTGGTTATTGTTAATCAAGTTTTTGGTCAATCTCTTTACTTAAACGTAAAAGGGGAAAATGAAACAAGAACCAAAACTATTGACTCAATAGGTTATATAAAATCCTTTGAAAACTATATCACCCTAGAAAATGAGATTGACAAATTAAAACATAAACTCGTAAGATTAGGATACATAGACACAACGGTTGATAGTATTGTAAGAAAAAATGATACACTTTACAGCGCTTATTATTTTATGGGTGAAAAAATTGAGAGGATAAGAATCGGATATACTCCCCAATTTAATAAAGCACTATTGAACTTTATTAATCACATTTCTGGTGACAACTATTTTGAGGTTGATATTAAAGACCTAGAAAACGTTTTGCGTACACTTAATTTAAAAATTGCCGAACAGGGTGATCCTTTTTCAACTTTACAACTTATTAATATTAGCAAACACGATTCTGCGTTTATTTCTGCTGAACTTAAAGTTGTAACCAACCAAAGACGTCAGATTGATAAAATTACAGTTAAAGGCTATGAAAAATTTCCAAAATCTTACCTCAAAAATTTTTTAAAATTAAAAACAGGAAAAACCTTTAATCTGAATGAAATCAAAGAAAAAGTAGAACGTCTTGAGGATTTGAGATTTGCAAGTAAAATAAAGGATCCTGAAGTCTTATTTACCCAAGATTCCACAACCTTGTATCTATATCTAGAAAAAACACGGTCCAATAATTTTGATGGTTTTCTGGGTTTTGGCACCAATGAAAACAACAATAAAATAGAATTTGATGGGTATTTAGATTTACGACTAATTAATAATCTTAATTATGGCGAGACCCTTAATCTTTTTTATAAAAGCGATGAGATAGATCAGCAAACGTTTAGAGTCGACACAGACTTACCATATATTTTTGGTTCTCCTATAGGTATACAATTGGGGTTAAATATATTTAGAAAGGACACTACTTTTTCTAATGCTAGGCAATATGCTAAAATCAATTATCAAATTAATTCGCAACATCGAGTTGCAGCTGGTATTTCATCAGTAAATTCTACCAACTTATTAAATGATGACACTTCTATACTAAATGATTACACAGCCAACTATTATACTCTAAGTTATAATTACACCAAGCCTCAATATTACGACCCATTATTTCCAATCAACTTTTGGTTTGATATTTCTACTGGTTTTGGTGACCGAGAAAACAATTTGGGTAAACAAAGCCAAGCTGTTATTAATTTGGATACCTACAAAATATTTAATCTCAATCCAAAAAACAGTATTTATACAAGACTTAACGGAGCTATTCTTAATTCCAATGATTATCTCGATAACGAACTTTTTAGATTTGGTGGTATTAATTCCATTAGAGGTTTTGAAGAAAACAGTTTAGTTGCTAATCTTTATGGTGTTTTAAACACTGAATATCGCTACAGGCTAAGCAGTAGTATTTACGTACATTCGGTTCTAGATGCTGCCTATTTTGAAAATCAAATTACTTCCACTAAAGAAAAGTTATTTGGTTTTGGTATTGGCTTAGGTCTTCTCACTAATGCAGGACTTTTTAGGTTAAACTACTCTAGCGGGAAATCTGAGAACCGACAATTTAGACTGTCGGATTCAAAAGTACATGTGAGTTTGACAGCAACTTTTTGATTACTTAAAATTATCTAATACTTTTGAAAACGCTTGAAAAAGAAAAATATGATTAAAAGATTACTCCTATTTGCCGTTATTATTTCGAATATTTCGGTATCTCAAAACACTATTGGCACCACTTTTATTTCAGAAGGTGTTTATGACGGATACACTTTATTTACAGTTAGCACTGAAACTTATCTAATTAATAATTGTGGCGAAGTGATTAACCAATGGACGAGTACGTTTCCACCAGGAAACTCTGTCTACCTGCTAGAAAACGGTAATCTACTTAGAGCTGGAAGAACGTCGTCTTCAGACATCACTTTTGGAGGTCAAGGTGGTGTGGTAGAACTTTATAATTGGGACGGTAATTTAATATGGCAATATTTTTATGATACTCCAATGATGCGACAACATCATGATGTATATCCCATGCCTAATGGTAACATCTTGATACTTGCAGCTACGGTTATGAGTAATAGCGAAGCTATTCAAGCCGGCAGAGACCCTTTACTACTAACTGAAACAGATTTGTACAACGAACAAATTATCGAAGTTACACCATTAGGTTTGGATAGTGTGAACATTGTTTGGGAATGGAATATAAAGGACCATCTAATTCAAGATTTTGATGCTACAAAAGATAATTTTGGCAATATTGGTCTTAACCCTAACAAGCTTGATATTAATTTTTTAAACGGAGGATCAGGAGGCTCTAATTGGCTACATATTAACTCTATACAATACAATGAAGAAAGAGATCAAATTATTTTGAGCTCCCGAAATTTAAGCGAAATATGGATTATTGACCATTCTACCACAACGGCAGAGGCAGCATCAGACACAGGTGGCACTTATGGCAAAGGAGGAGACTTATTATATCGTTGGGGAAATCCCGAAGCCTACAAACAAGGCACTAATGCCGACCGTACTTTGTTTGGGCAGCATACACCTTATTTTATACCCTCAAACCTGCCAAATAGTGGAAAAATCTTATTGTTTAATAATGGAATCGACAGGACTCCTTCTTATTCTCAGGTAGATATTATCTCACCTCCAGAAACTAGCTTGGGAGTTTATGACTACTCTCAAAACACCAAATATCTACCTAATAATACTGACTACACTTATGATGAATTTACAACAGGAAACTCAGACTTTTTTAGTCCTATTGTTAGTAGTGCCCGACAACTCCCTAACGGAAACATCCTAATCTGTGAAGGTAATCAAGGTCATTTTTTTGAAATAAACAGTAACGAAGAAAAAGTTTGGGAATATGTAAACCCAGTTAATAGCAACAATGGTAACATTTCCTCTCAAGGTGATCCTCCACCCAACGCCAATCTTACCTTTAGGGCCGAAAAATATCCAACAAATTATGCTGCTTTCGATGGAAGAGATTTAACGCCTGGAGATCCCATAGAATTAAATCCAGATTTGACACTATGTAACAGTTTAAGCGTATCGGAATTTGAGATTCACCCTATATCCATTTATCCAAATCCAACCAATGGTTCTTTTAAGGTTTCATCTACACAAAATATCAATAAAATAGAGGTGTATAACATTTTAGGAAAACGCGTTTTGGTCTCCTCAGGTACCACGATTGACTTATCATTTCAGTCAAGTGGTGTTTATTTGATAAAAATTCATTCAGATAAGAATAGCATCACCAAAAAGGTCGTTAAAAATTAATATTGTCTAAAAACAAATAACCATCCTAAGTAAGGATGGTTTTTTTATACCTTTACCGCCATGAAGAATGAAACTACCATATTTGGGATTAGAGCTATCATTGAAGCTGTAAAGGCTAACGAAACGATAGACAAGGTTTTTGTACAAAAAGGATTAAGAGGTGAGCTTTTCCAAGAGCTTGAAGCTCTACTACGTTCAGAGGGCATAAATTCGTCTTATGTGCCTGTTGAAAAATTAAACCGATTAAGTAAGGGCGGGAATCACCAAGGTGCCGTGGCTCATATTTCACCCATTGAGTTTCACAATATTGATGATTTGGTTTTAAACGTCATCGAATCGGGAAAAACACCATTGTTTCTACTTCTGGATCAACTTAGCGACGTCCGAAATTTTGGTGCTATTGTGAGAACTGCTGAATGTACTGGTGTTTCAGGTATAATCATTCAGAAAAAAGGTGGAGCTCCCATTAACGGAGACACCATTAAAACCAGTGCTGGTGCTATTTTTAAAATTCCAATTTGTAAAGTTGATCATATTAAAGACGCGGTTTTCCACATGCAGTCTTCGGGTATAAAGGTTATCGCAGCAACAGAAAAAGCAAATGACTTTATTTATGACGTTTCTTTCAAAGAACCTTGTGCTATCATCATGGGTTCGGAAGGAAAAGGTATTAACCCTTCAGTTTTAAAAGTTGTAGATGAACAGGTTAAGTTACCTATTTTAGGGGACATTGAATCGCTTAACGTATCCGTAGCTTGTGGTGCATTCCTATACGAAGCTGTAAGACAACGCATTTAAAGATTTTCATCTTTTGACCTCTTGAAAATATATGTATACTTGGTTCCTGAGTTTTGTTCCAAATCAGTGTCTGTTTCTTCTTCGGGCAAAGACTCAATAAAGTTTCCGTTTTCATCAAAATGTTTCATGAAAGGATCATCAGCTTCATTATAGTCTGGTTGTTGCCAAACGTAGCGTTCGGGTTTAGCTACTTTATTTCTAAATATCAGTGCGAAGAGAAAACCTGAAATCAAGCCACCTAAATGACCCTCCCAGGACATACCCTGTTTTATGGGAAACACATACCAAATCATACTTCCATACAAAAAAATTACCATTAAAGACAAGGCTATAAGTCTGTAGTGCTTCGCAAAAATTCCTTTAAAAAAAATGAAACTAAACAAGACATAGATTAATCCGCTCGCACCAATATGATTGCCCGACGTACCGATTAACCAAGTGAAAAATCCCGAAAGTAGAATACCAAACACAATCACCTTCCAGGCAATCTTATTATAAAAATAAAACAGAGCAAGAGATAATACTAATAATGGAAAAGAGTTGTTGTATAAATGATTTAAATCACCATGTAACAGTGGGCTTGTAAAAATCCCTAAAAGCCCTTCTAGTTTATGAGGTCGTATACCAAGAGACTTGATCCCGTAATCAACATTTGTTTGGTACCAAAACACCAACCAAATAAAAAGCAACATCATTAAGGGATAGATGATAACGCTATTCGTAAATTTAAATTGTTGTTTGGACATTGAAGGACTTTCTATACTGTCTTCAAATTTATAACCAAAATAGGATTGGCTGAAATATTGTCATAACTGTTCATAAAAATACAATTCAAATTAGAAGGTATTTTGTAATTTTCAACCATGAATATTCCATTAGCCGAACGTCTAAGACCTAAAACTTTAAACGACTATTTAAGTCAGCAGCATTTAGTGGGTAAAGATGGTATGCTGTACCAACAAATAAAAAGTGGCGTCATCCCCTCTCTTATTCTTTGGGGACCTCCTGGCATTGGAAAAACCACCTTGGCAAATATAATCGCCAACGAGTCTGAACGACCATTCTTTAAACTAAGTGCCATTAATTCTGGTGTCAAGGATATTAGGGATATTATCGATAAGGCCAAAAAAAGTGGAGGACTATTTACGGCTAAGAATCCTATATTATTCATAGATGAAATCCACCGGTTTAGTAAATCGCAACAAGACTCGCTATTAGAGGCTGTCGAAAAAGGCTGGGTCACCTTAATTGGGGCAACCACAGAGAATCCCAGTTTTGAAGTGATATCGGCATTATTGTCGCGCTGTCAGGTTTATACGTTGAATGCTTTCAGTAAAGACGATCTGGAAGCACTTCTTAAACGTGCCATGTCTGAGGATGATATACTTTCAAAATTAAAAATAGAACTAAAAGAGACCGAAGCCTTACTCAAGTTTTCGGGTGGTGATGCCCGAAAACTCTTGAATATTTTTGAATTGCTAGTAACTTCTTTCGAAAAAGATCCAATTATTATCACCAACGACCTTGTTATAAAACAAATACAAAGTAAGGCGGCGCGCTATGATAAAACCGGTGAGCAGCATTACGATATTATTTCAGCTTTTATAAAGTCTATTCGTGGCAGTGATCCAAATGCTGCAGTGTACTATCTAGCACGAATGATAGAAGGCGGTGAGGATGTAAAGTTTATTGCCAGACGTCTTCTCATTTTGGCAAGTGAAGATATTGGCAATGCCAACCCAACTGCCTTAGTTATTGCCAACAATACGTTTCAGGCAGTTTCAGTCATTGGCAATCCAGAATCTCGGATTATTTTAAGTCAGTGCGCCACCTATTTAGCAAGTTCACCAAAAAGTAATGCTGCCTACGAGGCTATTAATAAAGCCCAACAACTCGTTAAAGAGACTGGTGACTTATCTGTACCTCTATCCATTAGAAATGCTCCTACAAAATTGATGAAAGAACTTGGTTATGGTGATGAGTATAAATATGCCCACAACTATGAGAATAACTTTGCCAAACAGGAATTTTTACCTGAAGAAATTAAAAATACCACACTTTATAATCCTGGCAATAATGCTCGCGAACAGGCACAACGTCAGTTTCTAAAAACACTCTGGAAAGACAAGTACGGATACTAGAATTTGATATCTAACTTTTTTGGTGTTTTTAATTCCCCATTGTTTTCGGAATAATACCAAAAGCCATCTTCCTTATAAACTATTGCATTTTTATCTTTTACTATGAAGACATTTTGGGCAGACGTACTCAATAACTGCATGATTACGATCGGAGTTGCATCTACCACTTGATACCCATAGGGTTGTTCTTGTGCGTACAGGGTTGAATCCTTAGATTGAGTCTCAGTATTTTCAGTTGTTGACTTTAGCTCGGCCTCTTTAGTTTCTGGATCATCTTTGACTTCAGTATTATCTAATGTGAGCGTCTTTTCTTCATCTTTTGTTTCAAGTGCCTCATACGTATAGTCCATAAATTCTATAGAAGAAAACGCATTTCTTAAGGCCTCACTATATGCATTTTTGTATTCCTTCTCTCTACTTGTGCCTGTTTCCGTTCTGTAAACTTCCTTACCGAAACAATCTTTGAGGGTTATTTCTAACTTTGTAGAAAATAGACCGGATTTAACCTTTTCTACATTGGCATATAAAGCTTCACATCGATTGTTATCTAACTCAGTAGGGAATTCTTCTTCATCAAACAAGGCTTCAAAACCTTTTTGCTTGAATAAATATCTGGTCAATGTGTTTAGTCTATACTGATCTTTGTCGCCCAAAAATTCATATTTCAAGGGGATAACAACATATTTATAGTTATTGATATTTTTTTGTCCCTTTGCTGTTAAACCAATACTTAAAAAAAGCATCAAGACGATCAATCTTATTTTCATCATAGTTTTATAAGTAGTTTTTGATGGACCTTAACGTTGTAACTCTTTTAAAACCATTAGCATTGTTCAAATTTCTATAATCAAAATGTATGGTTTCCATACCAATGTTGTGTGCTCCTTCAATATCTGCTTCAAGACTATCGCCAATCATCACGCTTTCTTCCGGACGCGCCTTAGCGCTTTCAAGTGCAAAATTAAAGATTTTTGGATTTGGCTTTTTTACACCAACCATTTCAGAATTTGTTATGGTTTTAAAATAATCCCTTATGTTGGCGTTTTTCATCTTTCGCTCCTGAGCTTCTTCAAATCCATTGGTAATAATATGCAGGTGGTACTTAGTGCGCAAATAGTTAAGAATATCTATGGTACCCTCAAATAGATGGTTAAAGGTGGTAAGGTGGTCTATATAGGCTACAGACAATTGATCTATCACGTGGTCCTCCACTTCAACATCTATAGCATCAAATGCTTCCTTTAATCTGCCATATCGTAACGCTGGTTTAGTGACTTTTTCTTCTCTATAGAGCTTCCAATATTTCAAGTTGATGGGTTCATAAACCTCTAAAAAAGTCGAAAGCTCAACTTCTATTCCGTTAATTCCTAAAATCTTCTCAAACGTTAACCCAGAGTTTTTATCAAAATCCCATAAGGTATGATCTAAATCAAAAAACACATGTTTTATTTTATCCTTCATTAGCAGAATCTAATATTAACGTAAATAATGACCTAAAGCCATTCCAACGGTCTATATTACTAAATGTATAATTATGAAATACTGGTGTAAATGTACCATTAACTTCTTTGATTTCTTTGATAAGCTTTTGTAAATGTTCTCTTTTGTCCAGCTCTGAATGGTATTTTAAAAGAGCAAAGTCTAGACAATGATAGGGATTGATTTGTAATGGAGTTTGAACCTCAAAATCAAGATCATAAAACTGAAAAGGCGTGCACGTGCCTGCTCTAAAACCCAAGGTATCGATATAACCCATGGTATAATCACGATGAATTTCCAATTCAACCAAGTTTCTATAAGATTGCGGAAGATTAAGCTTAGAAAACGAATGCCTCACAGCCTGTAAGTCTCGATTGATTACAGCTTCCATCTTTAACTTCTCTTTCTTTAAAACAGAAATATCCTCTAATGCAAAGTAGGACGCTTTAATGCCCACATGACAATAATCTGCCATGGACTTTATCAGTGAAACAAAGTCCTTTTTATTAATGCTAATGTTTTTATCGTAGGTAGAATAATCTCCAATTAAAAACAAAACTATGAACTTAGAATCGCATTGTTTCTGCTTCGTCACGATCCACTTAAAAGTATCGTAGGGGTCGCGCTTAAAGCCCATAAGCACAGAGTAACGCTGATACAATTGTTTAAATCTAAATCTACCAATATCGGCAAGTGTACCACCTATGGACCGAAGTAATCCCTTTTTTCGAAAATAATAGGCCATGGGTACATCTATAACAGGTTGCACCTTGTAAGATCGGTTGGGAAAGTCAAATTCCGGGAAACGTTCTTGCAGCACATCTCTAAGCTTATAGGCCCAAATATCCACGACAGGCTGACTTAAAAACCGATGCTTATAAGCCAAACTCTCCTTTGCCATAAAACGACCGAAATCGTCCTTTACATGTGGCAAATATTCTTCGTACCTGCTTAATAAGTAAAAGGAGGCTGCAAATATATCAAAGGGCAAATCGCTACGCTCTCCTGTTGGGAAAAAACCTTTAGTATTTTCCCATTGTAGAACACTAATATCAATATCCGAAATCCCATGTTCAAATAATAAATGATGACTGCGAACAAACAACTCGTTACTCAATGGTTGCTTAGTATAAGACATTTTGAGACTGTCATGGGCTATAAAATCTTCTACCTTAGAAGTAAACTTTACATCCAAGCCTAAAATGCGCTTGCATATATGCTTAAAGGTAAACTTTAATCGAGGTGTAATCTTATGTGTGTAAACTAATAACATATTATGGTGCCGTAATCAGTTGCTGTTTATAGCCATGTCTAAAGTATATTCTCATCTGCAAAACTAAAATATGTTTTCTCAGTTATAATCAAATGGTCTAACACTTTTATATCTAAACTTTGAGCTGCGGTTTTTAATTTTTGGGTTATATCCTTATCTGCTAGGCTTGGTTTTAAAGTTCCTGATGGATGATTATGGCACAATATTAAAGCGGTTGCACCAAATTCCAATGCCGACTTAAGTACCAGACGTACATCAACCAAAGTTCCAGTGATTCCTCCTTTGCTCAATTGGTTTTTCTGTATGACCTTGTTGGAATTATTAAGATAGAGAATCCAGAATTCCTCATGCGGTAGTTCACCTAAAATAGGTTGCATAACCTCAAATACTGAGCGACTAGATGTTATTTTATCTAACTGTACTGTATCCTCTAATCGTCGTCTTCTACCCAATTCCAGGGCAGCTACAATAGTAATTGCTTTCGCTTCCCCAATACCTTTGAATTCCATTAACTGTGCTATGGTCAATTTACCTAAAGCATTAAGATTGTGATCTACACTAGCCAATATACGCTTGCACAAATCAACGGCACTTTCGGATCTACTTCCAGAACCAATAAGGATAGCCACAAGCTCAGCATCACTCAATACGGTCTTTCCCTTATCTCTTAACTTTTCTCTAGGTTGATCATCTTGCGACCAATTTTTAATAGAGAATGCATTTGAATTTTTGGACATGCTCTAAAGATAAAAAATTGTAACTTGAAGCATCTAGAATTTTAATTAAAATCAATCAAAAATGAAATCCATATTTGAAGAAAACGCTTATAATGAAATAAAAAACCGGCTTGAAAATCTTAGCGAAAATGCAAACGCTAATTGGGGAAAAATGAGTGTAGAACAAATGCTAGAACATTGCACAAAACCCATCGAGTTAGCGTTAGGCGAATCTGAAATCAAAAAACCCAATTGGTTAAAAAGAAGCTTGTTCAAGTTAATATCACCAAGTCTTTATAATGACAAGCCTTGGAAACAGGGACTGCCCACTGCAAAAGAATACATTATAACAAATAATCCCAATTTTAATGCTCAAAAAGAAAAATTAAGAACTAAAATTGAACAAATGAGGCAATCGAAAGATTTTTTTGAACCCAACAGAGAACATCCTTATTTTGGAACATTTACAGCCGAGCAATGGGGAAAAAGCGCATATAAGCATCTAGACCATCATTTTAGACAATTTGGTGTTTAACTTGCGCCTTAGTAAACAAGATTCAAGACCTATTTCAACGTAATCATAAGATGCTGAAAAAGTTCAGCCTTACAAAACATGAAGTACCCACCTAAACATCACCAAGACTCAGACCTCAACCACATACTAGAAGTGATTAAAACCTATCCTTTGGCGACCATTATTTCAGTAAAGGATAACGCACCTCATATCACACATTTACCTTTGGTTTATGAAAGAGGAAAACTCATTGGACATATAGATATTTACAATCCGCAAACCGAACTGTTAAAAAACAATAACGACATCACTGTTCTCTTCTACGGACCGCAATGTTATATTTCGCCAAGCATCTTTACAACTACACAATTGCCAACTTATAATTATATAAGAGTACATTTAAAAGGCAAAGTAAATGCTATTGAAGATAAAGAGGCTTTAAAACAATCCTTGATTTCAATGACCGAATTTCTAGAGGCACCAAATCCCAAATATACCTTAGAGCCAGACAATCCACGTTTAGAAGCCAATCTCAGCTATATTAAAATGTTTGAGATTAACATCACCCATTGGGAAGGTAAGTTTAAATTGTCTCAAGACAAACATCCAAAAGACACTAAAGCAGCACGAGAGGAATTAATCAAAAGAAGTCAAGAAAGTATTAAGCAATTTCTAGATAATTTATTCTGAAAATCAGTAACTTTAAAAGGAATTTTTTAATCTACTCCGATGAAGGACATAAAGAAAGAAGATATCAAACAAGAAGTGTTTGACCTCTATGACGACTACGCTCATAACAAACTCAATAGACGCCAATTTGTAGAGAAACTATCACTATATGCTGTTGGTGGTTTAACAGTGTCATCGTTATTAAGCTTTATGTCACCAAATTATGTGGATACACTTTTGGTTAAACCTAATGATCCTACTTTAGATTCCAATTTTATCGAATATGAATCACCAAAAGGAGGAGGAACCATTAAAGGCTTGTTGTCCAAACCTAAAAATTTGAATAAAAAAATACCAGGTGTTGTTGTGGTTCATGAAAATAGAGGACTCAATCCATACGTGGAAGATGTAGGAAGGCGCACTGCAAAAGCTGACTTTATCTCATTGGCTCCAGATGCACTGTCACCCTTAGGCGGTTACCCTGGCAATGATGATGATGGAAGAGCAATGCAGAAACAAAGAGATCGTTACGACATGCTAGAAGATTTTATAGCTGCTTATAACTACCTTAAAAATCATAAGGATTGCAATGGTAAAGTTGGTGTTGTTGGCTTTTGTTTTGGAGGCTGGATCTCTAACATGATGGCTGTAAAATTACCTGAGCTAGGAGCTGCAGTACCTTATTATGGGAGACAACCCGAAGCTGAAGATGCTAAACAAATCAAAGCACCACTCTTGCTACAATATGCGGAGCTAGATACAAGGGTCAACGCTGGCTGGCCAGACTTTGAAAAGATTTTAAAAGAAAATAATATCGATTATCAAGCTTATATTTATCCAGGTGTAAACCACGGTTTCCACAATAATACCACACCTCGTTATGACAAAGAAGCCGCACAATTATCTTGGGACAGAACCATTGCTTTTTTTAATAAGTATTTAAGATAGATTAAATACGTTATTCATTTTTAGGTTGACATCATTTAATTAACCCCACCTCTTTTATGGTTTTATAACCAAGACAACTCATGTATCTTTGTAATCCAATTTAAAATGAATTAATGAAAGATTTTCAAATGCTTAATTACATCAAAAATGTTATTAACAACATGCCAAGTGATTGGTTAAACCTAACCACACATAGATTAGATATTTATAACGAAAAATTAGCCAAAACACAATTTATTACAAAGTTTGAAAATCTTTTTAAAGCCAATGACTTTAGTAAAGAAGCCTTAAGCGAATTACCAACAGCTTACGATTACATTAGACTTGGTCATCCATTATCTTCGGTATTAGAATGGGTTATTGCCAAACTTGTTGGCCTAGATGCCGAAAATGTGATTAGCTTTTCTTCTGAAACCATGCCCATACTGGCTGTGTTGCGTACCAATTTATTAGAAAACAGAACGACCCGAATTCTATATACAGAAAGCTTACCACAAAACTTAAATACAGTGTTGTTAAAATCGGTTTATAACTATGATTTTGAAATTCAACAAATTGATGATGCAGAAAATATTGAAGCTTTTGATGGCACTACAATTCTAGTATCTAAGCATCAAACAGTTAAAACAAACCTTAAAAACGAGGCTATAGATTTTTATGTCAATGGTTACGAAGGGTTAGGTAGCGTATTATTAATGTCATCAAAATCAACCTCCAGTTTCATTTCGGACATTCAACATGTAAGGCGTCGTGAAACTATTGCCATGACACCTGCAAATTGTTTGGTTGCGCTAAACGCCTATATTCAACAAGCGAGATTCTCCCCTCAATCATTAGATACGGTAAAACATAAAGCAGAAGTTAAGGCCATTATTAATAACATCAATGCCACTTCTGGCGGAGCTTTAGTAGCTTCTAGCGGTTTATCTATGCAATATGCTATCATGATGGGGCTGATTGATGACGCTCAACAAAAACATCCCGGAAAAGCTATTAAATTTATTGTACCAACCAACTGTTATGGTGGCACCAATGATCAAGCCAGACGTGTTGCCGCCTGTTTGGGAAATGTTGCTATCGTTGATTTAGAAGTTGACGGTGATAATGACATGGTGACAAGTTTAGAAACCGTTTTACGGAGCGCAGCTCGAGAAGATGCCGTACCATATATTATTGCAGAGATTCCCACCAATCCTCGTGTTGAAGTACCTAATCTAGACGATCTTAAGGCTGTACTTACCAAAAAACGACAAGCCTCTAATGGACAAACCGCAATCGCACCTGTCTTTATTTTAGACCAAACCTTTTGCCCTAATGTACAGTTTTTAGGCAATGACGGTATTCTCTCTAATATAAAAACCATTGCCTATGTCAGTGGGTCTAAATTTCCTAGCGGAGGTAAGTGTACAGCTGGTTACTGTGTTGCCAATACTAAGGCAGAAGGATTGATTGAGCTCATATCTGCACACCTACAGCTTTGCGATAATGAAGCCACCAATTTACAGTACAAAATTTTGGCGGAGCAAATGCCTTCGATGCTTACACGTATCGCCATGGCTTACAAAAATACCAGAGCATTTGTAAACTATATTCACAGTGTATTACCGGATGCAAAGATCAATTTCGTGTCGGAGGTACTAGCTGCTCAAGGCTTTACACCTTCTGTCTTTTCATTGGATTTACCCACTAAAGGCAAAACAGATGAAGAGCGAGAAGCTTACAAACGTGCCTTAAACCTTAGGCTTATTAATATGATGATTGCGGAGATTCCCAATGAGAGTAAATACTGTGTAAGTTACGGACAGCTAAAAGGTTGTTACTGGACGGTGCCTGCCACCTCAACCCAAGGCACCACTAAAGAAAACCATAAAGATTATATTGCTCGCGTTTCGGTATCACCAGATTTAGACTTAGAAAAACATAAAGCCGTGTTTTTGGAGTTTGTTGAGAATCTCTAGTTTGACTTTCTCAAAAATTTCAGCGAATTTCGCTATCGTCTGATATAAGCCATGGAAACGAACTTATATCATTAAATTTGTATATAATGCGAAAAATCATCTTACATATTATCTATTTAAGTTGCTTTATTGTTGTTGGACAAAGCACAAAAGATGATTATGATATCTTCTCAAAAACTATTGATTTTGGAGTTGCAAGTTTCGATACTGACATCGAATTCTACAATTTTGGAGATAGTCGAATGAAGCCATTTAAAACAGTTGTTGTAATGGAAAAATTGGACTTTGAATTTAAAAAGGATCATCTGATGTTAAAGGATATGAAAAGCGTTAAGAATAAAGATTTTATTGACTCAGTACCAGATTTAGATTCAACATTTACTGATCATCCAAAAATAAATATAGACTCACTAAATATAAAATCATTAGAAGTTCATTCTTTGTCAAACAAGTCATTTAAGGAACTACTTGATAATTCAACAAATTCTTATGGAAGGCGTTGGAGAAAAATAAATCGGAAATTTAAACATAGTCTTGCAATCGGATTGTCGAAAATAAAATATTCTGGAAATTATGCTTCACTCTATTATTGGGTTGATTGTGGAAAATTTGGCTACTGCAAGAATGAATACATAATAGTATTTGAAAAGGTTGATGAAGAATGGACAATACTCGAAAATATAACTCTTTGGATAAGTCCATAAAAACAAAAAGCACTATGTACAACACCGTGTATAGCTCATTGCGGCTGAATTCCTAATCGGAATTCATTGCAATTTACTATCTTTCGGTTACGGCGGAAAATCATAGTTGATTTTCAGCAACGAGCCATATAAAAACCGATAGCGAAACTCTCTAAAACAACCCTTTTACTGCATCTAAATCCAAACCACCATAATTTCCAGAACTCATTAGTAACAAAGATTTATTATCAAAGTTTTGAGAAAACAGGAAGTTTCTAAATTCTTCTGGATTAGTGTAAATTATTAAATCATCACGCTCAAAGGCATTAGCAATTTGATCCTTAGTAACCTCCTCCAGTTTTTTAATTTCCACGGCGTGTGGAGAATAAAACACCACAGCTACATCTGCCGCATCTAAAGCACCCTTATATTCTTTTAAAAACTCGGCATTTAGGCTACTGTAGGTGTGTAATTCTAAACAGGCCACCAAAGTTCTGTCACTATACTGCGCCTTTACTGCTTTGGTTGTGGCCTCTACCTTACTTGGCGAATGTGCAAAATCCTTGTAAGCTACGCTATTTGAAGTTTCAGCAATTTTTTCTAAACGTTTACTCGCGCCTTTAAATGTAGCAATGGCTTCATAGAAATCATCCTCATCAATACCCATGTGCTGGCAAATCCATTTGGCACCTGCCAAATTATTCAAATTGTGTGCACCGAAAATTTCAATTGGCATAGGTCCTTCCGGAGTTTCCAACAGTGTTTCACCATCTTCAACTGTATATTCTGGTGTACGATATGGTATTTTACGAATTTGATTTTCCGAGGCTTCAACAATTTGTTTTAAGTCTTCGTCTTCTTCATTGTAGTTAATGCTTCCACCTAATACTATAGAATCAACAAAGATTTTAAATTGTTCTACATAGTTTTCATAAGTAGGAAATACATTGATATGATCCCATGCGATACCACTTAACAAAGCTATATTGGGTTTGTATAAATGAAACTTTGGTCGTCTGTCTATAGGTGAACTCAGGTATTCATCACCTTCCAAAACTATAAAATCATTGTCTTCGGTAAGTTTTACCATGACATCAAAACCTTCAAGTTGCGCACCAACCATATAATCTACATCCCTATCATGATAATGCATCACATGTAAAATCATTGAGGTAATAGTGGTTTTACCATGGCTTCCACCAATAACGACTCTGGTTTTGTTTTTGGATTGTTCGTACAAAAACTCCGGATAGCTATAGATTTTCAGACCCAATTCTTGAGCCTTTAATAACTCAGGGTTATCGGCTTTAGCGTGCATACCTAAAACCACCGCATCCAAATCTGAAGTGATTTTCTCAGGAAACCAACCAAAAGTTTCAGGTAAAAGTCCCTTCGCTTCTAATCGTGATTTTGAAGGATTGAAAATTTCATCATCGCTTCCCGTTACCTTATATCCTTTATTATGTAGCGCTAACGCCAAATTGTGCATTGCGGCACCACCTATAGCTATAAAATGTACATTCATAAAACAAATATAAATTATAGCTAAGAGATATTAGACTAGAGATAAGAGAAAATATCTGCTAAAAATCAGGATTCACAGCAAGACTATTAAATAGTTTGGCTTTAGTACTAAAAAACTTGTACTGCACTTCTATGGCCTTAAGTTGACCGTCTATAAGTTTAGACTCACGCGAGTTAACCAAGAACAGTGAACTTTCACCTAGAATAAATTTACGTTCCTCAGCCTCTAACATTCTTGAGTAGTCGGTTACCATCTGCGATACTAACTCATTTTGCGTGACATAAGAATCCAGTTCCTGTCTTATGGCATTAATCTTATTCTGAAGATTAACACGGGTTGCATTAATCTCAAATTCTGTATCCTGCATCTTTAGTTTAGCCAATCTTAAGTCGCCTCGCTCCTTACGCAAAAACAAAGGAAAACTTACATTGAGTCCACCTTTATATTCTGCTGTATTAAACGAACGTGCCACTTCAGGAACTTCAGTGATGAAGTTGTATTCCACATCGATTTTGGGTAATAATTTATTAGCCTTTAATCGTGTATCTACCTCTAAACTCTGCAACTTATAATCCAATGATATCATTTTTGGATGGGTCTCTACAATGACTTCATCCTCTCTCAACTGGTTAATGTTAAACGTAGTATCCACAATGGGTTCAGAATCCACATCGGGAATCACATTTGGTTGTAGTTCTACAGGAACGTTATTTTCTAACCAAAGAAAGGTTGACAACTCTAATGCTGCTTTCATCAACTTTACTTTAGATTGCTCTAAACTCAATCGTCGTTGATTGATGGCAATTCTAGCTTCCACCACATCGATATCTGCACGTTCACCGACCTCTGCACCACGCTCAATACCTCTGTATCGCAACTCGGCATTGGTTAAAAAGTTTTCAAAAAGCTTCAATTCGTTGTAAGCCTGCAACCATTTAAAATACGATAAGGACGCTTCATAAAGAATATTGTTGACAAAAATATCCCTATCTGCTTTAGCCTGCTCCCTAAAAAGCTTGGCCTGTTTTAGAGAAGCCATTCTATCATTAATCAAAAGACCTTGTGCTACAGGTACTTTCACACCTGCCGAATACAATCCATCTTCTGGCACAAAACCTTCAGGGTTTAGATATTCTCCTGAATTTTCCTCAAATGTGGCTTTAAGCTCAATGCCATACCATGTTGGGATTTTAAATAACCCATTAAGTTTATCGTAATATTCGGTACCACTAAACTTTTTGCGGTCATAATCTACCTCAAACTTAGGGTCAAAAGCTCCACGTGATTTTAAGAGTTTTGCCTGGCTTTCATCTATAACCAGTTCCGCTTGCTTTACGATAGGATGGAACTTTTTGACATAGCCCAAATACTCATCAAATCGCAACACCTCTTTAATGCTATCTGTTTGGGCAAAGCTTGGTAAACCTATGCTGATAAAAAGTAATATACTTAAATACTTCATCTTTTACTTTTTAGCTTTTGTTGCTTTACCACCATCTAATGGTTGATAGTAATTAGGTGGGAAACCATTGAGTTGCCTCCATAACTCAAACCAAATAGGCACATCGTCTAATAACGCCATTGTGAATGCTCCTGAGCCTGCACGAACATCTTGCGGCCAAGGATGATCTTCTGGATCAGGCTTTAATAAAACCCTGAACTTACCATTATCACTAATGAAACGCTCTACAGCAACAACCTCAGCTCCATAGGTCCCATAAGATACATTTGGCCATCCACTAAAAACAATTGCAGGCCAACCATCAAACTGCACACGAACTTTCTCACCTTTATGGATTAACGGTAAATCTATGGGCTCTACAAAGGTTTCTACAGCCAAATCTACATTGTCTGGTATGATACCTACTAATTCTTCGCCCTCCTTAAACGTCACACCAACTCCACCTCGTAAGGCCTTGTTTATGAAACCATCATAGGGTGCTGTTACATATAATAAGCTGTTACGAATCTTGTAGTTTGAATATTGATTCTCTAGTTTTTGTACCTCAGCTTCAGAATTAAACTGACTTGACTGTGCCGAAAATTTATCACTTTCAGCCTTAGAGATTTTATCGGAGTACTCTGCTTTTATTCTAGAAATTTCAACCTGTGCATTAATGACCTCGTTTTTACTTGCCAATAATTTCGCTTCTTGAGAAATACGCTTGGCCTGAGTTTCCTGTAACTTAACGCGGGCATCTTCCACATTTTTCAAGGCTGTAAAACCATCTTTATACAAGGTGTCAGCACGATTGTATTTGGTCTGGGCGATTCTTAAATTAGTTTCTGCAGCCTGCAAATCAATACTGTCTGCCTGAACCTTTAGCCTTGCTTGTAAAAGCTTGTTTTTTGCTTGCTCGAGCTTTAAGGTTCTCTCGTTCTGTAATGCTGCAATTCTCACGTCTGTGGCTTTCACTTTCTGCTCATAAGATTTCACAGAGAATGCCTTAGCATCACGCTGCTGAGCAGTACGCTCAACCAAATTAGGATCAAAATACTCACTCTTTACCTCTGAGATTTGCATGATGGTATCTCCCTTTTTAACGTGATCTCCTTCCCTAACATACCACTTTTCAATTCTACCAGGTATTTGCGATTGAATAGTTTGTGGTCTTTGATCTGGTGTCAACGTGGTCACGTTACCTCTTCCTGTTATATTTTGTGTCCATGGTAAAAACAAAACGATAACTCCAATGATGGCAAATGCACCCAAGAATCGGTTAAAATACTTGTAATACGCTTTATCAAAAACACGTTTGCTTGAGCTATAGGTGGATAAATCAACCGTTTTATTTAGTGGATTTTTAGATATGTTCAACATAGCGTTTGGTTTTAGATAATTTCACCATTATTTAGGGTTATGACTTCAGTGCATTCACTGGTCCAATCTTTATTGAAACTGGCTACTATTAAAGCCCAAGGGTTTTCTGTTGCCGTTAGAGCTTTAATAATTCCTTTGGCTTCGGTTGCTTCAAAATGCTCAAGTGGTTCTTCTAAGACAAGAACCTTTGGTTTTTTGAGAATAGCTCTTGCCAGAATCAGTTTCTTAGCCACTGTGAAGGACATTTGTTTGCCTTCAGGATAAATAATTGTATCCAATCCCTTTTCGGTTTCCTTGAGATAATCCCGAAGACCTACAATGGCTATCGCCTTATTAATCTCCTGTTCAGTGATATTTTTATTCTTGAGGGTTAAATTGTCTCTGATACTACCTTCAAAAGGAGTTTCTTCTGCCAAAGACAATCCTAAACAGGACCTGTAATTATTGAGGTGAATATTTTGAATGGACTCATCATTGACAAAAATTCTTCCCTTAGTAGGTTCAATAATTCCAGAAATCATGCGGAGTAATGTGGACTTTCCTGCACCACTAGGACCTTTAACCAAAATTCTACTTGAAGGATTAATGGTCATTGATATGTTATTTAAAATCGGTACTCCGCGATTTGGTACTTCGTAAGTTACCTTATCGAGTTCTATTTTAAGACTCTCGGCCTGATCTACTTCAATACCATCTTGAGATTCCAACCTTTTATCAACCACTTGGCCCATTTTTTCCAATGAGGTTAAAACATCATAAAACGATTCTAAGCCAAGTATCAACTTTTCTACCGAGGCTATGACTAAAAGGATTATAATCTCAGCAGCGACAAATTGCCCGATATTCATTTCTTGATTCAATACCAACAAACCTCCAATAATGAGTAAGCCAGCTGTGACAATCACTTTAAAGCCAACCATCTGTATAAACTGAATTACCAATATTTTAAAGTGGCTTTCTCTTGCCTTTAAATATCCATCTACCAACTTATCATTTTTCTCTAAAGCCAGGGATGTTCTGCCGGAAATTTTAAAACTTGTTATGGCTCTGGCCACTTCTTGTATCCAGTGAGCTACCATATATTTTTTCTTGGACTCCTTTAAACTCGTTTCCATACCTTTTTGAATAGTAAACTTAAACACGATATAAATAAGCATGATTAAAAGAATACCAAATGCTATAAAAAAGGGATGGTAGAAGGACAGTAATATCAAGGCAAATACAATTTGCAACACTGCAGCTGGCACATCTAAAAGTAATTTGGCCAAACCCTTTTGAACCGTTAACACATCAAAAAAACGATTGGCTAACTCTGGCGGATAATAATTGCGAAGCTCATTCATTTTAATTTTTGGGAAGCGGTAGGTAAACTCGAAAGACGCTCGCATAAATATACGTTGTTGAACGGTCTCAATAATTCGCATTTGCATAAGCTGTAAAACACCTACAAACACAACTCCTAAGGTCACCAAAACAACAAGGACAATCCACGACGTACTCACTTGAGCTCCTTGAATTAAATTAATAATAGCCTGAATTCCCAAAGGTAGAGTTAAGCTAATAAGTCCAGAAAAAACGGCATAATAAATGACTTGAATCAAGTCCTTTTTTTCGAGCCTTAAAATCCCAATAAAGCGTTGCCAAGGGGTTAAAAGTGGTTTATTTTGATTCATTTGATGTAGACTTTAATACGTTTAGAGTTAGATTGAGAAAAAATTCGGTAGGTGTTACCTCCGTTCCACAGTCTGTTATTGAGCTAAAATGTGCCTTTAAAAAATGCTGATGTAAAGCACCTTCTACAACTGTACTTGCCAAACTAGAAGGAAATTCATAAGATGGGTTTACAGCTTGTATGATTTCACTTAAGCGCTTGACAACACGTTTATAAGCGACAAAATAGCCTTCTTTATTTTCACTATCGACCTCTTTGGTTAAGTACGATTTTGAATATTCGTTGATGATAATTCTATTTAAAATGACCTCATTAATATGTGTAATTGTAACATCCTCCTTAATAGTTTGGGTAATAACTTCAATAGCTTTAAAGAGTTGTTCTTTGGCATGTGGGACATTATGTGTTGCAAATACCATTTGATACTCTATCCATGCCCAATACCATGAGGTTAGGTATAATAGTAACTTGTGCTTACTCTCAAAATAACGGTAAATAGAACTCTCATTAGAGCCTATCTTAGAACCTAGCTTTTTAAAGGTAAAACTATCAAAGCCTATCTCATCTATTAGCAAAATGCTATGCTCTATGATGCGCTTGCCAAGATCTGAGGATTCAGGATCTTTGATAAAAATCTTGTCGGGAACAGCAATCTTTAAATTTGACAGTAAATTTATCATACTTAAAATATTTGGTTGCAAATATAATAGTATTACTATCATTTTTGCACATTTAACAAATATTTAAGCTATTAATATTTTTAATAGTTTCTATAAATAATATTTATATGAAGTTGATTAAAGTTTAGAAATCAAGACTTTTTCGTCTTGAAAAACACCTATATCTGGTAAACCCGCTATGGCTTTATCTATCCATTTTAGAGCTTCCGTCTTATTCTTCTTATGCTTGTAGATCTGTGCAAGTCGGTAGTAAGCCCAAGCTTTAGGCACACCATCTTTGGCTGAGTGGTTTGATAAATACACCTTTAAGCATTTCTCACCTTTTTCGAGTTGTATATTGTAATCGGCACATACTTTACCAATTTGATAATGCATAGCATTACGCTGATGCTTTCGTTGGGCTTGTTCAAGATTTCCTATAGCTTTATCTGGCTTATTTTGAGCTTCGTAAAAATTGGTTAATTTCTCGTAACACGTTATAGAACCTCCAACTTCAATAGCAAGCTTATAGTATTTCTCGGCTAACTCTGGTTCGTCATCGTACTCATACACATAACCTTTAGCTAAATAGCCATCTACTTTAGACAGCTGTTGTAGTTCATTAGCGTACTTTAAAGCTTTTGACATACTTCCACCTACTATTCCAGGAAGTGATACGTATAACTCTACCAATGCCCATCGTGTATCTATATGTTTTGGGTCTAGTTCTGCAGCCTTCAAAAAGGATTGTTTTACATCTCCAATAATACCGAGTGCTCTTATCTTACTGATGTTTAAGGCCTTCATACCCAAAGCACCACCATATTTATAATGGTAATTCGCATTATTAGGATAATTGTCTTTTAGTGTTTCATATTGTTCTATAGCGTTATCCCATTTTTTCTGATAACCATAGGCATCTCCTAACAGTTCAATAGCCTCAATATCGTCGGGATTGGCTTGGACAAAAGAAATCAATTCATGCTCTGCCTTTTCGTAATGTTTGTCCGTGATATAGGATTTAGCTTTTTCTTTTGAAGATTGGGAAAAACACAAACCCGAGACAATAAAAATCCAAAGAAATTTCTTCATGCTTTCAAGACAACTTTTTTACAAAAATACAATTTATTAACGTTCACGTTCACTAACAAATTGCTTACCTTAACTCACCCAAATAAGCCTTTGACGTTTTATAGCTTTGTTTGGAATAGCTTTTGAAGGTATTTTGTAAAAATTCAAGTTCTCATGAAAAACTATATACCCATACTAATGCTTATTTGCTTTGCTTCATTTGCCCAAGCCCAAAACAATTTTGATGACCAATGGAAAAAAGTTACACAACTTGAAAACGAAGGGCTAACTAAAAGTGCCGCAGAACTTGTTGATATGATTTACAAGGATGCCAAAACCTCTAAAAACAAACCACAGCGGATTAAAGCCTTACTCCATAAAAGCAAGTATATGCTTATTCTTGAAGAAGACGCGCAATTGAATATTGTCAACCTTTTTAAATCTGAAATTGAATCTTCAAAAAACATCCCTACAAAGCACCTTTTAGAAAATATGCTGGCCACCATGTATTGGCAATATTTTCAGCAAAACCGCTATAAATTTTACAATCGAACAAAAACCAATGTAAAAACAAGTGACGATTTTAGAACCTGGGATTTAGAAACCTTATTTCATGAAATTCATGTGTATTATCAGCGCTCCTTGCAGAATGGTTTGCTACTTCAACAAGAAGCTTTAGAAAACTATAGCACGCTTTTAAATGAAGCTAAAGATTCTAAAATTTACAGACCAACACTATATGATTTATTAAGTCATAATGCGCTTCAATTTTATAAAACCCCAGAAAACAGCATCAAACAACCTGCATATAAATTTAAAATTGAAGATCAAGCTTTTCTTGCAGACAGCGAGCATTTCATCAACTTAAACATCGTTTCGAAAGACAGTTTATCTCTGCAATTACATGCGCTTAAAATCTATCAGAATCTTACAAAATTCCATAGAAGCAATCCAGTTACAAAAGCATTTGTTGCTATCGATATTGAGCGATTAAATTATGTTGCGCAACATGCGACTTTCAACAGCAAAGAAGACCTATTAATTAAGGTGTTAAAAGTTAAGGCCAAGGAATTACAGGATACGCCACTATCAGCGCTGTATAATTTTGAAGTCGCTAAAGTCTATCGCGACCTAGGAAACAAATACGATCATAATAACGACACCAATGAACATCGTTGGAAACTTAAAGAAGCCATAGAACTATGTAATGCTGTAATATTTAGCTTTCCTGAAAGTGCAGGTGCTAAAAACTGTGAGATTTTAAAACAGCAGATCCTTCAGCCTAGTTTAAGATTGGAAGCTGAGGAATTCTTACCAATTAATTCTACTTCACGAATTTTAGTCACCTACAAAAACCTTTCTGATCTTAATTTCAAAATTTACAAGATTGACAGCAATCAACTTGAAACCTTCAACAGAACAAATAAAACAGAAGACAAGCTAAAATTCTTTAAGAAAATAAAGCCGCTTCATTCGTTTACCCGTAACCTGAAATCTGAAGGTGATTATCAAGAGCACAGTACTGAAGTCATCATTCCGCAATTGAGTAATGGTTTTTACCTTATTAAAGCTGAAACTCAAAAAGATAATGTGTTTGGTTTAACATCAATTCAAGTCACCGATTTAGCCTTATTAGAAAGTAATGAAAATGACAAAATAAACTACCAACTCATTAATAGAACTAACGGATTAGCTATTGTAAATGCGGTAATCAACATCACTTACAGAAACAATAGGGATCGATCTTTTTCTAAAAAATTATCGACTGATACCTACGGAAAATTCAGCTTCAAAAAAGATGGCAACTACTACAGGCAAGTAGAAATCAGAGCTAGTTATAAAGACGATACTGCATTTTTTGGCGACTATTACATCAGCAGAGCTTACCGCGAGAGAGAAAACAACGATACCCAATACAATGTATTTTTATTTACAGACCGAAGCATTTATAGACCAGGACAAACAGTTTATTTTAAAGGGATTGCCACAGTTACCAAAGACGATAAAACCGAAGTTTATGCTAACGAAAAATCCATGGTTATACTGAAAAATGTAAATGGTGAAGTTATTAATAAACTGGAACTCAAAACCAATGACTTCGGTTCGGTATCTGGGGAGTTTATTCTACCTAATGATGGACTAACCGGTAACTATAATTTACTAATGCATTGTGAAAGTACAGGGTATTCCTATTTTTCTGTTGAGGAATATAAGCGTCCAAAGTTTAAACCCGAATTTCAACCCATTACAGAAACGTTTAAAGTTAACGATAGTATTACCGTAAAAGGAAAAGCCATTGCTTTTGCTGGCGGCAACATTACGGATGCTAAAGTAGTGTATCGTGTAAAACGCCAAGTACAATACCCAAGTTGGTGGTATTGGAGACGACCAGGCTATTACAATGCTAAAGCCCAAGAAATAACCTTTGGAGAAAGCACAACAAATAATAAAGGTGAGTTTGAAATTACCTTTAAGGCCATACCAGATGAAAGCGTTTCAAAAGACAACCTTCCGATTTTTAATTATGAAGTCACTGCGGATATTACGGATGTCAATGGAGAAACGCGTTCTACATCAACAGTTGTAAACGTAGGGTATCATGCAATGACCTTACAAATTTCTGTTCTAAACCAGATTGAGAAATCTCAAAAGGAAGTAGAACTCACTTTAAATTCCCAAAACCTTAATGGTGAATTTGTTCCTGCACAAGGAACCTTAAAGATTTACAAACTTAGAGCACCAACTAACGTGTTTAGAAACAGACCTTGGAATGCCCCAGATTTTCAGGTAATTTCTAAAGAAGAATTTAAACGTCTATTTCCTCACGACCCATACAACGACGAGCATTTATCCACCAATTGGGATAAAGGCGAAGAAGTTTTCTCAACAGATTTCGATACTGAAAAGGGAAAAACCATCATGTTAAAAAAACTGAAAAAGTGGAACTCTGGTCAGTACATTATGATTGCAGAAAGCAAGGATAAATTCGGAGAAGACGTAAAAGCTGAAGCCTATACAAACCTATTTAGCGATAACGATAAAACCGTTGCCGATAATCAACTTTTTGAAATCTCCTTAGACAAAGACAGTTACAAGATTGGAGACACTGTTAAACTCACCATTGGATCAGCGGCGAATGACATCACAATTACTGTAGAGGTTGAAAAAGACAACCAGGTTGTTTCAACGCAATTGGTAACATTGAACAACGCTAAACAAACCATTAGCATTCCTGTTTTAGAAGGTGATTTAGGTGGTTTTGAAGTCCATACGAGCTTTGCGGCTTACAACAGTTATGTATATCAAAGCTTTAACGTTAATGTCCCTTACCCTAAAACAGACTTAGAGATTGAAACCACAACCTTTAGAGACAAGTTACAACCAGGACAAGATGAAACCTGGAGTTTTAAAATCAAAGGCCCAAAAGGAGATAAAGTCTCTGCTGAACTTTTAGCAAGTATGTACGATGCGTCTTTAGATGAATTTAGAGCACACAACTGGAGTTTCAATCCTATACAGCAACCACATTACTACAGTAGAATAAACAAGAATGGTGGACGCAGTTTTGGCACTATTAACTTTAGATTATTTAATCATTTTAATTATCCAATGTCTTATACGACAAAAAGTTATGACCAATTAAATTGGTTTGGGTTTTATTTTGGGTTTGGCAGAACTAAATATCTTTTAAGAGGCAGAGCATCTGGAATGGAGTTAAATGAACTTGCAAGCAGTGCTTTTGAAGCAGATGACGAATTAGAATCTGTTGTTGTAATGGATTCAACAAACAAAAAAGCTCTTGTTTATAATAGTGTTACAGAGCAAAGTGGAGGAACAATTATTGCTGAAAGAATTGAAAAACAAAAGGAAAATCTAAATTCTAACTCTATCCAAATCCGCAAAAACCTCCACGAAACTGCTTTTTTCTTTCCGCAATTACAAACCAATGAACAGGGCAATGTAAGTTTTAACTTTAAAGCACCTGAAGCGTTGACCAAATGGAAATTGCAATTATTGGCACATACCAAAACCTTAGAAAGTTCGGTAATGCAACTAGAAACGGTTACTCAAAAAGAGTTAATGGTCATTCCAAATGCACCACGTTTTTTACGAGAAGGAGATCAAATTACTATCAGTACTAAAATTGCGAATCTTACGGAGAAAGAACTATCTGGTTTGGCAAGATTGGAATTGACCAATCCTGTTACTGGTGAATTTCTATCACAAATCTTTCAAGGTGAAATAGGCAGAAACTATACCTTAACAAGTGATTTAACCGATAAAGACTTTACAGTTAATGCAAAAGGCAACACGCAAGTGTCTTGGAAACTCAATATTCCAGAGGGTCTACAAGCTGTTCAATATAAAATAATTGCTATTTCAATAGATCCTGAAAACGGTGATCAATTTAGCGATGGTGAGCAAAACGCGTTACCAGTACTATCCAACAGAATGTTGGTAACTGAAACACTACCTATGTGGATTCGCTCTAACGAAACGAAGACGTTTACGTTAGACAAGCTAAAAGACAACACCTCAACAACGTTAACCAATCATAAGTTGACTTTAGAGATGACGTCCAATCCTGCGTGGTATGCTGTACAAGCTTTACCATACCTAATGGAATATCCTTATGATTGCAATGAGCAGACCTTTTCAAGATATTATGCCAATGCTTTGGCGCGGCACATTGTAAAATCCAATCCTAAGATTGAAGCGGTTTTCAATCAATGGAAATCCTCAGATGCATTACTTTCAAATCTTGAAAAAAATCAAGAGTTAAAATCACTTTTACTACAAGAAACTCCTTGGTTGCGTGATGCGCAATCTGAAACGGATCAAAAAAAACGTATTGGCTTGTTATTCGACCTCAACAAAATGAATAATGAGCTCAATTCAGCTTTAAATAAACTAAAACAAAACCAACTACCATCTGGTGCTTGGCCTTGGTTTAATGGTGGCTATGCCAATCGTTTTATCACGCAACATATTATTTCTGGGTTTGGACATTTAAAGCAACTTAATGTCATTCAGAGCGACAGCGAGGAATCTATGATTAAAAACGCCATCCAATACCTAGATACTGAATTCGTTAAAGAATATAAAGACATCAAAAAGTACAATAAGGATGCAGATTTAAGCAAAGACCATTTGTCTTACACGCAGTTGCATTATCTATATGTGCGTAGTTTCTATCCAGAGCTTAAACCATCAAAAGAGGTCGAGGCTATAATGGAGTATTACAAATCCCAAATGCAAACGTATTGGTTAAATCGTTCATTATATGCCAAAGGCTTAATGACCTTAACATTACACCGAATGAATGATGACGGAACAGCAGGAAAAATTTTAAAATCCTTAAAAGAAAATAGCATCACATCAGACGAATTAGGCATGTATTGGAAAGCGAACACGAGTTCTTGGTATTGGCACCAAGCTCCGATAGAAACCCAAGCATTATTGATTGAAGCATTTTCTGAAGTTGGAACTGTCATACAAAGCGAAGCCAAGAAACTAGAAGACATCGACAACCTAAAAATCTGGTTACTCAAAAATAAGCAGACTAATAAATGGGAAACCACCAAAGCCACTACAGAAGCTGTTTATGCCTTATTACTTCAAGGGAGTTCTTGGTTAGACGTCACCGAAATGGTTGATGTAAAAGTTGGTAATGATACTATAAATCCTTCAATATTAGATAATGTTAAGGTTGAAGCCGGAACAGGTTACTACAAGACGTCTTGGACAGGTAATGAAATTACACCAGAACAAGCCAATGTTACCGTTTCCAAGAAAGGAGATGGCATTGCTTGGGGAGCATTATACTGGCAATATTTTGAAGATTTAGACAAGATTACTTCAGCTGAAACGCCTTTAAAGCTGAGTAAAAAACTCTTTTTAAAAAGTAATACTGATAAAGGTGAAGAACTATCAGATATCATCAAAGACACTAAATTAAATGTTGGTGATTTAGTTCGCGTTCGTATCGAATTACGCTCCGATAGAGATATGGAATTTGTACACCTAAAAGATATGCGTGCTGCAGGTTTTGAACCTATCAACGTATTATCGCAATACAAATGGCAAGATGGTTTAGGCTATTACGAAAGTACTAAAGATGCAGCGACCAATTTCTTTATGGATTATTTACCAAAAGGCGTTTATGTGTTTGAATATGATTTACGTGTCAATAATGCTGGCGATATGAGTAACGGGATTAGTACTATTCAATCAATGTATGCACCGGAGTTTAGTAGCCATAGTGAAGGGGTGAGAATAACTATAGAATAAAAAAAGCTTCCGAAATGGAAGCTTCTTAATCTTATTTGCTGCTTGGCGGTGTGGTTGGTCTAACCTCAATTTTACTTGGTAGAGTTCTTGGATTCATTTTTAATAAATCCACAACCAATTCACCTATATCTTCTATCTGAATTTTCCAAGCACCAGCTTCACTTGGCTCATTGCCATTAAAATATGTTGATACTGAACCTGGCATAATAGTACTAACCTTTATACCATATTTACGCAAGTCTAACATTACTGCTTGGGTAAAGCCAGTAACACCAAATTTACTAGCGTTATAAGCAGAACCACCTGCAAAGAAATTGGTTCCTGCTAAACTTGAAATGGTAATATAATAGCCTTTGGATTTTTTTAGCGCCTCTACACTTGCTTTTATTGAGTTAAAAACGCCTGTTAAATTGGTGTCTATAACGGCATTCCATTGTTCTACTGTCAAATCTTCAATACTCCCAAAATGTCCCAATCCTGCATTGGCAACAACCAAGTCCAGTTGACCAAAAGCATCAAGTGTTGCTTTTACTGCCCTTTCTTGACTATCTAAATGTCTAACATCAGCTTCAAGTCCGATTACTGCGTTTTCAGAATTTGTTTTAGAAGCTAATTCTTTTGCCTTGTCTTCTGCGGCTTGTTTAGTTCTGCTCGTAATGGCAACTTTGAAACCTTGGTCAAGTAATGCCACTGCAATTCCATAACCAATACCTTTTGTTCCACCTGTTATAAGAGCGACTTTGCCCTGTAAATTGTTCATCGTTTTGTTGTTCTTTTGAATTCAATCAAAATTACAAAACCGATTCACCAAGATGAAGTTTAAAGTGTTAGGAAAATGATAAAGTTTATTTCTTTGGTGGATACTTGGAAAAAATCTTTTCTATGAGTGCATCAAAATAAGCCTCACGCTTTTCAGGTGACGCATTTTCGCGATAATTACTTTCGCTAACCGCCTGCCAAAATAGACGCTCGTTTTGTTTTTTATCCACAAAATCAATAACTATTTGGCGTGTGTTTTGGTTATTCCCTATTGGAATACCTACGGACACACCTCCAAAGCTACCTCCACCACCACCTCCTGCGCCGACGCCTACTGTAGAGTTATTCATATTCATGATATCTTGACTTAGAATATCTATATAGAAATCAGGATCATCAGAACGTGTTAAACCCATGGTAGCTAACTTGGCATCAATAGATTGAATGATGCGTTTGGTATCTAATTGACTAAGTCCCGTCTGCATATCACCAAAATAATCGTAAGTCTTGTATTGTGTAAAGTCAGTAGATTTCTCGTAATCGTAATTAATCACCGTACCACAAGAAGCCACTAACAAAAAGAGGAAAATATATTTTACAGCTTTCATTTTTTATTTTAAAGGTACTTAAAATAAGATTCTGTATCAAGTATGGTATTACAGAATTTAAACTTTAACTATTCTTCATCAGAATCTGGCTCAACAACTTTGGTAAGTGAAGAAGAAATAATTCCTGTTGGTATCGCCACAATACCTAATCCAATAAGTAATATAAAAAACGTAAAAATTCTTCCACCAACCGTAATCGGATATACATCACCATAACCTACTGTGGTTAAAGTAACAATAGACCACCAAAGACTGTCAAAAATAGAAGAAAAATGCTCTGGCTGCGCTTCGTTTTCGAAATAGTAAATCCCAATAGCTGCAAAATAAATCAACACCAAGGTAACTCCCATGAACAGAATAATTTGTTCTTTAGCCAACATCATAGCTTTTGCAAAATGACTCATGGCTTTATTATATCTCACTAACTTTAAAAGTCTAAACAACCTGAACATTCTCAACACTCTTAAAGAGCGTAAGTCTAATCCAAATGACAAATAAAACGGTAAGATGGCAAACAAATCTATAAGTCCAAAAAAGCTAAAAATAAATTTCAGATTACGATCTGAAACATAAATTCTTGCTAGGTATTCTGCAGTAAACACTATAACACAAAACAATTCTATAGAATTGAGAATAGCTTTAGTTTGTGGTTTTAAGTCTGGTAGTGTTTCTAAGGAAAATGTAATTACAGAAAGAACAATTAAAAACTGAATAAAAAATGCAAAACTCCTACTTAGCCTGTTGTTGTTATATTCTACTATGTTTTTAATAGCCTCTTTCATAACTCAATCAGGTATTCAACATATTCCAAAGTTTATCTTTCAATTCAGTAAGACCTTGTTGGGCTACAGAAGAAATAAACATGTAATCACACTCTAAATCTTTATCCAAAATATTTGCCATTTCAGATTTTAATTCGTCATCTAACATATCCGACTTTGAAATACACACAAAACGTTCTTTATCCAACATTTCAGGATTGTAACGTCTCAATTCATCAACGAGAATTTCGTATTGCTCAACGATATCCTTAGCATCTGCCGGAATTAAGAACAGTAAAATAGAGTTACGTTCTATATGTCTTAAAAAGTAATAGCCCAGTCCTTTCCCTTCAGCCGCACCTTCAATAATTCCAGGAATATCAGCCATAACAAACGATTGGAAATCGCGATACTTTACAATACCCAAATTAGGCTTCAGTGTCGTAAATTCATAATCGGCTATTTTTGGTTTTGCTGAAGTCAACACAGACAGCAACGTAGATTTTCCAGCATTTGGAAAGCCAACCAAGCCGACATCTGCGAGTACTTTTAGTTCTAAGGTAATATCCTTCTCTTCAAGTGGAATACCAGGTTGTGCATAACGTGGTGTTTGATTGGTAGAGCTTTTGAAATGCCAGTTACCGCGTCCACCCTTACCGCCTTCTACCACTATTTTTTCTTCTCCTTCTTCTGTTATTTCAAATAGAATCTTATTTGTTTCGGTATCCCTAACAACGGTTCCTAGTGGGACTTCAATAATGGCATCTTCACCGTCGGCCCCAGTACTTCTGCCAGAACTACCATGCTCTCCATGACCAGCACGAATATGTCGTTTAAATTTTAGGTGCAATAGGGTCCAGAGGTTTTCATTACCTCGGATAATAACATGACCACCACGACCACCATCACCACCATCAGGCCCACCTTTAGCGATATACTTTTCACGATGTAAATGTGCAGAACCTTTACCTCCATTTCCGGAAGCAACATGCATTTTTACGTAGTCTACAAAATTTCCTTCTGTCATAACGGAGTTTAAAGTTCTAAGTTTAAATTTGAGAGTTTAAACTCACTTGTAAGTTTTATAGCTTATCGATTACGGCACTTAAACGCTCCGTAATCTCCTCGATACTGCCAACACCATCCACACCGAAATACTTATTCTGATCAGAGTAGTAATCCTTCAATATGGCAGTTTTGCTGTAATATTCTTTAATTCGGTTTCTAATGATATTCTCATCTGCATCGTCTGCTCTTCCGCTGGTTTCACCTCGTTTTAATAAACGCTCAACTAAAATCTCATCATCTACTTCTAGGGCGACCATAGCATTAATTTGAGAGTCTTTGCTATCCATTAATTCATCCAATGCTTTGGCTTGGGCATTGGTTCTTGGGAAACCATCAAAAATAAATCCTTTGGCATCGGTATTTTTTTCAACTTCTTTGTTCAACATATCAATCGTAACCTGATCAGGTACTAGTTCACCTTTATCCATGTAAGATTTAGCTAACATACCTAAAGCAGTTTCATTTTTGATATTGTATCTAAAGACATCTCCCGTAGAGATGTGTACCAAATCGTATTTTTCCTTTAAAAAATTAGCCTGTGTTCCTTTTCCCGCACCTGGAGGGCCAAATAGCACGATATTTGTCATGTGTTGTGTTGTTTTTAATTGATAGACGTCTGGTAAATCCCTCCCCAATCCATCGTAGTCTAATCCGTAGCCAACAATAAATTTATTCGGAATTTCTTTACCAACATAATGAAGTTTAAAATCCTTATCGTAAGCTTCAGGTTTGTGAAATAAAGTTGCAATAAGTAACTGCTTTACATTTTCATTTTTAAAAATGCGATGCACTTCTTCCAAGGTATTACCTGAGTCTATGATATCTTCTAAAATAACGACGGTCCTTGCTGTTAAATCTTGAGTTAAGCCAATAAGTCTCTGGATATCTTCTGTAGATTTCACCCCTTCGTAAGAAGCTAATTTTATAAATGTAACCTCACATGGTTTGGGATACTTTTTTACAAAGTCACTAACAAACATAAATGACCCATTCATAATCCCTACAAAAACAGGGATTTCATCTTTTATATCTGCAGCAATATCATTGACCATTCGCTGGACGACAACATCAATCTCATCTGCATTTATAAAAGGTTTAAAATATAAATCATGAAGCTTAACAACCATGGTATTATTTTAGAAACGCAAAGATAATGAATTGATTGAGGATTGCCGATTTTTTGAATTATGAATTTAAGGGTATCTGCTATAATTAGCTTATTTTTGCAAAGAATTTATGTTGAATCTTTTAAAAATTTTCCATTTACCTAGGAAGTAAATATGAACTATTTTTCTTCAGACTTTAAACTCGGTATTCTTGGCGGTGGCCAACTTGGCAAAATGATTTTATATCACACACGAAAATACGATATCCACACATGTATAATCGATCCAAGTAAAGATGCACCAGCAAGACTGGCATGTGACGAGTTTTTTGTAGGTGATTTATTAGATTATGACACTGTTATTGATTTCGGAAAAAAAGTGGATGTACTCACTATTGAAATTGAAAACGTTAACGTAGAAGCTTTAGAAACTCTCGAAAAGCAAGGTATAAAAGTATATCCATCGTCAAAAACCTTGCGAACTATACAAAATAAGGCCACTCAAAAATTATTTTACCGCGATCATGATATTCCAACCGCAGATTTCTCGCGATTTGCACACACCTCTGAAATTGAAGATGCCGTTGAGAATGGCGGTTTAAAATATCCTTTTGTTTGGAAGAGCGCTAGGTTTGGGTATGATGGCCAAGGTGTAAAAGTAGTGAGACGTTACACAGATTTGGTAGATTTACCAAATGTTGAATGTATAGCAGAACATTTAATTCCGTTTAAAAATGAGCTTGCCGTTATTGTAGCCAGAAATTCTAAAGGGCATTTAAAAACATATCCAGTCGTTGAGATGGAATTTCACCCTGAAGCCAATCAGGTCGAGTATGTTATTTGTCCGGCAAGAATTCCGAATGACATTGCAAAGAAAGCAGAGCTTGTAGCTCTAAAAACAGCTGCAGCTTTTGAACATGTTGGGCTATTGGCGGTAGAAATGTTTCAAACTAAGGACGATCAAATTCTGGTAAATGAGGTCGCTCCAAGACCGCACAACTCAGGACATTATAGTATAGAGGCAAGTTATACAGACCAGTTTGAGCAACATCTGAGATGTATATTGGGTTTACCCCTTGGTAATACAGACAGTAAAGTTGCGGGTGTTATGGTAAATTTGGTTGGTTCAGAAGGCTACACTGGCAATGTACTATACAGAAACATTGAAGAGATTATGGCAATGGATGGAGTAACGCCACATATTTATGGTAAGAAACAAACACGACCTTTCCGGAAAATGGGTCATGTGACCATCGTAAATAAAGATGTTGACATGGCGCGAGAAATTGCAGAAAATGTAAAACGAACTATTGAAGTAATAAGCGAATAAGATATGAGTAAAGTAGGAGTTATCATGGGAAGTAAAAGCGATTTGCCAGTTATGCAAGACGCTATTGATATTTTAAAGGGATTTGATATTGAGGTTGAGGTTGATATTGTTTCAGCCCACCGTACACCAGATAAACTATTCGATTACGGAAAAAATGCTCATCATAGAGGAATTAAAGTAATTATAGCTGGAGCCGGTGGTGCAGCTCACCTACCAGGTATGGTAGCTTCACTATCACCATTACCAGTAATTGGAGTGCCTGTTAAGAGCAGTAATTCTATTGACGGTTGGGATTCTGTGTTATCAATTTTACAAATGCCAGGAGGTGTACCTGTAGCAACAGTTGCACTCAATGGCGCAAAAAATGCAGGTATCTTGGCTGCTCAAATTTTAGGAAGTGGCGATCAGTGTGTTTTAGATAAGATTAGCGTATACAAAGAAGGATTAAAGGCAAAGGTTATTGAGTCTGCAAAAGACCTATAAAAAAGCCTCAACTTCCGTCAAGGCTTTTTTTGCTATTAACCAATCCTTAAGAACAAAAAGATCTTGTTCGTCAAAGATGGCGCAAAGGTAATTAAACTTATCAAACCCCAAAATAGACCCATCATAAAATACCGTTAAAATTCACATTATCAACAACATACGTAAGAAAAATTAGACGATTAAAATGACTATTCTTAATAAATCTTTTGATACTCAATACAATACAGCCCCTTTTTCGAAAATAAAAAACGAAGATTTTTTACCAGCTATTAAGTTAGCAATAAACAAGGCGAAGAACGAAATTGATGCTATCGTCACAAACACCGAATCACCAACTTTTGAAAACACTATAGAAGCCTTAGACTACTCTGGTCAAGAGCTAGATAGAATATCTAGTATTTTCTTTAATTTAAATTCAGCGGAGACAAATGATGAGATTCAAAAAATTGCTCAAGAAGTTTCACCATTATTGTCTGAGTTCAGTAATGACATTACTCTAAACGAAGATCTGTTTAAACGCGTTAAAGCGGTTTACGATTCTAAATCCAACTTAGACTTAACCACAGAACAAGCCACATTATTAGACAAAAAGTACAAAAGCTTTTCTCGAAACGGAGCTAATCTTTCCAAGGAAAAAAAAGAACGCCTACGTGCAATTGACAAAGAATTAAGTCAGTTAAAACTAAAATTTGGCGAGCACATATTAGCTGAAACCAATAAATTTGAAATGCTTCTTACTGAAGAATCCGAAGTTTCAGGATTACCAGAAGGCGCAAAAGAAGCTGCAAAGCAATTGGCTGAAAGCAAAGGTAAAGACGGTTGGTTAATCACCTTAGACTACCCAAGTTATATTCCGTTTATGACGTATGCAGATGACCGTGCATTACGTGAAAAGTTATCTAAGGCGTTTGGAAGTAAAGGATTTAAAAATGATGATTTGGACAATCAGGACATTGTTCTAAAAATTGCAAATCTTCGTTTTGAGCGTGCCCAACTTTTAGGCTATAAAACCCATGCCCATTTTATATTGGAAGAACGCATGGCACAAACTCCTGAAAAAGTAAACAACTTCCTTAACGAACTTTTAGAAAAGGCAAAACCTGCAGCAGAAAAAGAATTTCAAAAACTTGAAGCCTTTGCCAAAGAACTGGATAAAATAGACGAACTACAAAAATGGGATTCGGCTTACTATTCTGAAAAATTAAAGCAAAAATTATTCAGTTTGGATGACGAGCAATTGAAGCCTTATTTTAAACTGGAAAATGTCATCAATGGTGCATTTACTGTTGCTGGCAAACTATTCGGTCTAAAGTTCGAAGAGATTAATACCATAGATAAATATCATGACGATGTTTTAACATACAAAGTTGTTGATGCAGAAGACAATTTAGTTTCTATCTTTTATGCTGACTTTTTCCCAAGAGCAGGAAAACGAAATGGAGCATGGATGACCTCGTTTAAACCGCAAATGATAAAAAATGGCATAAACGAACGACCACATGTTTCTATTGTTTGTAATTTTACCAAACCCACTAAGAGTAAACCATCATTATTAACCTTTAATGAAGTCACAACCTTGTTCCATGAGTTTGGTCATGCCCTGCATGGTATGTTAGCCAACACCACCTACCCTAGCCTTTCTGGCACAAGCGTGTATTGGGATTTTGTTGAGCTACCGAGTCAGATTTTAGAAAACTGGTGTTACGAAGAAGAAACCTTAAAATTATTTGCTACCCATTATGAAACTGGTGAAGTGATTCCAATGGATCTAATTGAAAAAATAAAAGCTTCAGCAACATTTCATGAGGGCATGCAAACGCTTCGTCAGTTAAGCTTTGGAATGTTAGACATGGCCTGGCATGCTAACGAAAACCTAGAGACAATCACATCTGTTAAACAGCACGAAATAGAGGCTTTTGGCGGAACCCAACTTTATCCTGACGTTGTTGAAAACTGTATGAGCACTGCTTTTGCACATATTTTTCAAGGTGGTTATTCCTCGGGCTATTATAGTTATAAATGGGCGGAAGTTTTGGATGCTGATGCCTTTGAATATTTTAAAGACCAAGGTATTTTTAATAAAACGGTAGCCAATAAATTTAAAACTTATGTTTTATCACAAGGCGGTACAGAAGATCCAATGACGCTTTATAAAAAATTTAGAGGACAAGAGCCAAAACCTGAGGCATTATTGAGACGAGCGGGTCTTATAAAATAAGCTAATTTGTTTTACGTTAGCGTATGCCATGAATTTTCTAAGACTAATAGGCCATCTACTAATAATTATATGCTTAACCATTTTAACGCAGCTTGGCGGATTGATTTGGCTAACAAGTGTTTTTATTTCTAAGCGATGGCAAAAAAAGAAACGCTTTGTTTTTCCAATAGTTTATTTCGTTTGTAACCTACTTATAGTTCCATGGATCGCACCTTATTTTGGAAGAACTCAATTACCGGTTTTTAAAAGTGACCTAAAACCACAGAATATCATATATCCTTTGTGTTTCCGAAACTATGTAGACATCAAACTTCATAACTCATTACAACAATCAACAACCGATTTAGCACATTTAGGGATAAGAACAACCTATTTGGATGCCAATTTTCCTTTTATAGATGGTTTTCCGCTTTTACCTCATCTCAGTCATAATGATGGTAAAAAAATTGATTTAGCATTTATGTATCGTGACAGTAACAATAAAACAGATAAAAAACCTTCTTATTTCGGTTATGGAGCTTATGTTAAAGACTCTAATCCTACATCTAAATATTGTAAAGAAAAGGGCTACTGGCAATATGATATCACAAAATACTTGTCGCCAGATAAAAACAATACTCTTTTACTAGACAAGGAGAATACCAAGACCTTAATTCAAGGACTACTCTACCGAGCAAAAAATTCAAAAATTTTTATAGAACCTTATCTTAAAAATGAACTTAAGCTTAGTAAGTACAACAACATAAGGTTTCATGGTTGCCAAGCGGTTAGACATGATGATCATATCCATCTAGAGATTAAATAAACTTTCAATAATTATTGAAAGTTTAAAATTTATTGTATATTTGCGGTATGATATATCAAGAAGCAAAAGAAAAGTTTATTAGTACATGGGGTAGTTTAGGCACTCTCTGGGGCATAAATAAAGCTATGGCACAGATTCAGGCTTTACTTTTTATTTCTATCAAACCATTATCAATGGAAGAGATTATGGAAGAGCTTAAAATCTCGCGTGGTAATACTAGCATGAACTTGAGACAGCTTATTGATTGGGGAATTGTAACCAAAGTATTAGTATCAGGTGAGCGCAAAGAATTTTTTACAACAGAAAAAGATGTTCAAGAATTAGCGCGTATAATAGCTAAGGAGCGTAGCCGTAGAGAAATAAAACCAGTTATAAAGGTTTTAGAGGATGTATCATCCATTCAAGATGATGGCACAGAAAATACAAAAGAATTAATTAAGCAAACAAAAGCCTTAAAAGATCTGACAGACGAATTAGATACACTGATGAATAAACTAGTAAATCAAAAGCATAACTGGCTAACAAAGTCGGTATTAAAGCTTATGAAATAACTATATTTTTTTACACTATACTTTCAATTTTTTTTGAAAGTTTAAAAACATTTAAATCATGAAAAAGCTTTATCAATTAAACAAAATAGCTCTGGTAATTACAGCAATATTGTACTTAACAATAATATTTGGATTATATGCTCAAATAGTCCTAGGAGGACTTCAGTTGTTAAGCGCTTTAGGTATTTCGTTTTCCTGGAGTAAGATTAATACCAAGCAAAAAAAGCATCTTCTGATCTATTGGGCCATAGTATTGATTTATGGTATCGGATGGTATCTGAAAATAGAAATAAATAACCTATGGTGGATATTGGGGATTATCATTATTCCGATGTCTGTAGCAACTTACTTCGTATGGATACTTAGTAATCTGAAAAGACTATAATTATGAAAACTCTAATTCCTAATTGGTTGATTATTATTGGAGGATGTGGTCAAATATTTACAGCCCTGATTTACCCTTACATTAGACATAACGTATTTGATTGGTATAATGATGTTAAGCAACTAAAACCCTTAAATCAAGAAATTGCTAAAACTTATGGTAGATATATTCAAGGATTAAATTTCTCTTTTGGCTTAATAGCTATCCTTTTACCAAATGACTTGAAAAACGGCACCCATCTGGCAGTCGCTCTTACTGGTTTAATAGCAGTCTATTGGGTAGGCAAAGTCGCAACACAAATTGCTTACTATCCTATTTATCAAATTCCCAAAAAGTTAACTTTTAAAATTGGCGGTTATTTCATGAACTTCCTATTTGTATTGTTTGCAGTTGTTTACACCTGGCTATTCATCTATAACTTTATAATTCATTAATGTATGAAAATCCAATCCATACCTCACAGCAGTTACGAAGAACAAATCCGAATTGAAATGGTAGACTTTTATAATGAAGCTACCGAAGACTATCTATTTTGGAGTAAAGATTACAATATGCATTTTGGTTACTTTATTCCGTTTAAAACCAATCCTTTTAAACGAGATAGCATGCTTAATCAAATGAATAAGCAAGTCATAAAAAGATTAAACATTGGTAAAACAAAGCATAGGCTTGTAGATTTGGGATGTGGTATGGGAGCTACCATGAGATATGCATTAAATGAGTACAATAATGTATTGGCGTACGGAGTAACCATGTCAGACTTTCAAGTCAAAAAGGGTAATGGCTTACTTAAAGGTAAAAACGGAATCATACTAAAGGAAAACTATAATAACACATCATTTCAATCTAATTCGTTTAATTCTGCAGTAGCTATTGAGAGCTTTTGTCATTCAGGTCATAAGTATAATTCGCTCAAAGAAATGCACAGACTCTTAAAACCTGGTGGACGTTTTGTAATGGCAGATGCCTTGCTGAAGAGGGATATGACTCAACTTTGCAAAGGAGGGAAATATGCTTACCACAGACTATGTAGTCACTGGAATTTAGAAAAATTAGAAACCCCTCAATTCATTAAAAAAAGTCTAGAAGATTTGGGATTTAAGAATATTGAAATCGAAAATGTATCGATGAGAGTGGCTCCTTCAGTGCTACACGTCCCGTTCGCTATTTTAGGCTTTATTATCAAGAAATTTTTTGGATTTGACAACCTTAAAAAGGAAAGCTCGCATAATCTAAAAGGCTCTTTCTATGCCCTTTTATCTGGTTTGCATATGAAGAGTTTTGGCTATTATATCATAAGCGCCACCAAACGTTAGGAAAATGTGAACATATATAAAACATCATAATATTTTACCTATTTTTGATTGAGCAATGACAAAAAGTAATGGCCAATCATCAATTAAATCCTAATAACTGGATTGATTTGTATTCAGACTACCTCTTTAACTATACCATCTCAAGAGTTAATGATAGAGTTGTAGCACAAGATTTAGTGTCTGAAACCTTTCTGGCCGGTCTAAAATCGATGGGTAATTTTAAGGGTGAAGCCTCTGAACGTACCTGGTTAGTTTCTATCCTAAAACGTAAAATCATTGATCATTATAGAAAGATAAACTCTAAAAAAGGAAAAGCCGAAGTTAGAATGAACTACAATAGCGATTCAGACACTGAAGGTGACTGGCTGGAGGAGCGTGTAGAAGACACTTTTGAAAAAACGGCTGAAGCAAAATTGGAAAACTCAGAACTTGGTGATGCCATTTACGACTGCATAGCCAAGTTACCTGCAAAACAAGCTGAGGTTTTTAAGATGAAAACAATATTAGGTTATGATACAGAAACCATTTGTAATGAAATGAACATTACTGCGTCTAACTTATGGGTTTTAATACACAGAGCTAGAACAGCATTAGCAAATTGTATGGAAGAAAATTGGTTTTAAAATAAAATGAAAAAACGTTTTTTATTTATAAGCTGCGAAGAGGCAAAGCATATTTGTGACAAATCACAGTATGGTGAGTCGACATTTTGGGAGCGTTTTAAGTTATCTATAAGGCTTTCCTGGTGTCATGTCACAAAATCTTATTCCTCTAAAAACAACAAATTGACTCATTCTATTAAACAAGCAGAAGTTGATTGTTTAAAAAACGATGAACGTAACAAACTAAAACAGCAGTTTGAAAAAGAGTTAGCCAAGCATCAGTAAAATAATCAACCAAACAACAGGAATACTTTCAACCCAAAATGCGCTGTAATATTTTGTTTGTTCTTTGTGGGCAAATACTAAAAAAACAAGGGTAATACTTAATATAATAGTATTTGAAATTAATGCAGTTTCCTTTACTTCGTTCTTAAAAAATTCCAATAAGAAAAAAAATAACAACAGTATAGCACCTATCAACTTAGTATTTTTAACACCTATGCGCTGAGGTATGGTACCCAATTTTAAATTATCATAGATAAGATCTCTAATTTCAAAGGGAAGCATTAAGACAATGACAAAAATAAAATACTGAATTCCAGTTATTACCACATCACCACTTATCGGATAGCCTTTTTCTATTAATGGTAAAAACGCAGTTGTAAAGGCCCATACTAAAGCTATAATGTAAATTTTTAATCCACCTATTTGTCGAAGGTTTTTTTGGCTATCCCTAAAGTATTGCATGGGTAATAAAGGAATGGCATATAGAAAGGTGACAAGCCCAAAAATGGCTAGATAGATAATAGAATCTATGGTCAATTTTAAGGCATAATAACAGGTCCCTAAAAACGCCAAAAACGAAAAAATCTGGATAGTCTTTAACCATGTTGCCAAACTTCTGTGATGAAATTTAGCGACCCCAAAATACTTAACAAAATTATAGCCGGTTATTGTCGCGAAAAAGACAAAAGGTAACACTACGAAATCATGGTTTAGCTGAAATTTAATAAACGTTACCCATGTCATAGCCATAACAGCTAAAGCCACGTGAATACTACTATTGATGTAAAAATTAAATATTTGATTTAAAACACGCATCTAACAAAAATAATCAATGTGTTAATAACCCTCTTTTTCAGTTAAAAACTTTAACCTTCATTAACTAAAAACAATAGCGATTTCCGTATTTTTGCATATCAAAAAAAATAGCGGAATAAAGAATGGATACAACCTCTTTTGCACTTAGGCATATTGGCCCAAGACCAGACGAACAAAAAGCGATGTTAAACACCATTGGTGTGACGAGTATTGAGCAGTTAGTTTCCGAAACTATACCTGCAGGAATTCGACTTAAGAAGGATTTGGATTTAAATCCTGCAATGAGCGAACAAGAGTATTCAAATCACATCAATAAACTCTCTCAGCTTAATAAAGTTTATAAATCTTATATAGGTTTAGGATATCATCCCTCTAATTTACCGGCAGTAATTCAACGCAATATTTTAGAAAATCCAGGATGGTACACTGCATATACTCCTTATCAGGCTGAAATTGCTCAGGGTCGCTTAGAAGCATTATTAAATTTTCAGACTATGGTTATGGATTTAACAGGTATGGAAATCGCTAATGCTTCACTTTTAGATGAAAGTACCGCAGCAGCAGAAGCTATGGGCTTATTATTTGCGATTAGGGATCGTGATCAGAAAAAAGCTGGCGTCAACAAATTCTTTGTATCAGACCAAGTATTACCACAAACCATTGCCTTGTTAGAAACCAGAGCTACTCCAATTGGAATAGTATTAGAAATCGGTAACGAAGCAGAATACAATTTATCCAAAGACTATTTTGGTGCCTTATTACAGTACCCTGGTAAAAATGGGGAAATTACAGATATTAAATCGTTCATCGAAAAAGCCAATGCCGAAAATATAAAAGTTGCGGTTGCGGCTGATATCTTAAGCTTAATCAAATTGGAAGCACCAGGTAAATTTGGTGCAGACGTTGTATTAGGAACAACACAGCGCTTTGGCATTCCTATGGGCTATGGTGGCCCTCATGCCGCTTACTTTGCAACTAAAGAGGCCTATAAACGCCATATACCTGGTCGTATTATTGGTGTGACTAAAGACACCAATGGGAACAGGGCATTGCGTATGGCATTACAGACGAGGGAACAGCATATTAAAAGAGATAAAGCGACATCAAACATTTGTACCGCTCAGGTATTATTAGCTGTTATGGCGGGCATGTATGCCGTATACCATGGCCCAAAAGGCTTAGAATTTATTGCCGATAAGGTTCAGAACACTACGGCAACCCTTGCAGCTGCATTAGAGAAATTGGGCTTAGAACAGGCTAACACACACTACTTTGATACCCTTAGAATAAAAACAGATCCAGTCAAAGTAAAGTACGAAGCCGAAAAAAGAGAAGTCAACTTCTACTATCCAGATAATAATACGGTTACCATTTCTATAAATGAGACCACAACAATTTCAGATCTCAACGAAATTATCTCCATTTTCGAAGATGTTACAGAGTCTAGGATTGAAAAAATCACGTCTATTACAGATGTAAATACCATTCCTGATGCATTAAAACGTCAATCAGAATTTTTAACGGCTGATGTTTTTAATTCTTATCATTCTGAAACAGAGTTAATGAGATACATAAAGAGATTAGAGCGTAAAGATTTAGCTTTAAATCACTCAATGATTTCCCTTGGTTCTTGTACCATGAAGTTAAATGCTGCTTCAGAAATGTTACCTTTAAGTTGGCCAAGCTGGGGAAATATGCATCCTTTTGTTCCTAAAGATCAAGCAGCTGGTTATCAACTGCTTCTTACGGAACTCGAAAATCAACTTACCGAGATTACCGGTTTTGCAGCGACATCTTTACAACCAAATTCTGGTGCCCAAGGTGAATTTGCAGGTCTTATGGTTATTAAAGCCTATCATGAATCACGTGGCGACCATCACAGGAACATTTGCTTAATTCCATCTTCGGCCCACGGTACAAACCCAGCAAGTGCTGTAATGGCAGGTATGAAAGTTGTCGTAACCAAAGCATCGGAAGATGGGAATATTGATGTAGATGACTTAAGGGAGAAAGCCGAATTGTACAAAGACAACCTTTCTGCTTTAATGGTAACTTACCCTTCTACACATGGTGTATATGAGTCAGCCATTAAAGAAATCACAAAGATTATTCACGATAATGGAGGTCAGGTTTACATGGATGGTGCAAATATGAATGCACAGGTCGGTTTAACCAACCCAGGTAATATTGGTGCAGATGTATGTCACCTTAATCTACATAAAACTTTCGCCATTCCTCATGGTGGTGGTGGCCCAGGCGTAGGACCAATTTGTGTTGCCGAACAACTAGTACCATTTTTACCAGGAAACCCTATTGTAAAAACAGGTGGACATCAAGCAATTTCAGCAATTTCAGCTGCACCTTTCGGATCGGCTTTAGCCTGTATCATATCTTATGGTTATATATCCATGCTCGGCGCAAAAGGTCTAAAACAGGCTACTGAGGTTGCCATATTAAATGCCAACTACATCAAAGAACGTTTAGAAGGTTATTACAAAACACTTTATACTGGAGAAAATGGTAGAGCAGCACACGAGATGATTATAGATTGTCGTGATTTTAAAGCCCATGGCATTGAAGTCACTGATATCGCAAAACGTCTTATGGACTACGGATTCCACGCACCTACAGTATCGTTCCCAGTTGCAGGCACTATGATGATAGAACCTACCGAAAGTGAAAGTAAAGCTGAAATGGATCGCTTTTGTGATGCGATGATCTCTATTCGTCAAGAAATAGATAAAGCTTCAAAAGATGAACCTAACAACGTATTGAAAAATGCACCACATACATTAGAAATGCTGACTTCAGACGAATGGCTTTTACCATATACTAGAGAGACAGCCGCGTTCCCGCTGGACTACATCAGAGCTAACAAATTTTGGCCAAGCGTAAGACGTGTGGATGATGCTTATGGAGACAGAAATTTAATTTGTAGCTGTGCTCCAATAGAGGATTATATAGAAGCTTAGTCTTTATGAACATACCAAATTCAAAAAGTACTCATTTAGAGTACTTTTTTTGTAGTATTTTCAAAAGAATTGGAAATAATTAAGAATTTCAAAAAAATAATGTTTTTAAAAGCTTAATTTATTATCATGTTTAAGAGTTTAACTAGTTTAGTAAATTAATAGCAAAATTTGAGGTATGGGAATTAAAATCACAGGAACAGGTAGCTATATTCCAAATAGCATTGAAAAGAATGAAGATTTTCATCAACATCAGTTTTTAAACGCTGACGGATCCAAAATAGACTATCCCAACGAAGTTATTGTAGATAAATTTAAATCCATAACTGGAATTGTAGAACGCCGTTATGCCGATGATCAACTGGTAGCTTCTGACCTTGGTTTCCTAGCAGCTCAAAAAGCCATCGATGATGCAGGTATTAATGCCGAAGAGATTGATTATATTATTTGTGCACATAACTTTGGTGACGTTAAGGCCAATACCATTCAAAGTGATATTTTACCTTGTTTAGCATCTCGTATTAAACACAGGTTACGCATTAAAAACCCAAAATGTGTTGCTTATGACATCTTATTTGGTTGCCCTGGATGGGTGGAAGGTGTTATTCAAGCCCAAGCGTTTATTAAAGCTGGCATGGCTAAACGTTGTCTTGTAATTGGTGCAGAAACCTTATCTCGTGTAGTTGACAAACATGATAGGGATTCTATGATTTATTCAGATGGCGCTGGTGCCAGTATTGTAGAAGCAACCGAAGAGGATGGAGGTATAATAGCTCACGAGTCGGCATCTTTTACTTATGACGAAGCTTATTACTTATACTTCGGTAATTCCAATAATAAGGAACTCTGTCCTGATACACGTTACATAAAAATGCATGGTCGTAAAATCTATGAATTTGCGCTTACCAATGTGGCACAAGCCATGAAAGACTGTCTTGAAAAAAGTGGTATTGATATTTCTGAAGTAAAGAAAGTGCTCATACATCAGGCCAATGAGAAGATGGACGAAGCCATTATTAATCGTTTTTATAGACTATTTAAATCCAAGGCTCCTGAAGGCATTATGCCAATGAGTATTCATAAATTAGGAAACAGCTCGGTGGCTACTGTACCGACGCTTTTCGATTTGATAAGAAACAACAAACTCGAAGATCATCAAATCCATAAAGGAGATGTTATTATATTTGCAAGTGTTGGTGCTGGTATGCATATCAATGCCATAGTATACAGATATTAATAACAAAGGTTTCTCCGATTTCTCGGAAAATAGTATGTACGAGAAGACATATCCCAACAAACGCTTTAAACTTACCTTAGAGTTTTTAAAAAAGCATGTTTCTACATCTGAAACTATTTTAGATCTAGGTGTAAAAAATCCTTTATCTAAAATCATGCTTTCCGAAGGTTACACCATTGAAAACACGAAAGGTGAAGACCTTGATGAAGACCAATCAGCAATTTTAAATTCATCCGCTGATGTTGTGACGGCTTTTGAAATTTTTGAACACCTACTGTCTCCGTATGAAGTTTTAAAATCAATTAAAGCTAAGAAGCTGGTTGTAAGCGTCCCATTACGGTTATGGTTTTCATCGGCCTATAGAAGCAAAACCGACAAATGGGACAGACATTTTCATGAGTTTGAAGATTGGCAACTCGATTGGCTCTTAGAAAAAAGTGGCTGGAAAATTATAGATAGCCAAAAGTGGACCAATCCTGTGAAAAAAATTGGCATAAGACCGCTTTTAAGATGGTTTACAAATCGATATTATATTGTTTATGCTGAGCGAAATTCCAATTAGATTTCATTAGCTTTGAACTTTACTTATTGAGTTTGAACTTTTACATCATCATACCTGCACATAATGAAGGTGCCTTTATTGGCAAAACACTAGAGTCGTTAACCAAGCAAACACTTTTACCTAAAAACCTAGTAGTAGTCAATGATAATTCTACAGACCAAACACAACAAATTATAAAAGAATTTAGTGAACGTTTTAATTGGATAAGCCAGGTAAATTCAAAATCCTCAGATCAACATTTACCTGGTTCTAAAATTATAAATGCCTTTTACAAAGGCTTAGATGCTTTAGACGACGAGTATGATGTACTTTGTAAGTTTGATGCCGATCTTATTTTCCCAGAGAATTACCTAGAGACCTTAGCAGGTCATTTTAAAAACAATCTTAGACTTGGTATGGCTTCTGGGTTTTGTTACATTGAAAAAAATGGCAAATGGTTCTTAGAAAATCTAACCAATAAAGATCATATACGTGGTGCTTTAAAAGCATACAGAAAAGCTTGCTTTGAGCAAATTGGTAAATTAAAACCATCTATGGGTTGGGATACTGTAGATGAACTTTTAGCAAAATATCATGGTTGGGAAATTTTAACCGATAAAACACTTCATGTAAAACACTTAAAACCTACTGGGCAATCTTATAATAAGGCCTCTAAATACCTTCAAGGGGAAGCGATGTTTAAAATGCGCTACGGATTTTGGATTACCTTAATATCTGCCATAAAGCTTTCATCAAAGAAGGGAAGTCTAGGTTTATTTAAAGATTATATGGCTGGCTATTTTAAAGCTTCAAAGATGAAAACCGACTTCTTAGTAACTAAAGACGAAGGTAAATTTATTCGGCAACTTCGTTGGAAAGGGATCTTAAATAAATTTTCCTAATCCAAAACAAAACCTAGAACATTACCGGTAGCACCGTTTGGAAAACTAATACCTAAGAGTGCTGAGATTGTTGGTGCGATGTCAGTAACGACAGTTCTGTTCAAAGTTTCACCCTTTTTGATTCCAACACCACTAAAAATTAAAGGTACGTGAGTGTCATAATTATATCCTGAGTGATGATCTGTTCCTGTTCTATTCCATGACGTATCTTTAAAAACCTCTGGATTAAAGGTAAAAATCACATCACCTGATCGCATTTGATGATGTCCATTAAATAATAACAACTCTTGATAACCAAGTGAGATATTTAAATTATTTAATTCAGATGTAATATAGACATTGGAAATTAAGTCATGCGATTTAACAATTTGAGCGATTTTAATTTTCAACTCTTGAATTGATAAATTATTAGCAACTGCACTTTTATGATCTATATATATTTGATTATTTATTCTACTAAGTGCCAAATTAGGTATACCATAAGATTCCTCAAGGTTTATATTTATCTCCTTAAGTAAGGTATCTAAATCAAAAAATCCCGCTGGAATTTTGAATGAATTTGTATACATAGGTGCATGAGGAGCACCATGATCTGCAGTCAGAAACACCGTATAATGGTCCTTACCCACTCTTTTATCAAGTTCTTTAAACAATCGTTCCAATTCTAAATCTAATCGTATATAGGTATCCTCTACCTCAACAGAGTTTGGAGCAAAATCATGTCCTACCTTGTCTGTGCTAGAATAACTTATCGTAAGGACATCAGTATGGTTGTCTTTACCGAGATTTTCTTGAATTAGAGCTTCAATAACGAAGTCTGTTGTTAAGCTATTTCCATATGGAGAATCAGCTATTACCTTATATCCACCATTTTCATCCTTTAATGAGTTGAGATCATGAGGAAAACCACTGTTAGTTTCACCTTTAAATAAGCGCTCATATTCATTAATATCACTTCCACTTTCAACATAATGGTCAATATTATAATATGTATCCCAAACTTTGAAGTATGAGTCAGCTTTACCCGAATTATTAAAATCAACAACCCATTGTGGTAATTCATTCATGTAATAAGAACTCGTTATCCAGTTACCAGTTCCATTGTGGTCATAATCCCACCAATAAGCGGCATTGGCAGAATGACCTGCGGGTAAAATGGCGCCCCTATGTTTTATAGAAATACCAATGCTTTTACCTCTCATTTCTGTAAATAAACGATTTTCATCTGCAAAGGTAGATGTTAACATTTTGACTGGTGACTTTTTACCATCCTCACTTAGAGTACCTAAAGGCTCAACAGATTCATCCTCAACACAATTTACTTTTTTTCTTAAGTCTAACTGATACCAATCATTACCAATTATGCCATGATATTTAGGTGTCGTTCCTGTAAATATTGATGCATGCCCAGGACCCGTCTTCGTAGGTATATAATTAAAATGATGATTTTTACAATTAAACCCATCATTAATCAATCGCTTAAAACCACCTTCACCAAACTTGGACTCAAAACGGGTTAGATAATCGTATCGCATTTGATCCACAACAATACCAACAACTAATTTTGGTTTGGGGCTAATCTCTTTTTGCGTATTTGCCAAAGTTTTTTCCTTAGTAATTTCTTGTGCTCCACAAGAACAAAATAAGGTCAATAAAACAATTGAAGTGATGATATTTTTCATAATTAAGTAGTCATAATTCTAAAGGTCAAAAATACGGCTTTTGGTATATCTTAATTTAAATTAACATTAATAAACTCATCTTTTTTCATACTTTAGCACTAAGAATTTCATGCATGAAGTACCTTCATAATATTGGCACTTATTTTATAATGATTAAGGATATGTTTCGCAAGCCAACAAAATGGTCTGTGTTAAAAACTTTAATCCTAAAAGATATAGATGATCTTATTATTGGATCACTAGGCATTGTAGCTTTTATTGCATTCTTTGTTGGTGGTGTTGTGGCCATTCAAACCTCATTAAACATAAGCAACCCACTAATTCCAAAATATTTGGTGGGTTTTGCTACAAGACAATCCATTATTTTAGAATTTGCACCAACTTTCATTTCTATAATTATGGCTGGTAAAGTAGGTTCTTTTATAACATCTAGTATTGGTACCATGCGAGTTACAGAACAAATTGATGCCTTGGAGGTCATGGGTATAAATGCTATTAACTACTTGGTGTTCCCTAAATTCATTGCGCTCACACTCTATCCTTTTGTAATTTCAATTGCAATGTTTCTTGGTATTTTAGGAGGTCTAGCAGCATGTGTTTATGGAGGGTATGGGACTTTAGAAGACTATATTGAAGGTGTACAAAACGACTTTATACCTTTTCATATGGCATATGCTTTTATAAAAACCATGGTCTTTGCATTTATACTGGCAACAATTCCATCTTTTTATGGTTATTTTATGAAAGGTGGAGCTCTAGAAGTTGGTAAGGCAAGTACAACCTCTTTTGTTTGGACCAGTGTTGTTATCATTCTGCTCAACTTTTTATTAACCAGTTTATTATTAGGCTAATGATAGAAGTTAAGGACCTACATAAATCATTTGGTGATGCTCATATTTTAAAGGGTATTTCCACTACGTTTGACAAGGGTAAAACCAACCTCATCATTGGTCAGAGCGGCTCGGGAAAAACAGTGTTTTTAAAATGCTTACTTGGACTGTTTGAATATGAACAAGGGTGTATTTCTTATGATGGCAAGGTTTTTAGCAATCTAAGTAGAGATGAAAGAACAGAACTACGTTCTGAAATAGGAATGGTGTTCCAAGGGAGCGCACTTTTTGATTCTATGACCATTGCAGAAAACGTCATGTTTCCCTTGCGTATGTTTACCAAACAAAGTAAGAGCGAAATGGAAGATCGTGTAGACTTTGTGTTGAAACGTGTAAATCTTGATGGGGCACATCATAAAATGCCTAGCGAAGCTTCAGGCGGTATGCAAAAGCGCGTTGCAATTGCCAGAGCTATTGTTAACAACCCAAAGTACTTGTTTTGTGACGAACCCAACTCGGGATTAGACCCGAAAACAGCAATTGTTATAGACAATCTCATTCAAGAAATCACAGACGAATATCAAATGACCACAGTCATCAATTCCCATGATATGAATTCTGTTATGGAAATTGGCGAAAAAATCGTCTTCTTAAAAGATGGTCATAAAGAGTGGGAAGGATCTAATGACACTATTTTTAAAACAGAAAACGAAGCCGTTACAGACTTCGTTTATTCTTCTGAATTATTTAAAAAGGTACGTAAAATGTATTTAGAAGAAAATCAGTAGTTATTCATCCCTTTTTACTTTTACCTTTTCTGTTTTAAGTTCTTTTTTCAACCAAAGTAACAACTCATTCTGTTTAGCTAAAGCTAGACTGTCATTAACATTGGCTTTCCATCTTACACTAGCAACAGTTATTGTATCTACATTTTTAAAATCTTTGGACTCTAGCATTTTAGCATAGCCAAAGGATTCTAAATCCGAAAACCTGATTTTAGCATCTTTTGCCAATAACACGAAAGAGTCATTATCTAAAAGATTACCTTTTTGACCTAATACCGACTTAAGTGTATCCACTTCTGATTGCCTTACCAACAATAAACTATCACGTTTTTCTATCGTAATCAGCGCCTTATTATATAGATCCATCAAGCGTTCTGCACTTACATTCTTATTACCATTAATCACTAAATCAAAATCATTTAAATTTTGATAACTATTAAGCTCCTTTCTCAAATCGCTCTCTGTAGCTTCACTGATTTCACCATTAAAATAAAGTGTAATTCTCTTTTTCTCTGGTTCAATTTTTTGACGCTGCAACCATAAAGACTCATTTTCTTCAATTTCATGTTTTAAAAATTGTTTATAGTCGCTATCCATCTGGCTTTCTCTAAGCACCTTAACAAAGGTGTAAATTGGCCACGCCATAACAAGAATAGCTATTAACAACGCCAATTGTGATATACGCTTACGCTTCTTAGAGTTCGCATATTTCAACATTGGAAAACGAAGCACTTTCAAAACAATAAAGGTAGCAAGAGCGATGAAGATGGTGTTGATTCCAAAAAGGTACATGGCACCACCAAAATAATCCCAATTGCTTTTAGCTAAACCATAACCTGCTGTGCATAATGGAGGCATTAAAGCTGTAGCAATAGCCACACCAAATATTACAGAAGCTATAGTTCCTCTTTTTGTTCGTGCAATAATTAATGCCAAACCACCAAAAAACGCTATGAGCACATCTCTAATATCAGGCTTTGTTCTTCCCAATAATTCTGAAGTATCCTCACTTAACGGAAAAAACTTAAAAAATAACCAAGCCGTTATTAAACTTAATACAATCATTACGGCCAGGTTAATCATAGATTTTCTGAGCGTATCAATATCATTAATGGCAATGGATAAGCCAACACCTAATATTGGACCCATTAATGGGGATATTAACATGGCACCGATTACAACTGCTGTAGAATTCGCATTTAATCCAACAGAAGCCACCATTATAGAACATACTAAAATCCAAGCTGTAGCACCCTTAAATGGTATATCTGCTTTAATAGCTGCTATTGTAGCATCTCTATCCGTATCATCTCTAAAATCTAAAAGCTCACTTAGAAAATTTGAAATACTTGCAAACAGGCCCTGAGCATCCTTTTTTACCGCTTCCTTTTTTTCTTCAACGGCGGCTTCTTTATTCATTTCGTTTGTAACTCTCGAGTTTTCGTCCTCAGAAAAGTTGAATTTATTTTCGTCACTCATCGTTAACCGTATTCTTCTCCAAAATTGGCTTTTATATTTTGGAGTACTTTTTTAATATCTTGTTCTTTTGCTTTAGGAAAGATAAGCAAAACTTCGTCTTTATCTACAATGATATAATCTTTTAGTCCGTCGACAACAACGATTTTATCTTTATTAGAGCGTATCATATTACCAGAAGCATCCTCTGCTAAAACTCTAGCATTAACCACAGCGTTTTCATGAGTATCCTTATCTAACTTGTCATAAAGGCTCCCCCAAGTACCTAGATCATTCCAATCAAATGTTGCTGGTATCACAAATACATTGTCGCTCTTTTCCATTATTGCATAATCTACAGAAATATTTTCTGCCTTGGAATAATTGTTCTTAATAAAATCATCTTCAGCGTCCGTGTTATACTTATCGTAACCGTGTTCAAAGAGCTGATATAATTCTGGTTGATTTCTTTGAAAAGCATCAACAACCGATTTTGCACTCCACATAAATATTCCTGCATTCCAAAGAAAATTACCTTGCGCTAAAAAGGATTTTGCAGTTTTATAATCTGGCTTTTCCCTAAATTGTTTTACCGGTTTTATATCAACATCAGATGATTTATCATATTCGATATAGCCATAACCTGTGTTTGGGAAAGTTGGTTTAATACCCAAAGTCATTAAAGCATCATTAGACTCACAATAATCAAAGGCTGTCTGCACGTTTTTTGAAAACGCTTCTTCATCCTCTATCCAGTGGTCACTTGGCGCTACAATCATTACAGCATTTTCGTTTTCCTTTTGAATTTTTAAAGATGCATACAATATACACGGTGCTGTGTTTCTCATGGCTGGCTCAAGCACAACTTGTCTTTTGGTAATACCAGGCAATTGTTCAAAAACCAAATCATTGTAACGTTCATTTGTAAGAATGAAAATATTCTCCTCTGGTATTAGCTTGGCAAGCCGTTGAAAGGTTTTTTGTATTAAAGTATCCCCAGTTCCTAGCATATCGTGAAACTGCTTAGGAAAGTTTTGTGTACTTACTGGCCAGAATCGTGAACCTACTCCACCAGCCATTAATATGGCGTAATAATTTTGATTTTTCATTAGTCTAATATTTCTACTTCAGCATTAGGGTTAAACAAATATAGTTTACCGGTTTTTACCTCAATACATTCTATACGTTTTCTTCTGGTACTCCCTTTTGTAAAAACTCTACCATTATATAACTTAAAGGATTTTCCCAAAGGTACTTCAAAAACATAGGTTTTATCTTCACCTTCGTCGAATTGCTTCAATGCTAAGGCGAGTTGCGTATCAGTGTCGCTAGATGCTTTTGGATTTTTAAAGTGTTTGGCAAGTAATGGCAACAATTCTAAAGGAAAAACTTCTGGTCTTAGAAATGGTAACATTAAATGCTGAAAAGTTAGTTTCCATTCTTTGCCATGAGGTTTTATAAATCGACCAAATTTAGTGTAAGCTTCAAAGTGTGCAATTTCATGAATGAGCGTAATTAAAAACCGATATGGATTAAGGTTTGCATTAACCGTTATTTGATGTATATCATTTGACAGTTGCCTGTAATCTCCATGTTTAGTTTTGCGCTCCTGTTTTACTTTGATGACTAAATTATCTTTTGCCAGCAAAGCTTTTATTTGGGAATGAGCTTGCTCAGGTATAAAGTTTAAGACTTGATTCTGCATTGATGCAAAAATAGATGATTTTAAGAGTTTAATCCTTAATCACTATCATTTTACTCTTATTATTAACTCTAAGTAAATAGAGACCTGTAGCAGCAACATTGAGTTTTAAGGTTGTCGTTGCGTTTACCTCTTCGAACGTTTTATTTAGAATATCAATTTGCCTACCGCTCATATCAAATATTTCGATGATTTCGGTTCCGTTGGTATTACTTAAAAATACATTACCATTTGTCACTGGGTTAGGATAAATTACAATACCCTCCTGATTGTCATCGATACTTAACGAACCGTTAAAATACGGTATCGCAAAATTAAAGGTGTCTTCTGCAACTTGATGTCCTATAAATCGACCTGGTATATCGTCAGCAGGTGGATGAATACCACCCCAAATTCTACTTAAACTTGTTTGGTCTGACGCATCTTTATAAGTAGCCCATTGCAACACTACATCCACTGATGGTCCTTCTTCAAACTCTAAAAACTCATTAGCTTTGGCTACAAACTCCCCTAAACCGCCAGGAAAATACTCGCTACCTGTCATCATGGTCATTAACTCTGATGCTGCTCTGGAAAACGTCGAATGACCAGACACATAGCCTGCAAAGGGAGGCGTTACAAATGTTGGTCTTTGATACGGATACCAGTCTTCGGCCAATATCCAACCTACACCTGCCTGATCAGTTTCGGTATCATCAACAAAATCATGCCCTTTCCATGTATATAGTTTAATCTTACCTACGTGCTGATTTGCAAATCCGGCGAGTGGATCTCCTTCTTCCACAACTTCAATATAACCATCAATCAATTGAATACCTCCTACGTGATAATTGTCTAAAGTGTTATCCGTGCTTTGGCCACGCTCCGCCATAGAACGTATCGCGGAAATAGGTCTAATATAATCGTACCATCCCTTTACACTCCACGCAACAACAGCTGAATCATGCATACCACCACCGAGTATAAAATAGGCTTTAACGTCCCATTCTAGTGCATCTAATACTTCTCCTTGGCCTTGAAATCGTCTTTCGAATAAAGGATGATCATTGACATAATTTAATATTGAAAACCAATGCCCAGGTGGTGTTTCAGAATCTGGACCGTCGGCCCAGAACTCAGCAAGAACTCTGGCGTAGTCCCCTCTAGGAACCAAATTAACCTCGTAAGGCTGACCTGTGACTGGGTTTATAGTGTAACCATCACCTATAATGGCACCACCATCAAAGAAATCGTAAAAGTTAGGATAGTCAGCATAATCGGTCGGAAACGTACTTATATCTACATTCCCTATAGAATTAGGGGAAATATCCCAAATAATTCCATCTGATTGGTCTAAGTGTGATTGCCAAACGGAAACCATTGAAAATCCCCATTTATAAGCATCACTTGCCGCATTATCCTCAGTTAAACTAATATAAGGTGGGTCAGAAGGATCATGAAAAACATGATAGTTATTCCCACTTCTTTGATAGGTCACTTTATCTTCTTCACTAAGTGCAAAAGCATAAACATTACCCCATTCTGGACTTAAAAATGGCGGTACGTTTCCATCAACAAGATTACCTCCTTGATCTATAAATATATCTAACCCCAGTGGTTGCCAACGGTTAGGATCGTTAATAGGTGGGTTATCATTGGCATCTAACGCTAAGGCTTGGTTAACGGGTTCATAATAGGCATTGTCATATCCAGTCGCTTCTCTTGAGCCATCTTGCAAACCATAATCTATAATGGTTTGGGCGATATAATTACCTAAAGCTGCCGCATCACCATCTTCATACATTAATGATGTGTTGGAAACATCATAACCTAACCTGTCCATAAGCAAGTTAAACCTTGCTTGGGTTTCATCAAGGCCTGGTGAATTTTGAAATCGATGTGTCAATAATCGATACATGGCATAGCTGATGGTTTTACTTAAGGAAGTATTTAAATCTTCATTTGGAACAAAATCTTCTAAGGTTGAAGAAAAATCATTGACGGTGTTACCCATTAAATATGGTGTCGCTATATCATCATAAATTGCCCAGGCATCATACATGGCAACACTAGTATGAAATAAGTTTCTTGCGTGTACTGTAGGTCTAGCAAAATCATCCCTAATAGCTTCTAACAAAGCTTCATTCCATAACCTTGCAATAGATATATTTTCAGGTAAGCTATCTGTACCTAAGTCTACTGCTACTGATACTTCCTGACTAGAGCACACATCATCTGTCTCTATTACAGCTACAATACCAGACTCTTCAATATGCCATTTTACAGCAATTTCACTAGTCCCTTGTCCGCTCAAAATCTCACCTCCACTGACTACCCAATTGGCAGTGGATCCTTCTGCTACTGTATAACTATAAACCTCAGTACTTAAAAATGAAGTGCTTGTATTTCCTTCTATAGTTTGTGAAGGAAGGTAAACACAAGACCCATCATCTAAGGTTGCATTAGGATTATAATTACAAGATGTAGCATCTGTACATCCATAAATCTTTTGACTAGGAGGAATATTTAAAATTTCTAATCCACTCCCTTCGGTGAGCTTCACCGTCGTATTTGCAGCTATATTATTATAATTCTCAACTAATCCTGAAGGCCATTTTACTTCTAATGTTAGTACCTCATTAGCATCGCTAAGACCGAAATGTACCGCTTGCAGACTCTGGCTCAAAAATCCCACACCAGTATAATAACGTTTAAAGGTGCCATTTGCAGTGGTAATTGTTAACGTAGTTCCTATGGCATTTCTGTTAGACACAGTACCTTGAAGTTGAATCTTAAACCAATTCAACGTTGTTTCAGTATCATCAAAGTTTAAAGTTTTATTCTCATAAAAAATAACAGAGCCATCACCATTAGTAATCAACACGTCTATATCTCCATCATTGTCGTAATCGAAATCTACAACCTCAACACTTTCAGTATTATCATTAACACCCAATTCCACTGAAGCATCTTCAAATATTGCTTGTCCTTGACTATGAAGGTTCCTGTAATAAACATTTTGTTCTGGTCCCCTGGCTTCAAAATCGTAACCATTAACAATAAATAAATCCTCATCACCATCTAGATCAAAATCAGAGAATCGCGTTCCCCATGCCCAACCTGTTCCTGTTATTCCAAAGGCACTAGCAGCATCCGTAAAAACATTAAAACCACTATTTTGCAGAAGCACATTTTCATCAATCCCTGTATGAAAGAAATCAAAATCACCGTCATTATCAAAATCGCCGATGGCCAATCCCATATCATCAATCATATTGTTTAATCCATAAGCAGCTGCATTCTCTGTAAACGAAGTACCACTTTGATTAAGGTATAAATAATTGGGATCCTCCAAATCGTTAGTGACTATTAAATCCATCCAACCATCATCGTTGACATCAAAAGGAAAGGGAGTATAACTATATTTAGACTCAGTTTCTGTAAGCCCTAATTCCGCAGTAACATCTGTGAAAGTGTTATTTCCGTTGTTTCTATATAATGAGTTCGAGTCGCACCTACTCCAATCTGTAATGTAAATATCCAAGAAACCGTCATTGTTATAATCAAACCAAGTGGCCCCTATATTTAAGCAATCATTTGTAGCGCTAAATCCAGAAATTTCAGTAACATTAGCAAATGTGCCATTACCTAGGTTTCTCCACAATTGAACTTTTAAAGAATAGGTTAAAAAGAGATCTGGAAAACCATCGTTATTATAGTCGCCCCAAGATGCACTGAATTTATACCCTTGTTGTGCTAAGGTAAGTTGTACATCTTCATCAGACGTTAGTAACTCAACCAAACCAGATGCTTCTGTTACATCCGTAAAAGATCCGTCATTATTATTTCTGTACAAACGACTGAAACTTGAAATATCTTCTGGGTTTTCTACAGCATTAGCAACAACAAAAATGTCTAAGTCATTGTCACCATCATAATCCGCTACAGCAACACCATTATTATGGGCAAGATTCTCTAAACCGACAATATTTTCTACTCGATCGAAGGTTTGAGATAGAACAACCTCAGCACTGAATATGACAAAAAGAAAAGTTAGTAAGTATATGTTCTTACAGTTGTGTAATTTTTTAACCATAAGTTTTTTTTAAATATAGAAATTACTTTATAAATCTAATAATTCTGGTAATAATTTCATATCGCTAAAGGTTTTAGTCGCTTTTTTATGCAATTCATCCTTATAATCATGGGCTGTAAAACCAAAAACATCAAATCCTCCTCTTATAGCAGCTTCAACTCCGATTAGACTATCCTCTATAACCAAGCACTCATGACTTCTATATCCCATAGTTTGCGATGCCCATATAAATACAGCTGGATCCGGTTTCCATTTTTCAATGGTGTAGCAACTAAAAATACGGTCTTGAAAGAAAGGCAGTAATCCTGTAAGTTCTAAGTTGAGCTTTATTTTATTAATAGGTCCACTTGAAGCTACACAAAACGGTATTTTTAAATTTTCAAGTAATACACTAACTCCATTTATTGGTTTTATCTCATTCTTAAATAGCTCAAAAGACTTCTGTCTGTATTGTTTTTCAAAATCAACGGGTAAGTCTTGATGAATCAACTTCGAAATTTTTGCAGCACAATCATTAAAACTATTGCCTTTAAAGTGCCGATAGGCATACTCTAAATCAATCTTTGCACCCAGTTGATTTGCCAAGTCTACCATGACCTGATTACTCAATGGTTCACTATCGACTAAGACACCGTCACAGTCAAAAATTATGCACTTATATCTTTTTGATTCAAGGTTCATTCAATTAATTCCACATTACACTTAAATGCTGACAATGGTCACATTTAAATTCAAAAATAATCTTTAAATTTAATGTCAAAGGATATCAAAATTAGAAGATTTCAAACTGAGGCTATGGCATTTATCGATTATTATAAAATCTTGGGCGTTGACAAGAGTGCCACTGAAGGCGAAATTAAAAAAGCCTATAGAAAATTGGCAAGAAAGTACCATCCTGATCTCAATCCAAACGACAGGGAAGCCGAGCTAAAATTTAAGCAACTTAACGAGGCCAATGAGGTATTGAGTAACCCTGAGTTTAGAAAAAAATACGATAAATATGGTGAGCACTGGAAAGATGGTGAAGCTTATGAAAAAGCAAGGCAACAACAGCAGCAGTCACAAAGACAATATCAACGTACTTCTGGGTTTGAAGGATTTGGTGACGGTGCGGAATATTCAGACTTTTTTGAGTCCATGTTTGGTGGAAATTTCTCAGGCGGAAATCGTGGACGGCATGTGAAATTTAGAGGTCAAGATTTTAATGCACAATTACATTTAAATTTAAAGGATGTTTATACCACTCAAAAACATGTGTTGACCGTAAATGGAAAAAACATAAGACTAGCAATTCCAGCCGGCGTTACTAACGGTCAAATTATAAAAATTAAAGGTAAAGGTGGCAAGGGCGTTAATGGTGGACCTAATGGCGATTTGTATATTGAATTTATTATCGAGAACAATACTGCATTTAAACGAGACGCTGCTAATCTTTATAAAACAGTTGATTTAGATTTATACACTGCCGTTCTAGGTGGTGAGATAACTATTGAAACATTTAATGGAAAAGCGAAACTAAAAGTAAAACCTCACACACAAAATGGCACACAAGTGAAACTAAGAGGACAAGGCTTTCCAAAATATAAAAAGGAAAATGAATATGGCGATTTGTATATTACCTATAATGTAAAACTACCCAATAAACTTAGCTCCAAAGAGAAAACACTTTTTGAAGAGTTGGCAAAATTACAATAGCAAATGAAAACAACCCAATACATAGCATTACCAGAACTTTGCACCCATTACAGAATGGAAATGTCCTTTTTTAATGGTTTGAGGGATTATGGACTAATTGAGATAATCTCCGTAGAAAAAACGCACTGTATCCATAAGGACTACATCGCTGATTTGGAAAAAATGATTAGGCTGCATAAGGACCTTAAACTTAATTTTGAAGGTATTGACACCGTCTTAAATCTCTTAAACAAAATTGATTTATTACAGAAAGAACTCAACTCTACCAAAAACAGACTTCAAAGGTTTGAAGATTTATGAAGTTTCTATGGCGTAGAATTTGAAACCTGAAGGACTTTACCATTGTAATACTTATTGCCTTTGAGCGAAAAATCATAAATATACTCCGCCATTTCAATAGCATTGATAGGCGCCTGATAATCCGGAAAAGCCTCATTAAGCATCTCAGTTTGTACGGCTCCAAGCGCTAAAACATTAAATTGTGGCCCTGTTTCTTTGTATTCTTCTGCGAGTAACTCAGACAAGGTTATTACTGCTCCTTTACTAGAACTGTAAGCGGACAAACCTGGAAATTTCATACTTCCTTGTATACCACCCATACTACTGACTGTTACCACATGACCATTCCGTTTCATATAAGGAAGTACCACTCTGGTCATTTCTGAAACACCAAAAACATTGGTTCTGTAGACCTGTTCGAAATCCTGAAAAGTGGTTTCTGAAAATGGCTTATTTAAAAGCGTTCCTGCATTATTGATAAGAACATCTACTTGATTCCATTCCGCCGCTATAAATTCTTCAACCTTTTTATAATCGTTATTATTACATAAGTCAAAAGCAATAGTTTTAACATTTTTTAATTTCAGTTTATTAACTGGTTCTGCATTTCTAGATAAAGCCAGTACGTGGTGACCTTTGTTGGCAAAAAGTTGGACCAATTCAAAACCAATACCTCTACTTGTTCCTGTAATAATAATATTTTTACTCTTCATTTAATACAACTTCTTTAGTTGGTAAATTCATCATACCCTCTAAAGCAGGTATCAATTTATTAACAAAACTTGCCATGTGTTTGTAATCCATTTTATCCGCTTCATCATCCACATGATGATAGTAATCATAATTGGTAAAATCAAACGTTGAAATAGCATGTGCAGGTATATTAAACTCCTTAAAGAATGGATAATTGTCAGATCTATAAAAGAGCTGAAATTCTTTGGCCTTTGGAAAGAAACCTACAATTTCTTCACCTGCATATTTGTTAAGCGTTGATGCAAAATTAGATCGATTGAAGCCACTCATATAGGCCATGGCTTTATCTTCTGCCCTAGGCACACCAATCATTTCAAAATTTATCATTGTGTAGGGATCCAAGCCAGTTTCTTTTAAACGCTTGGCGAGGTGAGCAGAGCCTTTCAATCCCATTTCCTCGGCTGAATAAAGAGTAATTAATATACTACGTTTGTTGGTTTTTGATTTAGCAAAGTATCTTCCAAACTCCATAGCAGCTATTGTCCCAGAAGCATCATCGTTTGCACCATTTGCAATACTATCACTCTCTACTATTTTACCTTTCCCTATGTGATCGTAATGACCACCTAAAATTATAAATTCATTTTTTAGCTCATCATCAGTACCCTCAATCATACCTACAACGTTATAACCAACGATGTCGCCTAACATAAAGGAATCTCTATACGTTTCGAAATAGGGTTTTATTCCATTTTTCTTAAAATAATCCTCAATAAAAACGGCGGCCATTTCAATACCCTTACTTCCTGTTGCTCTACCCTGCAATTCATCCGATGCTAGATATTCCATGCTTGTTTTAATGTCCTGAGCATCAATTGTTATCTTCTCAGAACTTTTACCTTTTGCACCATCATTACCTTTTTGTTTAATTGCGCATGATACAATAAGTATTATAATTAAAATTGAAAATAGTTTTTTCATATTGATGTAAGACATTTAAGGCTTAAAGATAAAAAACCTGACTTGAATCCAATCAAATCAGGTTTTAAATTTATTTTGAAACTCTGAAGCTATCTTTCTAATAAAATCATCAGTGTAATAAGATCGCCAAATTAGTTTACACTAACATTGTTACAGGGTTTTCAATATACCCCTTTAAGGTTTGTAAAAATTGTGCTCCTGTAGCACCATCCACTGTTCTATGATCACAAGCCATCGTTAACTTCATGGTATTTCCTGGTACGACCTTACCATTCTTAACAACTGGTTTTGAAACGATAGCACCTACAGACAAAATTGCCGAGTTTGGCTGATTAATAATAGAGGTGAAACTCTCTATTCCAAACATCCCTAAGTTAGAAATAGTAAAGGTACTTCCTTCCATTTCATCGAGAGTGAGTTTTTTGTTTCTTGCCTTACCAGCAAAATCCTTGACAGCAGCTCCGATTTGGGTTAAACTTTGTTCATTCGCAAACTTCACTACTGGAACGACCAATCCATCTGGTACAGCTACGGCCACACCTATATGCACATGATTGTTCATTTTCATCCTGTCATCAAACCACTGAGAGTTGACCTGCGGATGTTGTTTTAAAGCTAGAGCACAAGCTTTAACAATCATATCATTAAAAGAAATCTTTGTATCTGGCAATGAATTGTATTGTTCTCTAAAAGCAATTGCATTATCCATATCAAACTCCACATTAAGATAATAGTGTGGTGCTGTAAATTTAGATTTTGCCAAGTTTTTAGCGATAGCCTTTCGCATATTAGAATTTGGCACCTCATCGTAATCCTCTGTACCTGTAGGCACAAATTTACCAACTGTACTAGAGGCCTGTGATGGCGTAAAGTTTTCAATATCACGCTTCACAATTCTACCATTCTCCCCAGAACCTTTTACTTGGGAGAGATTAATACCTTTTTCTTCGGCCATTTTCTTAGCTAAAGGAGATACGAATATTCTTCCGCCAGAAGTAGATGCTGAAGTTTCATTAGTCTTAGATTGTGAAGGTTTTGATGCTTCTTTTTTCGGCTCTTCTTTCTTTTCTTCATTAGGAGCTGCTTTTGACTCCGTTTTAGGTTCCGATTCAGGCGCTGAACCTCCTGCCTTGAAATTTTTGGCAACACCAGACACGTCTGTACCAGCAGGACCAATAATGGCCAACAGCGCATCTACTTTAGCAGATTCTCCTTCTTGCAAACCTATGTGCAGTAAAGTCCCTGATTGAAAAGATTCAAATTCCATAGTGGCTTTATCCGTTTCTATTTCAGCAAGGATATCACCTTCTTCTACTTCGTCTCCAACGCTTTTTAACCACGTTGCCACTGTTCCCTCTTCCATTGTATCACTTAATCGCGGCATAGTCACAACGGTAACACCTTCTGGAAGTTCTTCAGAACTATCAGATGAGCTATCAACTTCTTCAGTCTCTTCTGCATTATCTTCTTTTTTTTCTTCGGATTTTATTTTTTCGTCGTCTGATGAAGTACCATTTAATAAATCCGATATATCTTCTCCTTCTTCACCAATTATAGCTAAAAGCGAATCTACTTTGGCCGTTTCACCCTCTTGAATACCGATGTGAAGCAAGGTACCTTCATTAAAGGACTCAAATTCCATGGTTGCTTTATCCGTTTCAATTTCAGCTAAAATGTCACCCTCTTCAACCTTGTCGCCCACTTTTTTTAACCATGTGGCTACGGTTCCCTCTTCCATTGTATCGCTTAAACGCGGCATGTTTATTACTTCTGCCATAGCTTATAATTTATGTGGTATAAATGGATAATCTTCTTGCTCATATACAGCGTCGTACATCACGCTCTTTTCTGGATATGGAGATTCTTCTGCGAACTTCTCACATTCAGAAACGCGTTTCTTAACACGTTTATCAATTGCTTTAATATCATCCTCTGTTGCGTATTTCTTTTCTAAAATAATATCCTTGACCTGAGTTATAGGATCTATCTTTTTGTACTCCTCTACCTCCTCTTTGGTTCTATAATGTTGGGCGTCTGACATGGAGTGTCCTCTGTAACGGTATGTTTTAACTTCGAGGAATGAAGGACCTCCACCTTTTCTTGCTCTTTGGATGGCTTCATCAAATGCTTCTGCAACTTTAATAGGGTTCATACCATCAACAGGACCAGAAGGCATTTCATAACCCAAACCTAATTTCCAAATATCTGTGTGGTTTGCCGTACGTTCTACAGAAGTTCCCATCGCATAACCATTGTTTTCACAAACAAAGACTACTGGTAAATTCCATAACATTGCCAGGTTAAATGTTTCGTGCAATGAACCTTGTCTTGCAGCACCATCCCCAAAACAGCATATGGTTACAGCGTCACTGCCATGGTATTTATCACCAAAGGCAATACCAGCTCCTAGTGGAATCTGACCACCAACAATACCATGACCACCGTAAAAACGATGTTCTTTTGAGAATATATGCATAGAACCTCCTAAACCTTGAGAGGTACCAGTACCTTTTCCATACAACTCAGCCATAACACGTTTTGGGTCAACACCCATTCCTATGGGTTGAACATGATTACGATAGGCTGTAATCATTTTGTCTTTAGTTAGGTCCATAGCGTGTAAAGCACCTGCTAGTACGGCTTCCTGACCATTATATAAGTGAAGAAATCCTCTTACTTTTTGTTGTATGTAAACAGCGGCAAGTTTATCTTCAAACTTTCGCCAAAACAGCATATCCTCATACCATTTCAGGTATACCTCCTTAGTGATTTTTTGCATTTTTCGATTCGTTCTTTTAATCCGAATAACAAAAATAACATATTAGTTAGTAACCAAAAAACCGAAAATTGTAAAATTTGCTACGAAAACGTTATAGAAAACTTCTATCGAAACCAAGTGGTAATAAATTTGCTAAAGAGTTTGATTTTACAACCTTACCAATAGCTCCCATAAAATAGATTTCAATAGGCTGCTCTTGTTTTATTTCGTATTCGGAAATAGATTGTCTACATGCACCACATGGGGGAATTGGTGCGTCCGTAACTTGATTTTGAGATGAGGCTGTCAGCGCCATTTTTAAAATCTTTGCATTAGGATATTTGGCTCCTGCATAATAGATGGCCGTACGCTCTGCGCAAAGACCGGAAGGATAGGAAGCATTTTCTTGATTGCTACCAATGACAATCTCATTATTGTCTAAAAGGATAGCTGCACCCACTTTAAATTTTGAATAGGGCGCATAAGCATTTTCCCTAGCCTTAATTGCTGCATCTATTAACTGCTGAATATCATGAGGAAGTTCACTCAAACCATCGTAAACGTTCAATACTGTTTCTAACTTTACTTCCTTCATAGTCAATTCTTTTTTAGACAAAAAAACTATTGCTTTTAAACAATAGTTTTATGGATTCTAAATTATTTAATCATTCTAATATTCATCATACTCACCATCGCCAAAATTAAACGTTAGCGAAAAACGCAAGGTATTTTCCAATGGGCTCTGAACACGAGAAGCCGAGAATAAATACGATAAATCAATATTAATAGTCGTATATTTAAATCCTGCGCCTATGGCAAAAAACTTACGAGCTCCCTTATCTTCAGCCTCGTTAAAATAACCTGCTCTAAATGCAAAATTTTCTTGATAGGTGTATTCAGCACCTAAAGCCCATGTAAACTCTCTTAACTCTTCACTAAAACCTCCTGGTGCATCACCAAAGGATTGAAAAATCCCGCTTAAAAAGCTAACGTCATTATCTTGTCCTTGAGTAATAATTGTTGGTTCGCTTTCGTCAATATCCGGTGTGCTAGGATCATCATCTGTTTGCACTCCATCACCATTAGTATCAACAAATCCAAATTTTGGAGGTGTTGGCACTAAAAGCTTCGATACCTCAGCAGTTACGCCCAATTTACTATATTCATCAAAAATGAAATCAAAACCAGCACCTAATCTTAAGTTTGTAGGTTGAAAGTTTTCTCTACCGCCATCATCATACTTAAACTTTGGTCCTAAATTCTGTATGGCGAAGCCTGCTCTCCATCGACCATTAAAATCATTATAGGCTTCCTCTTCACTCTGGTAATACCCTGTAATATCTGCCCCAAATGTACTTGCTGCATCTGCGTTAGGATCTACTTGGTCTATTCTTAGGTCTGACCTCATATAACGTACAGCAACTGCCATGGCAAACTGGTCAGCTAATCTTAAGGTGTAAGCCACATCTGCCGTGAATTCATTAGGTTTTACATTGACACCTGGATCATTTTCACCTTGCGTTAAGGTGATCTCACCTAAACTAAAATATTTAAAACTCGCTGAAACTGCACTAAACTCATTCAACCTATTAAAATAGGTAGCGTAGCTTATTGAGATGTCGTTGACCAATCTGCTTAAATAAGGGGTGTAACTTAAACTTACACCAGATTTAGCCTCTGAAAAGACATATTTTGCTGGATTCCATTGTTGAGAAAACCCATCTACGGATGTCGCTACACCCATATCTCCCATAGCTGCAGACCTTGCATCTGGTGCTATAAGCATAAACGGAACACCTGTAGTTATTACAGAAGACTGATCTGGGAATGTTATAGTCTCTTGCGCAAAGGAAAAACAAATTGTTACAAAAGCTAAAAAGGTTATTGTGTATTTCTTCATGTTCATTATTAGATTATTAGTGCCACCATTAACTTGCACTATATCGTTAGCAAATATAATTTATTCTTAGAGTATGACAAGTTTTTGAATTTTTTCAACTTGTTTATTTAAACGGCTAGATCTTACTTTTAGTTTATAGATATAGACTCCTTTGCCAATTTTATCACCAAAGTCATCTCTACCATCCCAAACCATACTTCGTGATAAGGAAGAAGATCCATTAAAACACAACTCATCTGCACTTGTTTGCCCATTTAAGGTTCTTACAAGTTTACCTGAAACTGTAAATATCTGAACGGATATATCTAAAGGATCAGGACTATTGTGATTGAACCAAAATTCGGTGTAATCAACAAATGGGTTAGGATAGTTAAGGACATTATCAATGACCAGCTCTTCGTCCTTATCGTAAACCGTAAATTGAATTTCGGCGGTGGACGAATTATTATAAGTATCCCATGCTTTCAATGTTAGCGTGTGAAGACCAGGTTCTAAATCACGAAATGGGTAAGTAACCGACCCATTGGCATAGTCATCTACATTGGCTTGGTAATAATCATTAAGGACAATAGGATTGGTTTCATCGCCGTCGATGATTGCTGTAATATCATGACCTATTCCACTTGCCGTATTTATACCATTATCATCTTGTAGTTTTGCAATTAAATTTGGAGATTCATTTGTAATACCACCAGAGACAAAATTTTCGTCATTCATAAACAAATTAATCACTGGACCAATATTATCCTCAGGAGCATTTTCATTTATACCACCAACCAAGATATCGAAATTAGCCCCTGCTTGATCCGATAAAGGATTATTAGTTTGAGCATAAAAACTTACTTTTCCATTTCCAACTGGAATACCAATGTCTCTCGGTACAATAAAATCAAACTCAAATTGACCGTTTTCAATAGTTGCCTGTCCTTTAAAAATGATTTCCCCTAGTGTGGTAAAATTTAAAAAAATAGTACCATTATTATCAGTAGTACCATCATTTGCTAGGGTTTGACGTTCTATTCTTTTATCAAAAACCGTTGCTGTTAATGTCCCATTATAATTAGATAATAGATTACCATTAGTATCAGTAACCTCACCAGCCAATTTTGTATAACTAAGAGCTTTTAATGTATCTATCGGCTGTGTTATTTCCACATCATTCACCTTAGTTAACTTTATATCTGGTTTAGGAAATGCCAATTTCATAGCAGGATCACCAATTAAAAACACTAATCTTTTTTGGGTAATACCGGCTATATTATTGTCTGTTTTAGTTAGTCTTAGTACTTCTCCAATGGATGGATAATCATTGGAACCATAGGCAAATAAGTAATCATCCAAGACCTCGTTAAAACTTTCACCAACAGTTACAAAGATTTGTCTCGTAGTGGTCATTAAACCAATAGCACCACCTGTTTTATTCCAGTAGGTAAACTCACCAGCAGTTTCTCTGCCGGGATCATCAAATTTGGTATACTCACAAGTAACCGTAATAAACAGATTGTATTTACAAACATTATTTATTTCTTGCGCATCAAACTTATCAAAAATTCGTTCTTTGGCTAATCCGTCTTCACCCCCATGACCAAAGTAGTTTACTACAATGGCTCCAACCTCAATGGCATCTTTGAAAGCTTCATTAACTTGTGGGTATCGATTTCCTGCTGCAGATGATTCTTGCTCGTAGGCATCTGCGTGAATTTTTACAACATTAAAAAAAGGCTTATCCGTCTCAATATTCGTTCCTAGACCATCTGTGGTTTCCTGTAATGTTCTTTCCCAGCCAACATCAACATCATCGGACACCAACAAAACGTTGTTTCTCCAGCTCCCATAAGCAGCTTCGTTATAGTAAGCTTCGATTTTATCTACCAGTTCTCTAGCTTGCTGTAAATCTCTTGCTAATATTCTACCTACTGCCACATCCATCCTGTCTGCACTACCCATACCACCTTCATTATCATCTAACATTGCAAAAAAGTCATCTGATACAAAGGAGTTAGTTAAGCTAAAGCTATCTGTTGAATACCATGAAGGCACTAGATTAGTATTATTATTAACTCTGTCTTTATAATCATAAGAACCTTCCCCAAACAAACACACATACTTTAATCTGTTGTTAGGTGAACTTGCATTATCATATACATATTTTATAAAGTTTCTAATTGCAGCTATATCCTGACTTCCTGTACTAAACTCATTATAAATAGTTTGAAGCTCAACAACTTTAATGTTAAGGTTGTACTGGTTTCTATTTATTTGAGCCAACCGTTGTGCTTGAGATAGCAATTGGGTAGGTGTTAAAATAATATAGTCTATGTCCTGAAATGCACCTTGATCGTTATTAAATATCGTTCCTTTTAAGTTTTGGTTAGACAATGTTGACCTAGAATCCTTTTTAGGCTGTAATAGATTTGAGGAAGAAAAAGCCAAATAAGTACGTTCTTCACCAGAAATCGCTTTGAAGTTAATTGCACTTAAGGCTTCAGGATTTAAAATATTTGTTACATTAAACCGATCGGTTATATCCCATACTTCTTGAACACCCGAAGCATTTGATAGATTATACTCCACAATACCAGGTGTGGAGACAACCTCTCTATTCTTAAATACTAATTGATCACCGTTATAAATTAAATCTCTGGTTGCTTCGATGTTGATATAATCTAAATAGGCATTTGCAGAAGGATTACCGTTATTGTTATAATCTAGTGTTACTGTTATGGCATCTGATGAGATATTAATATCGTCACCATAAGCATTTGCTGTCGCAAGAACAGACCCTGGACTAATAACACCTAAATTTAGGTTGGACACAAAATTACCGTTAATAGTTATGCCCATAGTAGTGCCATCGGTCTCAGAAACAGAACCAACGGCGATATCAAACCGAACTGGTTCATTTGTTACCAAATTGGGAAATTGGAAATTATAAACACGTTGATTTTCTATATCAAATTCATCACCAAACCATCTTCTACCTAGTTTGGCAAGATTAAACTCATCTACTTCATAAAACTGATAATCTTGAAATGTGTTAATTTGAATATCTGCAACTCCATCTATATTTGGCATCTGCTGTATCCTTTTACCATTCCCAGGACTCACATTAATATAATAGTATGTCTTATCGGTATATAAATTAAGATTGGTTTGACTTTCTTCATTATATGTTTTGGGACCTTCACCATAAAATAAAATATAGTCTCCATTATCAAAACTCCCATCTGCTTCACCAACAAATTTCACAGCATTTTCAACTACATCATAAGGATAGTTTGCTGAATTTAATAATGGTAACATTCTACCACCATTACCATAAATCTTTATAGTTCTCGGATCTACAGAATTCGTGTTGATTCCCAAACTGTTTAAAAACCCTTTAGTTAGTTGAAAAACACCCGATTCCTCAATATAAAACCTATACCATTCGCCTGTACTCAATACAGAATTTGATATTGTGGTCCTTAAAGAAGTTTGAGATCTATTAGCCGTTATATTATAATTAACTATAAAGGAGGTAATCCTTTTGTAAACACCCCTATCGTTTATAATCGGACTAATTTCAAAATAATACCCACGCTTGTTGCGTGCATTGGTATTATAGAAATTAAATTTTAAGGATTTGGGAATAAGATTAACGTTTAAGTCTTTTAAACTTGACTCACTTATGATTTCATAGGATACGTTAGAAAGACTGACCGAGGTTTCATCTACAATACCACTGTTATTGTTCCATTGCGCAAAAAACATCAACCCACTTTCTTCATCGTAACTAAAATGTTTTTCATCAAAAGCAGGAACAGTAATTTTTCCATAGGCTGTTTCCAGTAACTTATCACCTTCCCATTCTATATTAAATTGTTTTTGTTGTCCAAAAACGAACAAACTCAGCATCGTTAAAACAAAAACAGAGCAATTTTTCATTTAAATTTTTTTGATTTTAAAACCTTAGTTCGGTGCAAATCAATCATCACCAAACCGATATTATTTAAAATACAGTAAAATAACGACTAATTCTAAGGCTTATTATAGTATAGCAATTTTTATTTCAAAAATACAACAATAATTTATTTTAGTCACCGTTATTAAAGGGCAAAATACACCGTAAAATCGACCAAAAATCCGTTATTCGGTTCAAAAAAAGGGATGAAATGCATATTTTTTTGAATTTTAAGACAAAAAAAAGTTGTCGGTTTACCTTTAATTGTTATATTGCGGAACTAAAAATTTAACGAGCTTACTTAAATATATGGATATGAAAAATGTCTCAAACCTAAAATTTTTAATTGCCCTTGCGCTTTTAACTAGCATAGTTAGTTGTAAACGCTCATCTAACTCCAGCAATGTTGATAGTGCAACTGGTTGGAAAATCAACGATAAAAACGGTGGTTTTCAATACAATACCAGTTTCAAAGAACAAGAAACACCTCCTGGTACTGCATTTATAGAAGGTGGTACATTTACCATGGGTAAAGTACAAGATGATCCAATGCACGATTGGAATAATACTCCAACTCAACAGCATATTCAGTCATTTTATATGGATGAGACTGAGGTTACAAACCTTAATTATTTGTTTTACCTAGACTACCTAAAGAGAGTTTACCCACCAGACGATCCAAATTATGCATTAATTTACAAAGGTGCACTTCCTGACACTCTAGTATGGAGAAACCGCCTTGGTTATAACGAGATGATGACCGAAAATTACCTTCGTCATCCTGGTTATGCAAATTATCCTGTTGTTGGTGTTAGTTGGATACAAGCTGTTGAATATGCCAATTGGAGATCTAACCGTGTAGCAGAAATGTCTTTACAAGAAGCTGGTTATATTAAAAGAGATGCACAATACACCGACTTAAGTGCTGAAAGTACTTTTGATGTTGACACGTATATTAACGCACCTACCGAAACTTACGGAGGTAACTCAGAGGTTTTAGAAGGTGGAAAAAGAAGACAGCAAACAGATGCTGATGGAAACCCTATAAATGTATACGCAAACAGAGAATCAGGTCTGATTCCTGTAAAATACAGACTACCAACCGAAGCAGAATGGGAATATGCTGCACTAGGTATGAGTGAGTTAAGAAGTTATAATGTCTACAGAGGTCGTAAAAAATACCCATGGGATGGACAATATACAAGATCAGGTAAGCGTGTTAATCGCGGTGATCAGTTAGCTAACTTTAAACAAGGCAAAGGAGATTACGGTGGAATTGCAGGATGGTCTGATGATGGTGCTGATATTACCGCTGAGGTTAAGTCCTACCAACCTAATGATTACGGTCTTTATGATATGGCTGGTAATGTTGCTGAGTGGGTAGCTGATGTTTATCGTCCAATTGTTGATGATGAATTTAATGACTTTAACTATTACAGAGGTAATGTTTACACTAAAAATGCCTTGAATGAAGACGGTACAGTAAAAATTGTGACTGTTGACGAAATAGTATATGACACTCTAAGTAATGGTAAAATCATTGCTCGAAACCTTCCTGGCGAAATTGCTAAAGTTCCTGTTGATGAAGAAGACACTTATTTAAGAACTCAATTCGATAAGAGCGATAACAGAAACTTTAGAGATGGTGACAAACGTTCGTCACGTTATTACAGAGAAAGTTTTGATGAAGGTGATGATAGAGTCAATACAACAAGAAAAATGTATAATTCACCAGATCACAAAGTTGAAGTAGATTCTACAGAAGGTAAACTTATCAGAGAGTACGATAAATCAAACAACAGAACCTCTCTCATTAATGATGAAGTTAGAGTTTATAAGGGTGGGTCATGGAGAGACAGAGCATATTGGATAGATCCTGCTCAACGTCGTTACTTCCCACAAGATATGGCAACTGACTATATTGGCTTCAGATGTGCGGTATCTAGAGTAGGCTCTAAATCTGTAAAGTCACAAAAGAAACGTAACTAATTATTAGTAAAATAATATTAAAAAAGTCCTGATAATTTTATCAGGACTTTTTTATTTTTAGTCCTATGGAAATAGAATCGATTTATGAGAAATTCGAAGCTTGTGCTTCGGTTTCTACAGATACCCGAAAAATCAAAAAAGACGACATATACTTTGCTTTAAAAGGAGAGCAATTTGACGGAAATCAATTTGTTGAACAAGCCTTTGAAAAAGGTGCAAAATACTGTGTCGTAGATGATAAGGATGCCGTCATAAATTCACAATGTATTTTGGTCGCTGATGTATTAACAACACTACAAAACTTGGCGACCCATCATAGAAATAAAATCGGCGTACCAATCATAGCACTTACTGGTAGTAATGGTAAAACAACCACCAAAGAATTGATCAATGCAGTCTTATCAACAACCTACAATGTTAAAGCGACCAACGGTAATCTTAACAACCACATTGGAGTACCATTGACATTATTATCGTTTACAAAATCCTTGGATTTTGGTATTGTAGAGATGGGCGCCAATCATCAAAAAGAGATTGAGTTTTTGAGCCTTATTGCACAACCTGATTATGGCCTCATTACCAATTTTGGTAAAGCCCATCTTGAAGGGTTTGGTGGTGTAGAAGGTGTAATAAAAGGGAAATCGGAATTATATGATTTTATTAAATCACATCAAAAAAAGGCATTTATTAACACAGATGACTCCAAACAAATTAAACAAATAGGTGACTATAAGAACATCATAACATTTGGTGAAGACTCAGATAATGAATGTGTGGTTCACTTTAAAGAAGCCAATCCTTTCGTAACACTAGAGTATGATGACACGCTTATTAAAAGTCAACTGATAGGTGACTATAATTATGTTAATATCGCTGTTGCCGTAGCTATAGGTCAGTATTTTAGGGTGGATACCAAAAATATAAAAACTGCTATTGAATTATATCGATCAAACAACAATCGCTCTGAAGTAATTGAAAAGGGCTCTGTCAAAATTATCTTAGATGCTTACAATGCTAACCCCACTAGTATGTTAGCAGCACTTAAAAATCTAAAGCAATTAACAGCTCCGAAGAAATTTTTGTTTTTAGGTGATATGTTTGAACTTGGAGAAGTGGCAAAAAAAGAACACCAAACTATTGTTCAATTTGCAGAAGAAAATTTTAAGGATAATATTTACTTAATTGGCGAGAATTTTTATCTGACCACCACAAAAACAACGACTCAAAAATTCAAAACGTTCGAAGATTTAAAATTGGTTTTGAAAAACTTGGACTTAAACAACGCTACAGTTTTAATTAAAGGGTCAAGAGGAATGGCACTAGAACGTCTATTGGAACACATCTAGAACAAAAAAAGTCCAAACTCACGTTTGGACTTTTTTTGTGGGTCATACTGGATTCGAACCAGTGACTTCTACCCTGTCAAGGTAACACTCTAAACCAACTGAGTTAATGACCCTTATTGATATAAAAAAAGCTCACATTTCTGTGAACTTTTGTGGGCGCGAAGGGATTCGAACCCCTGACCCCTTGGGTGTAAACCAAGTGCTCTGAACCAACTGAGCTACGCGCCCTAATTATTAGGACTGCAAATATAGATTAGTTTTTAAAATCTCAAAAGGTTTTTATTAAAAAAATCAAATTATTTCCGCTACCACAAATGTACTGCCACCAACATAAATTAAATCATCTTTAGCTGCTGCTTTTTTAGCCTGTTTAAAAGCGTCTTTAACATTAGCATAAGCATTTCCCATTAATCCGTTTTTAACAAATACCGCTTTTAAGACTTTAGCATCAAATCCTCTCTGCACATTTGGTTTACAAAAATAATAAGTTGCCTTTTTAGGCAATATTGGAATGATTCCAGCTAAATCCTTGTCACTGACCACACCAAAAACGATATGCAAATTGCTATAGTTTTCAGTCGCCAATTGATCCATGGTATAACCTAAGCCTTCTTTGTTATGTGCTGTATCACATATAACCCTAGGGTTTTGTTGAATAATCTGCCAACGCCCTTGAAGCCCCGTATTTTTATAAACGTTTAGCAAACCTTTTTTTAAATCTGAATTTAAAATCTTGTATCCTAATTTTTTTAATACTTCAATTGACTGAATAACGGTCTTAATATTATGTGTTTGATAGCTTCCTTTTAAGTCACTATTATAGATATCTTTGACTAGCTTATCAGCAAAATAAATGTCCGAATTTGTAATCGCTGCTTTATTCTTAAAAACATCTTCTGTTTCTTTTTGAGTTTGCCCAATGACGACAGGAATGTTTTCCTTTATAATACCTGCTTTTTCACCAGCAATCTTCTCGAGCGTATCACCTAAAAACTGCATATGGTCAAAACCAATATTGGTAATAATAGAAAGCTCTGGTGTAATGATATTAGTTGAATCTAAGCGACCACCCAACCCAACTTCTATAACAGCAATATCAACCTTATGTTTTGAAAAATAATCGAAAGCCATACCAACAGTCATTTCAAAAAAAGACAAATTGTTAGACTCTAAAAATGCTTTATTTCGTTTTATAAAACCAATGACAAATTGTTTTGAAACAACCTTTCCGTTAATCCTTATGCGCTCTCTAAAATCTTTTAAATGAGGTGACGTATAAAGTCCAACCTTATAACCTGCTTCCTGAAGTATTGATGCCAGCATATGGCTTGTTGATCCTTTACCATTGGTACCACCAACGTGAATGGATTTGAATTTTTGTTCTGGATGTTTAAGGTGTACTGAAAGCCTTAGTGTATTGGATAAATCTTTTTTAAATGCAGATTTACCCTTGTTTTGATACATTGGTAATTGTTGAAACATCCAATGAACTGTACCATTATAATTCATTGGTTACTGACCTATATCAAAATTAATACTTACAAATCCTATTTGAGTAGAAGGCGCATTAGAATCCGCAGGCCATTTGTGAGATAATGCTATTTTTTTTGCAGGCTCTAATAAACAAGGGTGCGTATTTTGAGTTCCTTTTACACCAGGTGTTGCTTTAATCACTTTACCTTGGCGGTTAACTTCAATTCTCACAACGACTAATCCATATTCATTACAATCTTGTTTGTATATTTCTCGCGATGGTTTTCCTCTCCCACCAAGACCATAACCTACGCCTCCTTTACCTGGTCCCGAACCTCCAAAATAACTTGGTGCATATGGGTCACCATCTAATTGCCCTTTATTACCTGATTTATCATCATCTCCTTCTCCACCATCGTCATTACCTTTAGAGTTTTTTACTCCGCCTATGAGATTATCTAAACTTTTCTTTTTTGCTTCCTCTTCTTGACGTTTTTTTGCTTCAGCCTCACGTTTCTCGCGTGCTATACGCTCAGCCTCAATTTTTGCTTTAGCCTCTGCTTCTTTTTGTTTTTTTATAGCCAACGCTTCAGCGTTTTCTTGTGTTAAAACATCTTCGGTCTTTTGGGTAGATGTTGTTGGCTCAGATACTGAGGGTTCTGGTTGAGACTCTTTAACAATCGTTTCTTCAACAGCTTCTCTTGGCTGTGCCAATGGTTTGCTACCACTACCAAAATCTGTAGTTCCAAAATTAACAGCAACCCCATATTCTTCTGGCGGATCCAAATAGTGCGGACCAACAAAAAATAATAACAAAAATAACAAGAGTGCAATAAGTAATGTCAGTCTTGCAGCATTACGTTGATGTATGGTCTCAAAATATTTCACTTCAATTCAACTTTTTCAACAATTCAGTTTCAAAAACAGTGCCGCTTTAATTAGGTTGAACAGCCAAAATTACTTTAAACTTATTTCTATTAGCTATGTCCATTACCTTAACGACATTCTCTACTGGAACAGATTTTTCAGCGCGTAAAACTATAGTTGGTTGCTCTTGAGAAGAAAGAATCTTTACCAATTCGTTTTCTAAAACACTTTCACCAACTCGTTTTTGGTCAATATAATAGGTTAAATCTTGCTTGATACTTACTGCAGTTGATTTTTTATTTTCGGTTTTACCACTAGCTTTTGGTAAAATAATATCAATAGCGTTAGTGGTAACCAATGTTGAAGCAATCATAAAAAAGATCAATAACAAGAACACAATATCGGTCATTGATGCCATATTGAATTCCGGTGTTACCTTATTTCGTCCTCTAATATTCATATTAGATAGGTTCGTTTAAGTGATCTAAAAACTCTACGGAATTAGCTTCCATTTGATAAACCACCTTATTGGTCTTTACTACAATGTGGTTATAGGCTACATAGGCAATAATACCAACTATAAGTCCGCCTACGGTTGTTGTCATTGCTGTATAAAGACCACTGGCCAATACATCCATTTGAATCGTTCCGCCTGCATTGGCTAACTCAAAAATGGAAAGAATCATACCAACCACCGTTCCTAAGAAACCAATCATTGGTGCTACACCAGAAATAGTAGCTAAAACACTTACATTTTTTTCTAAACTATAGATTTCTAGTCTTCCTGCATTTTCAATGGCCGTGTTAATATCCTCAAGCGGTTTACCTATTCTTGTAATACCTTTTGCAATAAGTCTAGATACTGGCGAATTTTGCTGGGCACATAGCATTTGTGCGGAATCTATCTTACCATTACTCACGTGGTCTTTGATCTGATTCATAAAGTTAGAATCAACTTTAGACGCTGCTTTTATAGCAAAAATTCTCTCAAAATAAATATATGTTGCTACAATCAATAGTAAAAATAATATCAGAATAATGACCATTCCTGAAGTTCCGCCACTAGTGATTAACTCAATAATGGATAGGGTTTTCTCAACTTGTTCACTATCAGTCAATACTTCTGTACCTTCTTGAATATTACTTAGTAATATCATATGAAAAGATTTAGTTTAAATGTTTCTGTAAGTTATAACGCTAAGTTTTTAACTTAAGTATATTAGAAAATAGCTCTTGTGACCATAAAGGCTGCCGCCCCTGCAATAAAGCCAATAAGAGCTAGCCAGGATATTTTCTTCAAGTACCAGAAAAAGTCGATTTTTTCCATACCCATAGCTACAACGCCTGCTGCCGATCCTATTATTAACATACTACCTCCAGTACCTGCTGAATATGCAATAAAGTGCCATAATTCATTATCCATAGGCTCTGAGAACATTCCTAAACTGGCTGCTACTAATGGGACATTATCAATGACCGCAGACCCAACCCCTAGTAATAATACCACGAGATCAGAAACACCTTCACCATGTAATTCAGTACCCATCATAGGCATGTTTTGTTGTAAAGTATCAGCGAATCCAAAAAGAATACCTAAGGACTCTAAAGCAGCAACCGCCATTAATATTCCTAAGAAGAATAGAATACTTGGTAATTCAATCTTAGACAAAGAATAATGCACAGGACTATGACTTGCATGCTCTTCATGCTCACCCAAGCCCGACGCTGAAATTGCGAATTTCGAATTACTGTAGACTTCTGCAAAAATAGCCACTACACCTAAAGATAACATCATACCAACATAAGGTGGTAAATGGGTTATGACCTTAAAAACAGGAACAAAAATTATAGCACCTAAACCTAAAAAGAGCATCGTAGAACTGAATTTACTCTTAGGCTTATTATCTTCATCCTGCAACGCTACTGTCCCTTTAAATATTGGTAGCATTGAAGCGATAAAAGTCGGTACTGCCATACATATAACAGATGGTATAAAAAGATAGGAGAATAGTTTTCCTGTTGATACCTTATCACCAATCCATAACATGGTTGTGGTCACATCACCTATCGGAGACCATGCACCACCTGCATTGGCAGCAATAATAATCAAACCTGCAAACCAAATTCTTACATCCCTATCCTTAACAATTTTTTGAAGTATTGATATCAATACGATAGTAGCCGTAAGGTTATCTATTATAGCGGATAATACAAATGCCAAAATAGAAAACATCCAAAGTAATTTCTTTCTGCTGTTAAAATTTACAGCAGACTTAATAGTTGAAAAACCATCAAAATAATCAATGATTTCTACTATAGTCATCGCTCCAAGAAGAAATACTAAAATCTCAGCCGTTTTGCCTAAATGATGAAGTAGGGTTTCTTCCATAAGGTGCATTTTTTCCTCATGGTTAAGTAGACCAAAGTTTTCCATTAAGTTATGTTTTGCAGAATCAAACCACTGCGAAAAATCATCTATACCTAATGAAATTAATGCCCAGCTAATGGCCATCATTACAAGAGCTGGAATTAACTTATCAATTTTAATATTATGTTCTAGTGTAATGGCTAAATAACCAAAAACAAATACGAGAATTATTACGGTTTCCATATATTAAGGGATATTTTATATTAATTGTCTGAGTGCAATCTCAAACGCTGTTTCACTAATGCCAACCTTCTTCGGATTATTCTTTTTTACTTCTCTTAAGGCCTTTTTAATGACTTTCGATGTGTCATTAAATATTGCTTCGTCAGTCATTTGTACCTTACGTTCCATAAAATACGCAAATACTCTTGCCATACCACAATTTGAAATAAAATCTGGTATTAAGCTCACTTTTTGATCAGTATACTCCATAATTGGCCCAAAGAAAATTTCTTTATCAGCAAAAGGAACATTGGCTCCACAACTAATTACTTCTAAGCCTGTATCAATCATCTGATTGATTTGTTCCTTTGTAATTAATCTAGAGGCCGCACATGGTGCAAACACTTCAGTTTCTAAAGACCATATTTTTTGATTAATCTCGTCAAATGGTATAAGGTTTTCGGCCACAAGTGTATTACCACTTTTATTTAAATACAAATCTGAAATCTCCTTAAAAGTAAAGCCTTTGGAATTTATTAATCCGCCAACAATGTCAATAATTCCCACAACTTTAGCACCCATTTGGGAAAAATAAAAAGCAGCAGCAGCTCCAACATTACCAAAACCTTGTACAACAACTCGCTTTCCTTTTATTGTACCACCATTTAACGCATAGAAATGTTTTGCAGCCACAGCGACACCATAACCTGTTATCATATCAGCTACGGTATACTTTCTTGATACATCAGGGGAGTATTTTTGGTTTTCAATAACTTTGATAACTCCTTGTCGTAATTGCCCAATTCTATTGATTTTATCTGCCTGTGTTGGTTTAAAATGACCTTCGAAAACACCTTCTTGCGGGTGCCATACTCCACTCTCTTCAGTAATTGGTATTACCTCGTGAATCTCATCAACGTTTAAATCACCACCAGTGCCATAGTAACTCTTAAGTAATGGTGATACTGCAGCATACCAACGTTCTAAAACCCCTTTTTTTCTTGGGTCATGGGGATCAAAATTTATTCCAGATTTAGCACCTCCTATTGCAGGTCCAGAAACTGTAAATTTCACTTCCATGGTTTTTGCCAATGACAGCACTTCATTCCTGTCTAAACCTTTTCGCATTCTAGTACCACCACCTGCGGCACCACCTCTTAAAGAATTGATTACCGTCCATCCTTCTGCATCTGTTTCAGGATCCTTCCAATGAAATACTATTTCTGGTGTTTTATTTTCGTACTTGTGAAGTAATTCCTTTATCAACTTAATAAAATTAGTTAGTAGCAACAAATATAAAAAACTCTAATGCCTGAAAAGTGAATTAATTATTAATTTTGAGATTTAGGAAACAAAATTTTTCCAGAGGAATGATCTCTCCTCGCACCAGTAACACTCCTCAAGGAATTGATTTCCTTTCTATCTTTCAAAACTCCTAATAAACCAAATACCAAAGCCTCCTTAAACTCAATGATCTCCTTACTCGGAATTATAATTGTTGAGGCCGATTTTGACCTAAGCCTTTCAATTAAAAAATCATTATAAGCGCCACCTCCAGTGACTAATGTTTTTGAATCTTTAACCTTTAAAACTTTACTTATTTGAATGGCAATATGTTCCGTAAAAGTTCTTAAAATATCTTCCGTTTCAAGTTTAAACAAATCTATTAATGGGATAACATGAGTTCTTACCCATTCTAATCCTAATGATTTTGGTGCTGGCTTTTCATAAAACTCCAATTGATTCAGTTTATTCAATAAATCATTGTGCAACTTCCCTCTTGAAGCTATTTGACCTTTATTGTCATATTCTAAATTAAGTTTTGAAACATAATGATTAAGTACAATGTTTACTGGACAAATATCAAAAGCTATACGCTCATTAATATCTTCAAAGGACACATTTGCAAATCCACCAAAATTTAAACAATAATCGTAATCATGAAAAAGTAATCTATCGCCAATCGGGACCAATGGGGCGCCTTGCCCACCATAATCAACATCTTGTACCCTAAAATCACATATGACTTTACAATCTAAAATATTGGCAAAAGATTGCTCATTTCCAATTTGGTATGTTAGTCCTCTATCTGGTTGATGAAGAGCCGTATGACCGTGAGATGACACAAAATCCAAGTCTTTTATTTGGTATTTTTTCATAAAGCTCAACACTTTATTCGCTAAATATTCAGAATATTTAAAATCAATTTCCTTCAAATCGTCTATCGATTTATCGACAAGTTGACTTAAGGTCTCCTTCCAATAAGATGAGTACTTAAGTGTTTCAGAATTACAAATTTCAAAACTCCAAAATCCCTTATAATCAAAAGTTGTGTAGATAACATCTATTCCGTCTAAGGACGTGCCAGACATAACCGCTATTACTTTATAACGAGATTTTATCATATTAGTAAAAATAATATTACTTATTGAAAATACAGCAAGAAAGCGTTATCTTTGCGTGAAATTTTTAAGAAATCAACAATCAATTTAATTTATGGATTATAGCTTAACCGAAGAACATTTAATGATTCGAGATGCAGCAAGAGATTTTGCTCAAACCGAGTTACTTCCTGGCGTTATAGAACGTGATAATACTCAAACATTTCCGAACGATTTAGTTCGTAAAATGGGTGAATTGGGATTTATGGGAATAATGGTAGATCCAAAATATGGAGGAAGTGGTATGGATACCATTTCTTATGTTTTAATTATGGAGGAATTATCCAAGGTAGATGCCTCTGCATCGGTAATGGTTTCGGTAAATAACTCATTGGTTTGTTATGGTCTTGAAGCTTATGGCTCAGAGGAACAAAAACAAAAATATCTTACCAAACTTGCAACCGGTGAACAAATAGGTGCGTTTTGTTTAAGTGAGCCTGAAGCTGGCAGTGATGCTACGTCTCAAAAAACTACGGCAATTGATATGGGTGACCATTATATCATTAATGGTACAAAAAATTGGATTACTAATGGAGGTCGCAGTGATGTCTATTTAGTAATTGCTCAGACAGATAGAGAAAAAGGTCATAAAGGTATTAATGCTTTTATTGTTGAAAAAGGAACACCTGGTTTTGATATTGGCCCTAAAGAAGATAAATTAGGTATTAGGGGAAGTGATACACATACACTGCAATTTAACGATGTTAAAGTACCTAAAGAAAATAGAATTGGTGAAGATGGGTTTGGCTTTAAATTCGCGATGAAAACACTTTCTGGTGGACGAATTGGTATTGCTGCTCAAGCTTTAGGTATTGCTGCTGGAGCTTATGAATTAGCTTTAAAGTACAGTAAAGAACGTAAAGCTTTTGGTACAGAGATTTCAAATCACCAAGCTATAGCTTTCAAGTTAGCAGATATGCATACTGAAATAGAAGCAGCACGAATGTTAGTAATGAAAGCAGCTTGGGATAAAGATCAAGGTAACAATTACGACATGTCAAGTGCCATGGCCAAACTTTATGCTAGTAAAGTCGCAATGGAACAAACTGTAGAAGCGGTTCAAATACACGGCGGAAATGGTTTTGTAAAAGAATACCATGTAGAGCGTTTAATGCGTGATGCAAAAATCACTCAGATTTATGAAGGTACTTCTGAAATACAAAAAATTGTAATTTCTAGAGGAGTTTTAAGAGATTAGAATTTCTAACATTATCGATAATAAAAAAGTCAGCAATAATTTGCTGACTTTTTTTATTCAATCGATATTTCATAATTCCTATACCCCTAAAAGCAAAAAACCCCTACCTGTTTAGGTAAGGGTTTTCAAAAAAGGCGGCGACCTACTCTTCCACAGATGCAGTACCATCGGCGCAAACGGGCTTAACTTCTCTGTTCGGAATGGTAAGAGGTGAGCCCC